>CAVUAW010000011.1:0-424384 GCA_963739655.1 uncultured Bacillaceae bacterium | reverse complement strand
TTCTAAGGTCCCGTGGTGTAGCGGTTAACATGCCTGCCTGTCACGCAGGAGATCGCGGGTTCGATTCCCGTCGGGACCGCCATTTATTACTCATTTTATAGAGTGAAAAGTATGATGCTGTTATTGAAGCATTTGCAGCATAATTTCATATTGTCGCGGGGTGGAGCAGTTCGGTAGCTCGTTGGGCTCATAACCCAAAGGTCGCAGGTTCAAATCCTGCCCCCGCAACCAAATTTAATCTATGTACCTTTAGGTGCAATCAACATGGCTCTGTAGCTCAGTCGGTAGAGCAGTGGACTGAAAATCCACGTGTCGGCGGTTCGATTCCGTCCGGAGCCACCATGTTGCCGGTCTAGCTCAATTGGTAGAGCAACTGACTTGTAATCAGTAGGTTGGGGGTTCAAGTCCTCTGGCCGGCACCATTTTTCTGAAATGGATCAATTTTCATTGCGATAACATACGATATGTATTACAATGATAATTATCAATTTGGAGGGGTAGCGAAGTGGCTAAACGCGGCGGACTGTAAATCCGCTCCCTCAGGGTTCGGCGGTTCGAATCCGTCCCCCTCCACCATCTTGATAGGGGTATAGTTTAAAGGTAGAACAGAGGTCTCCAAAACCTCCGGTGTGGGTTCGAGTCCTACTACCCCTGCCAATTTAACTTATAATATGATTTTGTGGCGGTTGTGGCGAAGTGGTTAACGCACCGGATTGTGATTCCGGCATTCGTGGGTTCAATTCCCATCAGCCGCCCCACTTTTGGGCTATAGCCAAGCGGTAAGGCAACGGATTTTGATTCCGTCATGCGCTGGTTCGAATCCAGCTAGCCCAGCCATTTTTGCGGAAGTAGTTCAGTGGTAGAACATCACCTTGCCAAGGTGGGGGTCGCGGGTTCGAATCCCGTCTTCCGCTCCATTTTTAAGGCGGCATAGCCAAGTGGTAAGGCACGGGTCTGCAAAACCCTTACGCCCCGGTTCAAATCCGGGTGCCGCCTCCAATCAAATATCTTTACTTAAAAGTCCTGCCGGAGTGGCGGAATTGGCAGACGCACAGGACTTAAAATCCTGCGGAGGGTGTACCTCCGTGCCGGTTCGAGCCCGGCCTCCGGCACCACTTATTTTCTGCCTGAATTAAATATGGTACTTTGCCGGTGTGGCGGAATTGGCAGACGCGCACGACTCAAAATCGTGTTCCGAGAGGAGTGCCGGTTCGAACCCGGCCACCGGTACCATTACATACGTACTTACAAGACTTCAACGATATTCGTTGAGGTCTTTTTTATTCGAGGAATTCTTGATTGGTAGGATGCTTTTTACCGGCTTGTTACTTGTTCTAATCCTTTTCTTAGTAAATCAACATCAACTCGAAAACAGATTGAGTCCATTATTGATTCATGTTATTTCTGAAGTGGCCATTTTAGATCCAAACGTCATTTAGATTTTCATCCAATGAGCACAATCCTGCGTTTTTTTTAGACAAGGTGATAAAATAGAAGTAAGTAATAATTAATTATGAATTGAAAGAGTGATTCGATGAAAATTGAAGTGTGGTCTGACTTTGTATGTCCATTTTGTTATATAGGAAAGAGACGTCTTGAAAGTGCAATCAGTACATTTCCTCAGCATGATCAAGTAGAAGTTGTTTTTAAAAGTTTTGAACTTGATCCGAACGCTAAAGAATCGAATGGAGAAAGCATGGCTGAGCTTCTGGCAGCGAAATATAATGTCAGTCTAGAACAAGCTCAGGGCATGTGTGAAAACATGAGGCAGCAGGCAGCTGGAGAAAACTTGACGTATGATTTCGAGAAGATGATTCCTACAAATTCGTTTGATGCCCATCGTCTTGTTCACTATGCGACAGGACATGATAAAAGTAATGAAATGTCAGAACGTCTTTTTTATGCTTTCTTTACTGAATCTAGAAACATTGGTGATCATGCAACCCTTGCCTCACTTGGAGAAGAGGTAGGATTAGATGCTACAGATATTAAGCGGATGTTAGAAACCGACGAGTTTACGAAAGAAGTCCGTGCTGATGAAGCAATGGGGAGTCAGCTTGGCATTCAGGGCGTCCCGTTCTTTGTATTTGACGGCAAATACGCTGTCTCGGGTGCTCAGCCGGTAGAAATGTTTGAACAAGCTCTTACAAAAGCATGGGGAGAAGGAAAGAAACTTGAGGTAGTTGGTGATGATGCAGAAGTGTGCTCTGCTGAATCATGTGATATTCCTAAATAAAACGTAGAAAAGCTCTCTTACAAGAAAGAGAGCTTTTTCTTATGCGTCTGTATTTTCTTGTTTAATTGTTTTGTATGCCGAATCAAGGTTGCGAATTCGACGAACGATTTCAGAGTTTTTGTTAAGGTTATCATAGATCATTGATGACACAACCGAACGATAATAGCTATTCATGGCTTCTAATTTTGAGAATACATCATTATTTTTTTGTATGTATTGTCGAAAGTTTTCTTCGAAAAATGGTGTTGAGAATGGTTCCATATGATTTCTCCTTTCTGTATGTAGTTCTGATTATAGGGTGATAGCAGATCATTCGTCAAACTCATTACTATGAGTTTCATTTTGCTATTTTGGTAGTGCTAACAAACGTTTGTAAAGAAATTATGAAAAATCTATTGTTTCTTTCATATGTTCTATGGTATTCTATCTACATCAGCGAGGAATGTAGAAATTCCTCGAATTTTCACCATTTACCCAACGCAGTGTTTCGTTAAAATTAACGAAGCGTTGCGTTTTTTTATGTTCACCATCTCCTCTAACTAGAAACTCCGTAGTGGAACTCTCCTCCATGGATCTGATTAAACATTTCTGCAGATGCACGTACAAGTTTTTCACCTTCTGAAACGGGAAGAGAAGGTTGGAGGTAGAAAAGCTGGATGGCATCTGTCGTGTCTTCCGTTACAGCCGTTCGCTTTGAATCAACAATGGGACTACCGAACGGTCCTTTATGATCAAGGGAATGAATCTTCTTATCGAGCAAAATCTCACGTCCGTTTAAGCCTTCATATGACATGGTGCCATCTCCAACGTTGATTGTGATATCACCTTCTACTTGATCCAAATCGTAAATGCCAATCGGAATTTTATATTGAAGTGAAAGAAGGTTATTAATGTCTGCAGCTGAATGTATTGGCGCTAGCGAGCTCCCTTTCTTTAAACGTCGTAAGAGGGCTTCTGAAGAGGGACGATATCGGGATGGATCGACACCAAATTTTTTAAACACAGAACGCCATTCGGATACAGAAGGATATGTCATTAGATCTGTTTGTTCGAGATCCATCATCATTGTTTCTTGATAAAACTGGAAACGACCCCGTACCATTTGCGGGGACTTTTCAACCACGATATTATGGTAAATAGCGTAACCAATTTTAAAATCAGGACATGTACTTTTAATAGATGGAGCGAGAGCAATTTTGGTCATCGCACTTTCCTCCTATCACGTCATTTTTCGTTCATTTTATCACATACACAAACTAGAAGCTTAAAAGGAGGCTTGCCTCAATTATGAAGGAGCTTAAAAAGCACTTAGAACGTATTGATGGAAAAGGATATAAGGCATATAAGGATATTAGAGGGCAGTATAATTTTACAGATTTCAACCTTTCAATTGATTATGTCCAGGGAGATCCGTTTGCTAGCCCTTCTCGAGTAAGAATAATTATTCCACGCGCAAGAACCATTGTAGAACGCGAGTGGTTCAAATCGGCAGTAAGAAGAGTTCGAACAGAAGATGTGATTGCAAGAAAAGTAGGAGAAGCGATTAGAAGCACTGAGAGACATGCAAAAGGTACAGGGAAAAGCGGAATGATGTATATAGATGGTCCTGCTCAAAAAGTTATTGAGCGGTCTGCAGTGAACGTGAGAGAGGATTCAATTACAATTTGTTTATCAATTGGATTACCGGCACAAGGTAGGAGAGTACTTGGAAAACAGGCTAGTTACATGCTGTTACAACAACTACCGGATGTGATGAAAAAATCAATCTTTGCTTTAAGCGAAGATTCTATCATGAATGCACTGGTATTAGCAGATCAACAAGAAGCAATACGGAACTACCTGACTGAAAACGAGTATGTCGCATTTATCGCTAATGGATCGATATTACCACGTGAGAGTGGTATCAGCGATCGTCCTATGAAAAAAAGTGCAGTATCATTTCAATCACCCAAAAGCATGGAGGTATCTCTTACTATTCCACATCGAACGGAGCCGTTAAAAGGCATGGCAGTGAAAGAAGGGATTACACTTGTTGTTGGGGGTGGTTATCATGGAAAGAGTACCCTCTTGCATGCGCTTGAACATGGGGTTTATGATCATATTCTGGGAGATGGAAGAGAATATGTCATCGCAAAGCAACAAGCGATGAAAATTCGTTCAGAAGACGGTCGACAGGTGTCAGGAGTGGACATTTCGCCATTTATTCAAAATCTCCCATACGGAAAAGATACTCGGTCTTTCACATCTGAGAATGCAAGTGGAAGTACGTCACAGGCGGCCAATATTATCGAAGCAATTGAAGCAGGTTCTGACACCTTGTTCATCGATGAAGACACGAGTGCAACAAATTTTATGATACGTGACTATCGCATGCAGCAATTAGTAGCTAAAGATAAAGAACCAATCACACCATTTATTGACCGTGTCACGCAGTTATATACTGAACATCACGTATCCACTGTCCTTGTAATGGGAGGTTCTGGAGATTACTTTGATGTAGCAGATCAGGTCATCTTGATGGAAAATTATCTTCCATATGATGTAACCGAACAAGCTAAAAGGATATCAAATGAATCGAGTCGTACTCGTTATAATGAAGGTGGAGAAAAGTTTGGGTACCTGAGAAAGAGAGTACCTGAGCCGAGCAGTCTAAACAGTCAAAAGGGTAAGAAATCAAAGGTAGCTGCAAAAGGTTTGTCTCACATTCAATATGGCAATACTGATCTTTCAATTCTTCAAGTAGAACAGCTAGTCGATCCTAGTCAAACTCGATTTGCAGCTGATGTTCTTCACTATCTTGAAAGAAATCATAAGCTAGGGGATATGTCTATTCCTGAGCTGCTTGATGTAATTGATGAAAGAGTGAATAAAGAGGGCCTTGGTTCATTCTCTTTATTTAAAAACCAACATCCTGGTGATCTTGCGCGGATAAGAAGAACTGAAATGGCAGCAGTGCTTAATAGAATTCGCACGCTGAAAATAAGATAAAGCCTTTTAAAAAAGAAAGGAGGGAGAATTTGTGACAAACGCACAGTTAAAGAAAGAGATTGTGGCATACAGTAAAACAATTGGTATAGACAAAATAGGTTTCGCAGCTGCTGATCCTTTCAAAACACTCAAACAGCGATTGCAACGTCAGCAGGAGCTAGGATATCAGTCAGGCTTTGAGGAAACTGATATTGAAAAGAGAACAGAACCAGAGTTATTGTTAAGTGGTGCTACAACGATTATATCAATTGCGATTGCCTATCCCTCTAAGATGAAAGATAGTCCAAGAAGCAAGACAGGAGAGCGTAGAGGGTTATTCTGTCGGGCTTCCTGGGGTGTGGATTATCATCACGTGCTCAGAGAGAAACTCTCCCTTCTAGATGCATATATTAAATCAAAGGTTCCAGAAGCAAGAGCTAGTTCAATGGTGGATACAGGTGAACTATCTGACCGAGCTGTTGCAGAAAGAGCTGGTATTGGTTTTAGTGGGAAAAACACAATGACTATTACTGAAGAATTTGGTTCATGGGTCTATTTAGGTGAAATGATTACAAATCTAGATTTAGAGCCTGATGAACCCGTAGAGGAGGGGTGTGGAGACTGCAATATTTGTGTTGATGCCTGCCCGACGGGCGCATTGATCGAAGGGGGACAGCTTAATGCTAATAAATGTATCGCGTTCCTCACTCAAACAAAAGGGTTTTTGCCAGACGAATACCGTACTAAATTAGGGAATCGACTATATGGTTGTGACACCTGCCAGCTCGTTTGCCCCAAAAACAAAGGAATCGATTTTCACAATCACCCTGAGCTTGAGCCAGATCCAGAGTTGGTTAAACCAAAGCTCATTCCGCTACTAACAATGTCAAATCGTGAATTTAAATCGCAATTTGGTAAGGCGGCTGGGTCTTGGAGAGGAAAGAAACCGATTCAACGAAATGCAATCCTAGCTCTAGCTCATTATAAGGATGAAACGGCTGTTGAAACTCTAATTGAACTCATGCAAAATGACCCTCGTCCAGTTATCCGTGGAACTTCGGCATGGGCACTTGGAAAAATCGGTGGTGAGAGGGCCTTTCAGGCACTTGTTCATGAGCAAATGAGAGAAAATGACAAGGATGCTGCTGATGAGATAGCTAAAGGCCTGTCAATGCTTCAAAATAAGCCTTAGTGCCGATGGTCAAATGCTCAGATGCATTGTAAGATAGTGAAAAATGTACAATAAAGAAGGGATAGAATGGAGAAACAAGTGATTCATTACGGGGAGTATCAATCGCCGATTGGTACACTAACGCTGTTAGCTACTCCAGAAGGTGTTAGCAGGCTGGATTTTGGTCGCGCGGAGGATGTGTTACCTGCTGCTGAAACATGGTACAAAAAACATCATGTGAAAGCTGACCTTGTTTTCAATTCTGAAATGATTGAGCCAATTTTTATTCAGTTAGAGGAATACTTCAGTGGCAAAAGAAGGTTCTTTGATCTTAAGCTTGATATGATTGGGACGATTTTTCAACAGAAAGTATGGAACAATCTTTCAGAAATTCCATATGGTGAAACCCGGTCTTATAGAGATGTCGCTGTCAATATCGGAGCACCAAAAGCTGTTCGTGCGATCGGTTCAGCGAATAACCGCAATCCACTACCAATCATTGTACCCTGTCATCGAGTGATTGGAAGCAATGGCGCACTAGTTGGCTATGGTGGTGGTATGGATAAGAAAGAATATTTATTGGCACTTGAACAGCAGCATTCCATGCACGCAGTTCTACCATAATGATATTAATTAAACCTGTTCGTTCCGGTATGTCGGAACCGAACAGGTTTTTTTGCATTTTACACACTCTATATAAGACATAATACTACCAAAAAAATTTGATTTCTTGTAGAATAGCAAATGCTTTTAAAAAATAGGTGGAGCAAGTTGAGTAAGCAATGATGATGATACGACTATTTTTCTAGTAGAAATAGGTATTCAACGTCTGCGCCCTATAGGAGTGGAAAAGATGAACAAGTATGTTTCGAATAGCATTATTTATGTCGCAGGGTTATTCACATTAGCACTAGGAGTTGTGCTATTAATAAACGCAGACGTAGGCATTGCGCCATGGGATGCTCTATATGTTGCGTTATCTGACCAGATAGGTTTCACGGTGGGTTCCTGGGTGTTTATTGTAGGCGGAACCTTAATCTTTATAAACAGTGTCATTATGATGAGAAAACCAAACCTAACCGGATTTATTCCGATTATCCTTCTAGGATTGTTTGTTGATCTATTGAACTTGAAAATTTTATCGTTTATTAAAGTTGATGGAATCGTTCCTAGATGGATTTTATTCCTTATTGGTCTTGTTATCATGGGATTTGGTATTGCCGTCTATCTTTATGCATCACTCGCGTCTATACCGAATGATGAATTAATGCTTGCTCTTACAGAGAGAACCGGATGGAACATCGGTGTTACAAAAACGTTAACAGAAGCACTCGCATTTGTTTTTGCTTTTCTATTGGGGGGACCGATTGGAGCGGGAACGTTTGTAGAAGTTCTTCTCCTTGGTTTGCTTGTTGGGTGGTTTGATAAACTGATCAAGAAAGTGAAACAACCTTCCTCAGAACCAGCTTTAAATCATTCCTAGTAGCAACTTTGAATGATGAATCATTTTCTCTAAGTTTGTGAGTTAACCAATTGAATCTCTCGTGTAAATTAATCTTCACCTCAAACGGTATGGTTCACATTCGTTTTGGGGTGATTTTTTTGTTTTACCTAATGGTTGGATAAATCTAAGTCATGTGTTAGTTAACCCTGTCATAAATTGCGATGAGGGGGGACGTATATGGGGTGGGGGGAACAGCTTAAATCTTTTTGGGAAGAACAAGCCACAAGTATAATGAACGCTACTGATCATCAGAGGTTGGGAACACGACCATCGGATGAAGAAGAAGCTACAATTCGATACATGCAGCAATGCCATAAAAGAGGTGCACAGGTTATACGAATTCAGAATAAGGGCATTTTTCTTGGTAAGAAGGAGCTGATGAGCACCAGGATATACGACTATCTCCTTCATCAGAAGTTCCTTATTAAACAGGGGAAGAAGATTTATCAAGAAGAGCGTCTAGAAAAAAGGCTTGCACATATTGAAGAGGGTGAACTTGTATTTGATCGCTCCTTAGAGATTGAAGGTCATGCCCCACAAACAAAAGAAGGAAGCGGTAATGGTGAGAATCGCTCCAAAGGTTCTTATTACGATCGACTATCTGCTGTTAAGTATGCAGAGAGGTGGTGGGATGATTATAATCCAGCATATCAGGCATTTGATGTCGATTGTACAAATTACATTTCGCAATGTTTACATGCTGGGAAAGCACCAATGAGGGGATACCCTGATCGAACGAAAGGTTGGTGGTCTCAAGGCAACAATTGGAGCTATTCATGGTCCGTCGCACATGCTATCCGCTGGCATTTAAGTAGTTCAAAGAATGGACTTCGTGCTAGAGAGGTAGCTCATGCAGATGAACTTGTACCAGGTGATATCATCTGCTATGACTTTGATGGCGATGGCCATTGGCAACACACTACATTTGTCGTGGATCATGATGAGAAAGGACATCCACTTGTTAATGCACATACAACCAACAGCAGGTTACGGTATTGGGAGTATGAAGACTCAACTGCCTGGACACCAGAGATCAAATATAAGTTTTTTCATATTGAAGATTAGCGAATGCTATCTCCGTGGATAAAACATGCTATAATAGATGTGTTTTGAAGCGGAGGTGAATGAATATGTCTTTAAATATCGTCCTTTTCCAACCAGAAATACCGGCGAATACGGGGAATATCGCTCGTACGTGTGCAGCAACTAATACAAGCTTGCATTTAATTCGTCCTTTGGGATTTTCAACTGATGATAAAATGCTAAAGCGTGCTGGATTAGATTACTGGCAATATGCCGATGTTCACTATTATGATTCCCTTGACGATTTCTTTGAGAAAAATAAAGATGGGGAATATTACTATATTACAAAATATGGTTCAAATACACACACTGATTTTGATTACTCAGACGAAAACAAAAACACGTATTTTGTTTTTGGAAGAGAAACAAACGGTCTGCCAGATGAATTGATTGAGAATAACAAAGAACGTTGTCTCCGTCTTCCGATGACGGATCATGTTCGCGCTCTCAACCTTTCAAATACTGCAGCGATCATGGTATATGAAGCCTTACGCCAGCAGAATTATCCAAGTATGAAATAAAAAGAACGACTTCAACTACATGAGTTGAAGTCGTTCTTTTTTTGATGGAATATCAAGCGTTCCAATATCTACGTTTCTAAACGCTCGTCTCCGCTTTTCGTGAGATCCAGCTGCAGTGGCCAAGTCCTCGATCGCTTCACCCTTCAATCCGAACACAAAGACGGTGTTCAAATTGAAGGGCTCCAGCGCTTGTCGGACTTAACCGGCCACTTCCGCTTTTCGTTTGATCCAGCTTCAGTGGGCAGACCCTCGGTCACTTCACCATCAAACTCGAACACAAAGACCGTGTTCATTTTTGATGGTTCCAGTGCCTGCCGGGTCTAAACGCCCACTTCCGCTTTTCGATCTAGCTACGCGGGCCAAATCCTCCGGTCGTTTCACCCAATCGATTGAGACAAAGAGCGTCTCATTCTCATGGGTTCCAACGCCCTGCGGATTTAGGCTGGCCCGCTCCGCCTTTCGATAGATCTAGTTTCGACTCGCAGAAACTTCGATATTTCACTCTTTCACCAGAACACAAAAGGCGTGTTCTAGTTCAAGCGTTCCAATATCTACGTTTCTAAACGCTCGTCTCCACTTTTCGTGAGATCCAGCTGCAGTGGCCAGCCCCTCGGTCACTTCACCATCAAACTCGAACACAAAGACCGTGTTCAATTTTGATGGTTCCAGTGCCTGCCGGGTCTAAACGCCCACTTCCGCTTTTCATGTTACCTACTACCTTTTTTGGTTTTGCTTGGTCGGTCGTTGTAGCCGGCTGTAAAGATGGCTGCAAGAAATGCTAGGATTACTACTAAAATACCCAGGAAACTCATGGTCTCATCCTCCTCAGGTAAGATTGTGTCCAAATCTATCTCTCATTATAAACCAAGTTAAGGTAGGTGTGAATGTTTTGACAGTAATTCACCTTATACTAAGGGATATAATTGGAAAAAAACGTCGGGATCCGATAGGATAGAGGTAGAAACTCAGAAGGAGGATTTGCGTATGTATGTTGTGATGAATGAATTAAAAGTTCCTGATCAAGCTAAAGACATGATGAAGCAGCGTTTTGGAAAGAGTGCTGAGAGTATGAAGAATGTAGAAGGTTGTTTGGAATTTATGTTCCTTGAGCAATCTGCTGAGAATGGAAAGTTAATTGTGTTTACGAAGTGGGAAAATGAAGAAGCTTATCAGAACTGGGTGCATTCAGATTCCTTCAAGAATGCTCATAAAGAAAAACGTGAATCGAAAGAGAAATCACCCGCAACTGGTAATGAACTTAGTGAGTTTACTGTTGTCTATCATACGTAAGAGTGAGAGTCGGATGAGCCGGCTCTTTTTGTTTGTTTTGTAAAGTCCTTAAACCTCTCTATAAACGGATCTTCTTTAGTGCTTATCTTGGCTTTTATGTTCGAAAAGAAAGCCGAATGTTATAGGACATCCCCGCATAACATGTATTAAATCCGATGAACCAAACTTGGAGGGGGCTCTTAATGGATATCTTACGTAAAATCCAGCAGCATCGAGAGGAAGAGAGGCGGCTGAAGTGGGAAGGAACCTTCAGTGAGTATTTAGACATTATCCGCGAACGACCTGAGGTAGCGCAGTCAGCTCATTCACGTGTTTATAATATGATTAGAGATGCTGGAATCGAAGAAATTGATGGTAATCGAAGTTATTCCTTCTTCTCAGAAGAACTCTATGGACTTGAGGAAGCTATTGAACGGCTGGTTGAGGAATACTTTCATCCAGCAGCGAAAAGACTGGATGTTAGGAAACGTATCTTATTACTAATGGGTCCAGTCAGCGGTGGTAAATCCACTTTAGTGACTGTTTTAAAGAGAGGTCTGGAAAAGTATTCTCATGAAGATTCTGGAGCGGTATATGCAATCAAGGGCTGTCCAATGCATGAGGATCCACTACATCTTATACCTCATCATTTAAGAGATGAATTCCACGATGAGTATGGTATCCGCATTGAAGGGAGTCTGTCACCACTTAATGTCATGCGTCTTGAACAAGAATATGGTGGGCGAATTGAAGATGTCATGGTTGAACGCATTTTCTTTAACGAAGACAAAAGGACAGGTATTGGAACATTCAGTCCTTCTGATCCAAAATCACAGGATATCGCTGACTTGACTGGAAGCATTGATTTTTCTACGATTGCGGAATTTGGCTCAGAGTCAGATCCGAGAGCATATCGTTTTGATGGAGAATTAAACAAAGCAAACCGAGGTATGATGGAATTCCAGGAAATGCTGAAATGTGATGAGAAATTTCTATGGCATTTGCTTTCCTTAACCCAAGAAGGGAATTTCAAAGCTGGTCGATTCGCTTTAATTTCTGCCGATGAATTGGTAGTGGCGCATACGAACGAAGCAGAGTATCGCTCTTTTATCTCTAATAAAAAGAACGAGGCACTCCATTCCAGAATTATCGTTATGCCAGTTCCTTATAATTTGAAAGTGAGCCAGGAAGAACGCATTTATGAGAAAATGATTCGCGAAAGTGATGTGGCGGATGTTCATATAGCACCTCACGCACTAAGGGTAGCAGCCATCTTCTCTATTCTAACAAGGCTGAAGGATACTAATCGTCAGGGTGTGGATCTTGTAAAGAAAATGCGACTCTATGATGGTGAAATTGTAGAAGGTTTTAACCAGGTTGATGTGGATGAGCTCCACAAGGAACATTCCGATGAAGGAATGAGCGGGATCGATCCGCGTTATGTCATCAATAGAATTTCGTCTACGATTATTCGAAAAGAAGTGCCATCGATTAACGCACTGGATGTTCTTCGTTCATTGAAGGATGGGCTTGATCAGCATGCTTCTATATCTAAAGAAGATAAAGAGCGTTATATGAACTTCATTTCGATTGCGCGTAAAGAGTACGACGAAATTGCGAAGAAAGAAGTACAAAAAGCATTTGTTTATTCATACGAAGAAAGTGCTAAAACACTGATGGATAACTATCTTGATAATGTAGAAGCTTACTGCAATAAAAATAAGCTGCGTGATCCTTTGACGGGAGAAGAGATGAGCCCAGATGATAAGTTAATGAGATCGATTGAGGAGCAAATCGGAATTTCAGAGAATGCAAAGAAAGCTTTCCGAGAAGAAATCCTTATTCGAATATCAGCTTATGCACGTAAAGGTAAGAAATTTGATTACAATTCCCATGAACGTCTAAGGGAAGCGATTCAGAAGAAATTGTTTGCTGATTTGAAAGATGTTGTGAAAATTACGACTTCCTCTAAAACGCCAAATGAAAATCAGCTTAAGAAGATTAATGAGGTTATTGCACGCTTAATTGATGAGCATGGTTATAATTCAATATCTGCTAATGAATTACTCAGATATGTAGGTAGTCTATTAAATCGATAACAGACAGAAGCATGCCTCTTGAGGTATGCTTTTTTGGTGTAATGCTCATATGATGAAAATGATATTCAATGTAAACGCTTACGGAGCTATGCGTACTTGTACCTATAGTTTATGAGTGATAGATTATACGTAAAGACGTATTGAAAAGAGGTTTAACATGAAGAAGGAACGCAGTCCGCTATGGGAATGGATTAAAGCTTTTTCTATAGCTGTCGTCCTAGCGATTGTTATACGTGAATTTTTTATTACTAACTATGTCGTCCACGGTGAGTCTATGATGCCGACGATTCAAGATGGGAATCGTTTAATCATAAATAAAATTGGATATGACGTTTCTGAACCAGATCGTTTTGATCTTGTCGTTTTCCATGCGAATGAAGAAGAAGACTATATCAAGAGAGTGATTGGTTTACCTGGTGATACGATCAAATATAAAAATGATGTTCTATATATTAACGGGGAAGAAATCGAAGAGCCCTATCTTGAGCGATATAAGAAAGATATTTTTAACGGAAATTTAACGGAGAATTTCCATCTCGAAGACAAGACTGGAAAAACCAAAGTACCTAAAGGATATTTATTTCTAATGGGAGATAATCGGAGACATAGCTATGATAGCCGTCATATTGGATTTGTCCCGATGGACCAGGTAGTAGGAAAAGTGAATCTGCGATATTGGCCACTGGAGAAATTCGATTATAGCTTCCAGAAATAGCCTAAATCAGGTTAATAAGTCTTAAGAATCGGGTATGGTATTTGTGAGGTGATTCTTGTGGCAGATCGGAAAGAAAAGCCTGAAAACAGTTCTATGGCAATGAATGAGAAAGAAATGAAGGATCTTGGTAAGGAAATGGAAGAGATGGAAACGAATGACGAGGTTAAAAAGAAAGACCGTAAGCCAGATCCAGTACAACACAACAAAGAATACTCTGAAGACTAACTCCCGAATAGGGGGTTATTTTTTTGCTTCATTACAACAGATGCAAGCGTAGTAGGTCGGCTGAGTAGCAACTATACCGTCTAATTCTTTATTAAAGAACGATAAAAGCTGTATTTGTCAGAATTAATTGTCAATTATCGCTTGTATTTGCATAGGATAAAGTATACTATTCTTCGCAGCCCTGAGATGTCCACAATAGGATTTTGCTATTGAACAATCATCATGAACGATCATCGATCATTGAATATATTTCCGATAGAAATTTTATTTTTTTAAGGAGGGGAATAAGGCATGAAAGACAAGGATTCCAACAATTTCGTCGTCTCCCAGGAGAATTGGTCCCTCCACCGAAAAGGCTATCAGGATCAACAACGCCATGCCGAAAAAGTTCAGGATGCTATCCAAAACAATCTCCCGGACCTCATCAGTGAAGAGAACATTATTCTATCTAACGGTCGAGACGTAATCAAAATACCAATTCGTTCTCTCGATGAATATAAAATTCGTTATAATTATGATAAGTCAAAGCATGTTGGGCAAGGTGAAGGCGATAGTCAGGTGGGAGACGTAGTCGCACGAGATGGCTCCGGTGAGAAGCAGGCAGGTGCAGGTAAAGGTGAAGGAGCTGGAGATCAACCTGGAGAAGATTATTATGAAGCAGAGGTCTCTCTTGTAGAACTTCAGGATATCCTATTTAAAGAACTGGAATTGCCGAATTTACGAGAAAAAGAAACAGCTGACGTTGTGAAGAAGAAAGTAGAGTTTAACGATATCCGAAAAACAGGTCTTATGGGCAATATTGATAAGAAAAGAACTATCCTAACGGCGTATAAACGAAATGCAATAAGCGGAACTCCTGCTATCGCTCCTATTTATCAAGATGACCTACGTTTCAAAACTTGGAATGAAGAAATTAAACGTGAATCTAAAGCAGTGGTCCTGGCGATGATGGATACAAGCGGTTCGATGGGCAAGTGGGAGAAATATATGGCAAGAAGCTTTTTCTTCTGGATGTCACGTTTTTTAAGATCCAAATATGAGACGGTAGAGATCGAGTTCATTGCTCATCATACCGAAGCAAAAGTCGTCACTGAAGACGATTTTTTTTCAAAAGGAGAAAGCGGTGGAACGATATGCTCGTCCGCTTATCGAAAAGCTCTCGAACTCATTGATGAAAAGTACTCTCCATCCCGTTATAATATCTACCCGTTCCATTTCTCAGATGGGGATAATTTAACATCAGATAATACGCGCTGTGTGAAACTTGTTAATCAAATTATGAAAGTATCAAACATGTTCGGATATGGGGAAGTGAATGCATATAATCGTCATTCCACACTAATGAGCGCATACAAAAATATTCACGACCCGAAATTCAGGCATTATATTCTAAAAGAAAAGAAAGATGTTTACCATGCGATGAAAAGCTTTTTCCGAAAAGAAGAAGTGTCTTCATAAAACTTCCCATTAAGGGAAGTTTTTTCTTTTATGTAGAATAAAAAAGAAAAGAGCATACTAACAAAGGAAAAAAGCTTTGGAGGAATAGATATGAAATACTTTATGATACTCATTTCCTCCCTCCTTATCTTATTACAAATGCCTTTCAGTGTTACAGCTGAGACAGATTATGCAGAACTCCACTTTATTGATGTCGGACAGGCAGATAGCATCCTCATCACTCATGGTGATGTGACCATGCTAGTGGATGCAGGCGATGATGGGGACGGTAGGGTTGTTTCAAGTTATTTAAAGAAACTCGGTATTTTAAAATTGGACTATGTTGTAGCCACACATCCACATCATGATCATATTGGCGGGATGGACCAAATACTCACAGATTTTGAAGTAGGAACAGTCATGATGCCTGATGTATCGTATCCAACGGCACATTACAAAGCACTAAAAAAAATAATAAGAAAAAAAGATATTGAAGTTATAAATGCAGAAAAAGGAAAAAAAATCAAACTAGGGCGTGACTTGACTGTTCAAACCCTATCTCCTCCCCAAAATGCTGAATACGAAGATTTTAATGATTATAGTGCTGTGCTACGTATTAAACACAAGAAAAACACGTTTCTTCTTATGGGTGATGCAGGAATTGAAGTTGAAAAACAAATGCTTTCTACGATGAAAAAGAAACATTTGTCAGCAGATGTATTGAAAATAGGGCATCATGGCGCAAACTCTGCAACGACGGCTTCCTTTATAAAAACGATAAATCCAAAAACAGCAGTAATTTCTGTAGGTAAAAATAATCGTTACCATTTCCCAGATGCAGATGTGATCCAGAGATTAAATGACCTTAACATCTCAGTGCTCAGAACAGATCAGATCGGGACCATCATTGCTTCCAGTGATGGGAAACACATCGCATTCCATACGGCTAACAGCCTTATTTCACAGAATAAGGAAAAATAATTCAGTGAAAAGGCGTCTACACTATATGGTGAAAGGCGCTGTCTTTCAAGTCTTATCTATCTAACACACCGGGAGGAATGCTCGTGTATAACAATCTGCAAAACCTCATGTCAAAGAATATTGTGTCAGTAACGCCTGAGCAATCGATTCAGGAAGCAGCTGCTTTAATGAATCAGCATAACATCGGTTCACTTCCAGTAATGAAAAATGGTCAGCTCTGTGGGATGGTTACCGACCGGGACATTACGACTCGAGCGACAGCTACTGGAGGGAATGCCGATTGTCAGGTAAGTCAGTGCATGTCTGACAACATTGTATCTGCTACATCTAACATGAGCGCAGAAGAAGCAGCTGCACTAATGGCGCAAAACCAGATTCGACGTCTGCCTGTTGTAGAGAACAATCAAGTGGTCGGAATGGTATCGCTTGGTGACTTTGCTACAAAGACGCCAGATCAGCAAGAAGCAGGTACAGCGCTATCCAGCATTTCTCAGAACGGTACAACTCGAGCGTAAGGAAGGACAAGGAGGCTGACTGATGTCAGTCTCTTCTCTTTGAAGCAAATGGTCTGATACAATTATGGTAGAAAGGTGAATAAATAGGGTACATAGTAAAATAGATAAATAATGGAGGGAAAACAGATGTCGGAACTAGATGTATCGAAATTCGAGAAAAAGATAGAAATTAGACCAATTCAATATGATGATATTGATGAGATCCTTGCTCTACAGAAGAAGTGTTTTCCTGGAATGGACCCATGGAAACGAGAACATCTTGAAAGTCACCTTGATATCTTTCCAGAAGGGCAATTTTGTGTTGAGTTAGAAGGCGAAATTATTGGTTCATGCTCAAGTTTAATGGTGAACTTTGATGAATATGATGATCAGCATACGTGGGACGATATTACCGATGAAGGTTATATAACGAATCATAATCCAGATGGCTATAATTTATATGGAATTGAAGTGATGGTTCACCCTGAGTACCGAAGGATGAAAATCGGTAAGCGATTGTATGATGAGCGGAAAGACCTTGCTCGTGAGTTAAATGTGAAAAGTATTATTATAGGTGGACGCATCCCTAATTATCATAAGCATGCAGATGAGATGAAGGCTTCTGAATATGTAGAAGAAGTGAAATTTCAGAATATCTATGATCCAGTTTTGACCTTTCAATTGATGAATGGATTCAATGTGATGCGGATCAACCCTAATTACTTACCCGACGATAAAGCATCTAAACAGTTTGCAACATTGATGGAATGGAATAATGTCGAATACAAAGCGAAGACAAGAAGGCATTTTCGATCTTCCTTCCCGGTAAGAATTTGCGCCATCCAATATGCAATGAAAAAAATCTCTTCATTCGAAGAATTCGCGAATCAAGTTGAGTATTATGTAGATGTTGCAGCGGACTTCGGTTCCGATTTTGCTGTTTTTCCTGAAATTTTCACAACTCAGCTTATGTCATTTATGGATGAGAAAATTCCAAGTAAAGCAGTGCGGCGTTTGACAGAATATACGGAGCCTTATATTGAACTCTTTACCGATCTTGCAGTGAAATATAATGTGAACATTATAGGTGGATCTCATTTCGTGCTAGAAGATGAGAAAATTTATAATATCGCTTATTTATTTAGAAGAGATGGAACGATAGAGAAACAGTATAAAATTCACGTAACGCCTAACGAACGTCGTTGGTGGGGTATTCATGGTTCGGATGGTATTGAGGTATTCGATACAGATTGCGGAAAAATCGCTATACAAATCTGTTACGATATTGAATTCCCTGAACTTGGACGCATTGCAACAGATAAAGGCGCAAACATTCTGTTCACACCTTTCTGTACAGATGATAGACAGGGATATTTGCGAGTGCGCTATTGTGCGCAGGCTAGAGCAGTAGAGAATCAGATCTATACGGTTATTGCAGGTACGATTGGAAACCTATCTCAGGTTGAAAATATGGATGTACAGTATGCACAATCAGGGATTTTCACCCCATCTGATTTTGCATTTTCAAGAGATGGTATAGCGGGTGAGTGTCATCCAAATATTGAGACGGTTGTTGTGGGAGATGTAGATCTCGAAATCCTTAGAAGACAACGTCAATCTGGTACAGTACGTCAGCTCCGAGACAGAAGAAAAGATCTTTATGAAATACACTACAAAAAGTAAGCCGGTTCGGCTTGCTTTTTTTGTCGATTTATAGGGGATGATAGTTTTTTCAAAAATAGCATTGGCGTAATTTTTAATTCGTATTATGATTAAAAGGGAAAGAGAGAAAATCGAGCGGAAATGCAGGATTTTAGTTGGTTTTCCCGAATTGGTACAATCTAAGAAGCTATACATAACAGGAGGCAAAAATGGACTGGAAAAAGGAATACAAAAGATGGGCAACAGCCATTTCACTTGATGAAGAATTGAAAAGAGATTTAGAGGCACTCAAAGGTCAAGAGAAATCACTTGAAGATGCATTCTATAAAAATCTTGAATTTGGAACTGGAGGCATGCGTGGGGAGATCGGGCCTGGGACGAATCGAATGAATCTCTATACGATTCGGAAAGCATCTGAAGGTCTGGCTCAATACATAGATGCCCATGGCGATGATTCGAAGCAGCGTGGAGTAGCGATCGCTTATGACTCTCGCCACAAATCTCCTGAGTTCGCTATGGAGGCTGCAAAGACGCTTGCAAGCCATGGCATTCAAACTTACGTTTTTGAAGAACTACGCCCTACCCCAGAGCTTTCTTATGCGGTTAGGAAGTTGAATGCTTATGCAGGGATTGTCATTACAGCTAGTCATAACCCCCCTGAATATAATGGATACAAAGTTTATGGTGAAGACGGTGGCCAGCTTCCTCCAAAAGCAGCTGCTGAAGTTATTTCTTATGTTGATGGCGTAGCGAATGAACTAGAAGTTATCGTTTCTTCAGAACAAGAGTTAAAAGAAAATGGCCTGATTAAAATGATCGGTGCTGAAATCGATCGCCAATATGTTGAAGAATTAAAAACTCTACGCGTCAACCATTCTCTTCTTAAAGAAATGGGCGATAAGTTGAAAATTGTTTTCACGCCACTACATGGCACAGCTAATCTGCCTGTCCGTGAAGGACTTAAAGCGTATGGATTTAGTCAAGTTACGGTCGTTGAAGAACAGGAGCTTCCAGATCCAAATTTCTCTACGGTATCATCACCGAACCCAGAAGAACATGCTGCATTTGAGCTAGCGATAAAGTATGGTGAGAAGCAGGATGCAGATATTCTACTAGCGACGGATCCAGATGCAGATCGTGTTGGAGTTGCTGTTAAGAACAAAGTAGGGGAGTATGTTGTTTTAACTGGTAATCAAACGGGAGCCCTTCTGTTGAACTACATCATTACCCAAAAGAAGGAAAATGGGGAACTTCCAGAGAATGGTGCTGTCCTTAAGACAATCGTTACCTCTGAAATTGGTCGGAAAATTGCTGAAGACAACGGTCTTACGTCTTACGACACATTGACTGGATTTAAATTTATTGGTGAGAAGATTAATGAATTTGAAGCTTCCGGTGAACATACTTTCTTATTTGGATATGAAGAGAGCTACGGTTATCTGATCGGTGATTTTGTCCGCGATAAGGACGCTGTTCAAGCATGTCTTGTCGCAGCAGAAGTAGCTGCATTCTATAAATCGAAAGGAATGACGCTGTACGAAGGCCTGTTGGAGGTGTTTGAACAGTACGGTTATTACCAGGAAGGACTTGAATCGTTAACGCTAAAAGGGAAAGCAGGAGCGGAGCAAATTGTTTCCCTACTTGCAGAGTTTCGTGAGCAGCCGCCTAAGGAAGCAGCTGGTTTACATGTCCATAGCGTAGAGGATTATCAAACAAGTGTGAGAACTTACTTGGATAAAGACGAAAGTGAGAAGATCGACCTTCCGAAATCCAATGTACTTAAATATAAACTAGAAGATGGATCCTGGTTCTGCCTTCGACCTTCAGGAACAGAACCGAAAGTGAAATTCTACTTCGGTGTAAACAGCGATAACCTTGAAAACAGCAAGAATAAGCTTGAAGAACTTAGAACATCTGTTATGAGCAAAGTAAACGAGCGTTTGGGGTAACATAGAATAAGAAACATGGAAAACCAGGACGATTGAAGTCCTGGTTTTCTTATCGATATCATAAGTGGGTAGGCTCTGTTTTTTGCTGTTAATTAGTTTTTTTATTCCTCGCTGTTCAGATAAGTTGAAGGAAGGTTAAGCCGGGCATAAAAAAAACCGGCTGAAAATTAGCCGGTTTTTCTATTATTGGTGAAGTTGTTGTTTATTCAATTGATGTTCGTATTCAGCTTTGTTCATACGAATGAGATTAAATACTTTGTCTTTCGTCTCGCTATCTAATTTCTCAAGAATTTTACCTGCTTTGTATTCGTTCGAGGTAACAATTTTTCGATAAATTTTCGATAACCGTTTATCATCTTCGGATAAATCCAAAAGGCACTGCCTCCTTATAATTAACTAAACCTTTTTCCTATCCTTAAATTACGATTTATTTTACAATATATGAAGAGAAGTAGCAAGAAATTAATTTAATTATGACAGAATTTTCTTACCGTATTCTATTATTTTATATGAAAGGGAGTCTTATCATGGAATATACAAATGAAATGAAAAACCGTCTTAAAAGGGTAGAAGGACAAATTCGCGGAGTTCTACGTATGCTGGAGGAAGAGAAAGATTGCAAAGATGTTATTACGCAACTATCTGCTAGTCGAACGGCAATTGATCGTACTATTGGCTTGATAGTTGGATCAAATCTTGAAGAATGTCTCCGTGAACAACTTGATAAAGGAGAACCAACAAAAGATGTTGTGAAAGAAGCAGTAGAGCTTCTAGTAAAGAGCCGTTAATTTAATTTTTGTATTTAATACGATAGATGGTATACAAGGGAAGATTGATCTGATTCAGTTTGGGCAGATCTCATTATCTGACCAGTTGGTATGAAACGGATGTAGTTTCGGTATTGCTTTTTTATCTCACCCTTAGATGAAGATTAACTGCTCTTAAAGGTCCGATTGGTTCACCTAACCATCTGAGGGGAATGAATGAGAACCCCCTCTAATGAAAGGTTCACTTTATTTCTAAGTATCGGGTATATCAGTTGGAAAATATGGAAATGCATTGAAGTAAGAAGGGTGATCTTTCGACTGTATGCATTTGTTGGAATAACTACATTAGGGTGAGTAGTTTATCTGAAGTGCAGTAGATTTCTATGATTATTACAGGAAGTGCTTTGTTCATTCAATTTACATCTATATACGAGGAGGAGCTAATGAAGCGATCACTATTAGCTATATGTGTTCTCATTGGGTTATGCACTTTTGGTGTGATGTTATCAAACGAGCGATTTGTCGCCGGTAGTGAAAAAAAAGAAACCACAGAAACCGTCTCTAAACCACTCGAAGTGGGACTAAAAGAAGGAAACATAGCACCTGATTTTACATTATATTCTCTAGAAGGGGAGAAAGTGAGCCTTTCTGATTACAAAGGTCATATCGTCTTCGTTAATTTCTGGGCAAGCTGGTGCCCTCCTTGCAAAGCAGAAATGCCTCATATGGAAGAGTTCTATGAAAAGCATGCTGACAAATACAGCGCAGAAATTCTTGCGGTTAACATCACATCAGATGAATCTTCTCCTCGTGTTGTGGAGGATTTTGTTACAGAACATCATATTACGTTTCCTATACTGTTGGATACGAATGGAGAGCAAACGCAAAATTTTGCAGTCATTACAATCCCCACCACCTATATAGTTGACAGAAATGGTATAATAATGAAAAGAATCGTTGGACCAATGAGTAAGGAACGAATGATTGAATTAGCCTCTTCTATTAAGTAGAAGGTGTTATTAGGTGTACAAGTATGTTTTTTCGTTCGTTACTCTGTTCGTTTTACGAAACAATTGTGTCAAGTTAATGATTTTATGTAAAAAGTACTTAGAGCCAGTTGACGTTAAAGGGGGAGCGCACTGTGGTAAATTTGGGTTTTGGGATTATTTTACTTATGATATTGGGATTTGTGCAATACAGCTGGTTATTTGAGTCATTTAATGGAGTGGCGATTGAGTTTAGTTCGACTTGGTCTTATGTCATCACAACGGTGTTACTTGGGGTGCTCGTTGGATATTTAATTACGAATGGGATGTATCAGGTGACCTATAGTTAAACGCTGAATAAGGTAACGTAGTTCTATTCTTAAAATCCCCTAAAACCATCAGAGGAGGAAATGACACCTTCTGATGGAAGGTTCACTTTATTTTCATCGTCTCCTGTTGAACAATCGGCAGAGGGCGATTTTTTTGCATACAGTAATCAATTGGTTCTATTCAACGTGCCTATTATGATGATTTCTCAATGGATCTGACATGGCGTAAGATATTAGCTAAAAGAGTGATGAATCCATATCGACTGCCACATAAACGTTACAGGAAGCGAATGTATATCCTTATAACCTATTTTTGTAAAGGGGAAATTGCGTAATGGATGTATTACGTAGTCAGGAAACTTGGATTCAAGTATCGATTGCTCTAGGGATTTTTCTTATCTTTCTCATTATGAGAAAGATTTTTGCCAAATATATTTTTAACCTATTTCTTAAATTAAGTAGAAAATCGTCTACAGAATTTTTCACTCATCTGTTTTTAGCTTTTGAAAGACCTGTGCGAATGCTTTTCGTGATTATTGGACTGTATCTTTCCGTGCGATATGTATCGTTTTTGAATCACCACAATGGGTTTTTTGAGCAGATCATGCGTTCATCATTAATATTCCTTGCTGCATGGGGATTATATAATCTTTCTTCAGCATCATCGTTATTTTTCCATACAGTAAATGATAAATACAATTTGAAAATAGATCAGTTACTTATTCCGTTTCTATCAAAAACGATACGCTTCTTGATCGTAGCCATGACCTTTAGTGTCATCGCTGGAGAGTTCAATTATGATGTGAATGGATTTATCACTGGCCTTGGTCTTGGTGGTCTAGCTTTTGCTCTCGCAGCTAAAGAAACGATTGAGAACTTTTTTGGTGGAATTGTTATTATTACGGAGAAACCTTTCTCAATCGGAGAATGGATTAAGACACCAAGTGTTGAAGGTGTAGTAGAGGACATTACGTTCAGAAGTACGAAGATTCGAACATTTGCCCAGGCACTTGTTACGGTTCCAAATGCAAGATTAGCAAATGAAAATATCACGAACTGGTCAAAAATGGGGAAACGTCAAATTACATTCCACATTGGCGTTACTTATGATACTCCTTCTGATAGGCTCGAAACATGTATTGATCGGATTGAGAAAATGCTCAGGAATCATGAAGACATTCATCCCGAAACAATTTTTGTGTCTTTTGATGAATTTAATCACAGTAGTCTTGATATTTTCTTATACTTCTTTACGAACACAACCACCTGGGGAGATTTCTTGAATGTGAAGCAAGATGTGAATTTCAAGATCATGAGGATTTTGGAAGAAGAGCACGTTTCTTTTGCTTTCCCTACGCAAACGCTTCATGTGGAGAATACAACTTCTAAGGAAGAAGAGAAAATGTATAACTAAATGAAAGGCAGGTACCCGGGTGAGGTACCTGCCTTTTTAATATATCCTTCTAATTTCGTCATCTATGCACTTTTTTGAACGATATCTTTTTTCTTTCTTGTGGAAGGAGGTCTCTTGCTCCATATTGTCGCGAGAATGGGACCGGAAATATTATGCCACACACTGAATATGGCACTTGGTACTGCCGCAATCGGGTTGAAATGGGCAGCAGCTAGTGCTGCTCCAAGTCCAGAATTCTGCATGCCTACTTCAATCGAGATTGCACGTTGATCTCCTTCTTTTAATCGTAAAAGCTTTGCTAGCCAGTAGCCAATTGCTAGTCCAAGTAAATTGTGGAGGATAACGATTGAGAAGATGAGAAGTCCAGTTTCAGCAATTCTCTCCTTACTTGCCCCAACAACCGCTGCAACAATGGCAACGATAGATATAACAGAGATAAGGGGTAGCGCCTTAATACTTTCTGTTACTTTCTCTTTGAATAGCAATTTAACAACGACACCAAGGGTTATTGGAATTACTACCATTTGAAGAATGGAGAGAAAGAGATCCCCTGCAGAAACGGGTAACCATTGACTTGCGAACAATAGGACGAGTGCTGGTGTTAACAGTGGCGCTAGCAATGTTGAAACACTTGTAATCGCAACCGATAAAGCAGTATTTCCTTTCGAGAGATAAGTCATCACATTAGAAGCAGTGCCGCCAGGACAGCAGCCAACTAGGATAACCCCTACTGCTACTTCAGGAGGTAATTGAAATAGAATAGCGAGTCCATAGGCCAGAAGAGGCATGATAATAAATTGCGCAGCGACACCAACTGCGACACTCTTCGGTTGCTTAAGCACTTCTTTGAAATCATCACCTGAAAGAGTCATTCCCATACCAAACATGATGATTCCTAGTAATATCGTTATGTAAGAAGTAATCCAAGTAAACCCTTCAGGAAATACGAAACCTAGTACAGCAAAAAGCAACACCCATACAGCAAATGTGTTACCAGCAAATCGACTTGCTCTTTCAAGCACTTTCATTCCATCACATCCTCCGAAATTTTAATTTTGATTATACTCTTATTGATAGAATTTTCAATACAATCAAACAAATTAATTACTTACCATTTAAGAGTGTTTTGTTTTACGTCTATTCATGAACCTACTTGTCCGCTCATACATATTAATAAGCACTCTTTTAGGAGGGAATGAAATGACTACAGAGAAAGAAATATTTTATGCTATTGAAGAGATTACAGAGATAGCAAAAGGGTTCGGGCTGGATTATTATCCGATGCGTTATGAAATATGTCCTGCAGATATTATTTACACGTTCGGAGCATACGGGATGCCAACGCGATTTTCTCACTGGAGTTTTGGAAAACAATTTCATAAAATGAAGCTGCAATATGATCTGGGTTTAAGCAAAATTTATGAACTCGTGATTAACTCTGATCCCTGCTATGCCTTTCTGTTAGACACAAACAGTTTGATTCAAAACAAGCTTATAATTGCTCATGTTCTAGCTCACTGTGACTTTTTCAAAAACAATGTGCGCTTCTCAAATACAAGGCGAGACATGGTTGAGAGTATGACCGCTACAGCTGAGCGAGTCGCTTACTATGAACATCATTATGGGAAAGCAGAAGTAGAGAGCTTTCTTGATGCTGTTCTGTCGATTCAAGAGCATATTGATCCTTCTATCATGCGTCCAAGACTCACTTATAACCTTGATGATAATAAACCAGCTAGAAAAATTGACTCTCCTTATGATGATTTGTGGTCCATTGATAAAGATGGGACAGAGGACGAGCCGGTACTTAAAAAGAAAAAGAAATTCCCTCCTCAACCTGAAAAAGATCTTCTGTTATTTATTCAAGAATACAGTACAGAACTTGAAGATTGGCAGCGAGATATCATGACGATGATGAGAGAAGAAATGCTGTATTTCTGGCCACAACTTGAGACGAAAATTATGAATGAAGGATGGGCGAGTTATTGGCATCAGCGTATTTTACGTGAAATGGACTTAACGACTGATGAAGCTATTGAGTTCGCTTCTCTCAATGCAAATGTGGTGCAGCCCTCTAGAACTCGAATTAATCCCTATTATCTTGGACTTAAGATATTTGAACACATTGAGGAAGTGTATGATCATCCTACAGAGGAAATGAAGCAAAGGGGATTTGAGCCAGGTAAAGGGAGAGAGAAAATGTTCGAAGTCCGTGAAGTCGAAGCTGATATTTCATTTATACGAAATTACTTAACGAAAGATCTTGTTTATAAGGAAGATTTGTATCTCTTCCAGAAAAAAGGGCGTGACTATAAAATTGTAGATAAAGAATGGGAGCATATTCGCGATCAGCTTGTTACGATGAGGGTTAATGGCGGTTTCCCTTATTTAACGGTTACTGACGGAAATTATATGAAAGCAGGAGAAATGTACGTTCACCATTCATTCGAAGATACAGAACTTGATCTTCAGTATTTGGAACGAGTCCTTCCATATATTCATCAGCTATGGGGGCGCCCTGTTCATATGGAGACGAAGGTAGAGGATAAGGAAGTATTATTTTCATATGATGGGAATAAATTACATCGTCGGTATTTGTAAACTGTGGATATCCTAAATGATTTAACAAATCATTTCTGGAGTTATATTCTGTTCATTACTGTAGCGGGGGCATCAGGGGGTATAGGAAGTGTTCTAATCGCTGGGGAATTCCAACCATTCAGAAAGGTAATAAATCAGCAAAATAATACAGTTCATTACAGTATAGGTTCATTAAAGGAACCACTCGTTGGAGGGCTGGGGGGAATCTTAACAACACTGTTGTTTATTGATACAGCTTCTGGTCAATATTTATTATATCTCGCTCTTTTAACAGGGTTTGGAAGCAGTGCATTTCTGAAACGTTACGTTGATCAAAAAACTGACCAAATTATTGAGCAAAGTCATATGAGAATGCAAGATGAGAACATACAATCATTCCATTTGCTTGATGGAAGTACTGCTGTAAAAGGTGCTATGAGTCCTTCTCCAGTTTATTTAACAGATGAGGAAATGAAGCGCCTTTCTGCTCTTCAATCGAGTTTAAGTGAAGCCAATGGCCCAAAGGAAGCTAAATATTACCAGTGTGAAATAAATACGCTGTTGAACCAGGGGAAACAGAGGTCGTTCTAACACATTGATGTATTGTGAAGATGCGAGATCTATCGTATTATATATGTGATAATGCACATATAAAGGGGATCTCATATGAAGAAGATACTAAAACGACTTTTGATTATTATTCCAATTCTTCTCGTTATTCTAGTTATCGCCTTTCTAGTGTGGGCAAACGTAGCTTATGAGCCAAAGTCTGAGGCAGAGGTATACGTGGAACAAACCAATTCGAGTGAACTTACCTTTGGTTCACCAGATGCATCACAAGGAATTGTCTTTTATCAGGGAGGTAAGGTAGAGGAAGAGGCGTATGCATACCTTGGGCATCGCCTTGCTGAAGAAGGTTACTTTGTTGTTATTCCACGGCTAACGTTAAACTTGGCTATTCTAGATGGTGATCGAGCTTCAGAAGTTCTAGAATCGTATCCTGATATAAAAGAGTGGTATATTGGAGGACATTCTCTTGGTGGTGCAGTGGCATCTTCATTTGCCATTGAGCACCCTAACGAGATATCTGGTTTATTCTTTCTAGCAGCATATCCAATCGAAGACATGTCTGATACAGATATCCCTACCCTCACGATTTATGGTGAAAATGATGGAGTAGCTACCCTCTCAGATCAAAGAGAAAAGGAAAGTCTCCTTTCTTCATCAGCAGAAGTCTATCTAATTAAAGGGGGGAACCATGCGAACTATGGGATGTATGGGGAGCAAAAGGGGGATAACCCTAGCCCTCTCTCTCCGAAGGAACAAATTGATGAAACGGTCAACACAATTAACACTTGGATCGAAGAATAGATAGAAGGAGCTGTCACTGACGGCTTCTTCTTTTTTGGATCAGCTTTCTTATGAAAAAAGCTATGTTAATGAATGATGATTTTGGTAAATTTGAGTAACAAACAATATTAACGAATAAGAGGGGGAAGGGAATAGAAAAAGCGCAGTTTCACAATAATGGATAGTACAGGAAAAGAGATTGACACAAAGCCTATATGGGTTAAGATAGGGAATGGGATAAACCCCATAAGGGGAAGTGAGCCTCAGGTGAAGGTAACTGCCCTTTAGAGGTATGAATCGTTCAATTAACCATCAGAAGGGATGAAACGTCGCTCTGATAGAAGTTTCACTTTTAATGTAAAGGCTGTGGATGTTTTGTTAAGATCTCGTTTTCGACGCATACGGTTAACTTCTGTACAGCTAATCGTTTTGTTTTATTTAATAGCGGTAACGATTTCCACTTTTTTAATCGGTTTACCTATTGCCCATCAACCAGGAATGCATCTTTCCTTTATTGATGCTTTATTTACAGCTGTTAGTGCCGTTAGTGTAACCGGGCTTGCTGTCGTATCTACTGCAGATACATTCAGTGTTTGGGGGATTTTTATACTGGCCTTTGTACTTCAAATAGGTGGGATCGGAATTATGACCCTCGGTACATTTGTATGGCTTGTGATGGGAAAGAAAATTGGTTTGAAAGAACGTCAGCTGATTATGACAGATCAAAATCAATCGACGTTATCAGGATTAGTTCAGCTGATGAAACAAATTCTTGGTCTGATTTTTATCATCGAACTCATCGGTGCTCTTGTACTTGGAACTTATTACCTTCGATTTTTTGAAACATGGCAAGAAGCCTATTTACAAGGGTTCTTTGCCTCAGTCAGTGCGACTACAAATGGTGGTTATGATATAACAGGGAATTCCTTGCAACCATTTGCGCATGATTATTTCGTTCAGTTTATTCATACGTTGCTAATTGTAACAGGAGCGATCGGTTTTCCGGTTTTAATCGAAGTGAAAAATTTCCTCTTTTCTAGACAACACAGCCATCCATATAAGTTTTCTTTATTTACGAAATTAACAACCATGACGTTTTTTGTACTTGTCGTTTCAGGAGCTATCCTGATATGGGCATTTGAAGCAACATCATTTTTCGCTGATAAAAGCTGGCATGAGACGTTTTTTTATTCCATGTTTCAATCGGTTACCACACGTAGTGGGGGACTGTCTACAATGGATGTCAATCAATTTCAAGAACCAACACAGCTCTTAATGTCAGCCTTAATGTTTATTGGTGCTTCACCAAGTAGTGTCGGTGGAGGTGTGCGTACGACGACCTTTGCGATTGTATTGTTAGCCATCTTCTTTTTCGCCAAGGGAGGTACTTCAATCAAGGTCTTTGGTCGGGAACTTCATCCTGAAGACATTCATAAGGCTTTTGTTGTCTTCACGGTTGCCATTATCGTTTGGAGCTGTGGCATTATTATGCTGTCATTCTCTGAACCCTATCCGATCGTCTCCATCATATTTGAAGTATCATCTGCCTTCGGTACGACTGGTTTATCCATGGGAGTTACTCCTGGCTTGAGTACATTTGGCAAAATCGTAATTATGTGTCTGATGTTTATTGGAAGGATTGGCATTCTCTCATTTCTATTTCTTATCCGAGGAACAGTTCTTCGTGAACGATATCACTATCCAACTGAAAGAGTCATTATTGGTTAGGAGCAAGAGGAGAAATTCCTCTTGCTTTTTTTATTTGATGTTCAGGTGACGGAGTAGTACTATTGGGGATTTTGGAAAGCGTGGAGTCTGAACTTGACGTGAGAGTTCCAATCTCTTTGTTTCTCGTCTCCGCTTTTCGTGATCCAGCTACGACTCGCAGAAACTGCGATATTTCACTCTTTCACCAGAACACAAAGAGCGTGTTCCAGTTCAAGAGTTCCAATATCTCCGTTTCTAAACGCTCGTCTCCGCTTTTCGTGATCCAGCTACAGTGGGCAGACACTCGGTCACTTCACCTTATCAAATGAACACAAAGGACGTGTTCTTTTGATAAGGCTCCAGTGCCTGACGTGTCTAACCGCCCACTTCCGCTTTTCATGGTCATATTTACCAAAAAAATGTGGTATATATAAAACGGGATTTCACAAACTAGTTGTACAAAGGAGGTGATTGACATGGCTCAACAACAAAACAGACAAGGAAGCTCTAACAACCTTGTAGTACCTGGTGTGGCACAAGCTATCGACCAGATGAAGTATGAAATCGCTACTGAATTCGGAGTACAACTTGGTCCGGACTCAACTTCTCGCGCTAACGGATCTGTTGGTGGAGAAATCACTAAGCGTTTGGTTCAAATGGCTGAACAACAGCTTGGCGGTTACCAAAAATAATTATATACCATGGCTGTAAGGGATGGACTAGTCCATCCCTTCTTACGTGAGTTCATACATAATAAGGGGGATTCCGTGGTGTTTGAATGTCCACTTTGCAATAGCTTTGCTGCTATTCAGTTAGATTGCTTGGTATGTAATGATTCGCGTTTAGTGGATAATGGAAGAGAAGCAGAATACTATGATGATTATAGTCCATACGAGTCAATTGAATCCGTAAAGAAAGCGGATGGTTACAAAGATGTTAAGACGCATGAATGCCCTCATCTTCTAGCATGCCCAACATGTGGATTCAATGAGGTGTACTTAATTGAAGAATGGGCGACATAGCAGAAGAGCTGCCACTTGGCAGCTCTTTATTATTCTCCGATTAAGAGGAGGGAATATACAGCTTTTTTTCTAGAATACTTTGAACGATATTTAATATCGTGGTAAAGAACCAGTAGATGAAGGCAGCTGTTAATAATATTGGTAAGACTTTAAAATTAGAAGCAGCAATTTGATCTGCATTATAAGTTAACTCAGAAATTGTAAGTACTGAGGCAAGTGAAGAGGCTTTGACGATATCAATTAAAGAATTCCAAACTGGTGGAATCGCTCTTCTCCATGCTTGAGGCAAAATAACCTCTTTGTAAATTAACGACTTTTTCATACCGAGGGACATCGCTGCTTCCCATTGTCCCTTGGAAAGGGAGAGTATGGCAGCTCGGAATGATTCTGAGATATAAGCACCAAAGTGCATAATGAGTCCGGTATAAGCTGCTTGCCATGCGGTTAATTGAACATTAACAGATACAAGTCCATAGTAAAGAATGAATAATTGAATGAGGAGTGGGGTCCCTCTAAAGAATGAAACATAAAGCTTCGCTATCCCAGTAGCAAATCTGTTTTTTGATAGACGTAACAATGCGATGATTAAACCAACAAGTAAGGCACCAAAGATTGAGAAAAAGCTAAGAAGAATGGTATTCTTAGCCCCTTCGAGAAGAAAGGGCAAAGAATTTATCAAAACTTCAGTTGTGTCACTCACTTACGTTCTCTCCATCGAAATATTTCTTGGAGATATCAGCAAGTGTGCCGTCTTCTTTCATTTCTTTTAGAGCACCATTAATTTTCTCAATCAAGTCCTCATTTCCTTTTGGTAAAGCAAAAGCCATTTCGGTCTTGTTAAATGTTTCTCCCACACCTTTTACGTTGTAATCTTGTTCAGGGAGTTCAGTGAGAATGAAAAGACGGTCATTCATTGCTGCGTCAATATTACGATCACTACTAAGGTCAGTTAGCACCTGGGTTGCACCTTTATAAATTTTTGTTTCTGCACCAGCTTCTTCAGCAGCTTTTGCGTAGTTACTTCCTTGTGTCGTACCTACTGTCTTACCTTTAAGATCTTCGATTCCTTTGATGTCAGTGTTGTCTTTATTAACAATGACCTGTCCGCCAGAATACGTATACGGTTCTGTGAAATCGAATTGCTCTTTACGATCATCGGTAATGGTTACCTGATTGGCTACCATATCGATACGTTCCGTTTCAAGGGAAGAGAGAAGTCCTTTCCATTCGATTGCCTTAAATTCAGCTTTCATTCCGATACGATCTGCTACTTCACGAGCTACCTCAACATCATATCCTGTAATCTTATTATCGTCATTTCGATAGCTGAATGGTGGGTATGTTGCTTCCGTACCAATCAGTAGCGTTTCTTTTTTATCTGAGCTACTACCTTCGTTTTTTTCTGTATCTTCATTACTGCCACATGCTGCAAGCACGCCCAGTGTCAGAACAAATACCAACCCTAGCATCCATTTCTTATTCAAGATAAGATCCTCCTTTAATTCCTACAAAATTGATGTGAATTACAGGTTTATTGTAGTCAGCATTTGCCTGAAAGTCAATCAAGAAACATTATTGACGTTATTTCATTCCTTCATGCACATTAGAAAAAACTTTACTAAATCGCTCTCATCAAAACAATAATAGCTAACATTGCAAAAAAAAACTTTCTCTATAAAGAGAAAGTTTTTTGGAATTATCGAATGCGTAGCTCTGACTCAGTATCGAAGAAATGACATTTGTTCATGTCAAAAGCAAGATTAATGTTCTGCCCGTTTTTAATGTCTGTACGAGAGTCAACTCGTGCAACAAAATCTTGATCGGCTACTTTTGAATAAAGGTATGTTTCTGCACCCATCAATTCAGCTACATCAATCACTGCACTCACTTTTGTATCCTGAGAAGACTCAATGAATACAGGCTCATCATGGATATCTTCAGGACGAATACCAAGCATGACTTCTTTAGTTAAGAATCCTTGCTCACGAAGTGTTTTCATTTTACCTTCTGGAACCTTTACTTGAACGTCTCCCATTTTGAAGAAGCCGTCTTCTAAAGTTCCACGGAAGAAGTTCATAGCAGGAGAACCGATAAAGCCACCAACAAAGACATTGTCAGGTGCATCATAAACTTCTTTTGGTGAACCGACCTGTTGGATAACGCCATCTTTCATGATAACGATACGTGTTGCCATCGTCATTGCTTCTGTTTGGTCGTGTGTAACATAAATAGTTGTTGTTTGAAGGCGCTGGTGAAGCTTAGAGATTTCTGCACGCATCTGAACACGTAGCTTGGCATCAAGGTTTGAAAGTGGCTCATCCATCAAGAATACTTGAGGGTCACGAACAATGGCACGTCCTAATGCAACACGCTGACGTTGACCACCTGAGAGTGCTTTAGGTTTACGGTCAAGAAGACTCTCAAGACCAAGGATACGAGCGGCATCTGTTACACGACGTTCAATTTCTTTTTTGTCGAACTTACGTAGTTTTAAACCGAATGCCATGTTATCGTATACGTTCATATGCGGATATAGGGCATAGTTCTGGAATACCATTGCGATATCACGGTCTTTAGGTGCAACGTCATTGACACGGCGATCACCAATAACGAGGTCGCCATCTGAAATATCTTCAAGTCCAGCAATCATGCGGAGAGTTGTTGATTTACCGCAACCAGACGGACCTACAAATACAATAAATTCTTTATCTTTAATTTCCAGGTTAAAGTCTTTTACTGCTTCAAATTTGTTATCATATCTTTTGTAAATGTGATTGAGTGCTATCTCTGCCATGTTAATGCCTCCTATGAAATGAACTCCTTTTGCTAGTTCTAAGTCTACTCTATGAAAACGCTATCGTAAATTGGAAGCGTGCACAAAAATAGAAGGGGGTTTTGTGCATTTTGAACGAAATAGGAGAGATTTTGTTGAATGATTTCGGCTTACAGCCCAGAAACTGCGTTAATCAACGCAGTTTCTGGGCGAGTAGTGATAAGTAAATCATAACGGCGCCACGAAAGCTTTTCACATCAATACCAGTTTTCTCTATAAATTTATCGACTCGATATTGAAGACTGTTTCTGTGAACATATAGTTGCTTAGCGGCAAGAGTGATATTTAAATTTGATTCTAAATAGATGCGTATGCTTTTTAGTAATTCGGCATCATCTTGCACAGGTTCAATGAGTTTAATTAAGTAATCGATTGTTTCGTCACTCGCTTCATTGAAAAGGATAGCTGGAATGATGTCCTGATGAGTGAAAACCATTTGTGAAGGCATAAGCTCGCGTGCAATGGAAAACCATTTTTTTTCAGCAGCATAAATACGTGTTAATTGACTTTTATCTGTATGTTGTATAGTCTGCCCAACGAAAAGGGACATGCCTGTGAAGAAGTCTGCAGTCAGTGCGGCAGCCACTTGTTCAAGTTCGTTAACAATGTGTTCATCTATTGCTTTTAACTGAATCAGTAGGCCTTCTTTATCATTTTCAAAGAGAAGAACCGTCTTATCAGAGAATAGCCCTGTCATGGCTTCGATGAAATCATTCATATCAGATGGGGCTTCTTTAAGATAAAAGTGTATGTAACGGATAGGTTCCTGAATTTTTAATTCAATAGTGGAATCCCCATGAAACAAAAGAGAAGACCATTTTTTTTGTAAAGGATTTAAAAAGGCTTCTTCAAGTTGAATGCTGGGAAAGAGGGCGTTAAGTAGATCTTTTTCTCGAGTAGTTAACCGAGTCTTCCGTATTCCGAACCGTTCGCCTTCAGAAGTGCTATACCAAAAAAACTGTTCTGGCTCATCTGACTGCAGCACAAAGTCAATTCCATATAGTTCAGCTAAATTTGTATTCATGAATGCCCTCCTTTCAATATTGTTACTATTTAGTATAACGCAAGATTTGGAACAAATTAATACTTGTGAGAATAGAGAAAGAACCTCTGTGATATCAGAGGTTCTTTCTCTATGATAAACATTCTGGTGGAGCATTGAGACTTTAGGTTACCAATTTGCTGTTTAATTCTTGGGAGGGTAACGATCATCTTTAGACCGATGTGGTGGTTCTTGCTTCATAATCGGAATGGCTTCCTCAATTTGAGCTTGCTTGTAGCTCTGATGGACTGCTCCACCAGCCATACCCTCGTTAACCATGCGATCGATATCCATGTCGTATTTGTCGCGACCTTCATATTTTGAGTCTTCAGCTTTTTTCTTTGTCATATCCTTCAACTCCCTATTTAATCGAATAGGGTTAGTATGTGGAAGAAGGGTTTTTCTTATTAATCTTGTTCCTCATAAACGTGAAATAACATCAGCTCGTGAATCTGAGATTGGAGTTTTTCTTTGTCATTTTCGGATGGAGATGGATCGAACCACTCAAATTGTCCTGTGTGAAGATAAAGGGCACGGTAATATGCTCCTTGATAGAAGAAGGAAATCTCCCATTTAGGTTTTCTTACAGCTGAACCGACTGATTTATATTGAAAATGTGAAATCATTCTGACTCCCCCATACGTCGTTTTTTCATTATCATAACATATGATAATTAGAAGGCAGAAAAGGTTCTGAAAGAAATGATAAGTGAAAGAATAGCTGCATGATGAATAAATCGTTCATCGAAACGCATAGGTTTAGAATTTGCTTCGAATATCCAGAAATGCCCGTCCAAATCTTTACCAATATCAAGAGAACATTCTGCTATCACTGTTTGCTGCTCAATTAATTCAGCTGCCTTAATGGCAAGCGTTGTAAGGGCTTCGGCATCTTTTTGATTCGCAACTTTTTGAAAAGGAACGATTCTACCACCTCTTGGAACGTGAGTAGTTAGGCTATCGCACTGGGCTGAGCGAATCCCAATGCCCGTTACGTGCCATGTATTGAAAGGCTTCTGAACAAGGACCCTGAAATCGTATGGATATCCTTGATAAGTATCAAGTTTAATCGCTTGCTGTATGATATATTTTTCATGAAGGAGCTGGGTAATATGCTCAGTCAGCTTCTCGTGTGAAATAAAGTGAAGTATGGTGTTGTGATCTATAAAGCGGTATCCCGTTCCAGTTCTTTCTACCTTAAAGATCCCTCTACCTTTACTGCCCGAAGATGGTTTACAAATAACGGATTCATATTTCTCAAGATATTCCTCAATATTTGACAGCGTTAATTCGTCAGTTGGAGGAATATTCATAGTCAGTTTGGGGTGGCTGGAAAGCAGCGAAATAATATCGTATTTGTGGAAGAATGAGTGATTGAAATAAGGGATTCCTCTTTGTGTTAATCGATTGAAAAGGACAGCGATTTTCTTAGACTGTTCCTCTTGCCGGTCTGGAATACGGTTGTATACGATATTGGGGTAGGGGAATCGATACTCTATCCATTTGTTGGTTTCTTGGTCAAAGAGGTACCCATCGATATATGAACGACGCATATTATCAGCCGTAAATACAAATGAAAGGCCACCAGAAGTGGTGATTTCATTTTGAATGGCTTTAAATATTGCGGCATTTCCGCTGAAGTGATGAGAAGGGTTTGAACCCGCCAGAATTCCAACCAGCGGTCGGATCGTGTCTTTAGTTGATTCAACTTTTAAGATAGAAGGAAGAGAAGAGTTGAGAGGGGGAGAGAGCCGCCTCTGCTCTTTCCCCCAGTAAAGAAATTGAAAGGCACTATTCTGATACCATCTTTTTGTGTATCGATCGTACAAAAGTTCAATCATACAGTTGTGACCAGCTGTTTTTTGATGGCAGATTTGGCGAGGTAAATTGCATATTCCATCGGCAACGTTCTTGTTCTCGCCTCTTCATTTTTAAGTCTAGGGTGTGAAAAAATCCCTCTTCCTGGCTTAGAGTTCGCTTCAAATAGATAAATATCCCCATCTTTTGTAATACCTAGATCAAAACCGATTTCACCGATGAATCCTCGCAAATTTTCATCAATGGCACGACTCAGCTGTAATGCTGCTTCCATTAGATCGGTTTCAACTTGTTTGCTTATTCCAAATTCAGAAGTAAGCTCGCCGATCGTTTTAACTGTCCCTTCTGAAGCCATATGTGTTGTTAAACTTCCTGCACCGGCTATTTTGGCAGCAATTGCGCTTACTTCCCACTTACCATCTTTATTTTTATTCGTGTGGACACGATAGTCCATCGCACGATGATGAAGCCGATGGAGCTCAATGCCTTGCTGAACAATTAGTCCCTTCATCCCATTTGGATATTGCGTTTTTATTAGTCGTGCAAGAGATGTATACCTGCGAAGACGGTTCTCTTTCTCGCTTCTAAATCGACAATAATAGTATTTCTCATTTGCTGGCTTTAAAATTTGTTGTATCCCGAGACCAAGACTGCCATTTGCTGGTTTAATATAGATCTGCTCATAATCTTGAAGCATACGAGAGATAACATCGCTTTTCGGATTAAGAACAGTTTCAGGTAGGAAACGCTTCACGGTATGATCTTTGTGAAGCTTGTTGAACATCGTCCATTTGTCAAAAAAACCAGGATTGAACCAGGGTGTGAAATACTGTGACTGTAGTTTTTGCATCGTATTTGATACTTGTTCGATCGCTTCAGAACTACGATTGGGGAGCCGATCGTACACAACGTCAGGAATCGGAACTGTTACCCTTTGCCATCCTCGCTTGTTGTACATTAAACCCTTGATGCTTCCAGTTTTCCAGTTAATTTGATGAGCTCCAAAAACAAATCCAAATGCGCCGCTCGTAGTTGCGGATGAGAGCAATTTTGCAAAATACATGCTTCTCTCTCCAATAGGTCTCATACTATCTTTCGTAAATCCGGCGGTGAAAACACCAATGAGAGGACCGAGATGAAGAGAATGACCTTTTTCAAAAAGGTGGATCGGTATTTCTGCAGGTATGCCCAGTACCTTCCAAATATCTTCTGAGAGCACGTATTCTTCTCTGTTTTCTGGATGCGGGGAGACCGTACAGAATGATCTACGTGAGCCAAAACATAGTTGATTTGGAAAAGATATATGATCTAGCCATTGCTTAAATTTGCTCGGAGGAACGTAGAATGTTCCTGTTGAATTTTGATCCTTTTTCAATAGTAGAAGTTTTGTCATGCTTTTTTAACCCCTTTCTTTTCAGCCAGGAGAGAATGGCAGTACTGAAATGGTAGAGCGGTGTAATCAGTATGATCTCGAATAACTTGATGGCCTGGTTTTGAATTGACTTCCAGTAACCAGACCTTTCCAGATTGATCAATTCCAAAATCAAGACCAAGTTCAAATAGAGGGGGGAATGCTTTGTCTAATAATGAAACGATCTTATGTGAGAGACGAGTAATCGTGACGTCTGCAGCTAAAAGTAAAGGCCGGTTTAGAGCAATATTGTCATCGCTAAGGATCATTCCGCCGCTGTGCAAATTAGAAACGAAAGAATGCTGTTTGCCTACCCGCATAGCACGCCCTATTTCGCTCCAGCTTTTTGGGGAAATTTTCTTCATCACCACTCTTCGGTCAAAAGGTCGATTGTTCTCATCAAGAAGTGAGAGCAATTGCTGTGCCACATAGTCACGTTGATTCAGTATTCGAGATACGAATCGAAGAAAAGAATTGGTTGTATCATAAGTATGATGAAGGACATTCCCTTTATGATTGATTCGAACATTGGTCCCATGGTGATCTTTTGTAATATGAATCATACCGTTCCCCTGTGAACCAATTACAGGCTTCATTATTAGTTTTTTTTGTTCTTGTAATAATTCATTTAATATAGTTGTACCGGTCTGAGGCTGAAGCTTATGCGTTTTAGGGAGATGTCTGCGAATAAAGGGATCTGCTAATAAATATTTGTATATAACCCATTTACCAGGAAGACCGTAACCGAGAAAGGTTGCATTTGTTTCGTTCTTCAACCAGCTAATAAATGCTATTGTGGAGGGCTGTTTATAATCTGCGCTATGAAAACAACGATCGTAAATGAAATCTGGTACCGGAAAATTTGCCTTTCTCCAGGTTTTTACCGAACGATCAAACACCATTCCAGTAATTATAGGTGAAGGTAATTGATCTGGTGAAAATCGATAAATGATAAAGCCGGAAGCATCACCTACCTTACCAAGTCTATCAACGTAATCTTGCTCATGTTTGAGGGACCTTTGTAAAATGCCGAATGATGTCATGCGCGCCTCCTAGGATAGACTGAGCCAATGAATGAAGCGAATAAGAGCTTTAACAGAGGGACGGTATGCGTTTGTTCTTATGCCATCTGAAGTTTTTGATGGTTTTGTGTTCACCTCAATGATCCATGGATGCCCTTCCTGATCAACGGATAAGTCAATGCCTAATTCCCCAAATAGCCCCTCTGTTTCGTGGTCAATAATTTGTGAAATTTCACGAGCAAGTTCAGGAAGAATTCGTTTCGTCTGCTTCTTAATCGCATCATTGAACGGAATCAGGCCATCTTCAAATTTCTTGAGCAATGCCCCCCGAGCAATGTTAGAAACAAACTGCTCTTTTGAATGTGCGATGCGAGAGACGGCTGAGGTGACATGCCACTTTTCGCTGGGACCTTTTAAACAAAGTATGCGAAAGTCTACCGGGCATCCTTCAATTTCAAGAAGAGGAATGCCCTGTTGGATGAGATAGGGTACATGATTTGACCGAGCGCGAATGGCAGAATATAGACCGCTAAGCGTTGAAGATGTTATTGTCTGATTAGCATGAAAGCTTGAGTAGTCTAGTGAAAATGAGTTACTTCGATAACTAATGCGAAAAATATGTTTCCCTTGACTGCCATTTAGTGGCTTTAAATAGAGTGTGGAATGTTTGCTCATCATCGTTTGAATATCATCAAAAGAGTTTAGTAATATTGTTTCAGGAAGGAAAGGAGCTAATTGATCATAAGGAAGAAGTTTCTGATGAATCTCCCACTTATTAAGGAAAGATTCATTAAAATAAGGGATTTTATGATCTCTCCAAAAGGATTTGAGCTCTTGAACTGTGCTGGACTTTTCGAGTTTTCTTGAATGAATGCGATTATATATGACAGATGGTTGTGGAAGGTTTGTTTCCATCCAGAAGCGTTGATTCCATATCATACCTGGAAAGCTGTTCCCATTCCATGCTTTTAATTGGTATACATAGAAGAGAATATGATTTTCCTCACAGTACTCAGCAAGTTCTCTACAAAAAGCTGTATATGCACCAAAAGGTTGATCGGGGTCTCCTGAAGCGTTAGTAACAAGGCAGAAAACTGGACCTACCGTAATGGTATTTTGTATGTTGCAGAAGGTAAGGATGACCGGTAGTGTTTGGTTCGGTAGAGACAGGGAATTAAGGAGAGCGGTTGAACAGTATACGGTATGACTTGAACTAGTACGGTAGACCTGTACATCAACAACTTTCTCGAGTGCCCCGCATCGAAAAAGAAGTGATGTGGTATCTAAATTCCATTTCTTCGCAATATTTTCCGGAATGGATAGGGAAGCGATGCCAATGTTATTAATTCCATTCTCAGGTTGAATAATCATTTTTTCAGTATGTTTCATTCCAGACCCTCGTTCACCTGTTTTTCATTTTTTGCTTTCCTATAACTGGATAGGCAATAGCGGATATCGTATACTATGAAGATGGAGTTTACTATGTGAACGTGATTGATAGAAAGGTTGAGGTACGATGTCGTCCATACTTATAACCATTTTATTTATGATAGTGATTGGTGCTGTCATAGGTGGATTTACAAATTCATTAGCAATAAAAATGCTCTTCAGACCATATGAAGCGCGCTATATCGGCAAGTGGAAAGTACCGTTTACACCAGGTCTGATTCCAAAGCGAAGAGATGAACTAGCGGTTCAGTTAGGAAGAATGGTTGTTGAACATCTTCTTACCGCTGAAGGAATAAAGCAAAAAATGAATGATCCTGTTTTTAAGCGCACGATGATTGAATATGCTCAGAAAGAGGTACTGCGCTTACTTGAAACAGAAGAAAAGATTGAGGATCTTTTGAAAAGAGGATTTAATATGGAAGATCCTGCACATGAAGTGAGAGTGAAAGCTAACGCTTATATTAGTGGAAAGATTGATATGAAACTCGTGGAGTTCAAGCAGAAGGAAATGGTCGAAATTCTGCCGGAAAACATGCAAATGAGAATAGATGAAGCAATCGAACCTTTTTCAGAGCTCATTCTAACAAAAGTAAGTGATTATATTGCTTCTGCCGAGGGGAAAAACAAGCTATCTGTGATGATTGATCGTTACCTCGCTGATCGAGGAACACTTGGCAGTATGATCAATATGTTCTTTACAAACACTAGGCTTGTAGATAAAGTTCAACCAGAATTACTACGACTTCTCAAGCAAGACGATATTCAGAATGTCATTATTACAATGCTTGAGAAGGAATGGAATAGCCTTAAGGAAACCAGGTTGGAAGCATTTGAAGACAAATTTGATTCTAAAGAACTTGTGAAAGAGATTTCGGATCTAATCGTTAAAGAACTTCCAATCGATCATTTGATGAACCTTACTTTATCTGAGGCTACAGACCCATACAAAGATCGAATTGTTGAAGATTTTGTACCTCGTATTGTGGATACAGCTGGAAATTATTTAAGTCAGAATTTACAACCTTTAATGGAACAATTGCATCTGGCCGACGTAGTCAAAGGACAGGTCGAAACCTTCTCTGTGGGTCGTTTAGAGGAAATGGTACTTTCCATTTCACGAAGGGAATTTAAGATGATTACGTATCTCGGAGCTGTGCTTGGCGGAATGATTGGATTGATTCAAGGAGTCATTATTACCCTTATTGGATGAATTTCGTTTCCGTCTTTGTTATAGTAAGGAAGTATAGGGTTATGAGAGCGAAATAATCCTCATTTTCTAAGGAGGTAGATACAATGGCAGAGAAAAATCTTTACGACGTAGCATATGAACTAGAAAGCGCAATGCGTGAGCATGAAGATTATACGAAGTTAAAAGAATTATACGATCAAGTAAACCAGGACGAAGTATCAAAGAAACTATTTGATAACTTCCGTAACATGCAGATGGAGCTTCAACAGAAGCAAATGACTGGTGAACAGATCACAGAAGAAGAAGCACAGAAAGCACAACAACAGGTTGAGCTTGTTCAGCAGCATGAAGTTATTTCACAGTTGATGCAACAAGAGCAACGTATGAGTCAAGTCATTCAGGACATCAACAAAATCGTAACAAAACCTCTTGAGGATCTATACGGTAGCCCTGAAGAAGATGTTCAACAGTAAGTGAAAAGAAAAGAACGCTCACCTAATTGGTGAGCGTTCTTTCTTGCAATAAGTGGATGCGCTTTCATGATTTTGAGCTTATTCGAGTAAAATCATCTTCACAATCAAATAAGCTCAAAATATGAAATCGGAAGTTACGATAATTAGTCTTAAGAAGCGTTCTCAATCACGCCAATTACTTCAAATTGTTTCGGTTGTGTAATGATGGTTTCTTCTACGGCGCAACTCGGACAATGTAATTGATGCGTTCTTTCCTCATTTCCACCAATTGTTCCTCGAAATTCATGATCACATTTTGAACATTTGTAAACGTGTGGCTCACTAAACTCTCCAGTACAGTCAAATCGAATTCTCTCTTTCCCCTTCGTCATATCTAAAAGACTCCTTCCTTTATTGTAATATATTTGTAATATTAGTAGTTTCATATTAAAACTTCCCACGATATGTTAATTCTAAACGCCTTTTTCCAACATCTTTATTAACACTGCATATTTATGTGATAAGACAAGAATAAGCCTACATAGAGATAAGTGATAACAGCACTATTCTGAAGACAGGAGGGATCCCCGAATGGTTTATAAACTTTTAGCCTTAGACATCGATGGAACCCTGCTCAGATCCAATCATAAAATCGACAAAGAAACGAAGGAAGCAATTAGTTATGTAAAAGAAAAGGGGGTATATGTCACTCTTACAACTAGTCGAAACTTTGCGTCTGCTAAAAAGATTTCAAAAGCAGTAAAACTTGATGATGCTATTCTGGTCACGCATAGTGGGGCTTTTATTGCTGAGCAAGTAAAAGACCCGATATATGAAGAGAGAATCTCAAGGAAAGATGTTACCGAAATCGTTGGATTACTTGAAGAGTTCGATTGTCATATTCGGATCATTCATGAAAGGTTAGCAGTAGGAAACCGAGTGAAACAAAATCATTACTTATCCGCTAAAATGACTCTTGGTATAGGAGATCCCCTATTCTATCCAGTGAATTTCGTGGAAACCTTAAGTGAATATTTGCAGGAAAATGAGCTATCTCCTCCCAAAATTGATGCCCATTTCTTTAATGAGCAGGAAAGAGAACAAGCTCGTCTACTACTCGAAGAGCGTATCCCTTCTATCTCTATTGTTCGATCCACTAAGTGTAATTTCGGCATTATTCCTAAGGGAGTATCAAAAGCTAAGGGATTGCGTGTACTCGGTGAAAAATTAGGAATCTCGGTTGATCAAATGGTTGTGATCGGAGATGCAGATTGTGATGCAGAAATGATCCGTCAAGCAGGTCTTGGTGTTGCTATGGGAAACGCTACAAGTGAGTTACAGCGGCTTGCCGATTGGGTAACCCGTTCAAACGATCAGCAGGGTGTTTCCTATATGGTTAAAGAAGTTTTTCGTAGACAAATGCGCGTTCAGTTAAAGAGGTAGTGAAAGCTGTTTTTCGTTTAAGTCTTCCTACGCCTTCGTCGAACCCTGAAATAATATGGGGAAAGAAGGCGTTTTTTGCGTGACTTTTGATTCATTTTTGCAAAATGAAAAGGCTTTCACGAAAAAACAGCTAATATGTATAATGTTTGATAATTTTGAATTCTGGAGGGATCGTATGCAAAAAATTCTCGACTTGAATCCGAAGGTAGCCGAATTTCTAAAAGGAACAAAACAACTTTACATTAATGGACAGTGGAAAGACTCGCTATCTGGAAGAACATTTGATACCCTAAACCCCTCAACTGGTGAAGTACTCGCAACAGTTAGTGAAGCTATGAAAGACGATATTGATGAGGCTGTAATGGCAGCTCGAAAAGCGTTTGACAGTGGACCTTGGTCGAAGATGTCTGCTTCCGCAAGAAGTCGTCTAATTTACAAACTTGCTGATTTAATGGAAGAGAACAAAGAAGAGCTAGCGATGCTCGATACGTTAGATAATGGGAAGCCGATTCGAGAAACAAAGAATGCTGATATTCCGCTTGCAATCGAGCATTTTCGCTATTATGCAGGATGGTCAACGAAAATAATGGGACAAACCATTCCAGTTAATGGACCGTTCTTTAACTATACTCGTCATGAGGCGCTCGGCGTGGTTGGGCAAATCATTCCGTGGAACTTCCCATTACTTATGGCTGCTTGGAAGCTTGGAGCAGCACTTGCGACAGGATGTACGGTCGTATTAAAACCAGCTGAGCAAACGCCACTTTCTGCTCTATATCTCGCGCAACTTATGGAAGAAGCTGGATTCCCGGAAGGTGTTGTGAATGTTGTACCGGGTTACGGTGAAACAGCAGGGGATGCACTTGTAAAGCATCCACATGTTGATAAGATTGCATTTACTGGATCCACTGAGGTTGGGAAATACATCATGAATCAGGCCTCCAATGATTTGAAGCGTGTCACTCTTGAGCTCGGTGGGAAGTCACCAAATATTATTTTACCAGACGCTGATATGACAAAAGCTATTCCAGGAGCATTAAGCGGAATCATGTTTAACCAGGGTCAGGTATGCTGTGCAGGATCAAGATTGTATATTCAAAAGAAAGCTTATGATAATGTGATGGCAGATCTAGTTAGCCATAGTCAGAAGATTAAACAGGGATCAGGCCTTGATCCGGATACAGAGATGGGGCCGCTTGTGTCTGCAGAGCAGCATCAGCGAGTTATGAATTACATCTCAAAGGGTCAGGATGAAGGTGCTGAATTATTAACAGGTGGACAGGTTCCATATGACAAAGGATACTATGTTCAACCTACGATTTTCTCTGATGTGGATGATAAAATGACAATTGCTAAAGAAGAAATCTTCGGCCCAGTTGTCGCAGCAATGCCGTTTGAGGATCTTGATGAAGTCGTAGAACGTGCCAATGATTCAAATTATGGACTTGCTGCTGGACTTTGGACTGAAAATTTGAAGTCAGCTCATTACGTGGCTAATAAGTTAAAGGCAGGTACAGTATGGGTGAACTGTTACAATGCGTTTGATGCAGCATCTCCATTTGGAGGATATAAACAGTCCGGAATGGGAAGAGAAATGGGTTCTTATGCGCTAAGTAATTATACTGAAGTGAAAAGTGTTTGGATTAATTTGAAGTAAGAGTATAAAAAATCGCCGGTCAGAAAATGACCGGCGGTTTTTTGCTTGATGGTGGTTATCTCTTAAAAACAATAAGTTTTCCTTTAGATGAGACAACACGTGCGGAGTGTTGCTCTAACCCTTTTTGTTTAAGAAGTTCTTCCCCGACTTTTTTTGCCTCTTTGTCATCCTGAGCATCAAAGCTTTCATCTAGTACGTTCGTTCCATTCTTCTCGAATGCTGTGATAATATATTTTTCCATTCAATCCCCTCCTTTTACTATTCTACCGATTGTGCTTTTTGTTGTCACTTTTTTCTGAAAAAACGAATCATTTTGCATGAGCAAACGTTATACTTATTATGGAAAGACCTATGACAAGATAAAAGGGGGCACTTATGCTTCAATTTCAAGAAGTAACAAAGCGTTTTGGGGCGTTTACTGCAGTTGATAAATTGAATTTATCGATACCAGTTAACGAGATTTTTGGTCTCCTCGGAGGAAATGGTGCTGGCAAGACAACAACATTTCGAATGCTGTTACGCCTTATTGATCAATCGGAAGGAACAATTTCATGGAAGGATCAACCTATTTCTTATGATTCAAGTCACTTGATTGGCTATTTACCTGAAGAACGGGGACTTTATCCAAAAATGAAAGTGAAGGAACAATTGATCTATCTTGGTAGATTGCGAGGTATGAAAAAATCTGCTATCGAGAAGGAAATTGTTTCATGGCTTGAACGATTCAATGTACCTGACTACATTGACAAGAAAGTGGAAGAGCTATCGAAAGGAAACCAGCAAAAAATACAATTCATTGCAGCTGTGATTCATAAGCCAGAACTTCTCATACTCGATGAACCGTTTAGTGGATTAGATCCAGTTAATGTAGAGTTGTTAAAAGATGCAGTTCTTGACTTGAAAAAATCGGGTACTACAATCCTATTTTCGAGTCATCGAATGGAACACGTAGAGGAACTATGTGAACATTTATGTATTCTACATAAAGGAAAACCGGTCGTTTCAGGAAATTTGAAGGAAATCAAGCGATCCTATGGCAAGAAAAACATTCTGATCGATGTTGATTTTGATCTTTCATTTCTTGAAAAAATTGATGGTGTGCATCGGATTAAACGAGGAATAAATCATAGCATCGTACAAATTGAAAATGAACAAGTATCTCAATCTGTTCTAGAAGAGTTGATTAGTAGAGGTTTTGTACGAAGGTTTGAATTAGAAGAACCCTCATTAAATGATATTTTTATAGAGAAAGTGGGTGCGGAATATGAATAAGTTTTTCATTGTCCTATCCCAAACGTACTTAAACCGGTTGAAATCCAAATCTTTTATTATTACGACCGTCCTGACGCTTCTCATGATTTTTCTGATTACTAACCTCTCCTCTATTTTTGATCGATTTGATACGAGCGAAGCAGATCGAGTTGGAGTTGTTGAGACAAGTACCTATTATCCAATGCTCGTAAATCAGATTGACATGATGGACTCGGATCTAATCTTAAAGAAATTCGATGGATCAGAGAAAGAGGCACAACAGGCAATCGAAGAAGGTGACCTAGATAGCTACTTAATATTAGGGGAAAACGAATCTGGAGAACCGACAGCTATTTACAAAGCAGAAACAGTTGCAGAACAAATAACGCCTCAGCTACTTGAATCGGCACTCCAACAAATCAAGAGCACGATCGCCGCAGAGAAAGCTGGAGTCACGCAAGAACAGCTTTTGGAAATCGATCAGCCGATCCAATTCGAGAAAGTTGCACTTGAAAAAGGTGCAAAAACCGAAGATGAGTTGAATCAGGCAAGAGTTTTTGTTTATATTCTTCTTTTTGTTATTTACTTCTCAGTCATTTTCTACGGAAACATGGTAGCGGTGGAAGTCGCAACAGAAAAATCATCGCGCGTGATGGAGATTCTCATTTCAAGTGTGTCACCTGTTAAACAGATGTTCGGAAAGATTCTTGGAGTAGCTTTGTTGGGCTTAACACAATATGCGATTATCATTATGAGTGGCTATGTATTCATGCAGCTACAGGATGAAGCGATTAGTCAGACTGGGATCCTCTCTTTCTTAGATTTCAAAAACCTTTCTGCCTCGCTCATTATTTACGCCATTCTCTTTTTCATACTTGGCTACTTGCTGTATGCTACTATTCTCGCGATGGTTGGTTCGTTAGTCAGTCGTGCAGAAGAGGTACAGCAGCTTATTATGCCAGTCCAGTTTCTAATTATCATTGCTTTCTTTATTGCGATGTTTGGACTTGGGACACCATCGTCTATATTCATAACAGTTGCCTCATATGTTCCATTTTTTGCTCCAGTCGTAATGTTTTTACGTGTAGGTATGCTTTCGATTCCATTCTATGAAGTCGCAATTAGTTTAACGTTGCTCATCGGCGCGATCGTGTTTTTTGCCATTCTTGGTGCGAAGGTTTATAGGGGTGGTGTACTGATGTATGGTAAATCCTCTTCCTTAAAAGACATTGGCAAAGCACTTAAGTTATCAAAACGTGAACATTGATTATTAACTAAGAATTGATCCCATCTTTAATGAGCAGTAAAATCCTTCTGATGAAGGGGTCACTATATTGTAAAAATCATCCGGGTGAAATGCCATCGGATGATTTTTGTTTTATCCAATGAAATTATTCATAGATAATGGTTAGATGGGTGGGGATTTTGGAGAAGATAAAGATAGTATTGTACGAACGTGCGCTCGATTGAATATGGTAAACTAGTAGATAGATAGCAATTGAAGGAGAGATGTGAGATGAAAGAAATATCCTTCCTACACTGTGCTGACCTTCACTTGGACAGACCTTTTACGGGGGCTAATAGTCTTCCGACTTCCATCCATGAATTTGTTAGAGATAGCGCCTATCGATCACTTAGTCACATTGTAGACCTTGCCATATCGGAAAACGTCGATTTTGTGCTGTTTGCTGGTGATTTATATGATAGTAGCTATCGAAGTCTTAAAGCTCAGATGACGCTTTTGCATGAATTACAGAGACTGGATGACGCTGGTATAAATAGTTACCTTTCCCATGGAAATCATGATGCTTTGGATGGAGAATGGGTGGATTTGACGTGGCCAGAGAGTAGCCATTTTTTTGGTGAAGAAGTAGAGGCTATTCCATTTAATCGAGACGATAGGACACTTGCCTATATTCATAGCTTTAGTTATCCCTCTCGTCATGTTAATGAGAAAATGACAGATTTCTACCATCGAGTGGATGAGAAGAGTTTTCAAATTGGAATGCTACATGGAAACCTTGAGGGACAGAAGGAGCATTCTTCGTATGCTCCATTCACGATTCGTGAACTAATCGAGAAAAACTTCGATTATTGGGCACTTGGCCATATACATCAGCGGGCAGAGCTTTTAGAGGAACCACCAATTGTTTATTCTGGGAACATTCAGGGTGCACATCGGAAAGAGCGAGGAGCAAAAGGATGCTACGTTGTGAGGTTAAGCGAAGTTGATACATCGCTTACTTTTTATCAAACTTCCGATGTTACATGGCAACGCCCTGTGATCGATATGGGAAAGTGTGAAACGATGCAGGAACTTCTTGTATTGTGCGAGGAGCATTTAAAGGATGATTCGTATACTGCAGGAGGACATTTAGTAGAGATTGAGTTAATAGGAATTAGTCATTTACATACCGAATTACTTCAAGAAGAGAAGCTAGAGGATCTTCTCCAGACGCTTCAACTAAACAGGGATATAGAAACGAACGGGTTCGTTTGGCCGTATAAATTATCTTTGAAATCAAAGCCACTATGGGACCGTGAGGATTTAAAGCAACAAAACGGGTTTATTCAGGACATTCTCTTAACTTCTGACAACTACAGCGAGGAACAATTGAAAGAAGCCGTTGCTCCACTTTATGAACACAGACGCGCTAGAAAAGCACTTCGATCTATTGACGATGAGAAACAGCTCATCAAAGAAGCTGAGGAGCTATTGCTTTCTTTCCTCCTCGAGCCTAAAGGAGGAAGTGATTAATGAAGTTGCTAGGAATGCACATCTACGGTTTTGGTAAATTTGAGGATTATAAGATAAAAGATCTTTCTGGTCAGCTTCAATTGATATTTGGTGAGAATGAAGCAGGGAAATCTACACTTCTTGCATTCATTGAATACATTTTGTTTGGATCTTCAACTCGTCAAAATCAACATTTCGAGATGAACCCTCATGTTCGGTTTGGAGGGAGTCTCACATTTGAGATTGAGGGTAAGGAAATTATTGTCGAGCGAACGAGAGGTAAGGCAACTGAGGTAACGATTTATTATTCAGACGGTAGGACAGGAGTGGAAGACGATCTTAAACATCTTCTAAAAGGAATGAATCGAAATAGCTTCCGACAAATTTTCTTCTGTAACCTCACAACACTTAATGAGTATAGAAACTATGATGAGGACAGCTGGAACCAGGTTCTATATGAAGCGGGGATGAGTGGAGGAGCCTCCTTACTTGCTATTGAGAAGAATTTTGATAAACGGCAAGGTGAACTTTTTAAACCTGGTGGAAGAAAGCCTATCTTAAATGAAAACCTAGATGAATGGGAGTCATTAAAGAAAAGTACAAGTGAATGGGAAAAGAAAAACGAAGATTATAACCGATTTATCAAGAAGAAGCAGGACCTAGAAAAACAGGCGTTAAGGCACAATGAGCGGATTTTGCACTTGCAAGTAGAACGAAGGAGACTTGAGCGCGAAAAAAGCATTTACCCTCTTCTGAAAGAAAAGCTCAGACTAGAAAGAGCGCTTGATGCCCTTCCGGAATTTAATCCTTTTCCAGAAGATGGGCTTAGTAGGATGGATAAGTGGAAAGAACAAGCGGTCCTTCTTTCTGGTGAAGCTGAGAGCGTTAAAAAAAGAAAATGGCGTATCGAAGAAGAGATGGATAGCTACGATATCTTTCCTGAGTGGAAACTCTTTCTTCAAGATGTTTCCTATTGGAACGAACAAATGATTCTTTATCGGGCGAAAGTAGAAGAAAGAAGAGGTCTTGAACATGAGCTGAAGTCAATTGACTCAAAGATCGTTTCTGAATTAGAGGGATTAGGTCTATCAGAAGAAGATCTTTTTCTTATGAAGACAACCTTTACTGCAAGAGAAGAATTGAAAAAGCTTATAGAAGAGCAACAGCGCTCTCAACAACAGTATCAATACATCAACGAAGCTTTTCTGTCTGCTAAGGAAGAGTTAGAGAAAGAGGAAAGCAAGTATGAACGCATGAAAGCAAAGCTTCTCTCTGAAAATGAGCGGGAGAAAATAGATCATGAAACGGGGGTATTCCACTCAGAAGGAAATCAGAAATGGCAAGTGATCATGGTAGCCATCGCTTTCTTTCTGTTCTTAGGATTGGGACTTTATGAAAGCTGGATTATTGGATTTTTAGCGGCTGTTATCATATTAATTGGAGCTTTTCTTATGTTTCTTACAAAAGGAAAGAATACTGGAGAGCAGGAAATACTTATACAGGATAGGGAACTTAGAAGGAGTCTAGCGCAGAAGACAGAACAAATTGAACGCTTGAATAGAACCTATCTGAAAGCTGCTGAGAAAGTTGACCGCTGGGAAGCAGATCGTTATCAAACAGAAGCTTCTATTAAAGAGTGGCGTTCTTCCTATTTATTTCCTGAAACATTTCCATTCCATTCGTTACTTGATGCTTTTGATCGAACAGCTTCTATCAAAAAGCTTCAACAGGATCGTCTCCAAAATCAAATTCAAATAGAGGAACTTGACTACAGTTTAAAGGTAGTTGAAGATGGAATTAGGAAATTATGTGAGAGGACGAACATTTCGTATATACATCCTGAAAAAGCGATGCAGCTTTTACTTCAAACGGCAAATGACCAGAGAGACTGGCTACGGGTGATCGACAAACTCAACGACCAGTTGAAGGCTCTTAATGAACAGTCAGATGATATCCATGAAAAGTATCTAGCGTGTCAGAGTGAAATGACGGAGTTAATGCGAATAGCAGAGACAGGTAGTGAAGAAGCATTTAGAATAAAGGGTAACGCGCAAGCACAAGCAAAAGAAATCATGCAGCAGATCGTTACGATTGATTCACAGCTCGATGAAACAGAACAAACGACGAAGCGCGTATCCCTGGAGGAAATAGAGCAGGAGCGAGATTCAGTGGAGCGTGAGGAGCGTTCATTAATGGAAGAACAGCAGAAAGTATATCAGCAACTAGCAACGCAACAAGAACAAATTCGTCAATTAACAGAAGAAGGTACTTATGAAGATCTTCTGTTGCAGCGTAAGCAGAAAGAAGATGAATTAGACTCCCTTGCCTGGAAATGGTCAGTGATGAGAGTAGCGTCTGATTTGTTAACGAAAGCAAAAGCAAAGTATCAAGAAGAGCGGTTACCGGCTGTCATCAGAAAGGCCGAAGATTATTTTGAATTGATTACAGATGGGCGTTATACGGCCATTCTCCCTCCAGCAGACGGGCTGAACTTTCGCGTCATGCATCATGAGGGACGTGCTTATAAGCCATCAGAGCTAAGCAGAGGCACGGCTGAACAATTATACCTTTGTCTTCGACTTGCTCTGGCATCCATTTCAGCCGTCAAACTACCTATTTTTTTAGATGACATATTTGTGAATTTTGATGCAAAACGAACTGAAAAAGCGAAAGAGTTTATTAAGGAATTTGCTAATGATCACCAGGTGATTTTGTTAACCTGCCATGCTGAAACTACTGCGGGTTTAGACGGAAGTATCCACGTCCTGGAGCGCACGGCATTTTCTACTAAATAGGTTTTATAAGATGGGGTGAACAATATGGAAGAAAATTTTAAAGTGAATCTAGTTGAAGATGAAGAGAATCTCGTGAACATTCTAAAGACCTATATGGAAAAAGAAGGATTCCAGGTAAAGACTTTTTTGAGTGGGGAAGAGGCTTTAGAGAATATTCATGAATCTTGTCATCTCTGGATTCTTGATATTATGTTGCCTGGTATAGATGGATATGAACTTCTAAAGAAAATAAAAGCTGAAGATGATGTTCCTGTCATCTTTATATCTGCGAGAGATGAGGATCTGGATCGTATTGTTGGACTCGAATTAGGTAGTGATGATTATATTGCCAAACCCTTTATGCCTAGAGAGTTAATTATACGTGCCAAAAAGCTATTAAAAAGAGTTTACCAGCAATCTTCTCAGAAGCGTATCGAAATAGTTGAATATGAAATAGACCCGGTAGGACGAAAAGTCCTTGATCGTGGTGATCCAATAGAATTAACAACCAAAGAAATGGATTTAATTCTATACCTCGTTGAGCATGTTAACCAAACGCTATCAAGGGAACAAATCCTGGTTCACGTCTGGGGAGATGATTACGTTGGTTCAGATCGCGCAGTCGATGACGTCATCAGAAGGGTACGAAAAAAAATGCCTCGAATGAATCTTGAAACTTCATACGGTCTTGGTTATCGGTTGATCACATGATCCGGCTGAATTTAACGAAACGAATTTGGCTCTCCTTTATGATTCTCGTTCTTCTTGTAGGAGTAGTCATAGCTGTGATTTATCCTCTTTCCATCAAGGGGACTCTCACAGAAGAGACGTACCAGATTATTGAGAGTGAGCAGCAACGCTATACATTCCCTGATCAAGATGGTCCAGTGCCTCCTGAAACAGATCAGGACTTTATTGAGCGAAGAGATGCAGAACGATCGGTTGGACATACGTTAATTACAAGACTCTACAGTGGCCCCTTACAGGGAGATCCAATACCCGATGAAGTTATGATTGAGATGCGGAAAAATGCCCTCCATCAAAAAGAAAATAAGGCGAGGTATGAATTAACTTATAATAATCAAGCGTCCTTATTTTATGTCATCTCAAAAGTTGATGTAAATGGACAGGAAGCGTATTTCATTTCATATATGTGGGATACGTATCGTAACCAAATGATTGATCGCCTATGGTGGAGGTTAATTATTATTCTTCTTTTTGCTTTGCTGTTAAGCCTATTGCCTGCAGCATGGATTGCGAGATATTTGCGCAGACCGTTAACCGTGCTCGGCGAGAGGTTTGAGCAAATCGCGAATCGCAACTGGAAAGAACCCTTCCGATGGGAGGGTGACGAAGAATTTCAAAAGTTATCCAATCAATTCGAATCAATGAGACAGAATTTGATGAGGTATGACAAAGCACAGAAAACGTTTATTCAACATGCTTCACATGAATTGAAAACACCGATTATGGTGATCAAAAGCTATGCTCAATCGATTAAAGATGGTGTTATGCCTGATTCTTTAGACAATACAATGACCATTATTTTAAATGAATCAGATCGAATGGACCAACGAGTAAAAGCGATGTTGACCTATATTAAATTGGATTCCATTGATGAACCTGACGGCAATTGGGAAACGTTTCGTTTTGGCGTCCTTGCAGAGGAAATTCGTGAGCGATTCATGTACCAGAGAGATGATGTAACGTTTACGATTTCTGGTGAGAATATTGAACTTAATGCCATCCATGAACAAATGCTTACGGCTATGGATAATCTTGTACAGAACGCGTTGCGATACGCGAAAAGCAAAATTGAGCTTACAGCTATACAGGAAGAAAATCAGGTTAGAGTTGAAGTATATAATGACGGAGAGCAGATATCTTTCCAATCAGTAGAAAAGGAAAGGTTATTCGAACCGTTTCAAAAGGGTGATAAGGGTCAATTCGGAATTGGCCTTGCAATCGTAAAGAAAATAGCTGAGCGTCATGAGGGCGTAGCAGAAGTCACTAATATGGAAGATGGAGTGACGTTTTCGATCATAATACCAACTAAAAAGATAAAATAGAGAATTGATTTATAGTGAGCTAAAAAGGCTGTGCTATACTAGGTGAATAGATTTTGCTCGGAGGTGGAAAGGTGAAGGAATTCAAAGGAATTGGCCATTATCGTGTCGGTGATCAAGTGGATCACTATTTATTAATTAGATCATCAGTAAAAGGTGTTGCGAGCAACGGCAAGCCTTTCTTGACGCTAATGCTTCAAGATAAATCAGGCGAGATTGAAGCAAAGCTATGGGATGCATCTCCGGATGACGAGGAGAGCTTCGATACCCAGCAGATTATTAAAGTAAAAGGTGATGTAACGAGTTATAGAGGAAGAAATCAACTTCGTATTAAAACGATTCGCCTTGCAACAGACATGGATCAGGTTAAAATAAATGATTTTGTGGCTTCTGCTCCAATGGAGATGAATGAAATTATGGAGAAAATTACGCAGTATGTATTTGAAATGCGTAATCCAAACATACAGCGTATTACGAGGCACCTTGTTAAAAAGCATCAAAATGATTTTCTTTCTTTTCCTGCAGCGACGAAGAACCACCATGAATTTGTCTCAGGTTTATCCTATCACGTCGTTTCCATGTTAGATATTGCTAAGTCTCTATCGGTACTTTATCCATCGTTAGATACCGATCTTCTATATGGCGGCATTATCCTTCATGACCTTGGTAAGGTAGTAGAGCTTTCTGGTTCGATTGCTGCAAGTTATACGAATGAAGGCAAGCTTCTTGGACACATCTCAATCATGGTCAATGAAATTGGACAGGCTGCAAAAGAGTTGGAAATTGAAGGGGAAGAAGTTATGCTTCTTCAACACCTTATTTTAAGCCACCACGGTAAAGCTGAGTGGGGAAGTCCAAAGCCACCGATGATCCGCGAGGCAGAAATTCTTCATATGATTGATAACATTGATGCGAAAATGAATATGCTTGACAGGGCTCTTGATAAAGTAGAACCAGGTGAGTTTACAGATCGAGTTTTTGCTCTCGATAATCGTTCATTCTACAAACCACAGATGGCTTCAATGAAAAACGAAAACACGAAATAGAAGGTAGGCGATTGAAAGAGAAACGCGCTTCCGAGCCGTTTCTCTTTTTTTTGCTCAACTATATCTATAAGCTACGGAGGATAGCGTATGAGAATAAAAGATTGGGATCGTAACTTAAAGATTCGCTTGTTCGGTGAAGGAATGATAAATGTCCTTTTTTGGATGTTCTTCCCGTTCATGGCCATTTACTTTTCTGATTCATTTGGAAAGGGGCTGGCGGGGCTTCTGCTTGTTCTTTCTCAAGTGGTCGCTGTCGTAGCAAATCTTGTAGGTGGGTATTGTGCAGATCAGTATGGGCGAAAAAGGATGATGTTCGTCTCTGCAATTGGACAAGGTATCACTTTTATCGTATTTGCACTTGGAAATTCACCCTGGTTTGTCTCACCGATGCTAACATTTGTTAGTTTCTCAGTGCTAGGGATATTTGGATCCTTATATTGGCCAGCAAGTCATGCAATGGTAGCTGATGTAGTAGCTGAAAAAGATCGAAATACAGTTTTTGCTGTGTTCTATACTGCGCTCAATATATCAGTTGTGGTTGGCCCCATTCTTGGTGGTATTTTTTTCTTTGAATATCGTTTCGCATTACTTCTCATCGCTGCGCTTGTCAGCTTCGGTGTAGCAGTTCTTATTTCCGTTTATATTCGCGAAACAGCTCCGGAGAAAATGGAAAAGAAGCTGGTATCCGACTCATCTACACAATGGACGAGCTTTATTTGGGAGCAGCTTCGGGATTATCGAGTGATTGTGCAAGATAAAGTTTTCCTATTGTTTATCCTGGCAGGTATTCTTGTTGCTCAAACCTTTATGCAGTTAGATTTACTAATTGCTGTTTATTTAAGTGAATCTGTACCCCAGCAACCTGTGATATCATTTTTCAATCGTTCAATCATCGCTGATGGCAATCGTATTTTTAGCTGGCTAATTTCAGAAAATGGCTTGCTAGTCGCTCTTCTAACGGTCTATATGACATCCAAAATGAGCCGATTTAAAGAGCGTAATGTATTTATCGCTTCCTGTCTTATTTATGCGTTCAGTATGATTATGTTTGGGCATACGACACATGTATGGATGCTTGCGATCGCGATGTTTGTCTTCACGATGGGAGAGCTTATGGTTGTAGGCATCCAAGAAGGGTTTGTATCACGTCTTGCTCCAGAACATATGCGAGGTCAATATTTCGCAGCAGCAAGTCTTCGCTTTACAATTGGAAGAACGCTTGCTCCTGCGGCGATTCCTCTTACTGCATGGATTGGGTTTCAAATGACGTTCAATCTTATAAGCTTACTTGCAGTTGCAGCAGCTGTCATCTATGTGATGATGTTTAAAATGAGGACTCATCAAACTGGTAAGATTGCCAGCTCTTCCTCTTAATAAGAGGCATATTTCTTTCTTTTCTCTCATACAGTGTAGTAATCCAATGAGCTTGTACGAGAGTAGGAAAGGAAGGGGCTTGCGATGAGGAAGGGCATTCTTATTATACTTGGTTTTCTTTTCATTCTTAGTATTCTGCAGCTAACAGAAATATCAGCAACTGTATCTGGTGTATTCTCAAAGTTTCCGTGGTGGCTTTATTTTGTACTAGCAGGCATCATCTATAGTGGTTACAAAACGATGCAGCTGACGGCTGAAGAGAGAAGAATAGATCAGGTTCATATTGAAGAAGAGGGAAAAGTGTATGTGGAGAGGATGGAAGAAGAACGAGAAAGAAGAAAACAAATCGAGCATTAATATGATACCTAAGTAAAAAAAGAAAGGGCTGATTAATCAGCCCTTTCTTTTTTGTTATTCATTTGATTCAGTTGAACCTTCATCAGTACTTGATTTCTCGTCAGTAGCTGGCTCATCTTTTTTAAATAAGTCTTTAAACTGATCGTCTTTCACTTTAACATCGGATTTCTTAATCAGTTCGTCAATGACAGTTGGAACGTCTTTTGCATTTTGTAACATGTATTGTTCTTTTACTTGATCTTTTGCCTCATCAAATGGCATAACCGTTTTCTTCTTTAGCTTAATGATGTGATATCCAAATTGGGATTGGACGATATCACTCACTTCGCCTTCTTTAAGAGCGAATGCAGCTTCTTCAAATTCAGCTACCATATCGCCTTTTTTGAAGATACCCAGGTCGCCGCCGTTCTCAGCTGAACCGTCTTTGGAGTATTCTTTCGCAAGTTTTGCAAAATCCCCACCATCTTCAAGCTTCTTTTGAACTTCTTTAGCTGTTTCTTCATCATCAACAAGAATATGACTAGCTTCCAATTCTGTGAATAGATCTTTGTTATTATCATAGAAATCTTTTAGCTTTTCATCCGTTACTTCTACACCATCTGTAGCGGCTTTTTGAGCAAGGAGTTGTTTGCGAACATCAACTTTGAATTGTTCAAGGTCTTGATATCCGTTTGATTGAAGTGCCTGCTCGAGCTGTTCGTCTGTTTCAAAGTTTTCTTTGATCTTATCAAGTTCTTTCTCAACTTCCTTGTCTGAAACATCATATTTATCTTCAAGAATTTTTGTTTGGACAAGATCACTTAATACCGCTTCACCGGCTTGATCCTTCATGGCCTGATAGAATTCTTCTTTCGTTACATTGCCTGCACTTGTTTCAACGACGGCTTCTGAGTTGTCAGAAGAATCGTTACTGCATGCAGAAATCGCTAGAATTGCGATCAAAGCAGAAAGCATAATGAACATTTTTTTCATCAAACATACACTCCTAAAGGGTTAGTTAAATTTAACATGAATGTGATACAGTTAATACTATAGCATAGAAAGATATGTGAAGTTAAATCGAATTGGAAATATGAGAAAAATTACACAAAATAGGGAGACATTGTGTGAATGCGATATAATGAGATCCTTAAATACAATGATCCTATTTTTTCTTTAATGGTTATCTGGATATGAAATGGAATCGAGAACAATATGAGCTAACATAGCCAATTAAAAAAAGATGGGGCACCATGCCTCATCTTTTTGCGTAGAAACTGATATTGAATGTCCTTCATCTGCTTTATCTATGTGAAAAGAACTTCTACATACGAAGAAATAAGCAGAATGGTGATAAGAACGTTAATGGTTCTAAATACATTAGGTTGTTTTTCCTCGGGTATGTTTTTCTTTAAGCAGAGTGCGTTCGTCATTGAATTAAATGTTACCAGAATGAAGGTGGCAAAGATGATGAAGAATAATCCAATAATAGTCATTTAAGAACCTCCCAGAGTCCATTTCGATAAATCGAAGGAATATATAACGTTTTCTTTAACTTATCTTTCTATCCGTAGTATGATGGAAAATATTCATCCCATAAGGAGCTGTTTGAAATGTTTAAAAACCGGTGGAAGGCGGCCTTTATTATTCTTTTTGCTGCTGTCATCCTCATAATTGCAGGTATGATAGGATTCTATCAATACTATTTTCCTGAAAGTGAAATTGCAAAACTCTCAAATGAGAGAAGCGCAGAGGAATCTTTTGAAACAACATTTTCCATCCAGATGAAAAAAGATGAATTAAATCAGATCATCAATCAAGAACTTGAAAAGTATAGCCAAAAACAAGATAACATTGGTTATAGTGTAAATCTTGATGAACTCGCAACTTTTCAAGGATATGTGACGATCTTTGATCGTAAAGTTGACTTTTTTCTGAAATTTGAGCCTCAGGTACAGCCGAATGGTGATCTTTTATTAAAGGAAAAATCTTTTCAAATTGGTTTACTTGAATTACCAAGTGATAAAGTACTTTCCTTTATAAAAAAACAGGCCTCACTACCGCCTGAAATAACAATTGATTCCGATAAAGGGACAATCTACATGGCTGTAAGCGACCTGGAATTAAAGAATGATATGAAGCTAAAAGCTAGGTCATTCGATCTTCCAAACGATGAAATCATCTTTGATGCCTACTACCCTATTAATTAGTTCGTTATCCTATTGTTATTATGAAGGAAGTCTTGTGATAATTCAATACTGCTGACCGAGTGGTCGACGTAAAAGAACAGAGCGCTGGTTAACCAGCGCTCTGTTTTACATTTGGTTATTTACTAGATGTATGTCTCTCACACCTGAAACGGGTAATACAATTGCAAAGCCAAGAGCTAGTTATGAAGCTCGTTTGATGAGTATATGGAATCCTTCGCTTCGGTCTTCTACATATGCGTTCTTAGGGGCGCGGAGCACCTGTGACGCATATAGGAAGTCACTGAAGCTAAATCCAAGGTTAATAGCTGCCAAAATCGAGAAAAACGATACATACGATGGCAAATAAACCGATGCTGTAATCGCGGCTGCTGTAATAATAAAGGCTGGAGATAAAGCTGCAACTAAAAATAAATTTCGAGAAATCGGACTACAAGTCTCACAACGCATCATCGGTACCAATACGAGCCCTTTTTCTAATTTCATCGTTGCTTTCAATCCGGCTAATGTTAAAGGAAGCCAGTGAATGAGCTTATGAATAGGGAAAAGGACAGCTAAGGAACCGAGAAACGGTAGAATAGGTACGATCGCATGTTTTGTTGTCGGGTATAACATACTGAAAACAAGATAAAACGCAATAAAGTATAATAAGGTTAACAGCGTCGAGAAAATCGTTAAACGATGTGTTCCGAATTCGCGATTTAGGTAAATCGATTTCCAACAATTCATAAGAATCACCTGCTTCCGTATCTTTCATCTAAGTTTGTATTTAATGAATACTCGTATACTGTACAGCGATTTAACGAAGAAATCAACACGTTTTTTTGTAAAGAATTTAGTCAAAATCTTTTTGACAAAAAAAGCGCTTTTTCGCGCTGGATTAGTCTGGAAAATAGATTTCAATTTAGTCCCTATTCCGTTAAACTAAAAGGAGACAAAAAGACAGGTCGAGATGCTCGTCTGATTTCTTCGTTAGCCTTGTTTCAGTGCTTTTTACGTATTGGCTATGTTAATGAGTGGTGTTGATTTTTGGCTCATTTACGCCCTGTGATGGCCAATGAGTCAAAAATCGAGAAATCAACAATGTAAGCTAACATAGCCTACGTATTAAAAAAGTTCGTTCTGGTGCTTAAAGCTATGCTTCCATGTACCATAAAACAGATTCAGTCAATCAAGGGATAAAATTTAAGAAAAACGATCGCTTATTCTAGAACTTTAAATAAGACAAGTTTTTCTTGAATTTTTTTCTTTATGAACAAAAACTATTAATACAATTGATCGTAGAGTAAGGAGTTAAGGTAAGAATGGAAGCCATACACAAACGATTAGATAAAATTGAATTTCATATGCGATTACTTGCTAAAATGAAAGAAGAGGGAGAGTACCCTTTTTATCGTATCGCCATTGACAGAGGTCTAATTGAAGAAGAATTGGCTGAAGTGTATAATCTTTGCGCTGAAGTTAATCAAAAAATGCATGAGCAGATCGAGGAAGGCCTTTTAAGCCGCTCATCGTTGCTCATACATTTCGTAGGTATGCTCAATATGAAATTGGATCCCCTAGCAACAATCAAAGCCCTGCACGCTCAGGAAGAACAGTATCGAGAACTAATGGAAACTCTACTGAAGATTTCTCCCTACCGTTAGAAAGATTTTAATTGTTCCTTCTGATCTTGTTCAGTGAGTTCTCGAGAGAATTCACTTTCAAGCTTTGTGAAGGACTTCTGGAAAATCTCCATGAAATCTTCTCCGTATAGCCCTTTTATCACACACATCATTTCGGTGAATTCAGGAAACTTACCGTAGAGATCGCGAATAGGCATGGAAGCTTTCAAAACGCTATCACGATTTGGTGAATAATGTTTCCATGTTTCTTGTAAAAGCTTCTCACCCTTTTCAGTTAGCTGTACATATGTATTGCGCTTGTCGTTCTCCTTCTTTGAAAAGGTGAGAAGTGAGCGAGACTCCAGTTTTTTCGAGAAGTTAAATGCCGTTGAGACGTGCATCACTCCAAATTTTGCAATATCAGAAATAGAAGAACCATCAAGATGGTAGGCAATAGATAGAATATGATGCTCGTTAATGTTTAAATCAAATGGTTTAAGCCAATCCTGCCAATCTCGTTCAACTGATTTCCAGAGTGCCTTGCTCAACTGACCGATCCGGTGGCTGAAAATCATCGCTTCTTGAATCGAAATATCCTGTTTTTCTTTCATAAGTTGCCTCCTTTACTTATCATTCGCTCAAACTATACTAGAATATTGTTGAATTTTTGTAAAAAAACCGGCTATTTCGAAGCCGGGCTGTTTACTTCATCTTTAACTGTTTCAATCGTTTTCTGCATTTCTTCAACGTCTTCCTGTAATCGCGTGAGGTTAGGTTCAATATCCTGTTGAAAGGAAGAAATGGATCGTTTGAGATCAGCAGCAACTTCCTGGATTACTTCCTTTCCTTCAGTTGAGAGTTGTTTAACTTGTGTCGTCAACTCATTTAAATCACCTTTAAGCTTAATGAAGCCTTCCTTTATGTCATCGCTCTTACTTTTGGCATCGGCGATTAATTCTTTTCCCGGTTTAGGAGTTGTCAGTAGTACAGAAGCAGCCGAAACGACTCCGCCTAATACAAATCCAGTTAATAATGTTTTAGTTTTACCCATGTTGTTCATCCTTTCTTATCCAAACCTTATACGTCTACTTAAAGACAATAGTTCGCCGTCTACTTATAAAATCCTTTTTTCTAAGATACAGAAATTCTGAAGGGTCATGAAAACAGTCTGTATCACATATACCTTGTAATATAAGTTATGGCAAAAGGGAGGGGACAGGTATGGCTGGATTTATCTTTTTCCTTATAGCAGTAGGTAGTTTACTATTAACGGCGATGGTAAGCCGTTTGTTGATGATTAGAAAATATTCTTTCCATAATGAACAAATGATTCGCAAGCAAAAAAGTGCCTATCTTTTTGGGACGTGTGCCCTTGTTTTTCTAGTACTGGGTCTGTCGATGGCAGTGCTTATATTCTAATTATCACTTCTTATTTTTCCCACCGTCTTTATTTCGCAAACATAGAAAATGTATGTAAAATGGTTAGAAACACGCTCAATTGAGGTATCTTATAGAGAGAAGGATAGTGAAGGAGCGTGTTCTTATGAATCGAATGGTAAGAAGTGTATTTAAACGAATGACAAAAAAAGCCGTATCTGTTGTAAAGGACAAAGATCAGCTAAAAGAGATATCCGTTGACTCTTTAAAAAAAGGAGCTCTATACAAAGGTAGAAAAGGTATGGATGAGATGTGGGGAGATGTAAAGACTTTCTCAAGACTTGTTCAGGAAGTAAGGAAGGGGAGCTACAAAGACATTTCCAAAAAATCTGTTGTCATGATTGTAGGAGCACTTCTTTACTTTGTAAGTCCGATCGATGCAGTTCCAGATCTACTAGTTGGAATTGGTCTGCTTGATGATGTAGCAGTTATTGGATTTGTAGCAAGTCAAATGAAGCAAGAATTGGATAAATTCCGGGAATGGGAAACAGGTGTGAAGGTATAAGAAAAAACCGGCCGATCGGCCGGTTTTTTCTTATATCTTATTTAAAAAGCAAAACTTGTGCGTTTAAGAATAGATTGTACCACTGGATAGATAAGCACGATCGCAATCGTGTTCACTACTGCTGTAGGTAGTACGACTGTAAGGAATAATCCTGTAAATGCAGCTCCGCCAGGAAGACCTGTAAACACGAGCGCTGCTCCAAGGAAAATGGCTCCGCTGATCATTGTTCCGATTGCTGTTAATACTCCGACAGTGATGAGGGACTGACCAAATCGCTGAACAAGTATATAAAGTCCGAAGAAAGCAAAAGCTGTAACGGGTTTATCTATCATGTTAGCAAGCTGTCCACCAGGAAATGTTGTCGTTGCAGCTGATATTACACCAGTTGCAAGACCAAGAACAAGCACGCTTTTTCGTTCAGGGAATAATAGTATTCCAAGAAACATCATAGTGAGAAGCATATCGTTCTTCATTCCGGAAATAAGTCCTGGAATAATAGCATGAAGAATCGTTCCAATGCCAAGCAGTAAAGCCATCAATACTAAATTTTTAGTTTTCATTAAAAATCTCTCCTCTTCTCATCTCATTCTCCGCCATTAGACGGTAATCTCTCCAACAGTGCCCTGTGTGCCTGCTGCGAAAGAACTATTTCATTAATCATAACAAACGATAGACCTATTGAAAAGTGTTAAATATTGTGTTTGTGGTGGAAATTGTGCATGAAATCACTTAAAGCACGCACGGATTCAATCGGGACGGCATTATAGATAGATGCGCGACAACCCCCTACCGAACGATGCCCCTTCAGACCAACAAACCCCTCTTCTTCTGCTTCTTGAAGAAACAACTCTTCTAGTTCCTTTCCAGGTAAGGTGAATGTCACGTTCATAGAAGATCGGCTCGTTTTTTCAGCCGTGCCACTGTAGAACCCTTTGCTTCCATCGATTGTATCGTAGAGAAGATTCGTTTTCTCTGCATTGATCTTTTCAATTGCTTGAATACCACCTTTATTTTTTGTCCATTCAAGTACGAGAGATAGCATATAGATGGCAAAGGATGGTGGGGTATTATACAGTGACTTTTTATCTACGTGGGTGCGGTAATCTAACATTGTGGGAAGGTTATCAGGAATATTCTGTAGCATATCCTTCTTGATAATTACTACAGTGACACCTGCTGGTCCGAGATTTTTCTGAGCGCCAGCGTAAATAAGACCGAATTGATCAATAGGGAGTGAACGACTAAGAATATCACTCGACATATCGGCAATGAATTTGGAGTTTTGACGTCCAGGGAAGTTTTTCCATTGCGTTCCGTGAATTGTGTTGTTTGATGTAAGGTGGACGTAAGCATCCTGATCATTATATTGGATCGTTTCAAAATCTGGTATTTTGCGAAATTCAGCATCTTTACTACTACCACCAATGTAGGTACTACCTATTTTTTCTGCTTCCTTCAAAGCTTTTTCGGACCAGCTTCCTGTGAGAATATAATTCCCCTTTGTTCCATCCGTCAGGAAATTCATCGGAATCATTGAAAATTGCAGACTTGCACCACCTTGAAGAAAAAGAACCTCATAATCATCTGGAATATGGAGAAGCTCTCTTAATAATTCATTCGCTCCATCATGAATCTTTTGATATTCTTTGCTACGATGACTAAATTCCATAATCGACATACCGAGCTGTTGATAGCTGAGAAGCTCTGATTGAGCATGATCCAGCACATCCAATGGTAATGCTGAGGGACCAGCATTAAAATTATAACGACGTTTCACTAATAGACACTCCTTTAGCAATGTAATGCGATGCCTCAATTTTGCTTGTACTCATCCTATCATTAAAAGAATATTCGTTGCTATGTTTTTTCTAATCTTTTTGAATATTTAGCACGATTAGGTCGGAAGCATTTGCTCTCTATACTTCTTTTGCTATTCTAGTAGGAGTGAAAGAAAAGAAAGTGGTGTTATGAATGTATCGCGAAAACAAGCCAATCCATATCGGACCATATGATCATCCCGATATTTATCCAGGACCAAGACCATCTTCCTCATTTCTTTATCACGATGGCAGCGCTCATAGAATTGATGAGAAAGAAAATATTCCAGTTGAGAAACAAGTTGTGCACTATGCTAGAGGAGATGAAGTGTCGGGCTCGCTGGCATTTTCTACTGCAGAACAATATACGGTGGAAGAATTATTAAATAATGAAGGATTGTCACCAATTGAAGACCGAATCCCGCTACTGGCATATGGTTCAAATGTTTGTCTCGCTCAGCTTAGATATAAATTCAGTCTTAATCCCGACTTGAGTGATTTTATTCTCTATTTTCGAGCTGAAATAAGGGATACTGATGTTGTTGCTGGTTCGTTTCTTGCTCCATATGGCGCACTTCCAGCAGTAATCGCACCTGTAGATGGAGCGAAAGTCGAAGTCTGGGTAACTTTTGTAGATCGTGAACAGCTTGAATTGTTAAATCGAACAGAAGGAGGCTATGTCCTTCGTGAACATCTGAACAAGAAATTAACCCTTAAAACAGGTGAGGAATTTGAGAGGGTCTATGCGTATTATTATCCACATGCCTATCTACGAAAAGGTTCACTTGTTCGATTTACGGATATTCCCGGTGAATCTAAGATAACTTCTATGTGGGAAGCTGACATGTTAAATGAGTTGAAAGCGATGCTAGGTTACGGGGGGCATAGAGAAGAATTTATTCATGAGTTAAGATGGAATGCTGACTTAAGAACAAAAGTTTCTACTATGCTGAAGGGATTTGATGAAACATTTGATCACCCTGATTGGGTTGAGCCAAAGGGGTTTCATACGTTAAAAGAAATGACTCGTTCGCAAATGAAAAGGAGACCTTAGAGGGTCTCCTTTTTAAACTATGTTAATGGAGGGTGTTGATTTTGGGCTCATTTACGCCCTGAGAACCAAAGTATTCACAAGAATGAGCCAAGAATTGAGAAGTCAACAATATAAGCTAACATAGGCTAGGAGAAAGTAAATCCTTTACCAATCCAATTGGAAAGCTAGAATTGAGAACGTACTCCCTCGGCAAGGCGCTGCAATGTGTCTGCATCATACTCATTTTCATGTGTTTTCCAAACAGCTCCAAAACCATCTCCTTTGCCATAGCGTGGGATGAGGTGAAGATGATAATGGAAAACGGATTGCCCTGCAATGGCTTCGTTGTTATTTAAAATATTCATGCCTTCTGGAGCGAAGTTTGTTTTTAAAGCATTTGCTATTTCTGGAACTACAGAAAAAAGTTTTGAAGCCGTCTCAGTATCAAGATCATACAAGTTCTGCTTATGTTTTTTCGGAATGACAAGGGTATGTCCTTCTGTAACTTGTGTAATGTCAAGAAATGCAAAGACATCCTCGTTCTCATAAACTTTAGCAGAAGGAATCTCTCCGTTAATGATTTTACAGAAGATGCAGTCTGGTGAATGGCTCATCATGATCATCCTTTCAATCTTTTCCATCATCGTACCATAATTTTCATGCATATAAGCAGTGTTTTCCATCGTTCAACCAATGAAGGACTGTATGAGGATCATTTTTTAAAGGTAAGCCATTTCTAAAAGATTGTTTTTTTTAGAGATTTTTAAAAGTACACACAATTCGTAGTTGATTGGAGCGGAATTCAACCACTTCTCTTATAGAAACAATGTTAGAAAACTGCCTAATATAAAAAGGACCCTGCCGGGGGTGCAGAGCCCTGAGTGCAACTTGTTTTAAGGGAAGACGTCACACTCTATATAAGCATGTTCTCAAAAATAGGGTTCTATTCAACTATTTTTTTAACAATGAGAACGTTTTATAGAATATGCTCGATGAAAAAGGTAAGATGTGTAAAGAAAAAGGCGATTATGATTCTAATGGACAAGGGCGTTAGCATTTCACTAGGCAATGGAAAGTTTGTTAAAATAAAAACAAATGAAGAAATGAGAGGAACTCTATGACGAATTCAATTTTGGAAGTTAGTAAACTTACTGGTGGATACCAGGCGAATAAGCCTGTCCTTCATAATGTATCTCTAAATGTTCGGTCAAATGAAATTGTCGGTTTAATTGGATTAAATGGAGCAGGAAAAAGTACGACCATTAAACATATACTTGGTCTTCTTGACCCGATGGATGGCAGTATTCGGGTTGGTGGAAGCACATTTGCTGAGAATAAAGATGGCTATCGGAAGCAGCTCTCCTATATTCCTGAAACACCACTTTTATATGACGAATTAACGTTGTGGGAGCATTTGCAGCTTACTGCGCTTGCGTATGAGCTAGGTGAAGAGTGGAAACATCGCGCAGAAATTCTTTTGAAAGAATTTCGAATGACGAATATGAAAAAATGGTTCCCGGGACATTTTTCTAAAGGTATGAGACAAAAGGTGATGATTATGTGTGCCTTTTTAGTAAAGCCATCTCTTTATATTGTCGACGAGCCTTTTGTAGGATTAGACCCGATTGGAATTCAATCTTTTCTAGACATGATGCTTCAAATGAAGGATGAAGGGGCAGGCGTATTAATGTCTACCCATATCCTCTCAACAGCAGAACGTTACTGTGATCGGTTTATTATCTTACATGATGGTGAAATTGTGATGTCAGGCACAATGAATGAGTTAAGAAAGCAGATTGGTCAGCAAAACGCTACCCTGGATGATATCTATATTGAAGCGACCAGGAGTGGGAAATGATGCAGCTTGAGACGTTATGGAAAGAAAGGGCAGGGGCTTTCTGGGCAATCGCGCTTCGATATTTTCGATTAATTGGCAATAGTAGCTTCTTATTTACTCTCGTTCTGACATTGATTTTTGGGGCGTATTATTATAGTGAATTGTTAAAAGTAATTCCGGATGCGTTTCCAGGATTAGCTATTATAACTGTTATTGTTGCTTTTGTGCTCGTTCGTACCCCGCTGCGATTCTTTTTGTCAGAAGCGGATCTTGTGTTCATGCTTCCGGCTGAAGGGAGACTTACTGGTTACTTTCGCAAATCTCTTATATATAGCTTTCTGCTTCAGGTTTTTACTACAGTTGTTGTACTAACAATTCTTGCTCCACTCTATCAACATGAAATGAACACAGGTACTTCATATTATGTATTTGTTATTGTAGTTCTTCTGTTGATAAAAGGGATTCATGTGGTGATGAAATGGATGGAACTTCATTTACCAGCCCATCGTTCACCAATTGGGTACACAGTTGTGCGGTTGGTGGTCACGCTACTTGTTACATATTTATTGCTCATCCAAGCTCAATGGATTTATGTAGCGCTTGCTGGCGTATTACTTGTCGCTACTCTTTTTCTACTGTTCTTGCCGCTACAACGTAAATATGCCATCAAGTGGGAGAGGTTGCTTGCAATTGATGAAAATCAGAGCATGAAGTTCTACAGAACGGCTAATTTATTTACGGATGTACCCAAACTAAAACAATCAGTAAAACAAAGACGTGTGTTAAGTAGGTTTGCTGAAAAGTTACTACCGTCTGATACAGTTTATGCAACCCTCTATCAGAAAGCATTCATTCGGAGTAATGAGTACTTTGGAATATACATTCGTCTTTTACTTCTAGGATTAGTAGTCATAGCTTTTGTACCGGGTTACATGGGGAAAATGATTGGAGCGGCACTGATTGTCTATTTGACTGCAGTTCAGCTGCGAACATTATATCCACACTATCAGGCTCACGTAATGGTGAAACTCTATCCAATAGGAGAATCAGGACAGGGAATGGCATTTCGCACGCTTCTCATTCGACTTCTGGGGACTCAGGCTTTAACTTTTGGTATCTTTTCATTTATTCTTCACTTCGATATGAGTGAATTTCTGTTGGTACTCCTTGCAGGGGCAAGCGCTGTTCTGTTTGCTACATTTAGAAATGGAACTGGGAAGTTGAAGTCTTCTCATTAATGTTATCTGATTGAGGAATCCAGAGGACAGAGGAGAGGGTTCGAGATGGATCATTATATTAGTGAAGTGGAAGACGATCTGATGTCATGGGAAAGAAAAATCAAGAAAAAATCATCTCTTTTCTCCCGTTCTGCCAAAAAGCTTCAGAATCGGATAAATCGTGCTATTCCTGAGCGAATCCATACCATAATGACAACTAGTATCAAAACGATGGTCCATGGTGTCCTTGCTGGGAATACGTATACCGTTAAAACTCCTTTGCAATTTCAATCGCTTCGTTTAAAAGATGAAGAAGCAAGACACTTAATTCAAACGTATAAGCGCATTGCAGCTGCGGAAGGCGCGGGAACTGGAGCGGGTGGAGTTCTACTTGGATTAGCTGATTTCCCGCTGCTTCTCTCAATTAAAATGAAATTTCTTTTTGATATGGCAAGTATTTATGGATATGATGCGAGGCGACTAGAAGAAAGGATATTTATACTCTATATTTTTCAATTGGCATTCTCGTCGGATGAAACGAGGAGAGAAGTGTATGAGCGTTTTGAGAATTGGGAGAAGTCTTTAGGGAAAGAAACAGTGAAAGAGACTTTCGACGAGCACGATTGGAAAACGTTTCAGTTAGAATATCGTGATTATATCGATCTTCCCAAACTTCTTCAGATGATTCCAGGAATAGGAGCTGTTGTTGGAGCTTTTGTTAATTATCATTTCGTTGATTGGCTCGGAGAAACAGCAATGAATACGTATCGCAAGCGGCTCATTCAGTCTGATTTTAAGGTGGATTAGAATAAGAAAAAGCCAGCCTAATCGGGCTGGCTTTTTCTTATTCATTATTCGAAACGAGCATCGCTCAGGATGCGATCCATTTCTTCCATATGGTGTGTTTCATCAGCTATCATATCATCAAGCTTAACGACTAACTCAGTAAAACCAAGCTCTTCAGCTTGTATTTTTCTTTGTTCATAACGATCAATGGTTTCTTTCTCCGCTGTTCTAGCTTCGAGTAGCATTTCTTTCACATCAGTTAGCTGCTTTACTTCTGCAGGTGCTGTTGTTGGTGTGCCACCAAGTATTTTGATTTTTTCTGCGAGGTAAAGAGCATGTCCCTGCTCATCTGCAATCTCGCTTTCAAAGAAAGGCTTTAATGTTTGACGGTATAATCCTGATACAACCGCCGCATTGTACGTATACATGATACTAGCAGCATACTCGTTCGCAAGGTCTACATTAAGTCCATCAATTAGTTCTTGTTTTTTGTCTGCCATTCTAAACATCCTTTCTCAAACTGATCTGTTTTGGTTCCATATTATTTTTACCCTTAGAGTGGGGCAATAAAACATAAACTTATGAAAAGAAAGGAAGAATAGGATTGATGTTTGACGGATGGTGGGATGGGTAATATTCAACTATGCAGATAACATTACCCATTATATAGGAGGGCTTAAATTGAGTAAGGTAGCAGTACTTATGACAAGCATGTTTGAGGATGTAGAATATACAAAACCAGCCGAACAATTTAAAAATGCCGGCCATTCGTTAACAGTGATCAGTCCAGAGGCTGGACAGGAACTTACAGGAAAACAGGGTGAAGCCAAAGTAACATCCGACAAAGGTATCGACGAAGTGAAACCTGAAGAGTTCGACGTACTCTTTATTCCGGGTGGGGTATCCCCTGACGAGCTTCGTGCTGATGATCGCTTTGTTGCATTTACGAAGAAGATGATGTTTCTGAATAAGAAAACACTTGTTATTTGTCATGGTCCACAGCTACTAATTTCAGCTGAAGTATTAAATGGCAGAAACATAACAGGATTTAAATCAATTCAAACAGACCTTAAATTTGCTGGTGCAAATGTCTACGATGAAGAAGTCGTTGTTTGTGGTGGGAATCTTGTCAGTAGTAGGAATCCGGATGATATTCCAGCGTTTATTGAAAAATCATTGTCCGTTATGGACAGCTAAACAAGGGAGTGTAAATAAATGAGTGAGAAGAACCATCTTGTTGATAAAGAAAGTCAACTGAATGTCGAAAAAGTAGATGATACGTTGGATCGCATGAGCGATGACCGTATGGATGACATATTAACAAATTTTGAAAACTTCAGAGATTATCTTGCTACTAGAGTTGAAATAGGTGAAAAGCTAGGTCTTAGTGAAGAAGCACTAGCACAGGCAGCTGAGAAAGTAGCGGGATACTTAGCGCAGAAAGAAGAACCAAAGAATAGAGAAGAGAAACTTCTTCAAGAGTTATGGATTGTTGGAAACAAAGAACAACGTCATCAGCTTGCACACCTTCTTGTGCGAATGGTTTTAAATAAAGATAAGTAAGTGAAAAGCCGCTGCAAGTTCAGCGGCTTTTTTAAAAGTCAAGAAACCGAAGGACGAGATAATATGAATAAGAACGAATTTTTCAGTTCGTTGCCAGGGGCATTGAAACAAAAAAAGGTTTTGTATCCACTTCTATTGAATGCGTTTGGACTGTTAATTGCAATACTAGCTATTATGCTTTTTTCAGAACTAGCTGAAGAAATTCTAGAGAAAGAGACACTTCAGTTTGATCAGGCCATAATTACAGCTATCGATCCTATACGGACAGATTGGATGTTAAGTACTATGGGGTTTATAACAGAACTCGGTGCAGTATGGTGGATTACAGTGGTTTCCATCGTGACGGTAGCGTTGCTGTGGTTTAGAAAGAGAGATTTATGGAGTATTTTATTCTTCGTCATTGCAACAGCTGCCGGAGGGCTATTAACGAAAGTACTTAAACATTTCTTTGCTCGCTCAAGACCTACAGTTAACGCGGCTTATGATGCTGTAGGTTATAGTTTTCCGAGTGGTCATGCAATGGGGTCATTTATTCTTTATGGATTTTTGGGATACTTAATCATAAGAAGCCAGAGAGGAAGAGCGACTAAATGGATTAGTGGTTTACTTGTTTTCTTCTTTATTTTGATTATCGGTTTTAGTCGCATCTATCTCGGTGTTCATTATCCAAGTGATGTTCTTGCAGGCTATGCAGCTGGTACTCTCTGGCTTTTTGTTTGTATTTTCTCATTGGAATGGGTGCTATGGATTAAGCGTTCATCTGTTAGTTTTGATTCATTTCGTAAAATTTTCTCCAGTAAGAACAGTTAAGTATTTAGGTAATACTTCGAGTGTTGACGGAGTCGTATAATGCCGTTCTCCGTCGCAGTCGATATTCTGTTTGGGATTCGCAGTGATTTGTAAATTTTTCGTTTGAAAATGAATGATTTCTTCGTTAAAACGGGATTGATTCAACACCTTCGATTGAAAAATAGACCAGAATGTCGGCAATGAGGTTTCTTTAATAATAAGGACATCAAATTCGCCATCTTGCAGATTGTTTTGCGGAAAAAATGCCTGAATACCTCCAGTAAATGGACCGTTTCCAACAATCATCATAACCGCTTCTCCTTCAAAAGATGTTTCATCAGCTTCTACTTTAAGGTGAAAGGGTTCAGGATTATTGATGGTTTGAGCCGTACTAATGTAGTAAGAAAGTCTTCCGAAAACCTCTTTTGTATTCGGATTAATATTCTCTGAAGCTTGAGTAATCAAGCCTATCCCCCAAAAGTTTAAAAAATATTGATCATTTGAGTGACCGACATCGACCTGAGAACGGTTATCTTCTAGAAGCTGCTCTATGGCTTGAATTGGATTTTGATTCATCCCAATAGCTCTTGAGAAGTCGTTGCAGGTTCCTCCTGGAATGACTCCAAAAACTGGTCTTTTTTCTCTCTCACAAATCGCATTAGCTAATTCGTAAATCGTTCCATCCCCTCCAGCTCCAATAAGAATATCCACTTGGTCGGCAAGTTTTGCTACTAATTCAGCACCATGACCTTTATATTCTGTCTTATGAAGAGAGACTTCATCGAATTTTTCTTTAAGACGGTTCTGAATTGTATCGATTTGATTCACCATTTTTACGTTTCCAGCTTTAGGATTTAAGATGATTGCTACACGTGTCACAGTGATTTTCCCCCTTTCACATGATTTCTTTTTCTTATTCCCTGAAGACTGATACTCTACACACTATTTATGATGACTATAGAATTAAAACTTCCTTTAGCGAAAGTGAGATGCTTAACGAAATAGTAAGAAATATTAATGGAATACACTATTTGCTCATACTCCTGCCTTATGAAGGTTATTTTAAAGAGGTATTATACTATTAATTTTGGCAAACAATTTCAGGAGTAGGAGTAAGGTTATGAAAAATAGTATCAAGATTTTTACTAGAGACTGGAGAAGTATTGGAACAAACTGGGTTGCGGCGGTGTTACTTGGAGGATTGATTATTCTGCCATCGCTCTATGCGTGGTTTAATATAGGCGCCTCGTGGGATCCTTATAGCCAAACTGATCAACTACCTGTTGGAATAGTTAATGAAGACAGAGGGGCAACAATCAGAGAAGAAGAAATCGATGCTGGTGGTGAACTGGTAAAAGAATTAAAAGGAAATCATCGACTTGATTGGCATTTTTCTAATAGGGCTGAAGCTATGGATAAGCTTAAGTATGGGGATTATTTTGCTGTGATTGTCATACCTAAAAACTTTTCTGCAAAACTTGGAACTGTTATCAACGATCAACCCGAGAAGGCTGAAATAATGTACTATGTGAACGAAAAAGTAAATGCGATCGCCCCAAAGATTACCGAAAAAGGCGCGAGTGTGATAGTTGATCAAATTACTAGTAATTTCATTTCTGCCGTGAATGGAACGATTTTTGATCTTTTTAATGATCTGGGAGTTGAATTTGAGAGAGATCTATCCGACATTAAACAGTTTGAAGAATATGTATTTAAGCTAGAAGAAAACCTCCCGGAGATTAACAAGTTGATTTCTGATGCTATGTCTGATTCGAAAGATGCTCAGGCAGTCATTAACAAAGTACAGGGGTTACTTCCAGAGGCACAGCAAATCACAAGTGAAGGTATTAATACGATAGATGAAACCAATCAGTTTTTAAATGAGGCAGAAGATCGATTAAATAAGCTTGCCCCCCAGGTGAAAGAAGATTTAACGAAAGCTCAACAAACGGCTGAAGACGTTAATGAATTCTTATCGACGTTAAACTCTCCTGATGTTGATATTTCTTCAGTTGAAGACATTAGAAATCAGATTAATCAACAAGTGGATAATTCGATTCAAAGAATTGATAACGTTCAAACGACTTTAAATCAAGTAAAAGAAGTGAATTCTAATACTTCACAAAAAGAACCATCACCTGATAAAGGTAATGAAGCAAATCAGAATGCGTCCATAAATCCACAACAAAAAGAAGAGATTAACAAGGCTATAGCAGATCTTGATACTCTTAAAAAAGAGTTGCAAGCAATAAAGAGTGATAGCGAACAAATTGGAGCCACTCTATCTGATAAACAACAAGAAATAGATGGTATTCTAACGAAAATAGAACAAAAATCAGGACAAACTGCTGATGATATTGCTTCCTTTCTAAAAGAGTACAAAGAAAATATTGAACCTCGTGTACTCTCAGAGGTTGCGAGGGCAAAAAACACGCTATCCAGTGCAAGAACGACGTTAAAAGAGGTGCAAACGACGATACCTGAAGTTGAACGAATTCTTTCCAGTACGGAAAAAAATATAGGAGAAGGTCAGGATGTATTAGCATATATGCTTAATGAATACCCTTACGTTAATGATAAAGTGAATCAACTGGCCGATCGTATTCGAGAGATTCAAGGTGAGACAGATATTAATGAGATTATTGAGCTTTTGAAAAATGATCCAACTGCGGAACAGAGTTTCTTTGCACAACCAATCGTGTTGAATAAAAAGTCACTTTTTTCTATTCAAAATTACGGCACTGGAATGACGCCGTTTTATACGGTTCTATCTCTATGGGTAGGTACGCTTTTATTAGTTTCACTGCTTACAACTGAATCGTCTGAATCTGAACGTTTCACTAATCGACAAGTTTATTTTGGGAAATTATTCACCTTCGTGAGTATAGGGTTGCTTCAGACACTCATTGTAACGGGAGGAGATCTCTTCATACTCAAAGTGCATATTGTACACCCTCTTCTTTTTGTTCTATTTGGTCTAGTGATCAGCTTCGTATTCATGGTGATGGTCTATACGCTTGTATCCGTATTCGGGGATGTTGGGAAAGCCATGGCTATTGTTTTTCTTGTACTCCAGATTGCTGGTTCAGGCGGAACATATCCAGTTGCTTTACTCCCTGAGTTCTTTCAGACAATTCATCCTTTCTTACCGTTTTCCTATGCGGTTGATTTAATGAGAGAAGCTGTCGGGGGGATTGTATGGGAACACGTAAAAGAAGATCTGATTTGTTTATGTATCTTTGCCCTCGTCTTTCTACTCATCGGAGCTTTTTTGAAGGAGTTGCTGAATAAGAAAACAAACCAAATGATGAAGAAATCGAGGCGATCCGGATTGTTTCATTAATTCGGAGGAGTAAAAAAGGAAGGAGCGGCTATCACCGCTCCTTCTTTGTTATTCTGCCTCTTCTTTAGGAAGTCTGTCCTCATTAATTTCTTCTCTAAAAGCATAAGTGAACGTTAAGGCAACAAGTACACCGCCACCGATTAAGTTACCAATACTTGCAGGTACGAGATTAAAGAAAAGCAACTCAACCCAAGAATACTCAGAACCATGGATAAATGATGTGCTGAAATACCCCATATTGGCAACACTATGTTGAAAGTTTCCGGCAACGAAAATGATAACCGGTAGAGTTGTTGCAAGAACTTTACCAGTTAAATCTCTAGCTGCAGTAGCAAGGAAAGCGGCCATTCCAATTAACCAATTGGCTATTATACCTGAGAGTAGAATTTGAAACCAACCCCAAGTACCCTCGGAAAGAAATTTCATTTTGTGATCTGTATAGGTTGTTAACTCACTATAGAAATCAGGTGATAATGACCCTGATGCTACCACTAGGACGCCTACAAGGAGAGCGCCAAGAAGGTTACCAAAGTAGCAGACAATCCAGAATTTCATGATGTTTTTTGGTACCCAGAACTTTCTTTGGAGAATGTATGTCGGCAGAAGCACATTTACTTCTGTAAACAAAATGGCTCCTGAGATAAATACAATAGCGTACCCCGTAACGAAGCCAATTCCTGAAAGGAGGTTACTTATTCCTTCTGTTTCTACACCCATTGCAATGAGTACAGAAAAAATGGCACCGAACGTGACGAATGCTCCTGCTAAAATGGAAAGAATAAACTGGCGATTAAGTGGTCTAGCACTATGCGATTCACCTTTTGCAATAAATGTTTCAACTATTTGTGCTGGAAAGTAAAATTGCCTTTCTGGATATTTTACTTCACGGTCTTTTTTCTTAGAATTCGCCACGATAAATCTCCTATCTATTTCTTTTTCTACGTAGTTCCTCTTTATTTCTGAATTTAAACTGACGAATGTGCTAGCTTCGTGATGAATGCGGGAAACGAAGTCGATTTGCTGTCAAAAGGTAAGATTTCCTGGGAAATCGAATCAATCGTTGTCTGAAATAAGCGAGGTGGATTTCCACCTCGCTTTCTTTAGAACTCCCAGTATCCAGTTTTATCATAATGCATATGAAGATCTTCCTCGAACTTTCGAGAAATTGGCTCATTAGGCCGGTATGTGGGTGCGTTACGAATCGCATCTTTTTTAATATCGACTTGTACGGTACGATCCTGCCAGTGAATATCATTGACCCATTCAGTCGAAAGCAATACTTCTTTTCCGGAAAACCAGTTTTTCGTATCGATCACGACATAACGAAGTTTCCAAGTATCTTCATCAAAAATGAAATCTTTCACATGACCAATTTCACCATCAACTGCTTGAATATGATACCCGGCTACCTCTTTCGTACTTCGAAGATGGTTTTCCTGTTCTTCTTTCGAATTCTGAAGTGATGAGTCGGCTTCTGTTAAATCATCCGCCATAAACGGTCTTGGATACATGCCATTGCCCCATGCTCCAGTTCCTACCCAATAATATGGCCAACTAAAATGGCGATTGATCTCCATTTCATGTTTGCGAGAAATAGGTTGATCTGTATCGATGTCAGGGCTATCACTAACTTCCTCACTTGTAAGTGAAACCGAAATCGCTTCATTGTCGTGGTTCATTTGTTCGATTGACATAGGGGAGAGAAGCACTTTTCGACCTGGTATCCATTTGTGGGTATCTACAACAAGATATCGAATTGCCCAGTGCTCATCGTCAAAATAAAGCTGCTTCAAGACGCCTTTTTCGCCGTCACTCGTATCGATTGAATATCTGTATACTTTATTCTCATTGACTAACATTGTGTTCACTCCTATACGAATCATCCACTCAAGTAACGAAGTACCACCTGAAATTATAGGTTAAACAGGGTCTGACTTCTCAACTTGGTAGGTTTTAAGATAAGGCTTACCTGAGAAAATGGTTTTTGGTAACCCTTTGCTTGTATTTCGATTTTTGTGCGCTGCTTCATAAGCTTCAGATGTTTGCCAATTCTTAAAGTCTTTCTCTGCATCCCAGAAAGTTGCTACGATATAAGGATCATTGTGAAGGGGTCTTAAAATACGAATGCCTTGACACCCGGGTTCACTTTCTACTTTTCCGGCGCGATTCTTGAATCGATCCTCAAATATAGCACGCTCACTTTCTTCTACTGGAATGTGATTCAAAACAACGAATCCAGGATTAGTTACAGCGCCTTTCTCGTCCATGAGATCATATTTCTTTGCGTTTTTAAAAAATGATTCTGATGAAGTTTGGTGATAGAGAGCAGCTCCGTCAGCATTTGAGAAAAGCATAACGTCATTCTCTCCATGCTGTTCTTTCATTTTTGATAAATATTCATATGTTCCATATGTAACATATACGTTCATCCTACTCATCCTTTCAGCAAAGTGATCACGCCGAATTGCCTGATACTTTACCCTTATTTGGTAAAAACTAAACAAGATCCTTCGTTTATATAGTACAAAAAAATCATCATTTCATGTAAGCTTAGTTCTAATGAAGTTTTATAAGGGAGTGCCTCATAGAATGAAAAAACTCGGTATAGGATTGATTGCAACAGCTGCCGTATTCCTAATAGGACTATTGGGATATCTAGGTATTCTGCTTGCAGGAAACTATGTAATCGATGAGAAGAAACTGGTCATGAATTCAGCAACACAACTTGTCAATGAAGATGGAAAATTAATTACCAAACTCTATTTTGAAAATCGTGATCCTGTTTCAATAGATGACATACCCGACCACGTAAAAGAAGCTTTTGTAGCAACGGAAGACAGTCGTTTCTACGAACATCATGGGCTTGACATTAAAGCGATTGGGCGGGCTCTATACCGTGATATCCTTGCAGGTAAGAAAGTTGAAGGTGGGAGCACACTTACACAGCAATTGGCAAAGAACGTGTTCTTAACGAATGATAAATCCTGGCTTAGAAAAACTAAGGAAGCTGTAATCGCCATCAATCTCGAACGGAACTATAGTAAAGATAAAATTCTAGAAATGTATTTAAATCAGATTTATTTTGGACATGGAGCCTATGGCATTCAGTCCGCTGCAATGCTGTTTTTTAATAAGCCAGCTTCTGAATTAAGCATCGAGGAAGGCGCGATGCTTGCCGGAATACCGAAAGCACCATCGACATATTCCCCTATTAATCACCCTGAAAAAACCAAAGAGCGCAGAGATCTTGTTCTCACACTAATGGAAAAGCATGATTACTTAACAGCAGAGGAGGCAGTTCGTCTTCAAGGAAAAACGCTCGCCCTCGACGTTGCAGAGGTGACGAAAGAACCGGCATTCCTGACGTATATTGACATGACACTTCAAGAGGCAAAAACAAAATATAATTTATCGAATGAAGAAGTACTGAGAGGTGGATATAAAATCGTAGTTCCGATGGACGTTGATCTTCAAAAGGCTGCTTATGAGCAATTTCAAAATAGGAAGCTCTTCCCTGGGAGCGATCCAGAGAAGCCACCAGAAGGTGCACTGACCATGATGGATGCTAAAAGTGGAGGCATGACAGCTGTTCAGGGCGGACGTGAGTATGTGCAAAGAGGCCTTAATCATGTAACTGCAAAAAGACAACCCGGATCTGCCTTTAAGCCCCTCGCTGTATATGGACCAGCACTTGAAAAGAAAGAGTACAGTCCGTATACATTATTGAAAGATGAAAAGGTCGATTATGATGGCTATTCACCTTCGAACTATAATGATCACTATACCGGACAACTATCACTATATGATGCTGTGAGACTTTCGGCCAATGCGCCTGCTGTTTGGCTATTAAATGAAATTGGTATAGATTATGCGAAGTCATATCTTGAAAAAAGCGGATTGAACATCGAAGATAACGATCTCAAAATCGCACTTGGCGGGATAAATGAAGGAGTTTCACCAATCGAGATGATGGCAGCTTACCGCCCCTTCGTTGTGGAAGGAAAGCGCGTAAATCCGTATTTTATTGCCAAGTTATATGACCATAATGGCAAACTGGTAGGTGAAGCGAAACAGAAGGAAGAGAAAGTTTATTCAAAACAAACAGCATGGTATATGACGAGAATACTGGAAGGTGTGGTTAAAAATGGGACCGGGAAAAGTGGGGCAACAGATGTAGAGGTAGCTGGGAAAACAGGAACAACTACTTTTGAGGGAGTACCCGGAGGAGCACGTGATGCATGGTTTGTAGGATACACGCCTGATCTAGTCGGTGCGGTTTGGATGGGGTATGATCGTACGACAGAAGCACAATACTTAAGTGGTGGAAGTGAATACCCAGTTCAGCTCTTTAAAAAAGTAGTTAATGAAGGATTGCATGAAGATAGTGTGATGGAATTTAAAAAACCAACTGATGTTAAGGAAATGCAGAAGCCGATCACTTTACCTAATATCAAAGACTTACAAGTGGAGTTTGATTTCCTTTACGGTCTTCCGGCTGTCAAACTGAAGTGGAGCCCCTCCTCTGATGAACGTGTTACTTATCACATCTATGAGATTAAAGACGGAGAGCGTGAGCAGATTGCTGAAGTAGAAGGTAAAGGCGAGTATACGAGAAATTCAATCTCATTCTTTGGTTCGGTAGCCTACCAGGTTGTTCCATATAATTCGTTAACAGATCAAGAAGGAGAACCTTCGAACGAAGCTTCTGTCAGCTTGCTTGATAGGTTTAAAAACGATGAAAAAGAGAAAAAAGATAAAGTAGATAAGGAAGGAAAGATAGAGAAAGAAAAGTCCAAGGCAAATGAATGAGTGACGCCTTTCACATTTTTGTAGCTTGGACTATGATAGAGTAGTCGATGTAAACGGCTTCAAACTTGGACAATTTTATGACTTTTCTTCATAATATCTGTACACTGAAGTCATCGGTCGCTATAGTATGTAGGGATATATTAATGTTCGTTATGCAATTAGAAAGGTGGACAAGCATGAATAAAGCACCATTTAATGATCAATTCCTTCGGGCATGCCGAGGAGAAGAGACAGACCATACTCCTGTCTGGTACATGAGGCAAGCGGGGCGGTATCAGGCTGAATATAGAAAAATTAGAGAGAAATATTCATTTCATGAAATGAATTTAAACCCTGAGGTAGCAGCAGAGGTAACAAGATTTGCAGTTGAGCAGCTCGGGGTTGACTCAGCGATTCTTTTTGCTGATATTATGACGCCACTTCCATCAATAGGGGTAGATGTAGAGATAAAATCAGGGATTGGTCCAGTTATCGATAATCCTATCCGAACGAGATCAGATATTGATCGTCTAGGCGAACTCGATCCTTTGAAAGACATTCCTTATGTGATGGAAACGATTAAGATGCTTCGTGAACAGTTATCTGTACCGTTAATCGGTTTTAGTGGGGCACCATTTACCGTTGCAAGCTATATGATTGAAGGGGGTCCTTCAAAGAATTATTATAAAACAAAGGCGTTCATGTACTCAGATCCAGAGGGCTGGCATCACTTAATGAATAAGCTTGGTGATATGACCATTGCTTATTTAACTGCTCAGGTGCAAGCGGGGGCTCAGGCGGTACAGTTGTTTGATTCGTGGGTAGGTGCTTTGAACGAAGCTGATTACCGCACATATATTGCACCTGTGATGAATCGCATTTTTTCTGCTTTAAAAGAATTAGGAGTCCCGATGTTAATGTTTGGAGTTGGGGCAAGTCACCTTATTCAGGAATGGAACAAGCTTCCTGTCGACGTTATTGGAATTGATTGGAGAATCACGATTAAGAAGGCGCGGGAAGTAGAAAGGATTACAAAACCATTGATGGGGAATCTCGAACCAGCACTTCTTCTTGCTCCATGGGAAGTAATTGAGGAAAGAACCAGGGAAATTCTTGACCAGGGTATGCAAACACCAGGATTCATTTTTAACCTTGGACATGGCGTTTTTCCACAGGTGAAAGTAGAGACATTACAACGCTTAACACGCTTTGTACATGACTACACACGTAAGAATAGCTAGGGGAACGGGAGGTGCAGCATGAAGCGAACGATAGGCCTGCTTGTAATGGCTTACGGCACTCCGCGAAGCGAAAACGAAATTGAACCATATTACACACATATTCGCAGGGGGGAAAGACCTACAGAGGAAATGCTGCAGGATTTGATTGAACGGTATGAGGCAATTGGCGGTATTTCTCCTTTATTAGATATTACAAAAGAACAAGCGCAGAAACTCGAAGACCGAATGAATGAGCAATTTGGTGATAACGTTGAGTTTAAGAGCTATCTTGGTCTAAAACACATCGCACCGTTTGTTGAAGACGCCGTTCGGGATATGCAGAAAGATGGAATAACAGAAGCGATCAGCATTGTTCTTGCACCGCATTATTCCACGCTTAGTGTGAAATCCTATAACGAACGGGCCAGGGTAGAAGCTGAGAAAAAGGGAACCCCAGTAATATATGCAATCGACCAGTGGTACAATGAGCCGAAGTTTATTCAATACTGGGTGAACCAACTTCAGACATGTTTAAATCAGATAGATAAAGATGAAAAAAAGAAGACAGTTGTGATCTTTTCTGCCCATAGTTTACCGGAGAAAATATTGCAAGAGGGCGACCCCTATCCGGCCCAAGTTGAGGAAACTGCAAGACATATTGCGAAACTGGCTGGAATCGAGCATTATGCTATTGGTTGGCAGAGTGAAGGGAATACCCCTGACCCTTGGATTGGACCAGACATACTTGATTTGACTCGCGATCTTTTTGAACAAGAAGGGTATACTGGTTTTATTTATTGTCCAATTGGTTTTGTGGCAGATCATCTAGAAGTCTTGTATGACAATGACTATGAATGCCAACAGATGACTGACGAGCTGGGGGCAGCTTATCATCGTCCCAATATGCCAAATGCTACTGATGAATTTATAGAAATTCTAGCAACTGTTGTGACGCGTGAATTAACTAAAAAGAAGATGATGAGTGATGAATAAACAGTTGAAAAGAATAGTTATTGTAGGTGGTGGGATTACAGGTTTAACTGCCGCTTACTACCTTCAAAAAGAGATGAGAGAATTAAACCTTTCTTATGAGATCACCTTACTTGAGGGCAGTGACAGACTTGGTGGGAAAATTCATACGGATACGACAAATGGATTTGTTATTGAAAGAGGACCAGACTCTTTTCTTGCAAGAAAAGAGAGTGCTGCTCGGCTGGTAAAAGAAGTGGGAATGGAGGATCAACTCGTTCCAAACTCAACAGGTCAAGCATTTGTACTAAATAATGATCAGTTGTATCCGATACCAGGTGGAGCAGTGATGGGTATTCCGACTGAATTGACTCCTTTTGTTTCGACAAAACTCTTTAGTTTGAGGGGAAAGGCGAGAGCAGCAGGTGATCTTGTTCTCCCAAGAAGAGAAGATAATGGAGAAGACCAGTCTCTTGGTTTGTTTTTTCGAAGACGCCTTGGGAATGAAGTGGTCGAAAATTTAATTGAACCGCTATTATCCGGCATTTATGCTGGGGATATTGATAAGCTGAGTTTAATGTCTACTTTCCCTCAATTCTCGGAAGTAGAGAGAAAATACCGTAGTTTGATTCTTGGAATGAAGAAAACAACACCTGCTTCAAGAAGAAGTACAGGAAAGAAAAAACCTGCCTTCTTAACGGTTAAATCGGGCTTACAGTCGTTAGTAAAGGCAATTGAGGACCATTTATCTGATGTGAATATAAGAAAAAATGTTAAAGTGGATCAATTGAGTCGAAGCGATGAAAATCAGCCCTACACCATCACAACAACTAGTGGTGAAGTAATTCTAGCTGATGCGGTTATCGTTACAACTCCCCATCAACAGGTATACCATATGTTAAGGGAGCATGATGAAGTAGCCCCACTTAAAGAAATGCCTTCAACCACAGTAGCAACGGTTGCAATGGCATTTCCAGAAGAAGCAGTGAAAAAGGCAATGGATGGTACAGGCTTTGTTGTTTCTAGAAATGCAGATTATACGATTACGGCATGTACTTGGACTCATCGTAAGTGGCAGCATTCTGCTCCGGCGGGTAAGGTTCTCCTTAGATGTTATGTTGGGAGAGCTGGCAAAGAAGAGATCGTCGAAAAAAGCGATGAAGAAATCGTACAGACCGTTTTGAATGATTTGAATCAAATTATGGAAATAGAAGGCCATCCTGAGTTTTACCGAATTACGAGATGGAGACAGTCGATGCCTCAGTATGAAGTAGGACATCGAAAAAGAATCGACTTAGTGCAGACAGGAGTAGAAAAGAAAATGCCCGGTGTCTTCCTTGCAGGCGCTTCATATAGTGGAGTAGGCCTGCCGGATTGCATTGATCAAGGGGAAGCTGCGGTGGCATCTGTTCTTAACTATTTAAAATAGTGTAATAGGTCCGCCTCTTGAGGGTGGATCTATTTTTATATTTTAAGAATTTTAGGTATTGTAAAGGTGAAAGTATGACAAGGAACTAGTGCTTTTAGAATTGGCTAAGTTAGCTTATATTGTTGGTTTCTCGATTTTTGGCTCATTCGAGTGAAACCTTCGTTTCACTCGCCTTTCAGCTTTGCTGAAAGGTCGCCCTGTGATGCCCAATCGCTTTGATCAAATGAATTTGCTCGAAACGATTGGGCATCACAGGGCGTAAATGAGCCGATACTCAACACGGTTTATTAGCATATCCAATATTTCAAGGGAAGATTTACTGATTTTTTCGTGTAGGACTATGACTAATGGTAGAATGTAAATGGCAACAACTTGTAATAAAGGAGAAATAGAAATGTTGGATATGGCCAGGCCTTTACTTATCAATATTGCAATGCTTTTCTCAGTTTTATTCATCTGGAATATGGTCATGCCATTTACAAGATCTAGTTCTATCGACTTGAGAGAGAAAGTCATTTACGGTGTCATCAGCTCATTGATGGCTATTCTTTGCATGCTTTTTCCACTCGAAAAATTTGGGGAGACTGTGTTTGATTTAAGAGTAGTCCCTCTTATACTCGTCACTTTGTATGGTGGCGGTTTACCTGGGTTGATCTGTACGTTAACGATTTCCTTTACCCGTCTATCGATGGGGGGAGAATATGCCTGGATAGGAGTTCTCATTGCCGTAGTTGGTCTGATCGTAGCCCTTGGTTTTCATACGTATTTTCAGAAGTCGATTAGAAAGTGGAAAGGAATTCTTTTTGCAGGAGGACTTTTTTTAATTTCCTATATAGTGATTGTCATTCTGTTCATTAACCCATTAAAATCCTACTTCTATCCAATTTATTTTGCATCATTCGCGGTAGCCTATTTTTTTATTTTCTATTTAACAGAACGTCTTGTTTATATTAATATACAGCTTCAGGAAACCGTTTATCTTGAAAAACTATCTGTGGCAGGCAAGATGGCTGCTGCCATTGCACATGAAATACGAAATCCACTTACAACTGTGAGGGGACTTGTGCAGTTTATTTCAACTGACACAGCTGAGCCTAAGGTCAAAAACTATGCACCACTCATGCTTGAGGAAATCGATCGTACAAATAAGATTATTACAGACTACCTCATGATGATTAAACCTTCAAAAGAAGATTATGTAGGGATTAATCTAAATCAGGTGGTGAAGGACACGACAGGTTTAACCGAAATATTGGCTTCCTATCATGCGGTTGAGATCGAGTATGAAGAAAAAGGGGAATTCGAAATTTTAGGTAATCCCCAGGAGTTGAAACAGTGCTTAATCAACTTAATCAAAAATGCAATAGAATCGATTGAGCAAGAGGGACATATTCTTGTTTCGTTGCAAAGCGGAACCAAAAGAGGTACGGTAAATATCGTTATTCGAGATAATGGGACTGGGATGGATGAGGAAGAACTTGAGAAGATCGGACTGCCTTTCTATACGACAAAGTCTAAGGGAACTGGACTTGGCACGATGATTACAAATAGACTCATTCGCAATATTGGAGGCAAAGTCCACTACGTAAGTACAAAGGGAGTCGGGACGACCGTAACGGTTACGTTGCCGGCTATTAAATAAGAGGGGGAGAAAGATGACATTTAATCGTAGGGAAAGTATTTTAGAAGCAGCTGAAAAATCATTTTCAATGTTTGGATACAAAGCGACAACGATGGATCAAGTAGCGAAGATTGCGAATGTAGGTAAGGGAACAATTTATACCTTCTTCAAAAATAAAGAAGAGCTATTTAATGAAATTGTAAGTGATATGGTCGGAGAGATGAAGGAACTTGCCGAAACATCGATTAGTAAAGAAGATACGTTCTTTGAAAACCTGCATCGTGCTCTATATAGTGTTCTAGAGCATCGCAGGCAACACCAGCTTGCTATTAAGCTGTCACAAGAAGTGCGTGAAATTGGCACGCCGGCAGCAATTGATGCTCTTGAACTCGTGGAAAAAGCCATTTTGTTTTTTCTTGAGCAGGAAATTAAACGAGGGATCGGAAATGGGGAAGTGAAGGAATGTGATCCATCACTCACAGCCTTTCTCATGTTCAAAATGTATATCGCTCTAATATTTGATTGGGAAAAATCACACCAATCGCTTGGCAAGGAGGAGATTGCAAATTATCTCGAATTCTACATGATGAGTGGTATCAAAGCAGAATAGGCTCTGTTGAAAAACATAAGCATTTGCTATTGCTATTCAAGAAAAAGGGTGTTATATTACTTCTTGTAGAAAAAATGACTAATATCACAAAATGGTCAATCGATAGTTTTGTCATAAAGTAATTTGGCTCTTTTTTTTGTTTTAAAATGACCGAATGAGAAAAACGGTCAAATAGACAGGAGGAAAAACATGAAAAAATCATCAAGGCTATTTCGCTCAGAATGGGCGTCATTGCTTAAGAACAAGAAAATACTGATTCCGGTTATTGCTGTTTTGTTTATTCCGGTGTTGTATAGTGGGATGTTTCTTTGGGCTTTCTGGGATCCTTATGAAAATCTCGATCAAATTCCTGTAGCTGTGGTGAACAGTGACACGGGTGCTGATTTCGAAGGAGAGCATCTCGAAATAGGGAACGAGCTCGTAGATAAGCTGAAAGATGAACCAGAGTTCAAATGGGACTTTGTAGATGAAGATGAAGCGAATAAAGGTCTTGAAGATCAAACGTATTACATGAAAATTCAAATCCCAGAGAACTTTTCTGAAAAATCAACGACTGTTCTTGATGAACATCCAGATAAATTAAATCTTGAATATGTACCGAACGAAAGTTTTAATTTTCTAGCGGGTCAAATAGGTGGTACAGCTGTTAGCGAGATAAAATCGCAAATTGCTAAGAATATCACTGAAAATTACAGTGAGCTCGTTTTTGATAAATTCAGCGAGATTGCTGATGGATTGTCTAATGCATCAGACGGGGCTGGAGAACTTGCGGATGGCTCATCTGAGCTAAAAGATGGTACGAAACAATTAAAAGATAATCTTGCCTCCCTTAATGAAGGGTCAATAGAGTTAACAAATGGACTTAGCAGTGCAGAGAGTGGTTCAATTGATCTTGCGAATGGCGTAAGTAAGGCAGCTAAGGGATCAAATGAATTATTAGGAGGTTTGAAAGAAAAGCAACCAGAAATTAGTCAGCTAGCTGATGGAGCAAATCAAGTTAGTAATGGTATTGGTAAGCTTGATGATGGTATGGGTCAGTTCAAAGCAGGACAGGAGGAGCTGCTATCTGGTGTTCAGGATAGCAAAGCTGGTGCCAAGCAATTGATGGATGGGCTTAATCAATCAGTGGCTGCAATGGAATCAAGTTCCTTACCTGATATTGATACGGAAGGTTTGAAACAATCCTTAACAAATGGCGTAACAAATGCTTCAGCTGTTCCTAAGGAGCTTCAAGGTGTAATTGAATCCATTCAAGCAAGTGATCAATACACAGATGAACAAAAACAAGCGTTAATTAGTCAACTTAAACCGATCGCTGAGAAATCAGGATCAGCGGCAAAATCGGTTGGTGAAGTAGCAACGACATTTTCATCCTTATCAGAAGAATTGTCTGGAACTTCTTCAAAAGTAAGTGCACTTCTACAGGGGCAACAACAACTTGCCGCTGGTGCTAAAGCACTTTACGAAGGGCAAGGTCAACTTGAGAATGGGCTAATTAGCTTTGGTGATAATTTAAGCCAAGCGAGCGCTAGTGTTGATCAACTTCATAGTGGTGCGATTCAGGTAGCGGATGGTAACACAGAAGTTGCATCAGGTTGGAATACAATGGTGGAGCAAGTCGGTCAGCTTAATTCTGGTATGAATGAATTAAAATCAGGATCAAGAGAACTTGCTAATGGACTGACAGAACTTGAAGGAGGTTCATCAGAACTCTCTTCAGGAGCAGGTCAATTAGCTGATGGTTCGAAAGAGCTGGATAATGGGGCTCAAAAATTAACAGATGGTTCAGCTGAGCTTCGGGATAAACTTGGCGAAGCAGCTGAAGAAACATCGAATACGAAAGCAGATGACGAAACGTATAATATGTTTGCTGATCCCGTTAATGTTGATACAGAAGCAGTTTCTTCAGTACCAAACTACGGAACTGGTTTTGCACCATACTTCCTGTCACTTGGTCTCTTTGTCGGAGCACTTCTTATGTCGATTGTTTTCCCTTTACGAGATCCAGCCGGCAGTCCGCGTACAGCAATTGGATGGTTTTTAAGTAAGTACGGTATTCTATTGTCGGTAGGGGTGATTCAAGCGCTTGTCTCTGATGCCGTTCTATTATATGGACTTGGCATCGAAGTACAAAGTGTTCCACTCTTCCTTTTATTCTCGATAATATCTAGTCTAGGATATATGACATTGATTCAATTCTTTGTTACGACGCTTGGGGATCCAGGACGCTTTGTGGCTATTATCATCTTGATTTTACAATTAACCACGAGTGCTGGGACATTCCCGATTGAATTAATTCCAGAAGGATTGCAGATATTTAATACATGGCTCCCTATGACCTATACGGTTGCAGGATTTAAGGCAGTCATTTCAAGTGGTGATTTTGCCTTCATGTGGCATAACGTGTATGTTCTTCTAGGCTTTATTGCAATCTTTGCAGTTGGAACCATTACATTCTTCTTTGTAGAAATAAAAAGACGCAAGAAACAGGGGTTTGAACCAGCTTTAAATGAATAGGTTATGATTAGTTAATAGTGTTGATTCCTCGATTTTTGGCTCATTCGAGTGAAACCTTCGTTTCACTCGCCTTTCAGCTTTGCTGAAAGGTCGCCCTGTGATGACCAATCGCATAGAGCAAATTCATTTGCTCAGGCGATTGGCCATCACAGGGCGTAAATGAGCCAAAAATCAACACCATACATTAACATAGTCATTAAAAAAGACATTGCAAAAAGATAGAAGAAGCCTTCTCTGCATAATGAGAAGGCTTCTTTCTTTGAAAACTAATTGGAAAAACGATACAGTAATAGTAATAAAGTTGCGGTAATGTGGGTTAATTGGTTTAATAGTAATCTAGAACCGGGTAAATATATTGCAGTTAAGGATTTATAGGGAGGCAGGAGAAGCGATAGAATGATTACTTTCGAGCATGTAAGCAAAAAATTTGCTGATGGAACTGAAGCTTTGAAAGATATTAATTTACATATTGAAAAAGGCGAGCTTTTAACACTTATTGGTCCAAGTGGCTGTGGAAAAACGACAACAATGAAGATGATTAATCGACTGATTGAGCCAAGTGGAGGTCAGATTTATATTGATGAAAAACCTATTTCTGATCAAGATCCTGTTGAGCTGAGAAGAAGCATTGGCTATGTAATCCAACAGATCGGCCTTCTACCGCATATGACGATTGCAGAGAACATAGCTTTAATCCCAAAATTGAAAAAATGGGACAAACAAAAAATTGACAAAAGAGTTGACGAAATGTTGAACCTTGTCGGTTTGGAACCTTCTGTATATCGATCACGCTATCCTCTCGAATTGAGTGGTGGCCAACAACAAAGAGTCGGTGTTATTCGTGCTCTCGCAGCAGAACCACCAATCATTCTTATGGATGAGCCATTTAGTGCACTTGATCCAATCAGTCGCGAGCAACTTCAGGACGAGCTAGTAAAGTTACAGAAGGAAATTCAGAAAACAATCGTGTTTGTAACGCATGATATGGATGAAGCAATGAAGATTGCTGATCGCATTGCAATTATGAAGGATGGTGAAATTCTTCAACTTGATACGCCAGATCGATTGCTTCGTCATCCAAAGAATGAGTTTGTTCGTAATTTCATTGGTGACGAGCGAATGGCAAAAGGTCAGACTCCATCAGCAGTAGATTTAATGATACGTAAAGTCGCGACTGTAAAAGAGAGCAGAGGGCTAGCAGAAGCATTTCGATTAATGAAATCAGAACGAGTAGACAGTCTGGTTGTAACTGGTCCCGAACAGAAATATATCGGAGTAGTGACGCTTGAACATGTTAAACAACACTATGAGGATGACAGTAAACGAATTCATGACGTGATTGAAAAAATTGAACCGATTAGCCAGAATACTCTTTATCCAGAGATCGCAAAACGATTTGCGGTAAATGAGCCTATTAGTATTCCAGTTGTAGAAGATGAAACGCTGACTGGATTAGTAACGAGAAGTAGTATGATGAGAGGTCTAGCAGGACTCGAGCAGCATAGCCAGGGAAAGGAGGGTGTCCTGAATGAATGAAGAAAACTTTTTTGTGCTCTTTATTGATACTGTTCAGAGTCGATGGGATGATATCTTTGTTGCGCTTCAGGAGCACCTTTTCCTATCGTTTATTTCCATAGTGATTGCGATATTAATTTCTGTACCCCTTGGTATTTTCATTTCGCGTAAAAAGAAGCTTGCTGAACCATTTATCGCTGTCTCGGCGATTTTCCAAACTGTACCGAGCCTCGCTCTTTTTGGTTTTCTAATACCGTTTCTTGGAATTGGTAATGTAACGGCGATTATTGCTTTGACGGTTTATGCCCTTCTTCCAATTTTACGAAACACCTATACTGGTATTACTTCAGTCGATCAGTCTTCAATAGAGGCAGGTAGAGGAATGGGAATGACAGATCTGCAAATTCTGATGAAAATTGAAGTTCCGCTTTCTTTACCAGTTATCATGGCGGGAGTTCGGACAGCGACAGTTTTAACAATCGGGGTTGCAACACTCGCAACGTTTGTTGGTGCAGGTGGTCTAGGCGATATCATTTATCGCGGACTTACGTCGAATAAAGATGAGCTTGTGCTGGCTGGTGCATTACCTGCAACCATTTTGGCACTTGGATTTGATTTAATTTTGAAGTTATTAGAAAATGCTGCCACTCCTAAAGGGGTTAAAGCAAAAAAATAAAGGGAGAGATTCGTTTGAAAAGATTTACCATGCTTTTGCTTGGTGTTGTGATGGTGCTTGCTGCATGTGGAGGAGATAGCGGTAGTGACGAAAGTGACCCAATCGTTATTTCAGGTAAACCGTGGACGGAACAATATATCTTGCCACACTTGCTTGCTGAATACATAAAGGCAAATAGTGATTATGAAGTGGAAGTAGATGCTGGAGTCGGTGAGGTAAACATTCTTCAACAGGCGATGATTGATGGCGATATTGACATGTATGTTGAATATACAGGAACAGGTCTTGAGGCAGTCCTAAAAGAAAGTGCTAATTCAGATGAATCTGCAGATGAGATTTTTGAACGTGTGAAAAAAGGATACAAAGATGAATTTAATCTCGTTTGGTTAGAGCCACTTGGATTTGAAAATGGATATACGCTTGCTATGACTCAGGAAACAAACAAAAAGTTAAATGCAGAGACATTTTCGGACATTATTCCTGCATCCAAAGACATGGTGTTTGGCGGACCACATCCATTCTACGAACGAGAAGATGGTTATGATGCGCTTGTAGAAGAATACGGATTTAAATTCAAAGATGAAGCGAGTCTCGATCCTAATATCATGTACGATGCATTAAATGAAGGCGAAGTTGATGTGATTCCTGCCTTTACGACAGATGGACGAATTGCACGGTTTGACCTTGCAACAACAAAGGATGATAAGCAGTTTTTCCCACCATATTATGCAGCACCAATCGTGCGGCAAGAAGTTCTGGATTCACATCCAGATCTTAAGAAAGTTGTGAATGAATTTGCAGGCAGTATTTCAGAAGAAGAAATGGCTGAGATGAATGCGAAGGTTGATATGGATGGGGAAGAGCCAGAAGATGTGGCAGTGGAGTTCCTGAAAGAGAAAGGTCTAATTGATTAATAATAAAGAGAAGTGCTGACAAATAAGTCAGCACTTTTTTAAAGTTATAGTAAAGAAAAAACGCCTGATCAAAGATCAGGCGTTTTCGTACTTTATTCAGCTGGCTTTAAATCTTCGATAGAATCTGCTTCAACATAAGATGGAACAACAAGTCCTGTTTTCGCACCTTCAAGGTTTGGTCCAAGACGTTCCATTTTGTCACCATACTCATCTAGAAGGTCAGCGTGTGTGATTGGAAGCCAACCAGCTACCATTGCATCAGCATCACCTTCAGATACAGCGATAAACATTGAAGCTGCATCAAGCTGTGTTAGTTTGACGTTATAGCCCTTGCTCTCAAGAACTTTAGCAACTACGTTTGTACTTGCGATTTCAGAATCCCATGCTACGTATGCAAGTGAAATTTCTTCACCGTCTACTTTGTCAGCACCTTTTGTCCATTCATCTACCATATCAGTATGTTCGTCTACCCAGTTTTGAGCAGCTTCTTCAGGCTTAGCGCCTTCTTGAATTTCAATCATTACATCACTCATATCTTCAGGAGTCCAGTGGAACTGATCAAGAATTGTATGTGCAGAAGGCTGATCGTCCTTTAGACCCTGACGAGCAAAGGTTTCGATATTTTCTTCTTCACCATAAAGACCTTTTGGATCGTCTAAATATTTAAGATCGTATTTCGCGAACATCCAGTGTGGAGTCCATCCAGTCACGATGATAGGTTCTTCATCATCAATTGCTTTACCAAGTTCTGCAGCCATTGCTGCAGAAGAAGATTCGACTAAATCCCAACCTTTAAGGCTATCGTACTCATCAAGTGCAGATGTTGTAGCTTTCATAATGCCTGCACCTGGTTCGATCCCGACGATTTCATAATCTACTGCTTCTCCAACTGAAGATCCGCTATCGCTAGAACCTTCGCTGCTGTCTCCGCTATTGTTCCCGCCGCAAGCAGCAAGAATCAATGTAAGCGACATAAATAATACTAGCCCTGTTAAACTCTTTTTTAAGTTAAACATGTAATGCCCCCTTAATTTTTTGATTTACCTATATTTTGAGAAATCCGGTCAAGCATGATTGCAAGAATTACAATTGCAAGACCAGCTTCAAAACCTATTCCAACCTTGATCTGCGTTACAGCACGATAAACGTCTGCTCCGAGACCAGGTGCACCTACTAGAGATGCGATAACGACCATCGATAGGGAAAGCATGATGCTCTGATTAATTCCCGCCATGATCGTTTGAGTTGCGAGTGGCAGTTGTATTTTAAACAACTTTTGCTTCGTAGTAGATCCAAATGCATTAGATGCTTCAATTAAATCTTCAGGTACCTGACGTATTCCAAGATTCGTAAGACGAATCGTAGGAGGCATCGCGAAAATAACAGATGCTATGATGCCGGGTACCATTCCAATACCAAAGAAGAGAATCGCTGGTATCAAATAAACAAATGCTGGCATCGTCTGCATGAAGTCCAAAATTGGTGTAATTATGCCTCTCACTCGATCACTTTGTGATGCCCAAATTCCAAGTGGTACACCGAGAATAATGGATATAATGACCGAGGTTAATACAAGAGCCAGCGTTTGTATTGTCGGATCCCAATAACCGAGATTGTCAATTAACAAAAGTCCAAGTAAAGTAAATACTGCAACTGGCCATCGACTTGACCACCATGCCAGTAGTGTGAAAATGGCAATAAGGACTAGTGCTGGTGGAAAGCTTAGTATAGAAACGATGCCTTCTACAAACCAATCAATTCCGGAAGTGATGCCATCAAAAACAGGTTCAAGATTGTCTGTTAGTATATCAACAATTGTGTCGACCCAATCAGCTAAAGGGATTTTAGGAAATAACTGCATTTAGTTCACCTCGCCTTTCGATGGTTCAGTCTCGTGACCTGCGAGTGCTCCAATAACTGCCCCTCGTACGATGATGCCTTTAAATTTCTCGTTTTCATCAACAACTGGTAAAGGAAGAGAAGAGTCAGCCATTTTTACAAACATATCCGTTAATAAAGTCTCTGGTGCTACAGTAGGAAGGTCTGTAATCAATATATCGTTGATTTCTTTCTTCTCTTCGATGGCTTTCGCTGTAGCATCTGCTGTAATAGCTCCAAGAAGCTTCTTCTTTTTATCAACAATATAAAGGCTGGATAACTTCTGCTCTCTCATAAGTTCGAGAGCAACACGTGGTCCTCGATCAGCTCTTAATGTTTCTGCTCGCTTCATCACATGGGAAGCTGTTAACACTTTAGAAAGGTCAACATCCTCAACAAAGCGCTCAACGTAGTCGTTGGCAGGATTCGTCATGATTTCTTCTGGAGAACCAATTTGAACGATGGAACCATCTTTCATCAATGCGATGCGATCTCCGATACGAAGTGCTTCATCGAGGTCATGTGTAATAAAGACGATGGTTTTCTCCATTGATTCTTGAAGTTCAAGAAGTTCATCCTGCATGTCTTTACGGATTAGTGGATCCAGTGCACTAAAAGCTTCATCCATTAGAAGAACATCAGGATCATTTGCAAGAGCTCGGGCAAGACCCACACGCTGTTGCATACCACCGCTTAGTTCTGCAGGATAGCTGTGCTCATACCCTTTCAAACCAACAAGCTCCAGTGACTCCTGTGCTTTCTTCGAACGGTTTTCTTTTCCGATGTTTTGCACTTCAAGTCCATATTCCGTGTTCTCAAGAACGGTACGATGTGGGAAAAGTGCAAAGCGTTGGAATACCATGCTGAGCTTCTTTCTCCTTACTTCACGAAGTTGCTCAGGTTTCATCCTGACGATATCTTCATCATCAATGAGAACCTGACCGGATGTAGGCTCAATTAAGCGATTGAGTAAGCGGACTAGCGTCGATTTACCACTTCCGGAAAGCCCCATGATAACAAAGATTTCACCGGGATAGACGTCAAAACTTGCGCGATTCACACCGACAGTCATCCCTGTTTCTTTAAGTATTTCACTTTTTGATTTGCCCTGATCCAACAGTTTAACAGCCTGTTTGGGCGATTTGCCAAATACTTTTGTTACATCTTTTACAGTAATTTTGGCTTTTTCCATATTTTCACCTCTGTCTTTATTAATAAATTTCAACGGTTAATGTTACAAAAATCACTGAAATATGTCGAAATTTACGATAATCAGTCATTTACTAGTCATTTTTTACCGACCTATTAAGTATATGGTTTAGGTACATCATCCTACAAATGGCGTGAGAGCTCAAATTCAGGTAATTCAGTACATACAGAAAAAACTGTACAAACTAAATGGCTATATGCTTAAGTATGTTCCAAAATACTACAAAATACTACAAGGTTCCAGGTAAACTTTACAATTATGCTAGTTAACACTAAACTATGAAATGACAAATGACAGAAAAAGTAGGTGTATAGTTTGCAAGACGGTAGAGTTGAGAATGCTAGAGAGAGAGTGATCGAGTCAATCTCTAAAAATATGGACATCTATAGCGTAACGCCTTCTGTAGGAAGGTTATATGGAGCGATGTTCTTCGAAAAAGATCCAATGACACTTGATGAAATGAAAGATAAACTTCAAATGAGCAAAACAAGTATGTCGACCGGTGTTCGAACATTGATCGACCTGAATATGGTTGAGAAAGTTTGGAGAAAGGGTGAGCGGAAGGATCTTTACGAAGTGAAGTCAGATTGGTATCAAACTTTTACAGACTTTTTCTGTATTCATTGGCGTAAAGGAATTGAAATGAATAGGGATGCGTGCAAAGAGTCGATTACTGAATTAATGGGTGTTCTTGACGAGGAGATTTCTGAAGAGGATAGAATAGAGGCAGAAGCAGATTTAGATAAAATGACGTATGCTCTTGGGTATTATGAGTGGCTTAACAAAGTTGTTGATTTATTTGAATCTCGCAAGATATTTGATGTAATAGATAATGAAGAATCCTTTAGGAATGGTTATTAACAAGGTCTGTTCTCAGAATTCTAACGAATTTACCATAAGGACTCATCATAATAACAAAGCGTGCAGGGAAATTCCCTGCACGCTTTGTTATAGAATTTTACTCAAAAAGGCTTTCGTGCGTTCGTTTTGAGGATTGGAAAAAAGTTCTTCAGGAACATTCTCTTCTACAATGTATCCCCCATCCATGAAGATGACACGATCACCGACTTCACGAGCAAATCCCATTTCATGTGTCACAACGACCATGGTCATTCCTTCTTTTGCGAGCTGTTTCATGACTTCAAGTACTTCACCGATCATCTCTGGGTCAAGTGCCGAAGTAGGCTCGTCAAACAGCATCACACTTGGTTCCATAGCGAGAGCGCGTGCGATCGCGACACGTTGTTTTTGACCACCTGAAAGTTCTCCAGGATAGTTGTTCGCTTTATCCTTAAGACCGACTTTCTCAAGAAGATCTTGCGCTTTTTTAGCTGAGCTGCTCTTGTTTTCCCCTTTTACTTTCACTGGTGCGAGCGTAATGTTTTCAAGTACGGTTTTATGTGGAAAGAGATTAAAGTGTTGAAAAACCATTCCAACGTCCTGACGAACTTTGTTAATGTTTGTTTTGGAATCTGCGATATCGTGCCCATTGACCACAACACTGCCACCTGTAATCTCTTCTAATTTATTTAAACAGCGAAGAAAGGTGCTTTTGCCTGATCCGGAAGGACCAACCACGCATACAACTTCTTTCTCTTTTACATCAGTATTAATATTCTTCAATACTTCTAGGTCTCCAAATGACTTCTTCAAATCTTTAACTGAAATGATACTCATGGTGGTTACAATCCCCTCTCGACGTAAATATAGATGGTTTATATTATATCAACTATTGATTCATTTATGAAAGAACTTGAATTGTGAAGTGAAGGTAAGTGGGAGTATTTGTGATTTGTGCTTCTTGCACAAGTCTATTATAATGGTTTGTGAAAACGTTTGCGCATTTTGCTAAAAAGTTTAAGGAAATGAGTGATTAGGAGGGTATCACATGACTCAGCAGTGGTGGAAAGAAAGTGTTGTTTATCAAATATATCCTAGAAGCTTCAATGACAGTAATGGTGATGGGATTGGAGATATTAAAGGAATTACGGAAAAGTTAGATTATCTTAAAGAACTTGGCATTGACGTTGTCTGGTTGTCACCAGTATACAAATCACCGAATGATGACAATGGATATGATATTAGCGACTATAAAAAAATCATGGATGAGTTCGGTACGATGGAAGATTGGGAAGAAATGCTAGATGGCATGCATAGGAGAGGAATCCGTCTTGTGATGGACCTTGTAGTCAATCATTCCTCCGATGAACATACCTGGTTTACGGAAGCAAGAAAAAATAAAGATAATCCATATCGTGATTATTATATTTGGCGTCCTGGTAGGGAAGGAGAGCCGCCAAATAATTGGGGTTCTTTCTTTGGTGGTTCTGCATGGGAGTATGACGAAGAAAGTAAAGAGTATTTTCTTCATCTGTTCTCGAAAAAACAGCCTGATTTGAATTGGGAAAATCCGACCCTTCGAGAGGAAGTCTATGATCTGATGAAGTTCTGGCTCGATAAAGGTGCCGATGGATTCCGCATGGACGTTATTAATTTAATCTCCAAAACTCCTGGACTCCCTGATGCAGAGATAACATCGCCCGAGAGGTATCAGTGGGGGGGAGATTATTTTGTGAATGGTCCTAAATTTGTTGACTACATGACTGAAATGAATGAGAAAGTTCTTCGTCGCTACGATGCAATGACAGTAGGTGAGATGCCAATGGCCACACCTGAGGATGGTAAGCAATATACGAACGAAGAAAATGGGATCGTCAATATGCTATTTCAATTTGAACATATGGACGTTACAAGTGGTCCTGGAGGGAAATGGGATCAACAGCCTTGGAAACTATCAGAATTGAAACGTATTATTTCAAAATGGCAAACTGAACTACACGGAAAAGGCTGGAACAGTTTATACATGGAAAATCATGATCAGCCTCGCTCTGTTTCAGTTTTTGGCGATGATCAAACGTATCGTGTTGAATCGGCAAAAATGCTTGCTGCTTGGCTTCATTTCCTTCAAGGAACGCCATACGTCTACCAAGGGCAGGAGCTTGGGATGACAAATGTCTATTTTGATTCAATAGATGAATATGAAGACATCGAAACACTTAATATGTATCACGAACAGGTTCATCAAAAAGGTGAAAAGCCGGATAAAGTCTTAAAAGCCATCCACAAAAAAGGGCGTGACAATGCGCGAACCCCAATGCAGTGGTCAGATGAAGAAAATGCAGGATTTACAACGGGTAATCCGTGGCTTAAGGTTAATGAAAATTATCGCGATATCAATGCAAGGAAAGCATTAAGTGACGAAGAATCAGTGTTCTACTTTTACAAAAATTTGATTCGACTTCGGAAAGAGCATCCAGTGATTATCCATGGAGATTATCGGCTACTTTTGGAAGAAGATGAGAATCTATACGTGTATACAAGAAGTTATAGGGGAACTACTTTACTCCTTGCTGCTAACTTCTCTAAAGAAACGTGTGAAATGAATATACCTGACGATTTAAGTGGTGGAAAGTTACTTGTTCATAACTATGGAGATGCCGGGCGACAGTTGGAGAAACAGTCTAGCATGCGACCATATGAAGTAAAAGCATATTTGATGCAGAATGAAGCGTGAGCCATTGCTCGCGCTTTTCTTTAATCGATTTAGTATTTTTTTATCGTTATTATAAGGATTGAATCCTTTGTTTCGAGGGAAGATAATTTTGAGGAAAAGAATTTACATGAAAAATGATCGGTTTCCTTTTTCTTTTTGAACGAGTGATGTATAATGACAGATGTACATTTGTTCATGAACGTTTTTACTAAATTTCAATATAAAAAAGGAGTGTATACATATGACAACGACTCAAATGGATTCACTTGCTGTTAATACGATTCGTACCCTAGCAATCGATGCAGTTGAAAAAGCAAACTCTGGTCACCCAGGTATGCCGATGGGAGCTGCACCTATGGCCTATACGCTATGGAGTCAGTTCATGAATCACAATCCATCTAACCCAGAATGGTTTAACCGTGACCGCTTTGTTCTTTCTGCAGGACATGGTTCAGCTCTTCTATACAGCATGCTACATTTATTTGGCTATGATGTAACGATGGAAGATCTTAAATCTTTCCGTCAGTGGGGAAGCAACACACCAGGACACCCTGAATACGGTGAGACACCTGGAGTAGACGCAACGACTGGACCACTTGGTCAAGGACTTGCGATGGCTACTGGTATGGCAATGGCTGAACGCCATCTTGCAGCAACTTACAACCGTGAAGACTTTAACGTTATTGATCATTACACATATAGCATCTGTGGTGATGGCGATTTAATGGAAGGTGTTTCATCAGAATCAGCTTCACTAGCTGCACATCTTAAGCTAGGTCGTCTCATCGTGATGTACGATTCAAACGACATCTCGCTCGATGGTGATCTTGATCAGTCCTTCTCAGAAAACGTTCAACAACGTTATGAAGCATACGGCTGGCAAGTGATTCGCGTTGAAGACGGCAATGACATGGATACTATTGCTGACGCTCTTAAGCAAGCAAAAAGTAATACTGAGCAACCAACGCTAATTGAAGTGAAAACAACAATTGGTTATGGTTCACCTAATAAAGGTGGCAAAAACACTTCTCACGGTGCACCACTAGGTAAAGATGAAATTGCTCTTGTAAAAGAGAACTACAAGTGGACATTTGATGAAGATTTCTATATTCCTGAAGAAGTTAAAGGTCAATTTGCTGATTTCAAAGAAGCTGGAAGCAAGAAAGAACAGGAATGGAATGAACTTTTCGAAAAATATGAAGCGCAATATCCTGAGCTAGCTAAGCAATTAACAGCTGCTCTTAATAACGAACTTCCTGAAGGATGGGACAGCGAAATTCCTTCATATGAAAAAGGTACGAGCACAGCATCTCGTGCTGCATCTGGTGAAGTTCTAAATGCAATCGCAAAAAACAACAAGCAAATCTTCGGAGGATCGGCTGACCTTGCTTCTTCTAACAAAACAATGTTAAAAGACGAGCAGGACTTCTCTCCAGCAGATTACAGTGGACGTAACATCTGGTTCGGAGTTCGTGAATTCGGAATGGCTGCAGCTATGAACGGAATCGCCCTTCACAAAGGTCTTCGCATCTTTGGCGCAACGTTCTTCGTATTCTCTGATTACCTTCGTCCAGCACTTCGTCTTTCTGCATTGATGGGTGTACCTGTAACGTACGTCTTTACTCATGACAGCGTGGCTGTAGGTGAAGATGGTCCGACTCACGAACCTGTTGAACAACTTTCTTCACTTCGTGCAATGCCAGGACTTTCAGTTATCCGTCCAGCTGATGGAAATGAAACAGCTGCCGCATGGAAGCTTTCTGTTGAAGCGACAGATCATCCAACAGCACTAGTGCTTTCTCGTCAAAACCTTCCAGTTGTGACAGATTCTCATGAACAAGCTTACGAAGGCGTTAAGCGTGGTGCATATGTCGTTGCTGGCGGAGATAATGCTGAAGCCATTCTTCTAGCATCTGGATCTGAAGTTGGACTTGCTGTTGAAGCACAAGAGCTTCTGAAAAAAGAAGGAATCTCTGCTTCAGTTGTCAGCATGCCAAGCTGGGATCGTTTCGATAAGCAGTCAGCTGACTACAAGGAAAGCGTATTGCCTGAGAACGTAACAGCTCGTCTTGGTATCGAAATGGGCGTATCATTTGGCTGGGATAAGTACGTTGGCCAAAAAGGTGATATCCTTGCGATCGATCGTTTTGGAGCATCTGCACCTGGAGATACTGTCATCAAAGAATTCGGCTTTACAGCTGAGAACGTTGTAAATAAAGTTAAAGCGTTGCTATCAAAATAAAATAAAGAAACTTTCTTAATAAGAACACATGAGAGTGAGAGGCTTTCAGAAGGCGTAAAAGGTCTTTCTGAAAGCCTTTTTCTTAACTTAAAGGCTATGTTAATGAACGGTGTTGATTTTTGGCGAGTGAAACGAAGGTTTCACTCGAATGAGCCAAAAACGAGAAATCAACAATATAAGCTAATATAGCCAACTTAAAAAAAGCAATGAAATATGTGAATATACAGGTGTTGCTATGGATAAAGATAAACTTGCAAAAGTAGTAGAAGCAGCTCGTTTGTACTATCAATTGGATTATAGTCAACAGGAAATAGCTAAGAAGCTATCTGTTTCAAGACCTACTGTTTCTCGGTTATTAAAACAAGCTAAAGCGGAAGGCGTTGTAGAGATTAAGATTCATGACCCTTCACAAGATGTGCATATGCTCGCTTCAGAACTGGCAGATGCTTTTGGGCTTTTAGATGCAAAAGTAGCGATCGTACCTCAATATGAAGACGATACTGTGAAAAAGCATATCGGAAAAGTAGCCGCGGACTATCTCAATGCCAAAGTTCAGGATAACGACTTAATTGGTGTTTCGTGGGGGACAACACTGAACGAGGTTGGAAAAAACCTCCGTCATAAACTCCTTAAGAATGTGTCGGTCGTACAATTGAATGGAGGCATTAGCTATTCGGAAACCAATACCTATGCGTACGAAGTGATACAAATGCTAAGTCGTGCATTCCATGCAACGAGTCATTTCTTACCAGTGCCAGCTATTGTTGATCATCTCCTTGTTAAACAAACGATGGAGGAAGATAGGCACATTCGAAGAGTTCTTGATATGGGCCGTAATGCGAACATTGCTCTATATAGTGTCGGCATTCCAACTAACGATTCCGTTATTGTACAGGCAGAATATGTATCAGATCAAGAACTTGAAGCAATTCATTCCAAATCCGTTGGTGAAATTTGTTCGCGTTTTTTTGATGAAACAGGAAAGCTAATTCACAAAGAATTAAATGATCGGACAATAGGTATCGACCTTGAAGAGCTATCGAAGAAGGAAAAATCCATTCTAGCTGCAGGGGGACCGAAGAAAGTGGAAGCGGTCTTTGGAGCATTGCAAGGTGGGTATGCTAATATTCTTGTGACAGATCATTTTACAGCTCGTGCTTTATTAGAGAAAAAGAAGGGGAGGGAATCGCTATGAAAGTAACTGTTTTAGGTCCCTGGGGAGGTTATCCTAAAGCTGGAGAAGCTAGTGCTGGATATCTTGTCCAGCATGATGGGTATAACTTGTTAATTGACTGTGGAAGTGGTGTCCTATCGCAGCTTCAACATTACCTTTCTGTAGAAGAACTGGATAGTGTAATCATTAGTCACTATCATCCTGATCACATTGCAGATACAGGTGTCCTCTACCATGGACGTCTCATCCAGTCGAAAATTGGCACAGATCTACCAGTTCTTCCGATTTATGGTCACCCTTATGACGAAGAGGAATTTAATAGCTTGAATCATCAACCATATACAGAGGCAAGACCATACAGGGAAGAAGATCTGCTTCAAATAGGACCTTTTTCTATTACTTTTCAAAAAACAAAGCATCCGGTTATTTGTTATGCCATGCGCATAGATGATGGAGAGCATTCTATGGTGTTTACAGCAGATTCTAGCTATATAGAAGAATTTGAATCTTTCTCAGCTGGAGCAGACTTGCTTATTTCAGAATGTAACCTTTATCGTGATATGGATGGCTCTAATATGGGGCATATGAACAGTACAGATGCGGCAAAAATTGCAAAAGCAGCAAATGTATCAACGCTTATTTTAACTCATCTGCCTCATTTCGGAGAATTAACTAAGTTAGAGGAAGATGCTAGGAATCATTTTAGTGGAGAAGTATTGCTTGCTTCAACAGGGTTAGTATGGAGTTCGAAGCATTCCTAATAAAAAAAGTGGCTAGAAGGAGTATAATGTACTTTCTCCTTCTAGCCACTTTTTTATTTTGTGAAGTTGCAGTGGTCTAAACAGAGGCTACCGCTTTTCGTTGGAGCTAGCTACAGCCTCCAGACACTCGGTCACTTCACCATCCAATTCGAACACAAAGACCGTGTTCTTTTGATAAGGTTCCAGCGCTTCTCGGGTCTAAACGGGGACTTCCGCTTTTCGATGATCCAGCTACGACTCGCAGAAACTCTGATATTTCACTCTTTCACCAGAACACAAAAGGCGTGTTCTAGTTCAAGAGTTCCAATATCTCCGTTTCTAAACGCTCGTCTCCGCTTTTCGTGATCCAGCTACGACTCGCAGAAACTCTGATATTTCACTCTTTCACCAGAACACAAAAGGCGTGTTCTAGTTCAAGAGTTCCAATATCTCCGTTTCTAAACGCTCGTCTCCGCTTTTCGTGATCCAGCTTCGCGGCCAAATCCTCCGGCTGTTTCACCCAATCGAATGAGACAAAAAGCGTCTCAATCTCATGGGTTCCAACATCCTGCGGATTAAAACAGGCCCGCTCCGCTTTTCGTGATCCAGCTGCAGCCTCCAGACACTCGGTCACTTCACCCTCCAACTCGAACACAAAGACCGTGTTCAATTTGGAGGGTTCCAGTGCCTGCCGTGTCTAAACGGAGGCTTCCGCTTTTCTTTATTCCCCCAATGTTGAGTCTAGTTTTCCGTTCATGTCCATTAGGAAGCCGATTTCTCGGCCGAGTAGTCTGGCTAGTTCTTTGGATTTTTTTTCGCCTTCTGATTTGATTTGTTCGATTGTAAGGCTTGAGTTTAGGTTTGAAGCCCCTACGATGACGGGGATGTCACCTTTTTCATAATAGACGATTTTCATATTGCTCCTCCTCAAAGTACGTTTGCTTACAATATTCGTATAGCGGACACGAGGAAAGGGTAGAGGTCTACTCCTTTTTCGTGCTTTGGTCAGGGTGTCTTAAGTATCAGGTTTTGATTCCTCTGCTACAATTCATTAGAATAGAAGTAGAATGAACAGGAGGTATGGTCATGCTTTATATAGATAATGAAAATATTATGGACGCTGGGATTAACCTGGCTATCGAGGAATACATTTTGAAAGAGCTAGATCCGGAAGAAACGTATTTACTGTTTTACTCAATGAACCCGACAGTTATTGTGGGGAAGAACCAGAATACCATTGAACAAATTGATACGAGCTACATACGAGAGAATGATGTAGATGTCATTCGTCGACTCTCAGGTGGGGGAGCGGTATACAATGATCAGGGAAACTTGAGCTTTAGTATTATTACGAAGGATGACGGAAACAGCTTTCATAACTATAAGAAATTTACGGATCCAGTTGTAAAGGCGCTTGGAAAGCTCGGTGTTGATGCAGAGCTTAGTGGTCGGAATGATTTACTTGTGAATGGGAAGAAAATTTCCGGCAACGCGCAATTTTCCACAAAAGGTCGTATGTACAGTCATGGGACGCTCATGTTTGATGTGAATTTAGAAAATGTTGTTAAAGCTCTCAAGGTGAACAAAGAGAAGATTGAGTCTAAGGGGATTAAGTCGATTCGAAGCCGAGTGACAAACATCAGTGAACATATGGATCAAGAGATGACTCGAGAAGAATTTAAGCAAACCCTTCTTCAGTACATCTTTGAAGGGAAAGATGAAATACCTTCTTATACATTGAAAGATCATGATTGGGCTGCTATTCATAAGATTGCGGATGAACGATACAAGAATTGGGATTGGAATTATGGTCGTTCTCCTAAATTTAATGTCCAGCATTCAAAACGTTTTCCAATTGGGTCCATCGATGTGCGTCTCGAAGTAAAGAAGGGATACATTGAACAAGCTACAATATTTGGAGATTTCTTTGGAGTAGGTGATGTAAAAGAAATCGAAGAAAGACTAATTGGTGTTCGATATGAACCGAAATCACTTGAAGAAGCGCTTCATGATGTGGAGGTTTCTCATTATTTCGGTAAAATAACAAAAGAAGAGTTCATACATCTTCTCTACTAGTGATAAGGAGCTGTTTGTCCAGCTCCTTACTCTATAATAAAAGGTTTATTTTTGATTTTATTTATGAACTTTGTGGTGTTCCCCTTGCTAGAGAAATTTTCTTCCAATATAATATATTTAGAAAATTAAAAATGAATGACTACTCATTCATATAGGAGGAGAGCGAATGAATTTATCTCAGAAACTCACAGAGACAGCAGTCACTTATCCAGATAAACAGGCCTACATTTTTGAAGATCAAGCGGTTTCATACAAGCAGCTCGACTATAAAGTCTCCATGTTTGCGGCTAATCTAGCTGCGGAGGGTATTCAAAAGGGTGATCATGTTGCGCTGATACTAGGCAATTCACCTGAGTTTCTAATTGGTTATTATGGAGCACTGCGAGCTGGTGCTGTCGTTATTCCAATCAATCCGATCTATACCCCTGATGAGATTGGTTATTTACTTCATAATGGGGATGTGAAAGCCGTTATTACGCTAGAACAAGCGCTTCCTCTAGTTGAAAAAATGTCTCATCAGCTTCCGGAGATCGCCCTCGTTGCATATGCAGGTAATGGAACGGAAGAGAGTGTAATTTCAAACGCTAAATTGAAACCGTTTACAATTATGACTCAGGATTACGGAAACGCTCTACCAGAACGATCCATTCATGAGGATGACCTTGCAGTGATTCTCTATACTTCCGGCACTACAGGTAAACCAAAAGGAGCGATGCTGACACATAAAAATTTATTTAGTAACGCTTCTGATACTGGTTCGTATCTCCAAATTTCATCTCAGGATGTTGTGATTACAACTCTCCCAATGTTCCATGTGTTCTGTATGACCGTCTCAATGAATGCACCTCTTATATCAGGTGGTACCATTCTAATCCTTCCTAAATTCAGTCCCCAAGAAGTATTTCGTGTTGCTGAGAAATATAAAGCAACCATTTTCGCAGGTGTACCAACTATGTATAATTTCCTTTATCAGTATCCAGATGGACGAGCCGAATATTTTAAGAATATTCGTATATGTATTTCTGGAGGCTCTTCATTACCAGTTGCTCTTTTACATCGGTTTGAGGAGAAATTTAATGTCCGTATATCTGAAGGCTATGGTTTATCAGAAGCTTCCCCTGTTACTTGCTTCAATCCACTTGATCGTCCGCGAAAAGCTGGATCAATTGGTATGAATATTACTAACGTTGAGAATAAGGTAGTCGATGAGTTTGGCGAGGAACTACCAGCAGGAGAAGTTGGTGAACTTGCAGTTAAGGGACCGAATGTTATGAAAGGGTATTATAAAATGCCTGAGGATACAGCAGTGAGTATTAAAGAAGGTTGGTTGTATACAGGTGATTTAGCGAGAATGGATGAAGAAGGCTATTTCTATATCGTTGATCGCAAAAAAGATATGGTAATCGTAGGAGGATACAATGTCTATCCTCGTGAGGTGGAAGAAGTATTGTATCAGCATCCTGATATAGTAGAAGCGGCTGTTGTAGGTATTCCAGATCCGAATTTTGGAGAAGCCGTACAAGCTTTTGTCGTGCCTAGCAAATCGATGACCGAAGAAGAAGTAACGAACTACTGTAGAGAGCACCTTGCTAAGTATAAGTGCCCAACTGTTGTAGAGTTTATTGAAGAATTGCCAAAGAATACGACGGGCAAGATCTTAAGAAAAGCTTTACGTAAACAACTGAATACTTGATGAAAAGCCGATCCAATAGGGATCGGCTTTTTATATCGCTTTAATTTTCAGAAAACATTTGATATTTATATGACAATAAAATATAATGACGTTAAATAAACGTTATATAGGTGGTGTGTGTGAAATGGAGGGTGTTTCAGAAGAAAAGTTAGCGCAGTTTATGATGCGTATTAATAACGGTGACAAGATTGAAGCAGACGATTGGATGCCGGATGACTACAGGGAAGCGTTAATACGTTTGATTTCAATGCATGGTATCAGTGAAATCATGGGCGCTCTACCAGAGAAAGAGTGGGTTCCGAAGGCGCCATCTCTACACCGAAAGCTTGCAATCATGGCAAAGGTACAGGATGAAATGGGTCACGGTCAACTTTTGTTAAGGGTAGCGGAAGATTTAATGGAGCCACTTGGGAAAAATCGTGAAGACATCATGCAGGATCTTTTCTCAGGTAAATTAAAATTTCACAACGTTTTTCATATGGAGGCGCCGACATGGGGAGATGCTGGGGTTATTGCGTGGCTTGTTGATGGTGCCGCGATTATTTCTCAAACGATGATGCTTGGAACTTCTTATGGTCCTTATGGCCGCGCATTAAAACGAATTTGTGCAGAAGAAGTCTTTCACGCTCAGCATGGTGAGAGTATCATTATGGCACTTGCTGAAGGGACGAAAGAACAAAAGAAGTTATTGCAGGACGCGATTAATAGCTGGTGGCCATCCCTTTTAATGTTCTTTGGTCCAAAGTCAAAAGTAGAAACAGGGCATACAAATCAAGATAAAAATATGCGCTATCGACTCCGGACAAAGACGAATGAACAGCTAAGACAAGAATTTCTATCAAAGTATGTTCCGCGTATTTGGGCATTAGGATTAACGATCCCCGATCAGTCATTGATGTTCGATGACAAAACATCTGAATGGCACTATGCCCAACCGGACTGGAATGAATTTAAACGTATCGTAACTGGGCATGGTCCTAAGTCAAAGGAACGTCTAGACCTTCGAGTTCAGTCATATGAAACAAACAGATGGGTAAGAGAAGCCCTGGGTCAAAGAGAGCAATTCAATTTAGCGAGGTGATAAGTCGTGAGAGATGAGGATCATAATTTCTATCAAGTATATGAAGTTTTTAGCAAAAAGACGAATGCCTCCTCCCTTCAACACCAGTTCAGCCTTCTAGCTCCAAACCGAGAATTGGCTTTTATTATGGCAAAAGAGAATTTCTTCAGGCGAGAGCAGGTGGCTGATATCTGGGTCGTGAAACGTGAAGAAATTAAGCGAATGACACAGGAAGAACGCGAAGCGATGAAGCATCTAGACAAAGATTATCGTGAAACGAAAGGGTATGGTTACTTAAGAAAAAAGTGGCGGCAGTATGAACAGGAGCAGCTTACTGAAAAAGATATTATGGGAGGGAGCGATGCTTGATGGAATCCATTGAATATCGGAATGCTTTAATTGAACTGATTTATCAGCTGGCAGACGATGATTTCATTCTAGCTTACAGAGGTTCCGAATGGCTCGGCCTTGCTCCACATATTGAAGAGGATGTTGCTTTTGCCTCGATCAGTCAGGATTTGATGGGGCATGCTAGCCTGTATTACTCGTTGTTAGAAGAGCTTGGTGAGGGAGAGTCTGATGCTCTAACTCATCATCGAATTCCTGAAAAATTTCGTAATGCGATTCTTCTTGAACTCCCGAATGGGACGGGGACATACCTTGAAAATCCCCACTACGATTGGGCATTTACTGTTGTCAGAAATTATTTCTATACGCTGGCTAAAAAAATTCGACTAGACTCGATTAAAAAGGAATCATATGAGCCTCTTCAACACATTGTTCAAAAAATATCGATCGAAATGAGCTACCACTTAATGCATTGGGAAACGTGGTTCAGACAGCTACTAAATAGTACGTCCGAAGCGAGAGAAAGGATGGAAGCAGCGATACAAATTGTGTCGGAAGATTTTGGTGGTGTTTTCTCTTATGGTAGTTCAGGAGATCATATTGTGAAGCTTTCACTTATAGAAGGTGAGGAAATTCTTAAAGAGCGTTGGATGCAAGTGATGAAGAAAGAAGCATTCAATTTCTCGCTGGAGATGAAAAAGGGAAATGGAAGAAATGGTGTGCATACAACACATTTAACGACAGCGTTATCCACTCTATCTGAAGTCTATCAGTCTATCCCAAATGCAGAATGGTAGAAGGGTGTGAAGTCATGATGCTTAAAGAGAAAGTTATGAAAGTGCTTGAATCGGTTAAGGATCCAGAAATCCCAACGATTAGTATCGTTGATCTAGGTATGATTTATCGAGTTCAAGCGTTTCGTTCCAATGTAGAGATTGAAGTGATGCCAACATTCTCTGGATGTCCTGCCCTGGATGTTATTAAAAGGAATATCGAGATGGCTGTAGAAGATATTCATGAAGTAGACTCCGTAACTGTTACATTTATTCGACAGCCGATCTGGACAACGGACAGAGTTTCAAATAGAGGAAGGAGTGCGCTCAAGGAGTTTGGAATCGCTCCACCTGAAGAATACGATGGTGAATGGCGTGTTCCATGCCCTTATTGCAGCTCAAACTATACAACGATGGATAACATTTTTGGTCCTGCTGCATGTAGAAGTATTTTGTACTGCAAGTCTTGTAAGAATCCGTTTGAAGCGATGAAGCCTGTATCTATTTAACTAAATTGAGAGAGGTTGATGAAGAATGGTAAAAGTAATCGCATTGTACAAACAACCGGAGAATGCACAAAAATTTGATGAGCATTATTTTAATACGCATGCACCAATCACTTCAAAAATTCCTGGTCTTAAAAAAATGGAAGTAACAAAGATTGTTGGATCTCCAATGGGAAAAAGTGATTACTATTTAATGTGTGAGATGTATTATGAAGACCATGAATCTATGAAGGCAGGTATGAAGTCTCAGGAAGGAAAAGCGTCTGGTAAAGATTTAATGAGCTTTGCTGGAGATCTCGTCACACTCATGATTGGAGAAGAAGTAGGCGAAACAGTAGATACTAAGTAATAGGGAGCGGTGGTTAGTGATGTTTGAAACAATTGAATATGAAGTGAAGGATCGGGTGAGTTGGATTCGATTAAATCGACCCGGTAAATTGAATGCGTTTACATTTAAGATGAATGAAGAAGTAACAACCGCGGTGGATAAAGCAACAGACGATCAAAACGTCCGTTGCATTGTTGTCACTGGTAATGGAAGGGCGTTCTGTTCGGGTCAGGATTTACAAGGAGTAGAAAAAGGACTAGATCATGGGGAAATGCTGCGATCCGCTTACAATCCTATGGTAAAGGGAATTGTCTCATCGAACAAACCGGTAATCGCTGCTGTTAATGGCGTGGCGGCTGGTGCAGGGATGAGCCTGGCACTTGCATGTGATTTTCGATTAGCACATGAGAATGCCAGCTTTATAGAAGCATTTGTTCATGTTGGGCTTGTCCCTGATTCTGGCAGCACATATTTTCTCCCTCGCTTGCTTGGTCATGCGAAGGCGTTGGAGCTTGCCATGTTAGGAGACAAAGTAAGTGCACCACATGCGAAGGAACTCGGACTTGTGACAGAGATCTTTTCACAGGAGAAATGGGAGCAAGGAGTTACACAATTTGCGAATCGACTCGCATCCCTTCCACCTAAAGCAACAGCTCTTATTAAAGAGAGTTTTGCAAAAAGTTGGGAGAGTAATCTTGACGAAGTACTTGAAATGGAAGCACTTGCTCAATCAGAGGCAGGGCAAACGAATGATCACATGGAAGGCATCCAGGCATTTACAGAGAAGCGGAAACCAGTCTTTCAGGGTAGTTAAGCTTAAATAGAGAAAAAAAGCAGGAAACCGGGGGTAAATCAAGAATAGATGCTAGAGAGTGAAAGTAGCCGTGGTGGTTGATTGCGCTAAACAATCATCTGCCCGGCTCTTTCCTGTGCTGATAATCTTAGAGGAGGTCTTCAAATGACTGTTGTTACATATGAAGTAAAAAATCACGTAGGGCACGTGACATTAAATCGTCCAGATGTGCTGAATTGTTTCAATTACGAAACTCTCTCTGTTCTTCAGGGAATAGTTGATGATATTTATTCAGATCGAAATGTTCGAGCGGTTATTTTCACGGGTGCGGGTGAAAGGGCTTTCAGTGCAGGGGCGGACTTAAAAGAGAGAAGAACATTATCTGAAAGTGAAGTGCGTCGAAATGTAAAGAAGATAAGGGAGGTCTTTTCATCTGTTGAATCTCTTCCTCAGCCAACAATTGCTGCCCTGAATGGTTTTGCATTTGGAGGGGGATTTGAGCTGGCACTTGCTTGCGACTTCCGCTATGCAGTTGAGGGAACAAAAATGGGTCTGACTGAAACGAGTCTCGGAATTATTCCAGGAGCAGGTGGAACACAGCGTTTGCCGCGTTTGATTGGAACGGCGAAGGCAATGGAATTGGTATTAACAGCTCGTAAACTTTCATCTGAGGAAGCATACGAATACGGAATATTAAATGGCGTTGTTACTCGTGAAAAATTACTTGCTAAATGTGAAGAACTGGCTAATGAAATCTGTCAAAATGCCCCTGTAGCTGTCCAACAGGCAAAGTTTGCTGTACGTGAAGGCATGAATGTAGACCGTCATACCGGAATGGCAATTGAATCGAAGGCATACGAAGTAACGATTCCAACGAAAGATCGTCTGGAGGCGCTGGATGCCTTTGCTGAAAAGAGAAAACCAGAGTTTAAAGGTGAGTAAAAGTTGCACTGACCTTATGGCTCTGGTAGTATAACATCATATTTAAGCTACGTGCTAATAACGGAATGCTGTTTTGGCGAGCGGAGGTATGATGATGAATGAAGGTTTAAATACAAGATCAATGATCTTTACGTTGTATGGAGAGTACATCAGACATTACGGCAATGAAATCTGGATTGGGAGCTTAATTCGCCTGTTGAAAGAGTTTGGTCATAATGACCAATCCGTTCGAGCAGCCATTTCAAGAATGAGCAAACAAGGATGGGTGGAGTCAAGGAAAGAAGGTAACAAAAGCTTCTACTATTTAACAGAACGTGGTGTTAGGCGCATGGATGAGGCTGCCAAAAGAATTTTTAAGCTTCAGCCAGCAGAGTGGGATGGAAAATGGCGGATGCTGCAATATACCATTCCTGAAGAGAAGCGACACATTAGAGATGAGCTTCGTAAAGAACTCGTTTGGAGTGGGTTCGGGAGTTCATCTGCAAGCCTGTGGCTATCACCGAATCATCTGGAAGAACAGGTGAATTTATTAATTGATAAATATGAAATTAATGACTATGTTCATTTCTTTATTGCTGATTATAAAGGACCTCATGAGAACAAAGCTCTTGTAGAAGAATGCTGGGATATGGATGATATCAGTAACAGGTATCGTGAGTTCATTCAAATGTACAGTGAACGTTACGTGGTTGACCGGAGTAAAATCGAAAAAGGGAAAATGAGTGATGGCGAGTGTTTCGTAGAACGGGCTAAGCTCGTCCATGAGTATAGGAAGTTCCTATTTGTAGATCCTGGACTCCCTTCAGAATTATTGCCTGAAGAATGGCCAGGCGAGCATGCGGCAATGTTATTTAGTGATTACTACAAAACGCTTGCGAAACCGGCCTCTCGCTTCTTTGAAGAAGTATTTAGAGAAGGAAACAAATTGAAAAACAAGGATAACGGTTATGATGCGTTGCAGCATCCTCTCCTAACAGATAGACAATAGAAAGAAGGAACGGGGAACTCCCCGTTCCTTCTTTCTATTGTCGACTTACCTCATAGGATTGTTCTTTGAATTCTTTGCCTTTTATTTTATATGTTTCAATCGTCAGGTTAATCAGTTCTCTGTCCTTCTCTGTCAGTTCCCTGATCACCTTACCTGGTGAACCAAGGACCATGGAGTTTGGGGGGATTTTTTTACCTGATGGAATTAAGGTATTAGCTCCGATAAGAGAACCTTCCCCGATATCAGCACCGTCAAGAACAATTGCTCCCATCCCAATTAGAGCCCCTTTTCTAATCGTACAACCGTGTAGGATCGCATTATGACCCACTGATACTTCGTCCTCTAGCACAAGTGGAAATCCTTCGAATAAGTGACAGGTGCAATTATCTTGTATATTGCATCCGTTACCAATTTTGATTGGGGCTTCATCACCTCTTAGAACCGCATTGAACCAGACGGTAGATTCTTTCCCAATCGTCACATCACCAATGATTTTAGCCCCTGGGGCTACATAAACATCTGGAGCAAGAGTTGGCTCCAAACCATTATACGAAAATAACATAATGAATTGCTCTCCCTTCTTTATTGAAGCATGTAACATACAGTTTTCATTTTTTCAGAAATAGAAGTTTCATATTAAGCAGGAATTTTGTCTTTGCTTTTTGAATGATATAAATAAGTATAACACTTATTATATCAAACGTATTGTAATCGTCATATTAATAAAAGGAGGAATTTATAATGAGGCGAGTCTGTCAATTGCTTTCCATTCAGTATCCAATTATTCAAGGGGGAATGGGGAATATATCAAGTCCTATACTTGCTTCAGCTGTTTCTGAAGCGGGTGGCCTTGGAACGATTGGTACTGGGACGATGACGGTTGAAGAGGTAGATGTACTCCTGGTTGAGATGAAAAAGAGAACGACAAAACCCTTTGCGCTTAATATCCCAATTACTGTTACAAAAGACTTGAATGGGATGTGTGAACTTGCTGTGAAACATGCTGTTCCTGTCGTTTCCCTTTCTGCAGGAAATCCTGCTCCTTATCTACCATTCTTTAAACAAAGAGGAATAATAGTAATCTGTGTAACCGCTAGTGTGAAACATGCCATTAAGGCTGAAAAAGCTGGAGCAGATTTAATCGTTGGAGAAGGGTACGAAGCGGCTGGGATTAATTCACCACTCGAGATTACGACGATGACTCTAGTGCCGCAGCTTGTGAAAAATGTCCAAATTCCGGTGATAGCGGCAGGTGGGATCGGAGATGATCGGGGGTTTGCGGCAGCTTTGGCTCTTGGAGCAGAGGGGGTGCAAATGGGAACAAGATTAGTGGCGACGAAAGAATCACCTTATCATGAGAGGTATATGAAAAGTCTTCTAGAAGCTGATGATAATGGAACAGTTATTGTCGGCCGTACCATTGGAAAAGTACGACGGATATTGAGGACGGGTTATTCTGAGCAATTGCAAGAAGCTGAAAAGAATGGGATACACCCCGATGATTTTGCGAATATGACGAATGAAGAAAAGCATCGAATTGGAGCAATAGAAGGCCGACTTGATGAAGGCTTTATAAATGGGGGACAAATTAGTGGATTAGTTAAATCGGTGCCAACTGTACATGAGCTATTTGATGAAATGATAGAAGGTGCTTCGAGTATTTTTGAAAAACAAGCTGAAGAAATGAATAGCCTTCAATTGAGGAAGTAGCTTTATCTTAGAATATTATTTTTGAAAATATAAAATAGTTAAAATTATTTGAATACTCGTTGACAAGCTAGAAATGCCAGTGTACCATAACGTTACAATATGCTGGATTAGCATGATGATAGTGGCGTATACAAAATAAAATAAGTTTATAACTTATTTGGGGGAGGACAGGCATTTGAAATCCTGGAAAAAGTGGATTGGGGTATCTTTATTCAGTGTAATGGTACTTGCAGGGTGTGGATCAAATAATACATCATCTGACACAGAAGCAGGTAGTGACGGGTCGGGAAGCGAAAAATCTTATACAATTGGTGTTACGCAAATTGTTGAGCACCCTTCGCTAGATGCTGCTTTTGAAGGATTTAAAATGGCGCTAGAAGAGAATGGATTTAAAGAAGGTGACAACGTTACATATGATGTTCAAAATGCCCAAAATGACATGAACAACAGTAACACAATTGCCCAGAATTTGGTTGGGGATGAAGTTGATTTAATCTTTGCTAATTCAACACCGAGTGCTCAGTCAGCGCTCAATGCGACTTCTGACATACCGATTATCTTCACATCAGTAACAGATCCGGTTGGGGCAAAGCTTGTTGAAGATTTTGATAAACCGGGAGAGAACATTACCGGGACGACAGATACACATCCAGAAGCGATCCCAAAAACAATTGACTTTATTGCCAATGAATTTGATGCAAAAAATGTTGGATTAATTTACAACGCTGGCGAACAGAATTCAGTCGCTCAGGTTGATATCGTAAAAGAAGCAATGGATGGAACGGGTATGAAGGCAGTTGAGAAAAGTGTATCTACATCAGCTGAGGTCAAGCAGGCTGCTGAAGCTCTTGTAGGAAAAGTGGATGTCATCTATATCGTTACAGATAATACAGTTGTATCAGCACTAGAGTCTGTCATTAGTGTAGCGAATGATAAAGATATTCCTTTATTTGCTGGAGAATTTGATTCAGTCAGTCGTGGTGCATTTGCTGCTTATGGTTTTGATTACAAGGATATTGGATATGAAGCAGGTCAAATGGCTGCGAAAATTCTCAAAGGTGAAGCAACCACCGCAGATATCCCAGTTCAGTACCCACAGAACTTAAAACTTAAAATGAACAAATCAGCTGCAGAAGAAATGGGAATCGAAGTGAAGTCAGAATGGGAAGAGATGGGGGAATATACAGAGTAATTCAACAGGTTCGAAAAAGAGAAACCTTTCTTTTTCGAACCTTTTTTACGAAAAAATCTAATCGTTGACTAAGAAATGAATTGGGATAGGAGGAGATTTGTTATGGGCTCAGCGATGTTTGGGGCAGTAGAATCTGGCATTATTTACGCGATTATGGCACTTGGGGTTTACTTATCCTTTCGAATTCTTGATTTTCCCGACTTAACTGTTGATGGCAGTTTCGTAACGGGCGCAGCAATTGCTGCCATTCTTATTGTTAATGGAACAAATCCTTTTTTTGCTACGCTCCTAGCAATAGTAGCAGGTTTTCTGGCAGGGTGTATGACGGGACTTCTACATACAAAAGGAAAGATTAATCCGCTTCTTGCTGGGATATTAATGATGATTGCGCTGTATTCTATTAATTTAAGAATAATGGGGAGATCGAATGTCCCGTTGCTAAATGAGGAATCTGTTTTTACAAAAATTGAAGGTTTCTTTGAAGCCTCGGGACTCGATTCATTATTTAGTAGCATAGCTTCAGCAGTTGGCCTGGGAAATTTGACCTCAACATGGTCGGTACTGATTAGTATGTTGATTGTAACGGGACTCATCAAAATTCTTACAGACCTTTTCTTGCGGACACAGATTGGTCTTGCACTACGAGCTACTGGAGATAATAAAAGGATGATTCGTAGTTTCTCAGCGAACACCGATCAACTAACAATTCTCGGACTTGGTTTATCAAATGCTCTTGTAGCATTAGCAGGGGCACTGATTGCTCAATACAGTTCATTCGCAGATGTTGGTATGGGAATCGGGATGATTATCATCGGACTTGCATCCGTCATTATCGGAGAAGCGATTTTCGGAACGAAGACGATTGCTGTTACAACATTTGCCGTTGTTGGGGGCGCGATTGTATATCGCGTTGTCGTAGGGCTAGCTCTTCGTGTCGATTTTCTCGAAACGGGTGATATGAAGCTAATTACTGCAGTTATCGTCATCGCTGCACTCGTATTACCGCAATTAATTGACGGACAGAAGGAACGAAATCGTAAGAAGAAAAAGCGCCTTCAGCAAGAAAGGATATTAAAACAATCAAAGAATGGGGGCGAAGAATATGCTTCAACTAAATCAAATTCACAAAGTATTTAACGAAGGTACACTTGATGAGAAAACAGCGCTCGAAGATATTAACTTAACGCTCGAGCCGGGCGACTTTGTAACGGTTATTGGGAGCAATGGCGCTGGAAAGTCCACCTTGATGAATATGATTTCTGGTGTTTTGACTCCAGATGTTGGAGATGTATTCATTGATGAGAAGAAAATTACGAGCTTACCAGAATATAAACGATCGCGCTTGATCGGGCGTGTTTTTCAAGATCCAATGGCAGGAACAGCACCAGCAATGACAATTCAAGAAAACCTCGCACTCGCATATAATCGAAATCGCCGCAGAACGTTAATGAAAGGTGTAACGAAAAAGCTTCGAGCAACATTTCAAGAAGCACTTGAGACGCTACACCTTGGACTTGAAGATCGTTTGTCTGCGAAAGTAGGGTTACTTTCAGGTGGGGAAAGGCAGGCGCTTTCTTTGCTGATGGCAACCTTTACTGATCCGAAGATGTTACTTCTAGATGAGCATACCGCTGCACTCGATCCAGCTCGAGCAGCTTTGATAACAAAGCTTACTGGGGAAATTGTTGAGCGTACTCAATTAACAACGCTGATGGTTACTCATAATATGCAGCAGGCACTTGATCTTGGAAATCGATTGATCATGATGGATAGTGGGAAAATCATACTTGAGGTGGATGGAGAGGATAAGCAGAAGTTAACCATCGAAGAATTGCTCCATGAATTCCAAAGAATTAAAGGTTCTAAAATGACGAATGATCGGGCATTGCTTGGATAATAAATGCAACCAACAGGCGGTAGCTTGTTGGTTTTTGTGTGTTAAATATCGTAATTATTTGACAATTAATTGACGGTTATTATACGTGATGTTATTATATCGTTAAATAAACGTCATATATTTAAGTGTGATGGACATGGAGGTAAAACAGGTGAAGAGTGGGATAGCGGTTGGTCAGCAGGCTTCGATTCAAGCGCACATTACGCCTGATATGTTTGCTCAATTTGAAGGTAATGTCATTCATCCAGCTTACTCAACTGTATCGATGGTATATCATATGGAATGGGCAGCAAGACAGCTTATTCTCCCCTATCTGGAGGAAGATGAGGAGGGAATTGGTGGTGGAGTAGAAGTAAAACACCTTGGTCCTGCTTGCGAAGGTCAGTCAATTGAAGTGATGGCCACCATTATTTCTCTTACAAGCAAGTCAGTGATTAGCAGGGTAGATGTTAGAAGGGGAACAAACCTCATCGGAACCGGTAAAGTGATTCAGTTCATTTTGCAAAAGAAAATAATCGATGAAAAACTAAAAATCGCAAAAATGTAAGCGATTTCATTAGAGGGGTGAGAAGCGTGTTTGATCGAATAGCTGAACATGAACAGGTACTATTTTGTAATGATGTAGATACAGGGTTAAAAGCCATCATAGCCATACATAACACAACGCTCGGTCCTGCACTTGGTGGCTGCAGAATGAGACCGTACGAAACCGTGGATGATGCGTTAGAAGATGTTTTAAGACTTTCAAAAGGCATGACGTATAAATGTGCTGCAGCCGATGTTGATTTTGGTGGTGGAAAAGCTGTGATTATCGGTGATCCTCTGAAAGATCGCACTCCTGAACTTTTTCGTGCGTTTGGTCAGTTTGTCGAATCATTAAATGGTAGGTTCTATACGGGGACTGACATGGGGACGACCCCTGAGAATTTCGTCCATTCATTAAGGGAGAGCAGTTGCATCGTAGGTGTTCCTGAAGAATATGGTGGAAGTGGGGATTCATCGATCCCGACAGCAAAAGGAGTATTGTACGGCATACAAGCTACGAACAAAACGGTGTTCGGGTCAGAAGAATTTGAAGGAAGAACTTATGCGATTCAGGGACTTGGGAAAGTTGGTTATAAAGTAGCAGAAATGCTCTTAGAGCAAGGGGGGGACCTTATCGTCTCTGATATTAATCGACATGCAATTGATCGACTAATTCAGAAGGCGATTGATTTAGATCGAGGAGTGAAAGTCGTTTCTGGAGATGAAATTTATGAAGCAGAAGCAGATGTATTCGTTCCATGTGCACTTGGTGGGATCATCAATGATCAAACAATCCGTAAGCTCAGGGTTAAAGCAATAGTTGGTTCTGCAAACAATCAGCTGCTAACAAATGAGCATGGTGATCAGCTCAATGAGTTAGGCATTCTTTATGCTCCAGATTATATCGTGAACAGCGGCGGATTGATTCAGGTCGCAGATGAACTTTACTCACCAAATTCAAAGCGCGTCTTGCAGAAGACAAAAGCGATTTATGATACACTTTTAACTATTTTTGCGCAGGCAGAAGCACATTCGTCATCAACGATTAAATCGGCCAATCTTTTTTGCGAACAACGAATTGAAAGTCGGAAACGGAGAAACAGCTTCTTTGCCCATAAGAAGCCAGGGAAGTGGTCGGTACGCTCCTAAAACGAAATAGAGGAGGATTTTCATGGATCTTACAGAACAGTTCCCGGTGATTCAACTCATTGATGGAGAGGGGAGGCAACGGGAATCAAATCCTTATGTCACTGTAGAAAATGCACGGCGTTTTTATGAACAGATGGTGTTTTCACGAATGTTCGATCGAAAGGCAGTGAACCTTCAACGACAGGGCAGAATTGGGACCTATGCTCCTTTTGAGGGGCAGGAAGCATCTCAAATAGGTAGTGCGCTCGCGCTAGAAGATGGTGATTGGATGTTTCCTACTTATCGGGATCACGCGGCAACAGCTGCTTTTGGACATTCTCTTGAGAGTATTTTTCTATATTGGAAAGGGTGTATCGAGGGGTGTGTTCCTCCAGAGGGAAAGCATATTTTTCCTCCGTCTGTTCCAATTGCCTCTCAGATTCTTCATGCAACAGGTACGGCCTGGGCTGAAAAAAAGAAGGGGAGCAATAGGGTTTCACTTGTTTACTTCGGTGATGGTGCTACGTCTGAAGGTGATTTCCATGAAGGATTAAATTTTGCGAGTGTCTTTCAAATTCCGGTGGTCTTTTTTAATCAAAATAATGGTTATGCCATAAGTGTTCCACTTGAGCGACAAATGAATTCCAAGACCATTGCTCAAAAATCACTCGCATATGATATGCCTGGCGTTCGAGTCGATGGAAATGATGTGTTTGCTGTTTATAACGAAACGATGAAAGCAGTTGAAAGAGCGAGAAAAGGCGATGGCCCCACCCTAATTGAGGCCGTAACATGGCGTTATGGTGCCCATACAACCACTGACGAGCCTTCGAAATACCGGGACCAGCGTGAAAGCGATCGAAGAAGGGAACAGTCGGACCCCATTTTAAGAGTGGAAAACTATTTAAAAGAAGCAGATGCATGGGAAACCGACTGGATCAAGCAAGTGAAGGAAAATGCTGAAAACAGACTAAATGATGCCGTTAGTGAAATGGAAAAGACGCAAAAATCAGACGAAGCAATTATGTTCGACCATGTATTCGGAACAGAAGTATGGCCTGTACAGGAGCAGAAACAGCGCTTTTTTCACGAAGGGCGGGAAGATGTATGAGTATTGCGGTTAATATGAAGAAATTAACAATGGTTCAGGCTATTACGGAAGCGTTAAAAGTCATGCTTGAAGAAGATGATTCCGTTCTCGTAATCGGAGAAGATGTAGGTCGGAACGGGGGCGTTTTCAGAGCGACAGACGGTCTGTTTGACATTTTTGGTGATGAACGTGTGATCGATACACCTCTTGCTGAGTCTGGATTAATTGGGACATCCATCGGTCTTGCTATGAACGGCTTCAAACCAGTCGTTGAAATACAATTTCTTGGATTTATCTATCCTGGTTTTAATCAGTTGATCACACATGCTACGAGAATTAGAACGAGAACACAAAGCCGATATACGGTCCCTCTAACGATCAGGGTACCTTATGGAGCAGGTGTAAGAGCACCGGAAATTCACAGTGATAGTACGGAGGCGCTTTTTACTCACATTCCTGGGCTGAAAGTGGTGGTACCCTCAACCCCTCATGATGCCAAAGGACTCCTCATCAGTAGTATGAAGGACCCTGATCCAGTTCTCTTTCTTGAACCGATGGTCATTTATCGCTCTGGAAAGGGGGACGTTCCGACAGGGAGCTATACCATTCCACTCGGTAAAGCGTTCAGACGACGTGACGGCGATGATGTTTCGATTTTTGCATGGGGAGCAATGGTGAGAGTTGCTGAGAAAGCGGCTGAAAGAGCAGCTAGCAGGGGGATAGAATGTGATGTGATCGATCTGCGGACGTTATATCCGCTTGATAAGGAGATGATTGCGGATTCAGTTCAGAAGACCGGGAGAGCAATTATCATACACGAAGCCCCATCTTCTGGAGGGGTTGGGAGTGAAGTTATGTCGATCATTAATGATACATCTTTTCTTTACATGAAGGCGCCTATTAAGAAGGTCACTGGTTACGATACGCCCGTTCCATTGTTCACTCTTGAAGATGATTATCTTCCTGATGATAAGAAAGTATTGCAAGCGATTGAAGAAACTGTTCGCTTCTAAGGAGGTTAAGAAAGATGGAAGTTAAGCTACATGACATTGGAGAAGGGATGTCAGAAGGTGAAATTATTCAGCTTCTTGTAAAGCCAGGTGATCATGTTACGGTCGACCAGCCTCTTGTAGAAGTTCAGACAGATAAAGTAACGGCTGAACTTCCTTCCCCGCTAGCTGGGAGAATCGAAGATATTCTTGTAGCACCTGGAGAAGTTATTCAGGTAGGTGGCACATTACTTACGATTTCTCCCCTTCAAGAGTCATCAAACTATATTTCTCAAACTAATAAAAAGAAAAGAATACTTGCTGCTCCGTTCACGAGAAAAATAGCTCGAGAAAACAGTGTAGATATTGAAAAGATAACAGGTAGTGGGCCGGGCGGACGTGTAGTTGATGAGGATGTCATGAAGTATATTACGAAGAATAAAACTATGACCGAGGCAGAGGCTCCTCCAACTGTATCCCAACCAATAAATCCAAACAATAGATCGATTCCATTTACGAAACGACGTAGACAAATTTCCGCTAAAATGACGAAATCTCTCAACACGATTCCTCACGTAACTCATTTTGATGAAGTGGATGTAACGAACGTATTGGAGATGAAGAACCAGCTTCAAGAAAAGCAGGGGATTTCTCTTTCAGTTGCAGCATTTTATATAAAAGCTGTATGTAGAGCGTTAAGAGATTTTCCGATTTTTAACTCAGAATTAAATGAAGAAGAAGGAAAAATTCATTTGAAGCCTGATATTAATATAGGCGTAGCAACTGATACAGAGGAAGGATTAATCGTCCCTGTCATCCATCATTGCGATCAGCTTTCCATACAGCAGATCCATTCAAAGATGAAGCAACTACGAGAAGCCGCATCCAACAACCAACTTACAAGTGGTGATCTAACTTCTGGAACATTCACGATAAGCAATGCTGGCCCACTTGGGAGCACAGGTGCAACGCCAATCATTAATTATCCAGAAGTAGCTCTGCTAGCTTTTCATAAGACGAAGAAAATGCCAGTAGTAGTGAATGATGAAATTGTCATCCGTTCTATCATGAACTTATCAATGTCGTTCGATCACCGAATAACAGATGGAGGTACGTCCATGCGTTTTACGAACCGTATTATTGAACTAATTGAATCCCCTTCATTATTACTAACGGAGCTGACATAATGGTAGTTGGCGAAATTATTCATGAAAAAGATGTCGTTATTATTGGAGCTGGACCTGCAGGGTATGAAGCGGCTTTGCGTGCGGCAAAGCACGGGAGAGATGTGACGCTCGTTGATAAATCGAGACCTGGTGGAGAATGTTTGCACACAGGGTGTATTCCTTCTAAGCTACTTGCGACATCTGCGAGGAAAATGTGGGACTCTGCTCCAGGTGTTACGTTGACAGCTGCTTTTTCCATGAAGGATTGGCATGAAGAAAAAAAACAACTCATTGAGTCACTAGAAAAAGGACTGAAGTTACGTTTTGAAACAAATAAAATTGAATGGATAAATGGAAGCGCATCGTTTTTATCTAGCAAGCGAATAGGTGTTGAACAGGGAGAAAAATTTGAAGTATGGTCATTTAATCACGCGATTATTGCCACTGGGAGTCGTCCTAAAATGCCGGTTTTTGTCTCTGATTCCCTACCGAAAGTTGTTTCTTTAGAACGGCTGTATTCGATGTCATCGATACCGAGTCGTCTTGTCATTTACGGATCGAATTATCAATCCTTAGAAGCGGCGAGTACTTTTCAAGCCCTTGGTGCACAAGTAACCGTTGTAACAGAGGATAGCTCATTGATGGAAGAACTTGATGATACGATAAAACGAGAATTCCAGCGTCAGTTAAAGAAACAAAAAATACGTGTGATAACAGGAGCAACAGAAGGTAGTGTAGTCAGGGATGAGGGGCGTTTGTTGTTCGTAACTCGAAATGAAAAAGGAGAGCAGGTCGAACTCGAAACTGATCTATTAGCTTATTCTGTAGGGCGGAGAAGTAACATAGAATCGCTTGGATTAGATCACGCTGGAATAAGAGTTATTGGTGAAGATCACATTGACATTAATGAAGCATGTGAAACCACTGTTTCTTCGATTTATGCGTGTGGGGATGTGACGGAAGGCCCCCCTCTCGCTGTTAAAGGAATCAAGCAGGGAAAAACGGCTGCAGATCATTGCTGTGGTGTATCCGCCGCATTTTCATTGGAGTGTATGCCTGTCATTTTTCAGACACAAACGCCACTTGCAGCTGTAGGTTTAACGGAGAAGGAAGCGATTGAAGCGGGCTACGATGTTGTTTCAGAGAGCTTTCCAATGAGAGCGAATGGATATGCTACTTTGCTCCGTCAAACAGAGGGGATAGTCAAAATTGTAAAGGACAAGGAAAGTCATATTCTACTAGGATTCCATGCCATCGGAGCAGGAGCTGTTGAGCTGATAGAGAAGGCCACATTGGCACTCGAAATGGCTGCAAGGGATGAGGATTTTATTTATCCTTATTCCACTCACCCTGGTTACGGCGAAGCTTGGACTGAAGCAGTAGAGAAGACCGTTATGAAGGAAACGAAATTGAAAGCGATAAAATGAGAGGAAACATGCAAAAAAACGCTCTTTGCAGAGCGTTTTTTTGCATGTTTTCGTAATAAAAACTTCAAAGGGTGGATCGGTGTTTCAAGATTGTTCCAACCATACGCGAACGTAACTTACTCTTATGGAAGCTTTATTGAATCGATGTAGGGTAATGAATGATCATCATAGCTTTACAAGGAATTTTTGTTTGATTTCGATAGTAATGAGGGTAGTTAGCTGTGAATCTCAAACTTTCACCGCTAGATATCGGGTAAGATTGTTTTTCAACTTCGAGATTCATGCTTCCTTCTTCGACAAACAAGTACTCTTCAACGCCGTCCGGATGAGGATTAGATTGGTAGTCACACCCCGGCTCGAGAATAATATAAAAAGTTTCGAAGGATTTGCCTGGTTCCATTGGGAAAAGGGGGACGACTTTCATCTTACCGCTTTCTTCAATTAGTGGCTCAATTTCGTTTCGATTCACTTTTTTAATGATAGGTTGGTCCTCGTCGATGAAGGCTGTGAACGATACGCCAAGTCCATTTGCTATTTTCCACAGTGTGTTCACGGTGGGATTAGAAGCACCGCGTTCGATTTGTGCGAGCATCGGTTTGCTCACGGCACACTTAGCCGATAATTGATCCAGACTTAACTTATTTTCATGACGAAGCTTTTTCAGCTTTTGGCCGATTTGCTTAGTTAACGAATGGTTTTCCATAAGATTCTCCTATTCTAGAAATAAGCCTATTCTTCTATTGAAATGATGTTTAATATAACATACAATAAGTTCAATATATTAAACAAGTGTTGTATGGGAGGTATAGGGTGCAAGCTATTACTAGTGTAACAAAAACGGAATCAGGTTTTAGAGATGGATTAAAAGCAGGTGTAAGTATTGCTGTAGGATACATGCCTGTTGCGTTAACGTTTGGTTTACTTGCGAGATCATCGGGACTTAGCCTCTATGAAGCGGTACTGATGAGCGTCCTCGTCTTTGCAGGTGCTGCTCAGTACATTACCCTCAGTCTACTTGCGATGGGAACAGGAGCTTTTGAAATTATTTTTACTATCTTCATCGTTAATATTCGCCATTTATTAATGAGTGCCTCTATCAACGAGAAAGTCGTGGAGGACTCCCTTTGGAAGAAGGCACTCTATGCTTTTGGAATTACAGATGAAACCTTTACCGTCGCTGCTACTAAGACAGGAACGCTTAATACCGGATATATGTACGGTCTGTGTTTCATTTCCTATTCAAGCTGGGTGGCTTTTACAGGAGTGGGGTACATTGCAGGCGCTTCCCTTCCAGGAGTGATTCAGCAGGGAATGAGTGTAGCACTATATGCCATGTTCGTTGGTTTGTTGATTCCGTCAGCGAAAAAAAGTCGTAAAGTACTGTTTTTAGCTGGAATAGCGGCTTTATTGAATAGTCTTTTCACTATGGTTCAGTTGTCAACTGGCTGGTCAATCGTTCTTTCAACGCTACTTTCCTCCATATTAGTTGAAAGAATGTTGGGGAGGGTATATAATGGATAGTAAGATACTGATAATCATTCTCGGTCTGGCAATTGTGACCTATATTCCTAGAATGATCCCACTAGTATTCTTTAAATCAGAGAAAATTCCGGCCACAATTCAGAATGTATTGCAGAATGTGCCATTTGCTATATTAGGCGCGTTGATTTTCCCTGGAATACTCACGATTAATGATGATATGATGTTTGGTATCATCGGAGCAGCAGCTGCATTTTTAGCTGCTTATCTCGGAGCGAATTTAATTATTGTGGTCATGTTTTCAGTAGGCGTGCTGAGTGCTTATGCCTATTTTATTTGATTTGTATTAAAATTTAATAATTTCAAATTATTAAATTTTATGATATAACTAAATCAAACCACATTTTTGAGGTTGAAGAGGAGGAATGAATCATGCATTGGTTTCGATTTTTAATGGTTGGGTTTTTCTCGATGACGGCTATATCACTTGTCTGGTTCCAGTCTGTCGAGCTCATTTCCTCGTTCATTGACTTCTTTCTCCATAATAAAAGATAATGTTCTCTAGAGCTTTTTCGAAAGCTCTTTTTTTTATGGCTATGTTAGCTTATATTGTTGATTTCTCAATTTTGGCTCGTCCCGTGATGGCGTAAATGAGCCAAGTATCAATATCATTCATTAACATAGTTATTTTAGCTAACAATAGACTATATAAAGAAAAGGATGTTGACCTAATGCGGTGTATTTTTATTGATATGGATGGAACACTTTTAACAAATGAACAAACGGTAAGCCCTGAAAATATCAATGCGATTAGAGAAGCGCAAAGTCAGGATATAACGATTGTGATCAATACTGGTAGAGCATTCGATGGCGCAATGAAACCACTTGAAGAGAGCGGATTAAAAGTTCCTGTTATTTGTTACAATGGTGCAGAAATTAGATCTGTAGAAGGTGAAATCCTGCATTCGATCTATCTTAATGATCAGCAAGTTCGCTCGATTAAAGAAATTCTAGATAAGGAACAGTTATATTATCAACTATTCACAAACAAAGGCGTCTTCACTCACGATTATGATGGAACGATTGATTTGATCGTAGATATGATGAAAAGCTCAAACCCTGCAATATCAGAAGAAGAATTGAAGCAAGGTGCTGAACGTCAATTTGAGAGTCTATCCTTAAAGACGATCGATAACTTGGAACAATTAGTTGAAGATGATAGCCTTCATGTATATAAATTCCTTAGTTTCTCATTTGATAAAGCTAGCCTCACACGTGCTTCTATTGAAGCTGACAAGGTACAGCATGCCGTCGTGACGTCTTCAGGGAAAGAAAATCTTGAAATAAACCATGAAGATGCCCAAAAAGGTCTTGCCATGGAAACATTTGTAACTTATCATGGTCTCGATATGAAGCAAACTGCTGCAATCGGAGATAATTACAATGACCTTTCTATGCTACGAAAAGCATCTTATTCCATTGCGATGGGAAACGCAGATGACGAAATTAAACGAAGCGTTTCCTTTGTCACTAAAAGCAATGAGCATGACGGAGTGGCACATGCCATATATAAACTAATGGATGAGAATTTGCTATCTAACGAATAGGAAAAGGATCATTCACCACAAATGTTTGAATTTTGTTTCAACGGGAACTTCTTTCTACAGGAAGGGATTCCCAACTAAAATGGAGGTTTTCCGGACCTTTGCCGCGCAGTCTTTGAAATACTCTGCTAAAGGAGCTGGAAAAACAATGATGAAACCAACTGAAATTGAGGAAAAATCAACGTGCAGAATGTGTGACAATGAGTATACCTGGTTTATTTCTCTTGCCAAGAAAAATTCAAAAACAGATGATAGGGTTGAAGCAACAGGAATAACCACGAAAAGCAGTCAGGCGCCAATTGTAGAACTTCATGTTATTGCTGAGTGTCCGGTATGCGGTATTATGAATCGATTTGATCACACTTACGATCGAACAAACGTCTATGAGGAAAGTAAATAGTTGAAAAAGCCGGCAGACTATCTGCCGGCTTTTTGTTGGCTTAATTGGCGATTTGTAATGTGGATGAGTCACTTATTAGTTCAAATAATGAAACCTGGATAATCCTCTTCTATTAACCGAAATGAAAATTAGTGAAAGAGTTCCATGCTTTGTGTAGAAACTACATAGTACAGTCCATTAGCCACAAAAAATATCAGCATGTAAGGAATAAGCATAGGGAGTTCTAAAATGTAACTTTGCTCGTACTATTGGTAAAGAGATAGCATCGGGAGGAGAATGAAGATGAAGAAACGAATAACCTGGATTATTCTGGGCTTCTCCATTTATGCCATATTAATGGGGCTATATTTGTTTTATTGGGCTGATTTTGGAGTGCCGGAAGCATATCAGGGAACCGCAGCTGATCCAGCGACGTTTATGACGGACCGGCAGCTAGAGCTTTCAGAAGAGTATTCGAGGTATAGAAGCTTTTTATCATTTCTTGCAATTCCTTATGAATGGATTATTTATCTGGGAATTCTTGGACTGGGTTTATCAAAGTTATTTAAACAATTCAGTGAAGGAATTTCAAGGAAGAATATTATTATCGTTCCAGTCTATATTTTACTTTTAACGGCTTTTACTTGGTTGTTAACATTCCCTCTTCATTACTGGGCTAGATCTTTATCCGTTAAATACGGAATCAATACCCAATCGTTTTCAGGATGGATGAAAGATGAAATGATATCGTTCTGGATTGACATCGCTCTTACCTCGATTATCATAGGGGTTCTATATGCGCTTATGAGACGTTTCAAGAAGAGGTGGTGGCTTGCAGCCTGGGGGTTAATGATTCCCTATCTAGCTTTTATGATGTACATTCAGCCAGTTGTCATTGACCCGCTATACAATGATTTTACATCGCTATCAGATAAAACACTTGAAGAAGAGATTCTTACGATGGCAGAATCGGCAGATATACCAGCTGATCGGGTATTTGAAGTGAACATGTCTGAAAAGACGAATGCGATGAACGCTTATGTATCTGGTATCGGCTCGAATCTCCGTATCGTACTCTGGGATACGACGATGGAAAAGCTGGATGATGATGAGGTACTCTTTATCATGGCTCACGAAATGGGGCATTACGTGATGAACCATCTTTATGGAAATCTTATTGGGGCCTTGGCAACTAGCTTCATCGGCCTTTATCTTGCTTACCGCCTTCTTGGAGGTATGATAAGAAAATGGGGGAACTCTTGGGGCGTCTCTTCTGAATCTGATTTGGCATCACTACCTGCGTTATTTCTTTTATTTTCATTGATGTCTTTCTTAGCAAGTCCAGTAGAACTTGCCGTTTCAAGGCATGCGGAGATGGAGGCAGATGAGTATGCAATCGAAATGACGGATGATGTTGATGCAGCGGTTGGCTCTTTTCAGACGCTTACTGTGAATAGCTTAAATGAAGTGAATCCGCCATTTCTCGTAAAGTATTTTAAATACGGTCACCCGACGATGATGGAGCGGTTAATCATGCTGAATGACTATCAGAAAGAAACTCCTGTTGATTAATAGCAGGAGTTTCTTTCTGTTTGGTGATGTCAGCTTATATTGTTAATTTTTGGCTCATTCGTTGAAGGCTTTTATGAGCTAGCAACAGAGTTTAACAGAACCTTCACTTTAAGAATCATTAACGATAGTATAGGATTAAGTTATAAAACAAACCAGAGTCAATTGCCAGTGATCTAAGAGCTGTCTCAAGGCATAATCATTCGGCATTGTTAGTAGGTCTCTGTTTGAAAAGTATTCTACTTAATGAGGTGGCAAACGTGAACGAAGACATTAAACGAGTATTGGATGCGGGCATACATGGTACTCCAGAACTCAAGCCTGCAGAAAAAGCCCTGTATTTATCGACTTTCAGAGAACGGGTATATGTTGCTTTAACAAAAAGACAGGTTTCTCAGAAGGAAGTTTATAAGGAAGTTCGTAATGAAATGAAGCGAGTTCGTAATGGCATTCTTTATCTAAATGGTGATTTACCCTATTCTGTGCTATCGAAGTACATTAAAGAAGCAAGCAAATCCTCCCTTTCATTTACGATTGTAAATGATAAGGAAACAGATACTCCATTAGGACTTGTTCTTGCTTCGAAACAGGATGCAGTTGAGCGGAAAGAAGTATTTGTTCGCGACGACCGCTTCCAATTGGACTAAGTCATGAACAAAAAGCAAAGAAAGCAGATGATAAAGAAATTTGTGCTTATTGTTCTCGTAGTCGCTCTCGGTTGGGGAATATATAGTGCGGTGATAGCGGGCCCAAGCGTAGGTACAGAAATTAACGATAAAGCTGCTGACTTTACTCTCACAACGCTTGAGGGGGAAGAAGTTAGTCTATCAGATTACAAAGGGAAACCGGTTTTTCTTAATTTTTGGGCTACCTGGTGTCCTCCATGTAAGGAAGAAATGCCTGATATACAAAGCTTTTCTGATGTTCATGGGGAGGATGTAGCTGTTTTATCTGTTAACTTCACTAAATACGAACCTGACAAAAAAGCAATACCTGAATTTATTGAATCGAATCAGCTCAAGTTCCCCATCTTGATGGATCGAGAAGGTAAAGTTGGGGAAAATCTCTATCAAGTAATTTCAATGCCAACTTCATTTATGATAGATAGTGAAGGAACCATACGGGAGAAACGGGTTGGTCCATTAACTCTTGAGGATATGGAAAGTTGGCTAGATACCGTCAACTAAGTGAAAAGGTCTCTTTAGAGGCCTTTTTCTTATTATTCGCTGAAAAATCCGTCTTGCCGGGAGGAGGTTCTCTCTATTCTCGTGAAAGCGGCTGGTAGGAATCGCGGAAACCAGTCGCTGTGGCAAGTTTCTCTAATTTTTCATTAATGTAACGATGGTCAAACTCATCAAGTACTTTTGGATCAAACCCTCTAATAACAAACTGCCCGAATTCCCAAATGGTTTCGTGGGTATCGTGTTTGTTACCATCGGCTGCTAATTCTAACGAATGAAGAATAGAACCAAGCACAGAGACATCCTCTCTTGCATAATGACGAATCTGATAGAAACTCTTATAGAGATAAGTACTATAGGTAACTGGTTTGGTAATGACGCGCAAATTCTTCTGGTTATCATGATACAGTGGTTGTGGAATATGTTTTTGTCCAAGGCGAGATAAGACACGACCAAGTCGATTGATACAGTTGATTGCTGTGTTAGGATCGTTAATACCAGGTGAAATCGCACGAAGAGCAATCTCAACTAATTTCTGTATACCATATTCGATGTCCTGGTCAGTGGTACGTTCCGTTCCAAGGGAGAGGGAATTAAGAAGCTTCGTTTGATCCACCTTATTTGCCGAAGGCCAGTAAGAAAAAATCACGGTTCCTTCGTCTACATATTCACCAATGTCTCGTTCAAGCTTAATAATGAAATCATCGTGGATTGCAATTTGAATTAAATCAGGGATATCGACATTTTGAAGATAGCCAGATCGCGTAGAACGGACTGTGACTGGTTGCTTTAACTTAATTTCGTCTAATTCCCATGAATCCCAGGAGGCAATCTCCCCCTCGTTTGCTTCCTCAAAATCCAGGAAAGTTCGGTCAATTGTGGAAAGAGTATTACTGGTGATGTGTTGAATTAAGTTGCCCACTAGTATCCAGTTAGAAACGTGATGAATGAAAAACACAAAATAAGCGACACATACTATAGCGTATACCACTGCAAATACTGGAGAAAGATAAACTACGTCTTTACTGGTGCTTTGTTCGATTAATAATAGAAGAATAATAAAGTAAATAATACCGCCAACAAAAATCCCAAGAACCCGTTTGGTTATTCGATCTGTAATGAAGTTCTGGAGTGTTCGAGGGGAAAAGTTTGATAAATAGGTAGTAAGAACTACCATAATCGTCGAAAACGTAATAGTGGTCATAGTCAGCATTGAAGAGACGAGCGTACTTAGAATGGTAACACTTGTTTGATAAGAGGCAAAGAAAAAGTAGGGAAGAACAATCGCTTCTCCTTGAATGATATACCTATCAAAAATAAGAGTGATGATGGCTGCTATAAAGGCTCCAACGCCATAGAAGGTTGGAATAAACCAGAAACTTGATTGAATTCTTTTTAATTTATTGCGTTCCATTTATGCCCGCTTCCTCCACAAGTAAGTTTGTTGATAGTATGTGAAGAGATTGTACTATTTCATACACCGATCGTTAAGATCTGCTTCATGATCAATTATTGCTAAAAATATTTCGCATCCGGATTTATTGGGTATATAAGAGTAAAGAGATACGGAGGAGGATATAAAATAATGGTGATCGATCGGACGGGGATATATCGAAACGTTCAGGAGAAAAGGTACGAGTACTGGGTTGTTGAGAACGATGATTTAAAAGTAATGGCTTCCTGGATTAGTTGGGATGTACCACAATATCAAATCAATAAATGGAAAGAAGAGATCATGTTACCAGGCATTTCGTCCCTATATGAAAAATAACCTCCTTGCTATAAGGTGGTTATTTTTCATTTCACTATCAAACTAGAGTAGAACAGTTAATCTTTTAACTCATCAGAAAGACCGTTTTCTTTCTTCATCTTTCTTTTAACAATTTCTTTTGGTTCCCAGCAGTTAAATTGGTATGTAGGTTTCGTCTCGAAGCCTAGTCTGCTGCATTGATAAGTTGTCCGTTCCTTTTTAATCACGTCAAAATGGATACACGTTGCACAACAGTGAAAACGAGAATAAAGGTTTGTCATTAGGATGAAGCCTTTTTGAGACTAATATGTTCGATTGAGTTAATTTGATCATTATTAAATGTGAGACGGTAGACATCGGGATTATTTAAGGATTTCCAAGTATGAAAACCGTATGATGAATCGAAATAATTTAGTAGTAATGCCAACATGTTACCGTGTGTCATGAGAAGAGCAAACTCTTTCGTATAGTAAAGAGCATCATGAATCACTGCTATGCCTCTTGAAACTGCTTCTCTACTCGACTCTCCGCCTTCCAGCTTGTAAGAAGTATTGATAAAAGTTTTTTCGAGTTCTTCTAACCAATTTTCAATCGGTTCTCCGGTTAAACGCCTTTCTTCAAGGCGATCATCGATTGTAATTTGTTTATCCAACTGCAGAGCAAGTGGCTCAATGGATTGGGTCGAACGCATATAAGGTGAGCTGTACAATTTATCAAAAGGAATGGAGGAGAGCGCTTGAGCGAGGTGAACGGCTTGATTCCGTCCATCCGCAGATAAAGAGGCATCGGGCTCCTGACCTTCTGCCTCGCAGTGTCTTACCAGATAAAGTTTTTTAATCAACATGGTCACCCCTTTGTATGCTTTTAAGATAAGGCTTGTTAGCTAATATTGTTGATTTCTCGATTTTAGCTCACCGAGTGAAAGTTCTCTTCCCAAATAGAATTTTATCATGAATGATCGAAAGAAAAAATAATTTATGGAATAATGAAACTTTTTGAAAACTTCATTCGTTATAAGAGAGACCCCCTTTCAATAAATTTTTTTACCCCACTAGCTTAAGGAATGTTAGGACATTCTTTAAGCTTTTTTTCGCCAATTCTTAATAATGGAGTGAGATGCGTGACAATGACGGAATTCCCAGAACTACACACGGAACGATTAGTATTAAGAGAATTAAAAGAAGAAGATTTACCGACTTTATTTTCCGTTTTTTCAAATTCACATACGATGAAATACTATGGTAGTGATGTATTGACTGGAATGGAAGAAGTTGAAGGCATGCTCATGAGTTTTCGAAAAGGCTTTGAAAATAGACAGGTGATTCGCTTTGGTATCGAGCGTCTAGATAACGGCCATCTCATAGGAACGTGTGGATTCCATAATTGGGCAAAGCGTGTAAATCGCATTGAGATTGGATATGAGTTAGAACAAAACGAAGAAGGCAAAGGATATATGACAGAAGCTTTATCTGCCATTATTCCCTATGCCTTCGAAGAAATGACTATTAATCGCATTGGTGCTCTAATTCATCCAGAAAATTCGTCCTCTAGGAATCTCGTAAATAAGCTTGGCTTCAAGGAGGAAGGATATCTGCGGGACTATGTGTATGCAGGTGGAGCATACATGGATTTAATGATGTATTCTCTCCTAAAAAGAGAATGGTGATGATTCTATAATACGGGTGAAAAAAGTCTGGCGAAAGATTCTTTTGTACGATGCTTTAATCCTCGTTTGCTGTAAGAATCTTTCGTTACTTTAACTGAATCACTTAAATCATTTTCGTAAGCTTTCAGTAAGTCACGAACGGTAGTTGATTGAAATAAGAATAAGTTTACTTCGAAATTCAAATTCATCGATCGCATATCCATGTTCGCTGTTCCAACTGTGGCAAGGTCATCATCGATGATCATGATTTTCTGATGAAGGAAGCCTTTTTGATACATGTAAATTTCGACGCCACAGTCAAGTAACTCTGAGAAGTAGGATCTTGTTCCATATTGGGTTAGAAAGCCGTCGCTAATTTCTGGAACAATTAACCTTACTTGAATTCCTCTCATGGAGGCCATCGCAAGGGCAGTTCGAATGGCTTTGTTTGGAACGAAATAAGGGGTGGCAATCCAAACACTATTCTTTGCAGAAGTGATTAAGCTGAAGTAGAGGTCAGACATCGCTCCACGTTTTGTATCCGGTCCACTCGCCACCAGTTGTGTACCACCATCACCATCTACTTCATAAGTATCAAGGTATTTCCTTGTGAGCAGTTCTTCTCCACACATGTAGGACCAATCCATAAGAAAAACGCCATGAAGTGCAGAGATTACTTCTCCTTTAACAAGAAGGTGTGTATCTCGCCAGAAACGCATATTGTTCATATCACCTGCATATTCATCTCCAATATTAAGTCCACCTACAAAACCGACTTTGCCATCGATGACGATTATTTTCCGATGATTTCTGAAATTAACCGTTTGGTTCACAAATCCATATTTAATCGGTAAGAATTGTTGCACGCTAGCTCCTGCGTCTCTTAAAGCATTTTTTGAGGTGCGAGAGAGGTTATGACTTCCAATCGAATCATAGAGTACTCTCACTTCAACGCCTTGCTTTGCCTTTTCGATAAGTAGCTCAATAATAGAAGTGCCAAGTTCATCTGACCGGAACGTGTAATATTCCATATGGATGTATGACTCTGCTTTTTGAATTTCATCTTTGATTGCTGTGAAAGTCTCTCTACCGTTTAGGAGTAACTTTGTAGTCGAACGCATGCTGATGGGACTGGAAACCATCGTAGCGATTAAATTAGAAAAATTTTGGTTTCGTTCGGACAAATCATGCCATTGATCAGCAGCAGAAAAGTTCACGTATTGTTTGAAGAATTCCAGCCCATTTGTTCGCTTCTCTTTAAATAGGTGTCCTTTGACCTCGAGTTGGCCAGAAAACAGAAAAAAGACATATCCGATAATAGGGAAGAAAATGAGGACATATATCCACAGCAGAGTCTTGTAAGGAGAACGTCCTTCAAGCAAGAGAACAAATAAAATAGAACATAAGATGATAACGTAAACCATTCCGGAAATCCATTTCCATTCAGAGGAAACAGACGTAAAAAAGATTACTGATAAGGAAGTTGTCATTAATAAAAAGAAGATAATTTGTCTTGTTTGCTTCATTCATAGCCCACCCAGGTCATATATTTGGACGAAAAAAAGTAAGGGCTTTACCCTTACTCAGCTTTCTTTGATTTACGCTTCACACGGTAGCGACCCCAAAGGTCAATTAGCTGATCACCAATCTCGGTAAGTTGAGAATTCGAAGTTTCACGCTGTGGATTCGGGGTGTTTTTAATTGATGAAAAAAGCTCTTTGAATGGTTCGGGTGACGCTTTAGCCTGTTCGATCACTCCTTGAACGGTCTCTTTCTTAGTTTGTATACTAGTTGAGATACTAGTAGTGGTTTCAGTTAATTGTGTTGTTTCATCGTTGATTTTATCGACCTTTTCTTGAAATTTTGCAGCTGTTTCTGATAGGTTATTTAGAGATTTTTTAGTTTCTTTTAAGTTCTGAAATGCAATGTAACCAAGATAAATAAGAGAAAGAACAACGATTGCAATACTTATGTAGACAATAACCATGAATACACCTCCTGATCTCGCTTGTATTATTAGTGTTAACTTACCCTTCATATCTGATTCGCAAACAAGTAACTGATGATTCATTAGCTGGAAATTGAAACGTTTATTATTATTTCTACGTAATAAAGGTAGTGGAAGGGAGAGATGACGTATGAATCGTTATTCAATTGAGGAATTTATTGAGTCAACAGAGCAGAAGGACAAAGGTGAGGGGTTCTTTGAGCTCGAGACTCCACGCATGCTTGAAGTGAATTTAGCAGGGAGAGTATGGGCCAAATCAGGTGCTATGATTACGTATAATGGTGAAATTAAATTTGAGCGTGAAGGAATTCTCGAGCACGGACTAGGGAAAATGTTTAAAAAAGCACTGACAGGCGAGGGGGCCTCTCTCATGAAAGCTGAAGGAAGAGGTAAACTTTACCTGGCTGATGGTGGTAAAAAAATTTCAATCCTCCATTTAAAACAAGGAGAATCAATTAGCGTAAACGGTAATGATCTTCTAGCTTTTGAAGATGGGATCGATTGGGATATTAAAATGATGAAACGAATTACGGGTATGATGGCAGGTGGATTGTTTAACGTAACTTGTAAAGGTCCCGGTATGATTGCCATAACGAGTCACTATGAGCCACTTACTATTCGTGTAACTCCTGGAAAACCGGTGATTACAGATCCAAATGCTACAGTTGCCTGGTCGGGGCATCTTGCACCCAATTTCCAAACGGATATTTCGTTAAAGTCATTCTTTGGAAGAGGAAGTGGAGAGTCCATTCAAATGAGATTTGAAGGTGATGGCTTTGTGGTTGTTCAGCCATTTGAAGAAGTCTATATGCAAAGCAATCAGAGCTAGAGGATGAGCTTTTTTTTAACAAACCAAGAAATACAATTAGGAATTAAATTACTTGATGGTCGCCCTTATTATCTTGCACTTGAAAATGTGGAAAACAGTAAAGAACTTGATAAACTTGAGCTACTAATAGATCGCCTTGAGTACAGTTTAAAGGAAGAGGAAGTACATCACCTTACCATAACAATGGATTCATCTTTTACTATAGGGACACATTTTCTCAAAAATCGGTCATTTAAATTAAAATCTCAATCGATTGAATTTAAGCGTGATTTACCTATGGAGGATATAGAATACGATTATAGTAGTATCATGTTTAGGCGAGCAGAGGATGTCGGTATTGAGACATTTCTACGCATATGGGAGTCTTGCATGAGTGATTCTCTTAACGGACCATCCTTATATTCGATTGAGGAACAGTATGAAGGTATGAAGCAAGAAATAGGGGTACAGCATAGAAATAGTTGCTACTGTGTATATAGGGCTGGTTGCGAGCTAGGGATTGTTATTCCGATTATTGAGCCGGGTACAACAGAAGAAGGGCGTTTATTCTATTTCGGGTTATTACCGAGTCAGCGCGGGAAGGGTCTTGGTACAATAGTCCATCGGTTAAGTTTATCTTTATTACAGCAAAAAGGTGCCACTTATTATGTAGGGAGTACTGGGTTAGGAAATAAACCAATGCAGCAGATATTTCAACATAATGATTGTGTTCTACATCGTACAGTATCAACGTATAGCAGAAAGCTTTGAAAATCGCGAAACTTATCATAATATGCTGAAGGAAGTAAAATATTCCTATTGAAATTAATAGAATTTTCTTTATAATCATACAAAAGGGTTCTCTACAAAGGAGAGTGCATGTATGATCCGTTTAGAAAAAGGCAACCTTCTAAAAAGTGACTGTACTGTCATTGCGCATCAATGTGACTGTTTCAATGCAATGGATGTTGGTATTGCAAGGTCAGTAAAGGAAACGTACCCTGAAGCAGCCAAAGCTGATGAGAATTTCCCGTTTTCCCCCAAAAAAAAGCTTGGGAAATGCTCGTTTGCTTTAAGTCGCGATAACAAGAGAATCATTGCAAATCTCTACGGACAGTACAAACCTGCAGGTCTTCAAACGAACTATCCTGCATGGCTTAAATCATTTGAACATATGATTAAGGAATTAAAACCGTTTGAAGAAAAAGGGTTTAAAATAAAGATAGGGTGTGGCATCGACAAGGATGATCTCATCAATGTAAAAAAGTCGCTTGAAAAGATTTCGAAGAAATATGAAAAACCAATACATGTTTACTATTCTTAATCTAAAACGTCCCATTTCTGGGGCGTTTTTTAACGTTATAGATATTCTATGTTTTTAGTAAGATGGAATCAAAATTGTAAAAAGCACCCATTTTGCGTTTATAGATGTTCGATCGTGGAATACCACAAGTGTAGCGAATAAAGTAAAAAAATAACAATGAGGAGGATTAAAATGGCTAATAACAGTAATGACAAAATGAGCAGAGAAGAAGCAGGACGTAAAGGCGGAAAGAAGACAGCGAGAGAACATAACAAAGATTTCTACGAGGATATTGGTCAAAAAGGTGGCAACAAAACTGCTAATGAGCATGATAAAGATTTCTACCAGGAAATCGGTGAAAAGGGTGGCAACAAAACAGCCAGAGAACATAATAAAGAATTCTATGAGGAAATCGGTGAAAAGGGTGGTAAAAAAACCGCCCGCGAGCATGATAAGGAGTTTTATCAAGAAATCGGTGAGAAAGGCGGAGAACAAACCTCCAAAAATCAGGATAAAGAGTTTTACCGTGAAATCGGTGAAAAGGGTGGTAAAAAGAGCGGAGGTAACAACAATAAATAAATGCATGAGAACGAAGGTTTCTCCTTCGTTCTTTTTGAATTCTTAAAGGAGTTTTAAAAAATATATTATTCATATAGAAACCCCCTTCCACATGCGTGGAAGGGGGTTTCTATATAAGTTAAAAGGAGCGTTCTTCCTCAACTTCATGCTGTTCATCCAAGATCAATAAGCGGCTAGGTGAATCACCTTTGGCCAACTCTTCCGCCTTCTCAATGGCAGTTGACTTCATATCATATAGATCCGTTGGAGCTATATCTTCAATTTTAACGTACCAACCTGTTACATCTTTATTTGGTGCTACTGTATATTCCTTCATAAATAAAATCCTCCTTTAAGCTGTTGTATAACGTACAATTCCCAACTTAAGGGGAGCTAAAACCATGTTTCTTAGAGAAATAAAAAAAACAGCTCACTAGAAGCTGATTCTCACGATAAGGCACTATTGGTCCAACTATCCATCAGAAGGGGATGAAGCATCCCTCTCCTGATGGTGTATCACATCATTGGGGTCTAGTAATAATGTAGAATCCTAAGATAAAAGCAATTGGTACAATCCATACCATAAATGATAGTGCCCAAACAGTAAAACGGTTCCATTCTTTTTCTTTAACAGCCAAGAGCAGACCCTCCACATCATAAGTTTAATTTCATTATAACATGGACATAGCTAAATTATGTGTGGAGTTGCTAATTTTTCGGGAGATTTAAGACACGAATCGAATTGTCAATGGATATCGATAAACTTCACCTTGGTTTGCTTTCACAGAAGCAATCACAATAAAGATAAGGTGTACCAAAAAAAGAACAGGTAATAGAATGAGCCCAATCAACAGAATACTCAACACACCGAGAATCACGGCATAAACCGTTATACTAATTTGAAAATTAATCGCTTCTTTTCCCTGGGTATCAATGAAAGGATCTGCTTCTCTTTTGAACGACCATATGATGATAGGACCGATCACATGGCCAAAAGGAATTAAATAACCTGATAAAGCAGAGAGGTGTGCCAACATGGCCCATGAACGAATGTCCTGGTTGGGGATTTGTGGTTCCTGTTGTTCCATCCGAATCCCTCCTTATATAGCTTATCTATGATCAGCATATTAACGATTCGAATAGGATATTCGTTTGGAAAAACTCATCAAACAAAAAAAGGAACCAGTTATTGGTCCCTTCTAATTTGGATTGTAGCTAATGTTGTAAGAAGCACGTTCAGTACTGAGGATTAACTCGTTTTTCTGTTGTGAAACATTGTTGATGCTTTCAAGTGGAATTTCAAATATCGAATGGGGAAGCGGAACCGCTGCTTCCTCTGAAATGACTTTACCTTCTCCTTTTAGCTGAAGAAGTGAGGATGCGGTATAATCATCTACCGTCTCTCCACGGTGTTGAAACGCAAAGTCTTCCAGTTTCATGATAGTCTTATCGAGGTCATCTTGCTCTTTCTTCTCAATAATTAGATGTCCATCAACCCAATCAGTTAGCGTATTGCGAACTTTTTTTAACATTTCTGCAGTTTCCATTCCATTCACCTCAGTATTAATTTCCCCCATTAGATTGGGAGGTAAACAGTGTTTCTGAAATTAATTGAGAGTTGATGATATACTTGAATCACGATTAGATACAAAGGATGATTGTCATGAAAACAATTACAATAGATGAAGCGCTAGAAAGAAAAATTCCATTAATTGATGTTAGAACACCTGCTGAATATAAAAAGTTCCATATACCAGGTGCTGTGAATTTACCTATTTTTTCAAATGAAGAGCGAGAAGTGGTTGGGACAACTTATAAGCAGAAAGGAACGGAAGCTGCTAAGGTACTCGGGATTTCACTAGTTTCTCCCTCTTTACCCGAATTTTATAAGCGTGCAAAAGAGATAGCGAATGGAAAGGAATTTGTCGTCTATTGCTGGCGTGGTGGAATGCGAAGCAAAAGCCTAACAACGATTTATGACATGATGGGACTCCCTTGTCGTCAATTAGAGGGAGGTATTCGTGCTTATCGTCAAAAAGTAACGGAAGGTCTTGATGTTAAATCAAATGAGGAAACCCCTTATGTAGTTCTAGAAGGATTGACAGGTACATCTAAAACGGAAATTCTAAATGATTTACAAAAGAAGGGATATCCAGTTGTAGATCTTGAAGGGCTTGCAGCTCACCGTGGTTCTGTATTTGGAAGGGTTAATTTGCCGGAAAGAAGCCAGAAGGAATTCGAAGCGAAACTTTTTCACAGATTAGAGGAGATTGGCGATTCTCCTTATTATATTATTGAATCGGAAAGCAAACGACTTGGAAACATTATTATTCCGGACTTTATCTTAGAGGGAAAACAAAAAGGGACGCGCATACAAGTCCACGCCCCGCTTTCTTATCGAATTCAAACGATCCTTCAAACGTATCACCCTGAACAGCACACCGATGAAATTATTAACGCTATCAATAAGATTGAGAAGCGCTTTTCTAATGAAGACCGTGATGTCATTTATTCGGCCGTCGCTATGAACGATTATGCAACGATCGTCGAGCGTTTGCTTATTTATTATTATGATCCACGTTATGAACACAAAGCTTTTGAAAACGAAGGAGATATTGTTAATCTGACTTATGATTCACTTGAAGAAGGGTGCAGGCTTGTCCAGAATGAAGTGAATCGATTGGAAACTAAGCTTCGATCAGAAGGCGAGAAAGTTTCGCTTTAATGGATTTTCTTTCTTCAGGAAGTTGTTCCTTATTGTACCTTTCAATAAGGTAATCGATTCTTTTGAAATAAAGATTACTTACCCATGCGACGTAACTTTTGTATGCGGGTGATTTCAGAAATTGAATGAGCATGTTGTCGTTAGGACCGAAATAGTAGGTTTTGTCGTCAAAAAAGGTTGAAAAACGATTGAATGATAATTTCGTGAACGAGTTGTCCATTACGAATCGAAATTTGTTAAGTGCATCAGGAATTAAGCGGATGGTGAAGACATCATCATTATCGAACATTTCTTTAGGTGTAGGTAAGATCAAATAGGGGTAATCCCGATCATCAAGGGCAATAAAGAAGTCTCCAGCAGACTCGTGACAGGTAGGCACTCGTTTAACGGTCGTTTCAACAATCAATTGATAGACTGAATCATTCATTGGTATTCCTCCTTTTTAATCTATCATTATTGTTGCCGTACTAGTAAACTTGTATACCTTTTGTCGAAAAGTAGTTATTTACAATCTATTATCCAATTCAATAAAAAATTCCTCTATTTCAAATATTACAAAAAATTAGATCTGGGTTAAATGCCTAGATCTTTTTTGTATAAGGAATAAAAGTCTATTGTTAAGGAGGAAATGGCCATCACAGGGCAACCTTTCAGCAGAGCTGAAAGGCGAGTGAAACTAAGGTTTCACTCGAATGAGCCAAAAATCGAGAAATCAACAATATAAGCTAACATAGCCTAACAAAAAATAAAAAATAAGCAAAGTACTTGAAAGTCAGAGATAGTCAAACTATAATATGGTTATAAGGTCAAAGATAGTCAAAGTCAAAGATAACATCTTTAACCTTTAAATTTTTTAATTGAAATGTACTGTATATATATTAAAGGAGGCCATCATATGCTTTGTGATCATTGTCAGCAAAACAATGCGTCAGTTCAACTTAATGTTCAGGTGAATCAGAACAAAAAACGAGTTCATCTTTGTAGCACGTGTTATGCAAAAGTGATGAATGGTCAAACCACTCCATCACCTAAAGGACAAATGGATGATTTCTTTCAATCGTTTATGAATGCGTCAGGATCCAATGGATTTACTAATGAATCACAGGCACCTCAAACTGCTCCAGGGAACGGAAAAGGTGGCTTACTCGATGATCTAGGTAGAAATCTTTCCGATGCTGCCAAAGCAGGTTTAATCGATCCAGTGATCGGTAGAGAAAATGAAGTTGCACGTGTGATTGAAACACTTAATCGCCGGAATAAAAATAATCCTGTATTAATTGGTGAAGCCGGCGTAGGGAAAACAGCTATCGCTGAAGGACTCGCGTTACGAATTTCTGAAGGAAATGTTCCTTCCAAACTTCAAAATAAAGAAATTTACTTGCTCGATGTTGCCTCTCTCGTCTCGAACACAGGAATACGTGGGCAATTCGAAGAGCGGATGAAGCAGTTGATTTCTGAACTTCAGTCTCGTAAGAACGTTATCTTATTCGTTGACGAGCTACATCAGATTGTAGGAGCTGGATCGGCTGAAGGTTCAATGGATGCAGGGAATATTCTAAAGCCTGCACTTGCAAGAGGAGAGCTACAGCTTATTGGTGCGACAACGCTGAATGAATATCGTCAAATCGAGAAAGATGCAGCACTTGAGCGGCGTTTTCAGCCAGTGATGGTCCACGAACCATCTGTAGAAGAGGCGATTGAAATTCTCAAGGGACTTAAGTCGAAATATGAAGAATATCATGAAGTAAGCTATTCAGATGAAGCGATTAAAGCTTGCGTCACACTGTCTAATCGATTTATTCAAGATCGTTTCCTTCCGGATAAAGCGATTGATTTGCTTGATGAAGCAGGAGCGAAAATGAATCTTACATTAGCAGGGACGAATCATGATGAGATTCAACAACGACTTCAGCAAGTTGCTACCGAAAAGAAAAAAGCAACAGACGCTGAAGAATATGAACGTGCTGCTAAACTTCGAGATGAAGAACTAAAGCTTGAGAAGCAGCTTGATATGACGTTGAATCACACTGCTAAATCGGACGCTGTCATCGATATAGAAGCCATTCAAGATATTATCGAAGGGAAAACTGGTATTCCAGTAAGAAAGCTTCGTGAAGATGAACAAACCAAAATGAAGAACCTTGCCGATCGCCTAAATGCAAAAGTTATTGGCCAAGAAGATGCAGTGAACAAGGTGGCAAAAGCAATCAGAAGAAGCCGAGCAGGTTTAAAGCGTCAGAATAGACCAATTGGTTCATTCTTATTTGTCGGACCAACTGGTGTTGGGAAAACAGAGCTATCTCGATCCCTTGCAGAAGAAATGTTTGGTGACCGTGAAGCGATGATTCGACTCGACATGAGTGAATACATGGAGAAGCATTCGGTGTCCAAATTAATTGGCTCGCCTCCTGGCTATGTAGGTCACGAAGAAGCGGGGCAACTAACCGAAAGAGTACGCCGCAAACCATATAGTATCCTGTTAATTGATGAAGTCGAAAAAGCACATCCTGATGTTCAGAATATGTTCCTACAGATACTTGATGATGGAAGATTAACGGATAGTCAGGGGAGAACCGTGAGTTTTAAAGACACAGTGATTATTATGACAAGTAATGCCGGAACCTCAGAACGAAAGATTACGGTTGGGTTTGACTCAGCGGAAAGCTACAGTGGGGTCATGGAAAGTCTCGGTGGTTATTTTAGACCCGAATTTTTAAATCGATTTGACGGTATTATCCCATTCAAGTCACTTGAACAATCAAGTCTTGTTACAATTGTAGACTTGATGATAAATGAGCTAGATCAAGGTCTCGAAGAACAAGAAATTACATTTGCAATCAGTGATGCTGCAAAAGTGAAGTTGGCCGAACTTGGCTATAATCCACAGTTCGGAGCGCGCCCTCTGCGCAGAGTCATCGAAGAACACGTGGAAGACGGTATTGCTGATTTATTAGTTGAAGAAGGAAATGTGAAATCAGTTACTGTAGAAGTGGTCGAAAATGAAATCGTAGTATCAAAAAAAGAATAGTAAAGGCTGTTCAATAAGCCAATTTGAAGAAAGTCGTTCCTTATGGTCCGACTTTCTTTTTTTATGTTAGGTATTTACAAAAATAGGGAAGGTAGTATGTATGCGTTTTCCTGGTTTAACTTCCTTATAGTCATGTCGAATCATTGCGCTTTTTGACTTCTTTTGTAACTACAAGGCGAAAAGTCAGAATATTAGTTAAAATAAGTTGTCAAATCTGCTACGTTATATAAGGAAGGTCAGGAAAGACTTCTCTACTATATTTATAAAGGAGCGAGAACAAAATGGAACTGGATCAGCTAGAAATGAACCAGACGTTACAAGAAAGTCAGCCAGAAGGAAAGACAATTCCATATTTAACAGCTTTAATTGGATGGAGTCTTCCCGCAATCGAGGCCTGTGACAAATTAAATCGGCCTTTTGTAGTGGTGGGTCCTCCTGATTTCAAGGATTATGCCGAAAAACATGACATCACTTTCGTAGGTTGGGAGTTTGACAGATTGAATGAAGGATCAGACAAACTCTATAAGCAGCTCAAAGCCCTGGGTGCAGAGGTTGCGGTCCCTCTTTATGAAGAGTGTGTGGAATGGGCAGGAGCGCTAAATTCTCGCTTTAGAGAAGAGCCTCGATTGTTTAACCGTTCTCTTCTCTTAAGAGATAAAGGAATGATGAAGCGAAAGGCGCAGATGGCGGGTATTAAAGTAGGCGTTTTTGAAGAAGCAAGAGATAAAGAAGATGTAAAGCGCTTTCTGAAAAGAGTTAATGATGCTCTTCTGAAGGTGGATGGAGATAAATACGAGCCGATTCACTGTAAGCCTTTAGATAAGGCTGGATCAGTGGGACATCGAGCAATTGATGATCCTGCAGATATTGAAGCACTTACAGATACTGATTTTCCTCTACTAATGGAAAGTCATCTAGACGGACAAGAGTTCTCTTGTGAAGTTTTTGTTCACAACGGAAAAATTCAATTCCTTAATATTACAGAGTATGTAAAGCTAGGATTCTCTAACTTTGTACCGCCTTCCCCATCTCTCGAATCGAGACGCCCGATCATTCGAAAAGCAATTGAACAGCTAATCGAGGCGTTTGAAATTGAGAATGGAGTGATTCATCCTGAGTATTTTGTTATGCCTGATGGCACTCTTCATTTTGGTGAAGTAGCAGCGAGAGTACCTGGTGGTCACATTTTTGATTTGATTGAACGGGCATATGGATTTAGTGCATATGAAGCTCAAATTATTTGTAGTGATCCAAATACAACAGAAGAAGAGTTAAGAAAATTCTTCCCTGCTGAAGATGAGGCGCGAGGTTATGCTGGATGTCTTATGGTTCATCCTCATGTAAACTTTATTGAAAAGCTTAATATTCCAGAAGAACTTGAAAATCACGATTTCTTTGAGAAGCATGACATGTTCACACCACCTCAAGGGAAAGTTGCTGAGCGCGTTGGCTTTGGAAATCATTACGGCACGATTTTCTTCTTCGGAGATGACAGTGCTGAAATGACACGCTTGTTAGTTGACTATGAGAAGTACGACTTCTATTTATAGAACATTATCTTTACCATAAAGGAGAATTTAGCATGCCATCTGAAGTAACAGAAGGAAAGATTGCAAGGTTTTCCCGTTCTTTAACTCGTCTTGAAGATGCTCCTTCCTATGCGAAGTCACGCTATCAAACAGATGTTTTCCAGGAAGCGAATCGGTTACTGGAAACAGAAGAAGGTCTTGAGTCTCTCTATATGTATGCACACCGATTTGATGGTGCTGGAGTTTTCCAGGACGGTCCCTGGGAAGATCCTTCAAAGCTCCAGCCACCGTTTGTAGCCGGTTCTCTGCAGGCAAAAGGCCTTCCTTATGTCATCGAGATGCTCAGTGATTTACGTATGCTGGCTATTGCTGAAGGGAAAGTAGATCATCCTAAGGTTTCTAAAGAAATGGCTATGGATTTCTTGAATGAGGTGATGGCGCTTAATCTCGATCTGCTTTTCCCAAGCGCTTCAGAAGCCTCAAGAATTGAGGAGAAGGAAAACACTGTTGAAGCACAGCGACTGTTTCATTTTATATCACAGTATCTCTCTTCAAGTGCCCTTTCAGAAACATTAGTATACGAAATTGAACGTTTAACAGCACAGCGTCCAATTACTGTGAAAAGAACAGTTTCTATGATCAAAATGGCTAAAGAAATGTTGAAATCCGAATCGAGTGATGATCAGCGTGGTGTCCTTGAGCAATATATCGCTTCCATTGAAGGTCCATCTGACTTAAGTCGAGCAAACCCTGAAGCGAATAATTATCGTAAGCAGCTGATGGGGCTATCTACAGAAGAGCTACGTAAAGAAAGTGAGCTTCTCGGTTTATCGATGAGAAAAACTGGTCTATGCTCCCCACATCACAGCGTTCTAGCTCGATTCTTAAGTAGAAAATCCCCCCACTTGCTACCTGTATTGCTGCAGTTAACGGGGAAAGGAAAAGCCAACCTCGAGGAGCATGCTGAAATTGTTCATCAGCTTATCAAAGTGGCGCTTTTCCCTTCAACATGTCAATCAGTATATGGACTAGCACTTATGTTAGAGCGCGGAGTGCTATCAGCTTCTCCAGTCATGCCGGGATTAAGGCGTCTGGTCGAATTGGATATAAGTCCTGAAGTACGAAGTGCCCTATTTAATACAGTAGGAGAGGGTGAGGGATTAACGGCTAATAGTATCCTTCTTGCAGGAGTTATCAGCGTTCTTGGTCAGCCGCTTGGAGTTGGGCAAGGCTTGAACCCTACTTGTCAGGCGGCAAGAGGAATCAGCCTCTGGGCACAGCACGCTCCCGGTTATCTATTGGAGATCATACCAAGAGCAGCACGAGACGGAGATATTGATCTCATGTTTGAAGGCGTGCAAATTCACTCCAAGGACCTTCATGGTGGACTTGCTCCAGAAATTCATCCAGAACTCGATCCAGTATCGCTTGTACTCGTCCCACACCTGGATCGCATTTATAGTGAGATGATGAGTCGTGTTGCGCTTAGAGGAGAAGATGGACATCGGTGGGTAAATCCCGCTTTTTATGGAAACTGGGTCCAAAAAGGTTTTAGCACGGTTATTGAACCTATAACCGGAAGTGTGACTGACTATCCTGGATTTGTCCGATTATTTTATGCTACCCATCATCCGGAGTACAATGATGAATATGAGTTAATTTATCCTAATCCCGTAGGTATTTTTATTACGAATGTTCATGGGAAGATGCTTGGATTCCATGCAGTGTCAATCCAAAGGGTTGCTAAAAGTCCTGAAGGTGAATATCGCGTCTATTTCTATAATCCTAATAACGATGGTTCCCAGAATTGGGGGCAAGGAATCGAGTGCACGGTTATGGGGAATGGTGAGCTTCCTGGTGAGAGCTCGCTTCCATTTGCAGAGTTCACTTCACGTTTGTACGCTTTTCACTACAATCCCTATGAGCAGGGAGACGCTTACGCAGTAGAAGCTGAAAACATCTCAATCGTAAAATCTCTTGCCAAAGAAAGCTGGGGAGAGGAATATACGTGGATTAGCAAGTAATGTGAAATAACTATTATAGAGGAATAGTTAATCTTTCTCTTAAGATTAAATTAGTTCAAAATGGCGCCTAGGAAATGATTTGTTTCCTGGCGCTATTTTGTGTATAAATGAACTAATAGAAAGGGAGGCGTATTTAGATGATTGAACACGTTGTATTATTTAAGTTTAGTGAGGAAACAACAAAGGAACAGAAAGAAGAGGGAATGAGACGATTAACAAGGGTGAAAGAATCCATTCCAGGAATAGTTGACATTCAAGCTGGAAATAATTTTTCTGAAAGAAGTCAGGGATTTGAAAGTGGACTGACCGTTCGCTTTGAAACGAAAGAAGCTTTGGAAGCATATGGTCCGCATCCAGCTCATCAGGAAGTGGTTTCTTACCTTAAAGAGGTCGGTATGAAAGAAACTCTTGCACTCGATTTTAAATGTCTGTAAGAACTTGAAAGGAGCATATACATATGAAAGGGTACGTTCATGGAGAACACGCAGGAAGCGAAGGTTTAACACTTAAAGATGGCCTAACTGAAAATGTGCCAGCGGCAGTAGAAGTAAAGGTTAAGTTAAAAGCAGCTGGGATAAATCATCGAGATTTATTCATACCTGATCGCCACGATCCATCTGATCCTGATGTTATTCTTGGTTCAGATGGATCTGGGGTAGTTATTGAAGTTGGCAGCGATGTGAAGAGTTTAAAAAAAGGTGATGAAGTAATTATTAATCCTGGACTGGGATGGAAAGAAAATTCTGCAGTCCCCCCTGAAGGCTTCCAGATTGTTGGATTTCCAGGTCATGGAACATTTGCCGATACAATTGTAGTTCCGGAAGAAAATGCTGTACTGAAGCCCGAATCTTTGTCGTTTGAAGAAGCTGCAGTAGTGGGGCTTTCAGGCCTAACAGCTTATCGTGCCCTATTTACAAGAGGTCAACTTAAAAGCGGACAAACTGTGTTTATTCCTGGTATTGGAGGAGGAGTTGCAACTTTTCTACTTCAATTTGCGAAAGCGGCTGGAGCAAGAGTGATTGTGAGCTCCAGGAGTACTGCAAAGAGAAAGTTAGCCCTTGAGCTTGGTGCTGATAAAGCTTTGTCGGATGATGAAGACTGGGAGGAAGTTACGAGTCACGAGAAGGTTGATCTCGTCATTGAAAGCGTAGGGGCAGCAACATTCAATCGTTCTTTAAAACTACTAAAACGCGGAGGAACGATTGTTATTTTTGGTTCATCAACTGGTGATTCTATTGAATTAGATTTACGTTCATTTTTTTATGGACAGTATAATCTACTTGGTTCAACAATGGGATGTGCAGAAGAATTTAATCAAATGCTTGACTTTATTGACAATTATTCCATTAAACCAGTAATTGATGATACTTATTCGTTGGATGAAATCAAGGAAGCTTTTAAGCATTTAAGTGATGGTAACCAATTCGGAAAACTTGTAGTAAGCATTTAGCACCTCATTAGGAGGTGCTTTTTGCATGTATAGGGAGGAAGGTGGTCATGATAAAAAGGACGGAGGTGGAGTGTATGGGAAATCATAAGAAGGATAGTAAGGGTCAAGAGATTCCAACGGATACACCACTAAATCCTGAAATGGCTCTTGAGATATTAAAAACTGATTCGATAGGTAAGGAAGAAGGAGAAGAGTGGAATGAACGAAAAGAATGAAAATGGTAAGAAGTTTGAAGATTCATCAGGAGCTTATCCTGTAGCTCATTTATCTTCAGCGGCTTTAGCACTGCTCCAACAATTTGAAAGTCAGTTGCGTGAAGATACACAGGACGATCTCGTCTTAATTGCTTATGGAAATGAGCAAAAATCACTAAATTGAATGTAGCATGGTTTAGTGCTCATCCTAATTAGAGAAGAAAGCCTGGCTTCCTTCTCTTTTCTATTGGCTATGCTAAAGAACGGTGCTGATTTTTGGCATATTTACGCCATGAGATGCCCAAGTGTTTCTAGCCTTTCTAATAATAATATGGCGGATACCCGTAGTAAGGATAAGGGCGATAATAAGGAATTAAACTGAGTGCTGCAATTCCTGCTAAAGGAAAGAAGAATCGGCCAAATCTTCGATAGCGATATCCTCCAAACTGCCTGCTCATCCCGTCGCCTTCTGGTTCTTCTACTTCTTGAGGAATCATCATAGACATATGCTCGTCATCTGAATCCATTATGATACCCTCGTATTCCATTCCGTCTTGCATTCTAACTTTCGCATGATAGTTATTGTAGTGTTTACATAATTGTCCCATGTCACCAACTAGGTGTTTTTCTTTTCCGGGCATCATCGCCCCCTGAACCATCTGGTTAGGGTTAGCGCCTTGCATGGTACCTTGAACTCCTGGATTGGGCATGTGAGTGCCCTGTGAAGCACCCTGAACTTGATTAGGTCCGTTTCCTTGCATGGCTCCTTGAACGCCTTGAGTGGGCATGTGATTACCGTACATGTTCATAAGCGATTCCTCCTTTACACAACACAGGATATTCACCCATACATAAATCAGTTCCAACTATGTTCTATGATAATCGCCCAAATGTTGAGGGATTTGTTTCCTTCTTATTGAAATTTCCATAAAGAAACTATACGATAAGTTCAAATGACCTTAAATGCAGAGGTGTAAGATGAGAGGCTTCTATTTAACAAGAACCGAAATGGGAAACATTCTTCAGACAATCCGTAAAAAACAGGTGCCAGATCAAATTCTTACGTCAGCCTGGAATCGCTCTGGGTATACAGGAGAAATGAATGAGATGGCAGAACTCCCCTCAATTTTTCGAAAACTACATAAAGCGAGTGAAGGCGCTTTTGGTTTATCGATTAATGAAATTGTGAGTCTTGGAAATCAGCTTGAATATGCTACATTCCGTTCAACTGCTGTTCAAAACTGGGTGAAAAGGGACATTAAAGATTGGATTGGTGCTCCGCAACTAGGTAAGAAATACGCCATTGAACAGGCAGCTATTTTATTCATTGTAGAAGATTTGAAAAACTCTCATGATTTTGAGAGCATCCGTCTTTTACTTCGATATGCTTTTAACAATCCTGCAGATAGAAATGATGATTTGATTGACCCACTTGTATTCTACACGGCTTATTCTCAGCTTTTCGAAGCGATACATACTGAAGTCAATCCCTCAAGAGAAAGCATTGAAAAAAAGGCGAAACATTTGTCATCTGTATTCGACAATCTAACAACAAAACAATTGGAGGATATTAAAATGTTAGTAATGTCTGCGGCACTTTCTGTCCAGGCCGCCTATTATCAAACGTTATCAAAATACTATCTTGAAGAAGTTTGGCAATAACACCTGTCCTCATTTACCAAAAAAACTAATTGAAACGAGCTGGCAACTTTGGGAGAAAGCGCCAGCTCGTTTCAATTAGTCAATTGTAAAGTCAATCGTTTTCTTGTAATTACCTTCTCCCTCAGTGGCTAACCATGTTTCTAAAGTGTAGGATCCTGGTGAGAGTTGATCTATGGTGATTGTATATTCGAGTACTTCAGCTTGCTTAAGTTCAATGTCTTCTTCTTCTTTTACAAAGCTTTTGTTAGCAGAGTAGGTTTGAATGTTTTCACCGGCATCATTATAAAGGTTGTAATCATATTTCTGGCTGCTTGGGAAATGGATAGATTGTACCTGTTCCGTCTGATTTTGAATGGTGTATTGAAATATTGCTTTTCCATTCCCTGTTTTCTCGAGCGAAAGAGAAGGCTCTATTGAACCAGCCACAATTCCAGAAGAACCTGTAGATTCATTTGTATTACTGTGAACGTTCATTGATGTATTCTCCTCTCCACAACCTGATAATAGAAGGAGGACCATCGAACCCAATGTGATATATTTCAACATCCCATCACTCCTTTCTTAAGTAGACGAGGTGAGGTTTGGGAATGTTACAGATTTAATTAGAAAAATATGTATAGATGTGGTCTATCATACCTTAGAAGGGATTGTACTGACCTTAAGGATTGAGATAAAATGTTATGAAATAACGTAATGTGGAGTAAGAAAAAGCTGGATAAAAGGAGTTAGATAGAATGAAGCCATCGTTAGTAGATATTAATTCGAAAATACATGGCAGAGATGCAGGTGTTCTTGGTAATGAGCGTTTTTTCAAATTTGCTGTTCTTTTACCATTAATTGAACAGAATGGTGAACTCCATGTCTTATTTGAAGTAAGAGCTCATACGCTTAGAAGACAACCGGGGGAAGTGTGCTTTCCTGGAGGTAAAGTCGATCTGAATGATAAATCGCCAATGGACGCTGCTATCAGAGAAACGTGCGAGGAACTTGGTGTAACGAGAAAAGATGTAACGATTATGGGTGAATTGGATTTTCTCGTAACTTCTTATCAATCTATTGTCTATCCATTCGTAGGCAATATAAAATCTGGATCTGAACTATCATCAAATCCGGGGGAAGTAGAGGAGGTATTTACAGTACCGCTTACGCACTTCATTAACACGCCTCCAGAGCGCCATGATATTCGCGTGCATGTGAAGCCCGATGACAGTTTTCCCTTTCATCTTATTCCGAATGGGGAAGAGTATAACTGGTCTTCTTCAGTGATGCCAGAGTTCTTCTATTATTATAAGGACTATGTAATCTGGGGTATGACGGCGAGAATCCTCTACCATTTTATTCATTTAATTCAGGATAAATAGCATTCATGGTAGTGTTTCCCTTTTAAAAAGATATTGTCATATGATCAAAACATAGGTAAACTAGAAAAGGTCGATTCATGTCGATTTTTTCTGTTTTTTATTTTTTTGAACTTGAGGAGAGAGGGTTTCTTAATTCTTTTCTTCTGAAAGGTCGTAAATGAACGAAATAAAACGACAAAAACTCACATGAAGATACGAATGAATTAATGGATTAAAATGAGTGCAATACATAGAGAGAATGCCAATGATTTGCTAGGGGGAAAAAGAATGTTATTGATTATCTTTGTTTTACTTGCCTGTTCACTTGGATTTTTCATCTACTCTTACTTTGTAAAAGACTATGCCAAAGAAGTCAAAGGTCAAGTAGATGATGTTTACATTCATTTGATGAAAGAGTTAAAAACGGTTAAGCAGCGCACTGAAATGCTTGAAAGCAAAACTAATTCTGCAAATGGTGGTCCAAATGAGTAAGCAAGAAGCAAAAGGAGTTGCTGCCGGACTCTTATTCGCTGCTATTCTGTTGACTGCTTATTATTTCATGTTTGCTCAAGCAACTGCTGAAGAAGGAAATCAACCAACAGAAGCAGAGATTGAACAACATCTAGAAGAGAACGGAATGGTTATGGTTAAGAAAGATGAATATGAAGCTCTAAAAGCAGAACAACGAAAAGTAGTAGACAATAAGAACAGTGCGAAACAAGAGTCGGATGATCAGGAAGATAAGCAAAAGCAAGAGGCTGATCAAGCTAAGAAAGTTAGCTTTACCATTAAGGAAGGCATGACAAGCCTTGAAGTTGCTCAGAGTCTAGAAGATCAAAAACTAGTCGAAAAGTCTGATGATTTCATTGAGACACTGCGAGACATGAACAAAGAAATGGCTGTTCAGCCTGGTGATTATGAGCTTCAGACAGATATGTCATCTGCTGATATTGTTAATGAAATAACGAGATAAATAGAGAGCACCCGGAGTCTTACGACCGGGTGCTTTTGCTATCATTCTAATTTAGTTGCATAGCGTTAGGAGATTTTGGTACAGAAAGCGGTGTATTGAGTGAATAGTCACCGATTTGTTCGTAACCTGTGTTTTCAAAACGGATCGTTTCATAATTGTATTGAGAAGCTGCAAGCATGATCGCTTCTATCGTCTGGTAAGCTTCTTCTTCAGATTGAAATTCGCTGTTATCAGTGAAGGAAATTGTAGCGTGATTTCCATCACCCTCGAATGAATAAATGGCCACATCAGCTGGAATTGATGGCTGATACCAGTCCGCATTTGGATCCCCCTCTTTCATTAGTGAAAGAGCAACATCAAGCTGTGCGCCTTCTTCGCCCTTCAAGCTTGGTCCTTCCACAAGAAATCGTTTATCCGTGCTAGTTTCATACAAGTAATATGGAGAGGGTTTCATGTTAACGCTTGAATCGGCAGATCCGAAATTTCCTAGATTATATCCATCTTCACCATTTGTTTGCCAGTTGATTTGCTCAGCTTCAAGACTTGCAGCTAGCGATTGGACACTATCATTAATAACAGTTGATTCGGTTGAAGAGAGACTGTCGCCTGACTCTGGAAAGTTCGCAACTAGAGTTTTACTTCCATTTTCGGTTACCAGGTCAAATGTTGCATCGGCTAAAGGGGAACTTGCAAGTCCGAAATCAGATGCATCAAAGCTAGATAGAATCGTGCGGATATTCTCTGTCAATGGTTTACTGTTATCCAATTCAAATGTAATTGGAACAAGTAGTAAGCTTTGTTGATCTGGAAAAGAAAGAACAATGCTCTCCCCATTAGACTGTCGAAAGGCAGGTGTATAATGTTCAAGAGTAATCTTGTCTTCGGTCAGGGTTGGCGGTTCCTCTGTCACTTTATCGCTTGAGTCAGCTGATTTTTCAGAAGGAGGATCAGTGGTGCTTTCAGATGTTGGGTCGTCTTTTGAAATAGCCGGGTTCTCAGATGTGGCGCTATTTTGACTCGAATTGTCAGACTCAGTGATCGCGACGTTTGAAGCTTCGTTGTTCTGGTTGAATAGACCGGGGGTAATGAGCACAGCGAGCAGAAGAACAACTGCTGCAGCGATCGTTGGAATAATCCAATGCGTTTTTTTTCTTCTTTTTCTTGAGCTTCTTGTCGGTTCATTCATTTTCTTCTGGATGTTCTGGTAGATGGTTTCCTTACTTCTCTGATCTTTCACTTCAGGTAGTTGAGATAGCAAAGACTTTGTTTTGTCAGTCATTATAAGACCCCCTTTAATTCGCTTTTCGTATGATCATCAACTAGTTCACGGAGAGCTTTAATCGCTCTATGCTGAGTCGTTTTCACTTTACTTACACTCCAATTAAGAATCTCTGCCGTTTCATTGATCGATAGCTCCTGGATATAGCGAAGAATCAGAACCTGCTGCTGATCTAGTGTGCATTCTTTCAAACACTTATAAACTCCCTGAATCTCTTCTTTTTGGAGTAAGATTTCTTCTGGAAGTGGTGTATCATCTTTTGTTTGATGTTTATTGAATTCGAATTTGCTCAGCCATCTGGAAGTTCTTCTATTGTGTGTACGTAAATAATCAATAGCTACATTTCTCGCAATGGCTAGTAGCCAAGTCTTTTCAGTACTTTGTTCTTCATAGTTATGGTAAGAACGAAGCACTTTAATATAGACTTCTTGAGCTAGTTCTTCTGCAATAGATCTGTTTTTGACCATGTAGAATAAAAATTGAAATAAGTTCGTGTGATAGCTGTCATACAATCGCTCAAAAGTCTTATCCATTCTGCATCCCCCTCTCTCCTATAAAGCAAAACGAGATTGTTAGATAAAAGGTTACATGATGATGACAAAAAGGGAAATGAAAAGATGGTAGGTAGCTGAAGTTTCTAATCATATTTCTTTTTATAGAATGACAATTTAAAATTCCGGCTAATTTATGCCCTGTGATGCTCAATTGCTCCTCAGGGATTGGGCATCAAAAGGAACTCGAATGAGCTCAAAATCGAGAAATAAACAAGATAAGCTAACATAGGCTGTTGAATAAAGCAAAGTAGTTTAGGTTTAAGGATTACTTCGATAGAATGGGGAATAGTTACAATTCGAGAGGGGTTTTGAGATGTCACAAACGATGAAAAAGCAGAAATCGCCTTTATTCTATGGGTGGTATATTGTCGCTGCTGCGGCAGTAGGAGTCTTCTTTTCAGGACCTGGACAGACGTATGCAGTTTCAGTTTTCATTGATTATTACATACGGGAATTTGGATGGAGCAGATCGCTCGTATCTGGCATATATTCATCAGCAACCCTTGCAGCAGGATTACTCTTATTTCTTGTTGGGAGAATGGTAGATAAGCATGGTCAACGTCGGATGATGTTGACCATGGGCACGTTGCTTGCTATCGCATGTTTCTGGAATAGTTTTGTTCTGGGACCAGTGATGCTTTTTATTGGTTTTTTCATGCTCCGTCTATTTGGACAGGGTTCCATGACGTTGATCCCAAATACGCTCGTGCCACAGTGGTTCGTGGTTAAACGGGGGCGTGCGCTTAGCTTTATGGCAATCGGAGGTTTCCTGAGTTCAGCATCTTTTCCCCCACTTAACACGTGGTTAATTCATTCTTTTGGTTGGGAAAATGCTTGGAGAATTTTAGGTTCAGCACTTGTTCTTGTTTTCCTTCCAATCGTCTATTTTATAGTCAGGAATAAGCCTGAGGATATAGGGCTTTTACCAGATAATGCAGTTTCTAAAAAGAAACTTGCTGAGCGGAAAGAGGAGAAAATGGAAGAAGAACAGGATGAAGGCTTTGAGACGAATTGGACCGTGAAAGAAGCGATGAGAACGAGGGCTTTCTGGTTTATTCTCTTTTGCGTTAGCATACCTGCACTTGTGAATACAGGTTTGACTTTTCACCTGTTCTCGATCCTTGGTGAACAGGGTGTCCCAGGGAGTACGGCTGCTCTTATTCTAAGTATTATGGCTATTGTCGGTTTCCCTGTGACCATGGCGTCTGGCTTTATTCTTGAGCGAGTCAACGTCCATATCGTTCTCGGTTTATCATTCATAGGACAAATGGTTTTTATATTATTACTGACACAAGTTCATACATATGTTTTGGCTATCATATTCGCTGTTCTCTGGGGGATTATTGGTGGAATTGAACGAATTACCCTGAATATTATTTGGCCGGATTATTTTGGCAGAAAGCACCTTGGAAGTATTAAGGGGATTGCCACAACAACGATGGTCATTGGCTCAGCATTCGGTCCACTGCCGTTTGGAATCGCTTATGATGTTTTTGGTGGCTATACCGAGATTCTCTTAATCATTCTCATTTTTCCTATATTGGGTACCATTGCAGCCTTTATGTCTCCACCACCCAAAAAGCTAGCATAACAAAATGCTACTTCTGAAAATTCGGAAGTAGCATTTTTTATTTAAAGAGGGAATAGACCAATACATCGTAATACCGATCTCTTAAATAGACATGATCGCGGAAGCGGCCTTCCCTGTCAAATCCAAGCTGTTCGAGGCGTTTAACAGAAGCCTGGTTTTCTTCGATAGTTTGGGCATATATTTTGTGGAGGTTCATTTGATTGAATCCATAAGAAATAACTGCCTCCGCTGCTTCTAATCCGTACCCATCTCTCCAGAAATCTCTGGATAAGATGGCTCCGATTTCGGCTTTGGATGAGGTTCGATCCCAGTTTTGAAAGCCAGCGGTCCCAACCATTTTTTTTGAATCTTTTAACCGCACGGCCCAACGGATCGTGTTAGTAGTGGCGATGGAGTCGACATCTTTATATGCATTGATATAGTGAAGTGCCTGCTTTGGTGTTTTCATAACTTTTCCACCATCATAATATGTGACGAGAGGGTCTGAAAAGATTGAAAAAAGTGATTCGCGATCTTCCGTCATAAGGCTAGTTAGGGCAAGTCTTTTGGTATGAAGCTCTGGGAAACGCTGCATTTCTTTCACCCCCATTTTCCATAGCATATGCATAGGAATTTGAGAGGGAAGAGGGCTTATGATGGGATTGTAGCCCAACCTAACAAGTGATGTTTATGTGAAACGGATTGTAATGAAGTTCTTCATAATATCTTCCTGGTTTCTTTCATAGTCTTCAACTGAAAGTGTGGAGCTATTGAGTTCCTCATCATACAGAAGAATTTGTCTATCTTCGTCCATTCTGTTGGAGGAAAATTGATATAAGTAGGAAAACCCAGGTCTGGTTGCAGGAAGCATCATATAAGGCATCCGTGTAGCACCGGGACGCCTTCGCATGGCGAGGGCTTCAATCATCCCTTCAAGTGGACGAAATCCAAGTCCATGACCGAAGAATGTTCCATCACCTAAGTCCACAACGTTTTCACCCTGCCATTCTGGCGTAAGGGGATTAACGTCTGGATTTTTTACATACCTAATGTCACCGGGGAGATAATCTGGCGGGATATTATGCGCGATTTGTAAATCCTGATCGTATTTCCAACCCCATAAACGAACATTAGCGAATAAGCGATTAAATTGATGAGTTGGAAGCATTTTTAGTGCGGCATGATACAAGATGATAATCATTGCTGTGGCACATTCGAATGCATAAAGTCTTCCATTTTGAAAAAGATCAAGAACAGCTTCTGAAGCTGGCACTCCCATTTTAAGTTGAAACGCTCCGTCAGGTAACAAATCCCAGAACATTGGATTGCATCGTGAGCGATAGAAGTCAGCAAATTGAACGCCACTATAATAGAGTTCGCGTGAGCTTTCAGTGATGGCCACTCGAAAACGGATTTCAAAGAATAACGCGTCTATAGTTCGATAGGAATAAGTAAAGCCACTATTATACATCACTTCGAGAATGATTAGTTCCAGTGGTCTTTGTAAGCCACTATTAACCAATTCTTCTTTCTTCGTTCCACTACCTCCTATAGTTATCATGCTGAACCTCCTCGATCAACCTGACCTGCGCATCTAAAGGTCGCTTCATCCACTCCTTCCATTCTTCACGAGATTTCATCCTTAACCTATAGGAAATAGATGCTAATCGCTCTTTCGTGTCATCGCATAAGGAATGAAAAGCCGAATCTTGATTTCGTTCTGAAGATGAATTGGCTAGTCTTTCATTATATTTCGCAAAGTGGTCGACGACGTATGGAGCTAATTCAGCAGTCATTTCATAGTTGTTTTCATTTTGGAAAAGGTAAGGGAGGTTCTCTTCATACCAGTATCTGAAATGAGCATAACGATCGACACTTTCATCAATTCCCGTTACAAAGTGTAGAAGCTCAGTTGCAAATTCAACTTCATGGACATGGGGCGAAAGTAATTTCTCACCGATAGGAAGGAGACTTGTGAAATTTCTTGATGAAAAATATGCCCACGTTAAGTAATGAGTAGAATGGCCATCATCTTTTCGTTTGAATAACAGGTCTGAGACAAGAGGGATGTCATTCGGATCTTGATAAATGGTCGTAAGTAACCCTGCGGCTCTGTCGATTACGAGGCGATATCTAGCATTCAATTTATCTTCTGAACCGGTTTCCACCATCCACCGAAGTACAGAATGAATGAATTGGGGAAGATCACAGATAGAAAATGGAAATGGTGCTGCTGGTGTCCGTTCTCTGGCAAGAATATCTTTTTGTATAGCGAATGCAACCTTATTCCGATCAGATAGATGTCTTGTCATGCTGTGCTTGCGCATAATAGAAGAAAGAATATAGAGGGTAGGATAGCTTAAGTCTTCTTCATTTAAGCGTTCTGCTGCAACTTTCTTATCATACTCAATAAGATCGTTCACGTATTTTTCTAGACGCTTTATTCCTTCTGTTTGCCGTATCGTTTCAAGAGAGAGAGAGGGGTTCAATGTGTATCCTCCTTTCGAAAGGTCCGCTGTTAACAGCGTATTCGTATAGAAGATAATTCATCACTTGTAATCGAATATTCATGCTAAGCGTGGGAACCTTCTTGAGCTAGCCTCGTCTTTAAACTAAAGGGTAGAGTAGAGGGGGATTAGAAATGGGGAAAAAAGCAGTCCGATTAGGAGTTCAATTTATTGCTGCTTTCGTTGGGGTGTTCCTATTAGGTGCATTGCCCGGTTTGTTTAATGGGATGAAGCTTGATTTGAATGGATACGGAAATCGACTACTAAATACGGTTCAAGAACTGATTCACTATAAGAACCTTGCTTTCCAATCAGGTAATGAACGCTATTCGCTTTTTCCAGCTATTTTTGAGTACTTGTGGTATTCCATCGTCATTTTATTCGGGGCACTGGTGTTATCTTTTTTTGTGGGTTTTTTTATTACATATGTTAGTTTTATCCTTCCGAGCCCTTTCAAAAAAGGGTTGAGAAGGGTGGCACTGCTAATAGAGTCGTTGCCCGATGTCTTTATCCTTGCAGTTGTCCAAATCGGTGTTATTTGGCTTTATAAGAAAACCGATTTTCTTATTATGGATGTGGCGTCATTCGATCGTATTTATGCTATGCCGATTCTCGTTCTTTCCATACTACCAAGCTTTCTATTTTATCGCATCATGCTTCAAGTTTTTGAAGAGGAAATGGAAAAACCATATGTTGAATTGGCTCAAACAAAAGGGATCGACTCCACAATGATTCTACTTGTACACGTTTTGCGTAATGCCATTCTACCGATTTACTTTCACTCGCGATCAATTGTCTGGTTTGCATTATCAAATCTGTTTATTATGGAAGTCATCTTTAACTTGAATGGACTGATTCGTTTTATTTACGAACATCCTACGCCAGAAATTTTCACGATTAGCGTGTTGTTATTGTTCGTTCCTATCTTTAGCGTTTTGAGTGTTTATCAGCTTATAGCAGAACGAATGTCGAAACAAGAAGTGTTGCTATAGCGAAAGAATGGAGGTAGAAAAATGCTAAGAAACGCAATTAGAAATCCGATGTTTGTAACAGGCTCTCTTATTGTCTTCATTCTATTTGGTACTAGTATTTTTTATTGGATAGTTTACCACGACGAGATACCACAAACGTTTATGCTTTATAATGAAAAAGGAAATTTAATCGATCGATCTCCGCTCTCACCGGCGCAGGTTTTTCCATTTGGAACAGATAAATACGGCTATCATCTTTTAGAGCAAATCATCATTGGGGCAAAGTACACAATCGGAATTGCTTTTCTAGTTGCTTCGATGAGAATGGCACTTTCCTTTGTGGGAGGTGTCCTTGGCGGAACCTATTTACAAAAATTACTTAAAAGTACTTCGGGGTTTGTAGATGCGATGCAATATATTCCAATATCATTACTTAGTTATTTTGTATTAGCGGGAGTCTTGATGGAGAATGGGATGGAAGGGACGTTTCAATATACGTTTACTGAACGTGCCATATTTGAAGTCGTGATCTTGACAGCTGTTGCGATTCCCACAACGACTGTTCTTATTTCGAATGAGACTGATGCCGTTTGGAGAAAAGAGTTTATTGAAGGAGCCAAAACGTTAGGTGGATCTCGGATTCATATTTTGAACAAACATATATTTCCTCACTTAGGACCAAGGATGGTTATTGTTTTCCTTCAACAGATGATAAATGTTCTTGTTCTTTTGCTCCATCTTGGTTTGTTAAAGTTGTTCTTTGGAGGAACATTTTTTAACCCAGACCCTGCTTTAGGTGACGAGTATCTATCTGTTTCTTCAGAATGGTCTGGTTTAATAGGATCCACATATAATATGCTACCTTACGAGACATGGATTCCTCTCATACCTATTTTTTTCTTTGTACTTGTCATTCTTGGGGTTCATTTTGCATTAGAGGGGTTTAAAAGTTCGATGGAAAAACAAATTAGCCGATCTAATGCGAACGTGAAAATGAAAGAAATCGCTAGTATAGGGGGACCAACTTCTTTCTCCTTTCTTAATAAGAACAATGAAACAATCGTTGAACGAAAGACGGCGAGCCGATGAAGTGAAATCGTTTAATAGTAAACTTTAAAAAGCACAATCACGGTGATTGTGCTTTTAATCGATCGTCGCCCACATTTCCTCAGGGTTTAATTCATAAATGTTATTTTCACGGTACATAAAGTGATTAATAATAAATTCTCTTCGTATCGTTGCAAAGTCAGGATGGAATTGTTTGATATACTCATTAATTTCACTCTCAGGATATTTCTTCCCTCTTTCAAATCCTTTTATCAAATGTCTCAGAATAATGATTTTCTTCTTTCTTTGAGAGGGGAGATGTTTTAATGTCCCATCTGATGCTATAAAATTATTTAAAATTGTAGCATGTGGTTTCAATGAATTGTCCTCCTTATTAACGTCAGGCTGATAAATCATATTTAAAAGTGCTTGAGAGTAAGAACGAAATTTCTTTTCATCAATGTAATAATAAATTGTGTTTTTATCTCTACGTTGATAAATGATACCTGTATCTCTTAGTTTGGTCATATGATGGGTAATGGTAGGTGCTTTTAATCCAAGTTTACCGGCAATAGCCTGTCCATGTAGCGGTCCAGAGGCAAGTAACGAAAGAATGCGGATTCGAGTAGGATCACCTAGCGTTTTATGAAAATGGACCAATCTGTTTAACTGCAAAAACCTCTTCCTCCTAACGATGTAATTAGATTAACTATCTAATTAGATGTTAATCTAATTATAAGACTAAGTCAATAGTAAATGAGCCTTAGCTGATGGCTCATTTACTTTGAAGTTGATAACCACTCGATCTTTGATTCTCCTCGTTCTTTAGAACCTTTTAAGAAGAAGAAGCTATCTTCTTCATCCATATAATTTAGAGAAACATACTCGTTACTGGATTTCATAACGATATCTAAATTGTAATTATCCCAAAGCTCACCAAGTTGTTTATTTTCCATCTTGTATAAGTAGGCAACGAGTTTTAAATAGTTTTCCGCCAGGTTCTTCATTTCTCCATCAGAAAGGGAATCAGGTACCATTATTTCAAGGTGCATTTTAGAATCCCGAGAAAAATACGTTACGTTAGTAATTTTGCTCTCGCGCCGAGCGATTTCAGTTGCGCGTTTCATGTAAGCGGCGCTAACGTATTGGACTTCAGCTGGAACTTTGGAAGCTTCTTCCTTGTCCAATGACCAATGCTCAATCCCTGTCACATGAATGGTAGTAGTGATGAGAAGTACGATGCAGGCAAAGATCCCAATCCATTCCATCACATAGTTCCGTTGTTTTTTACGGGGAGAGTAGTGATGGATGAGTATGTTTTCTAACATTCTTTCCTTTTTTCTTTCCGTGAAATGTTCTTTATGAAAAAGAGCTTTTTTAACGTCATTCCTCATTTTCTTTTGGTCCATTACGCTATTCACTCCTTTTCTTCACTGAGTCTTGTTTCAAGAAGGCGGCGCGCTCGATGGAGTCGAGATTTAGTCGTCGCTTCTTTTGTATCAAGAAGTGAACTGATGTCTTTGATTGATAAATCTTCATGGTAGAAAAGAATGAATGTTTCGCGATATTTCATAGGGAGTTGAAGGATTTCATGACGTAATTGATGTGATTCTTCATTACGGACAGCGATGAACTCTGGAGAAGGGTCATGGCTATTCATAAGCTTTGAAATCATATTACTTGGAATCAAATTTTTGAAAGACCAGCTTCTTACATGATCGTGGCAGCGATTGATGGCAATTCTGTAAAGCCAATTTTTAAGTGAGGCCTCTCCCCGGAAGGTATTAAGCTTAAGGAAACACGTAAGAAAAACTTCCTGAATAATGTCTTCAGCTTTTCCCCAATCTTTCACATACGTATAAGCGAGTCTCATCAGTGCTTCACCATAATGATCCATCATCTCTTCAATAAGACGTGTTTTTTGAACAGGTGTATATGTAGAGTAATCTGGTTCAGGAGTACCTCTTAAATTCTCTTTCATAGAACCCTTCCTTCAATTTCTTTTTTATCCCCCTTAAGGAGCAGTAAAAATCCATCAGATGAAAGCTTCACTCAATATTATGACGAACCACCATGCAAAAGGTTGCGAAGTACTTTAAGAAAATAGTTTGATATCAATGCCCCTTTTACCTCCTTTAATTCGATATATAAAGTAGAAGGAGGAATTGGGTTAGGAAATGAAAGCAGAATTTTGAATGTGTATGGAAATTAAATCCTGGAGAAGGAGAGTGTGTTTATGATCATAATTGATGCTGGACATGGAGGTAGCGACCCTGGAGCGCATGGGAATGGGGTCACTGAAAAAGATTGGACACTTGAAGTTTCGTTACATCAGTATGAATTTTTGAAAAAGTTAGGTATACCTTCTATGTTAACAAGAAAGACAGACGTTACATTACCATCAGAGAAACGCTCAAGCTTAGTGAAACGTTCGGGAGCATCTGTGTGTATTAGCAATCATTACAATGCAGGTGGGGGGAGCGGAGCAGAAGTGATTCATTCAATTTTTTCGAAGAGTCATTTTGCAGAGAAGGCAGCAGAGTCAATAGAACAGGCTGGTATGCCGATCAGGCGAGTTTTTTCTAGAAAAGGCACGAATGAAAGAGATTACTATTACATGCATCGATTAACTGGTGCCGTAGAAACGCTCATTGTTGAATATGGATTTCTGGACTCTGATGCAGATATGAAGAAATTAAAAGTGCGATCATTTCGTCTCGAACTTGCTGAAGAAGTTGCTCTAGCAGCTGTTAAGTATATAAGAGCTGTGCCTGCACTCTATATTGTTCAAGCTGGTGCTTACAATGATAAGAAGAAGGCAGAGAAACGATGTCAGGAGTTAAAAGAAAAGGGGTATGAAGCGATTGTTAAGAAGGAAGGGTGACCATATCGGTCAGTCTTCTTTTGATTCCGTTACGACTTTCTAATTATGTAGTAAAACGATTTCTATGAATCAGAATCATAATATAAAAGAGAGTCATGCATGCTGCATGACTCTCATCATATATTATTTGAGTAGATCTGGATTTTCATTCTTAGCTCTTTTTACTTTCGGTTTGCGAATGCCGCCTGCGATATCTGCTTTCTTAAAATCTTTTGCATATGCAACCTCTTGAGCGTCACTTAGAGAGAAACCACTCTCGTGAATTGGTTGGTATTGAGAATTCTTAGCCATTTGTAATTCCTCCTTGTGTTGTCTCTTATATTAGGGGTACCCGTGCGAAAAACACCTTAAACGTACAGCGATTATTTTGTTAAATAAATTCAGTTTGTGGTACCTTATAATTAAACAAGTTAAACGTGGAGGAAATATGAACAGAAAGAGATTATTAAATATCACGATAGCTACCATTGTCGTTCTTGCAAGTGTTTTTGTAATTGGTCGATCCACTTATGTTCATGAAGAGCATATTGAACGTGGTGTAGTAATAAAAAAGGAAAGTACGGATCATCATAAGTACGTGTTTGTTCAGCCAGAAGGTGAAGGGGAAGCGACAGAGCTTGTAATGGAGGATGAAATGGCCTGGAATCTCGTTCGTGAAGGTGATATTTATAAAATCGCTTATTCCTGGTATGGTGTCAAGAAACCGACAATTGAAGAGATGGAGTCCATAAAGCGAGAATGAGTATACTCATTCTCGCTTTATTTAATAATACCGGTCTCCGATATCTTCACTTTAATATGTGCTTCTAACTTGATGGCTTTAAATTGTTCCTCCCACATATTTGCTTCCCATGCTTCAGGGTGATAAGCACTCATGTCACGACCAATCCCAAGAAAATCACAATTTGCTTTTTGAATTTTCTTGAGAACTTCATTTGCCTGTGTTGTTAAATTTTCGGAAAGCTCTTCAGCTATTTTCGTTACTTGACTTTCTTTTATAAGATGATCTTGAGGATATTCTTCAATATTTCCTCTCAGTTCAAGGTTGATCACTGCTCTATCAAGTGATTGATTTTGAAAATAGTATTCGATATCTGAAGAGGACTTGCGTACATTTATCGTCGCTGTATTCACAAGGAAACCCTTGTCTCGATCTTTATCAAGCGTTTCAGTGAGATTGGTTTTTTTACTTCTCTCATTGTTCATGAGTAGAAGTAATGTGGATTCGATTGGCGTCAACGTCATGCCTGTAAAAGCGGTTTTATGAAATAACGCTATGCCGCTAAATTCAGGAGCTTGAATCTCTTCATTTAAAGTGATGTAAGGAAGCGCATAATCTTGGCCTTCATCTTTCGAGAATCGAAATACCTTCTCAACCGTCATTTTTGTGGACTCAGTTTTGTTTTCTGCGCCCTTAATTAAGTTTGTTGTAAATTCGGTAATGAGCGTATCACCAATGTGATCAAGCTTAAAGAAGTCTTCAGCTGTACCTTCAACAACTGCAACTCGTGCGTCCAATGGACTTTTAGGATCCCGAAATAAAATATCGAACATGTGATCAATGTTTTGTTTTGCCACGTCGTCACCTAATAACAGCAGTTGATTTTTTGATGCTGAGACTTGTTTTGAGATAAGTCGATCCATCTGTAGACGTGTGTCACGTGGAGATGTACCGGTGATGGACACGATCCGATTGGAATACACCCCCCCTTGACTAACGGGAACACCGAGGTTGCGAACGACAAACGTTGTGCGTATGCCCCTATCTCCTTCATAATCAAATCCTGCGCCGTAGACCAATTTTGATTCTTTGAGAAGCTCCTGATCCCAGCACGATGTGAGAAAGAGAGTGGAACAAAGAAGCACGTTAATGAGATAGATTTTTTTTTTCATAATGGCGCCTCTTTCTTTTTGAAAATAAGACTAATTAACCAGAGGAGGATTGGAATCCCTACAGCAAAAAAGTAACTCGCTTTTTCGTGATAGCCCGCAATCATATCAACTGTATAGCGATCATGAGTAAACATTGAGAGGATCAAGGAAATCAAAGCGGCAATAATGATTGATCCGGTTGTTCTTTTTCGTTTTGTAAGATGCTGTATTCCTTTCCCTGCAATATATAAATAGGAGACATAGGACGTCATAACCGAAACAATCCAAATTGAAAGAAACAATAAGTCTACTCGATCGACGACTACAAATGACACGCCTTTTAACATATAAACAAGTGGATCGGGGATCATTTCAAGTTGTTTTGGACTGAAAAATACAAACGTAGCAAATGTCAGAAATGTATATAAGCTCGTAACAGCAATATTTGCCAGAGTTAAGCTTTTCAACGCGGTTTTTCCTTTATCCTGAACATATGGATAGACAAACAAAACCATTTCAAATCCAACCATCGATACGATGCCCTGCTGAGTCGCTTTGAAAATAGTTCCTATCCCATTATGACCGATAGGCAAAATATATCTGAGATCGGCATCCTTCAATGTATAAGCTGCCATAATGACGAGTGGAACAATAAGGATGGAAACAAATTGATAAAATCGTCCCATCACTTTAATTTTACCAACTGCAAGATAAGTTCCAGTTATTGCAAGGAGTAATAATATGGCAAGCATTGGTGTCCTAAAAAGGATCCACGTTTTAATGGTTGTTTCAAATAGTTCTAATACAATAACCGCAGTGAAGACAGCAAACGCAATATATAGTGCGGAAAGTATGAAGCCTACATATTTTCCAACGATTTTGGGTGCAAATTCATAAATCGTTGAAGAAGGAAACCGATTGCTTAAGAGATAGAGAATGTAAATGATCACCTGAATCGCGATACCTGTGATGATTAACGTAATCCATCCATCTGTACCCGAGCCTGCATAAAGGGAAGCAGGTAAAGAAAGCACGCCTACTCCCACTTGTGTTTGAAAAATAATGAAGAACAATTGAGCAGAAGTGATGGTGTTACTCGTCTTCATTATTCTTCCACCTTCTAGATTTCCATTCTTGCTTCTCATACTGAGCATGAACATCAACTGGGCGTTTTCCAAGTAGCCATCGTGGAAGGCGAATGATTGAATCTTTTAACTCATTAAATCTAAAAGGTCCAAGTGGAGAGAAATAAGGTGTCCCAAACGTTTCTAAACCACAAAGATGAATTAGGATAGCAGATAACCCGAACACAAGTCCAATGAAGCCAAATGAAGCAGACAAGAGCATCAATGGAAATCCTAATAGGCGTATGGACATACTCATCTCGTATGATGGCACTGCGAAAGACGAGATAGCTGTTAGGGCAACGACGATAATCATCATATTGGATACAAGATTGGCTTCAACAATAGCTGTACCAATAACTAAACCGCCAACAATACCGATCGTTTGTGCAATCGGACTAGGAAGTCGGATTGCCGCTTCTCTCAAGAGTTCGAGGGTGACCTGCATAATTAAAGCTTCGAGTAAGGGAGGAAATGGAACATTCTCAAGAGAACTTTTAATGTTTAAGATGAGTTCAGCAGGAAGGATCTCAGAATGAAATGATACTGTTGCAATATAAACAGATGGTAAACCTAGAGCAAAAATAAAGCTGGTGACCCTGATCATACGGAGAACTGAGCCAATATACCACCTGCTATTGTAATCTTCTGGTGATTGATAGAAAGCAAAAAATGAAACGGGCATGATCAAGGTTGATGGACTACCTTCCATTAAAAGAGCAATTCTTCCCTCAATTACATGAGCTGTTGTCCGATCGGGACGTTCAGTACTAAGCAATTGCGGGAAAGGAGAAAAGGGCGAATCTTCAATAAATTCTTCAACATACCCAGGAGTTTGGACGGAGTCGGTTTTAATGGCAGTAATGCGTTTTTCAACCTCTGCAATTAAGTCAGGATTCACTAAATTCTGAATATAGACGATAGCTAATTTTGTATCTGTAGTTTTACCGACTTTAAAAAACCTGACGACTAAATTAGGATTTTCAATTCGACGACGTATCATTTGTAAGTTTTGCATAATATTCTCAACGAAGCCTTCGTGAGATCCTCTAACGACCTGTTCATTTAACGGTTCTGCAACAGATCTTGTGTCTGCTGCAAATGCCTCGAATAAGTAGAATTTCTGATATCCTTCCATCAACATAACGACGAATCCTTTAGTAAGCCCGGTTACTGCTTCCATAAGATTTTTTGAAATGCGAATTTCTTTAGCTGTAACAATATTACTGATGTTTAGGTCGTTCCTTTCAAGGAGTGGCTTCATAATGGTTTTTTGAAGTTTCTCTTCATCAACTAATGGATCTAAATAACAGAGTAAGCACGGTACGTTCTGGATGGTGAGGTGTCGGAATTTGAGGTCTTCCGTTTGATAAAAACCTTCTTTCAAATAGTGCTGATTATCTTTAATTGTGAAATATGACTCCTTAAATTCATTAGAAGTAGGGTTTTGATACGGTTTATTCCGGTTCGTTGTTCGCCTTCCTCGTCGCACTATGCTTCCTCCTTTCATAATCATAGTTAGATAATAGTTTGCTATAGAAATAAAAAGTTATGTATGTCATACATTAGTTAGTCATCTTTATTTTGAACCCAATCATATAAAAAAATGGTTTGAAAATTAGATGAAGTTGTTTATAATGTAAAATAATATACAAAATCATCGATGCGAAAGAGAGTAGTGCTTGATAGGAATAAAGCGATTCGGGGGAGGTGTGAGCCCGAAATCTGAACAAGCATGAACCGGACTTTCAAGATACTGTTCTGAATCGAGTAGGAGCAGTCGGGCACTCCGTTACAGTGTGAAGCAGGCTCTGGCCATAAGGCTGAGCAATCAGAGTGGTACCGCGGATTATCTTCGTCTCTAATAGAGAGGCGGAGTTTTTTTTGAGTTCAGGAACCTTAACCTAATTGTCATAAAGGAGGCAGTGTGATGAATTATAAAACTCTGTTTGGAGAACAAGTCTATCAAGCATGTGAGGAACAAATATCGTTTCAGGAAATTATACAGCGCATCGAACAACCGAAATTTGAGAATCTTGGTGATTATGCATTTCCGTGTTTTGATCTTGCAAAACAAATGCGAATGTCACCAAAGCAAATTGCCGCTGATTTAGCTTCTAAAATTCAGCATCCACAATTTGAGAAAGTTGAAGCGGTTGGACCTTATATTAATGTTTTTTTAGAAAAAACGTCAGTAGCTTACGAAGTTATTAAAACGATTCTTGATGCGAGAAGCGATTTTGGAACTTCTAACCTGGGGAAAAATAAAGCCATTACGATTGATCTATCTTCGCCAAATATTGCAAAGCCCTTTTCTATGGGACACCTTCGTTCAACAGTGATTGGAAATGCGCTTGCATTGATTACTGAAAAGGTTGGCTATCGTCCGATCCGTATTAATCATCTCGGTGATTGGGGAACGCAATTTGGTAAGTTAATCACGGCTTATCGTAAGTGGGGAAATGAAGCCCAAGTCCGTCAACATACAATAAAGGAGTTGCTTGCTCTTTATATTAAATTTCATGAGGAAGTACAATCAGATCCGTCTCTAGAAGATGAGGGGAGACAGGCATTTAAGGCTCTAGAAGAAGGAGATCAAAACGCAGTAGCTTTATGGAAATGGTTTCGAGAAGAGTCTCTTCAAGAATTTAATCGAATTTACGAATTAATGGGGATTACGTTCGATTCAACACATGGAGAAGCTTTCTACAATGATAAAATGGAAAGAGTAGTTAATCTGCTCGAAGAAAAAAATCTTCTCACTGAATCTGAAGGGGCAATGGTTGTTGAGCTGGAAGATGACACTCTTCCCCCTTGTTTGATTAAAAAGAAAGATGGAGCGACGCTTTATGCAACCCGAGATCTGGCAGCAGCACTCTATCGATATGAAACGTATGGATTCAGTAAAGCGTTATATGTCGTTGGAAATGAGCAAAGCCTCCATTTCAAACAATTGTTTGAAGTGTTAAAGAAAATGGGATTCGAGTGGGCAGAACACATGCACCATATAAATTTTGGGATGATGTTGAAAGATGGTAAAAAAATGTCCACTAGAAAAGGTAAAGTCGTTCTGCTCGAAGAAGTTTTGAATGAGGCGATCGAACTAGCAAAACTAAATATCGAAGCCAAGAATCCAACTTTGGAGGACAAGAATTTAGTTGCGGAGCAAATAGGGGTTGGAGCAGTCTTATTTCATGATCTAAAGAATGACCGCCGAAACGATATCGATTTTTCACTTGAAGATATGCTGAGAGTAGAAGGAGAAACGGGTCCCTACGTGCAGTATACAAATGCAAGAGCTTGTTCAATTCTCCGCAAAGGTCATTATCAAGATGGAGTTCAAGCTGAAATGATACAAGATGATGAGGCTTGGTCAGTTATTACAAGATTACGTGGTTTTCCGGACGTTATTGCGCGAGCTGCTTTTGAGTATGATCCTTCACAACTTGCAAAATACGTGCTAGACCTTTCTCGTTCGTTCAATAAGTATTATGGACAAGTGCGAATCTTGGATGATGATAGTCATAAACAAGCAAGACTTCAGCTTGTCTCAGCCGTATCTATTGTATTAACAGAAGGCCTGCGTTTGCTTGGTCTTCATGCACCTATAGAAATGTAGAGAGGAGCCCAATTGGGCTCCTTAATTAGTTAAGGTCTGTGTCTTCGATCGTACCTTCAGCAGCTTGTTGTGCGTATTCATCAAGCTGATCCTCATAGCGTTCATGATGTTCATTCGGAATGACTCCTGCAGGTTTACCATCAATATCAGAGGTTAGAAACGTCTCGATCTCTTCAATGTACCCTGAGGGTTCCTCTGAATCAATATACATTCTGTCATAATCCATTTGTGGCGTATTAAAGTCGGAAGGTGTCTCAGATGTTCCGTACCTGGCAGCGCGTTGCCAGGAGTCTTCAGCATCGAAGAAATTGGCATCTTTCGTATCATTTACGTATTCACCAAACGAATGTCCAAGGACGTCTTCTTCAGCTGGACGTTTGCTGGAGGTTAATTGAGAGGGACTATGTTGGATACAAGTCGAAGCTGTTGGGAGAATAGCGAGTCTATCAACAGATATCTCTTTCCCACATACCTCGCAGACACCGTACTTGCCTCTGTCAATTCTTTGGAGCGCGCTTGTAAGTTCTGCTAATTCTTGCTTCGCATGTTCTTCTAACGACAGGTCTTTCTCACGCTCGTATAACTCAGTAGCAGTATCACCTGGATGGTTGTCGTAATTTGAAAGCTCGCCAGTTGTATGTTGAATAGATGACTGAGAAACACCAAATTCATCATTATCAACTAACTCTTTTTGAATTTCGCATATACGATTCTGAATCGTGTTCTTGAATGATCGAATTTGATTAGTTGTCAGCATTGGAATAGCTCCTTTCTTTTACTTATACAAGTAGTATGGAGCAAAGGTGAGCAGGCTACTTCTGAAAATAATTCCATGTCAATCGAATTAAATCCCAATTATTTGGAAACAGTAAACGGGTAGACGAGTCGAGGAGAAGCTGGTGATAATATGAGAAGAAAAGTATATCCCCTAGAAGTCCTGCTATGGAGTGTTGCATTTCCTGGCTTTGGGCAAATCATAAATAAGACATACATCAGAGGGGCTCTTTTTATTATTCTTGAATTTATTATTAATGTTAATGCTAATTTAAATATGAATATTGTTTATAGCTTTCAAGGGAAATCAGAACAAGCCATATCAGTTACCAATTATGAGTGGGCGATGTTCTATCCATGTGTATATATGTTTGGTATGTATGAAAGTTACCTTTGTGCAATAGAGAAAACTGGAAAGGAACCTGAAGATTATTTGTCGTTACCCTTCATTGGGGGGGCCTATTTTTCTACGGTCGGTGTTATTTTCTCCAATATAAATCCAGATTTCATCCTTATTCCACCTACCTTTATTGCGATTGGTGGTATCATCCTTGGTATCCTTATTGGGGTAGGAGTGCGTCGGTTGCTAAGAAGTAGATCTACGTACATAGAAAAGCCATGAAGCTTTTGCTTCATGGCTTTTTGAATGGTGTGGCTACGAGTGGCAGAAAGGCTCGTCTCAGGTTTCAAGTATCTGCAGCTCACAGTGGGCAGCCCTTCGGTCACTTCACCCTATAACTCGAACACAAAGAACGTGTTCAATTTATAGGGTTCCAGTGCCTGTCAGGCCTAAACGCCCACTTCCGCTTTTCAAGATCCAGCTGCAGTGGCCAGCCTCTCGATCGCTTCACCTCTTCAAATGAACACAAAGGGCGTGTTCTTTTGAAGAGGTTCCAGCGCTTGTCGAGGCTAAACCGGCCACTTCCGCTTTTCATGAGATCCAGCTGCAGTGGGCAGCCCTTCGGTCACTTCACCCTATAACTCGAACACAAAGAACGTGTTCAATTTATAGGGTTCCAGTGCCTGTCAGGCCTAAACGCCCACTTCCGCTTTTCGTATTACACTTCTGTGATTCTGAATTCTGGGGATTGTAGTTCTTCGGCGTCTTTTTCGCGTTCTTTTCTTGCCCATTGGAAGAAGATATATCCCAGGGTTGTACCGTATGAGAGTTCTTGGATGATTTTCATGATGATACCGCCAAGTTGCTGGTCTTCCATGATTCCAAGTGGTTTGAATTGAGCGAATAATTCAGGCGAGACTGTGGTGCTACCTGGAATACAATACCCCATTGCACTGGCCCATACTGCTGGATCTGTATAGGTCGCGTATAGTGGGGATGATGCGAAAATGATTAAGGCACATGCTGGTGTGAGGAGAACACCATCTGCGAAAATGTATCCGAGTTTCTTAACTCCAGATAATGTATCGTATTCTGGAACTGGACATACAAGCGTCCACCACATAGCAAAAGCAGTGAAGATGAGCGCAGCTTTGTAGAAGTTCTGAGCGGTGTAATGAACCATTAAGTAATCAAAAATTTCTGGAATATGATAGAACGAGAACAATCCATTGAATAAAAGTAATGAGATAATTGGAAATGTGAAAAATTTGACCAGCTTGTGAATGAACGTTACGTTCAAAACAGGGCGGATCAGCCATGCAGGCGTACCTACAAGGATGAGAGGTGGAGCGATTAAATATACGAGTGCCATCTCAGACATGTGAATACTGAGCAATAAGTGACCCATTAGTGATAAAGGACCACCAAGTCCAATGTAAAAAATAAATACACCTATTAAGAAAAAGATCTTCTTATAAATTGGAAAAGGTGCAGAATCTTTAAAGCTGTCCTTCCAAGGTCCTGTAAGTAGTAAATAAAATCCAGCAATCACAATTGCTGCTACCATAACTCCAGGACTCCACAGAGCACTAAATGAGAATGTGCTCGATAATTGTTCCCACATCAGGAACACCTCCGTGTATCATAATGCTTGATCATAAATGGTTAACGTTTTCATCATACCACATCACGTTTATTCATCCTATCTCATGTAAAGAAAGCCCTTTATTATTGTCTCCTTTTATTGTAAAAAGGAATGATCATTAACTCAAGGCTACTTGAAAAGAAAGTGTGAAAGGTTCGTGACGGGTGCATTTATCGAGAGTTGACAATAAGTGAGAAATTTTCATACAATGACATCAAGTAAATATATGAATAGTTGCTCATATAATGAGGTGGAGGGTGACAAATAGTGGATAAAAGGGAACAGGATATTATAAACGACGGTTTGGATCTTGATGAAGAAACACTCTTTATCGTTTCACAAACTTTCAAAGCCCTTGGTGATCCTACAAGGATAAGAATACTTAATTTACTTGCAGATCGTGAGTGTGCTGTTAGTGAAATAGCGGATCAGCTGCACTTATCTCAATCGACCGTTTCTCATCAGCTCAGGTTTCTAAAGAACTTAAGATTGGTTAAGTTTAGAAGAGCAGGCACGAGCATTTTCTATTCTCCTGATGATCAACACGTGATGGCTTTGCTTCGTCAGGCGATTCACCACGCCTGTCATGATTAGGCGATTCCTATGTTAGAATAGTACGGAAACGTTCACGAAAAGGTAAAGGTATGACATGAAACACCGTTATAATTGAAATATAGACTATGTTAATGAGCCAAAAATCGAGGATCAACAAAAAAGGCTAACATAGCCAAAATATAGATGAGTTTGGAAGGAGATCTGCTACTTGTTATCTAAAATCAAACAGCATAAAACGGAATCTGCTGTTGTTTTTCTAGCATTTATTCTGCCCTTTGTAACGATGTTGGTGATCGGTGTCTTATCGATTTATTTATCTTATAGTGGTTAATTTGTCACAATGAAAGGTGGACAAGCAATGGATATTGGTTCCCTCCTGGTTTATATGTCAACTGGGCTCTTTTTTGTTGTTTTTGGATTGTTTGGATTCTTTTTGTATATGTTGAAACGAAAAGAAAATGCTGGTGTAGTCAAGGAGAAAAAGCAAAATGAGAAATAAAAATATTCGTCTCCTTATTATCTTGCTCGTGTTAAGTGCAATATGGGGTGTGATTTTCTGGATATGGGCGTTTAGTAACGCATAAAAAGCCTTTTCGAGCTATCGAAAGGGTTTTTCTAATTGGCTATGTAAAGCACATGATGAACGGACAGAGTTTCTCATTACTAGAAATACGATTCAAAAGATGAGCTTTATACTAAATCACTTGATTATTAGGGAGGATATATGGACTATATCAAAGAAATCAGAGCACTTGTTGGCAGTCGCCCTCTTATCTTGCCAGGCGTAGCTATTCTAATTTTTGACGAGCACCAGAAAAAACTTCTCATGCAAAAAAGAACTGATAACCAGCTATGGGGATTAACTGGAGGGTTTATGGAGCCTGGTGAAAAGTTTGAAGAAACAGCTAAGCGAGAAACCTTCGAGGAACTAGGTATTGCGGTTTCAAACCTTTCGTTCGTGTCGATCTTCTCTGGAGAAGAATTCTATTACAAATACCCCAATGGTGATGAAGTATACAGTGTCATTGCTGTATATTCAGCAAGCTGTCAAAGTGAAAGTTTTGTTCTTGATCAGAATGAAGTTTCCGAAGTGAAGTATTTTCCGATCGATGAACTTCCTGATCATATAAATCCTAACCATAAATCAGTTTTGAAGGACCTTGGCTACATAAAAATGAAGTGAAACTTCCATCCGATGAGGGTCCTTCCCATTAAGTAGAGCTAAATGAATGAGAATTAAGGACTTTTGACATTGATATGGACGTTGACAGCTGTGCAATCATTCTATATGATTAGTTTAGGTTATATGTTTAAACTTTTAAACGAATAGAGGCTTTCAGCTATGAATCATGAAAGTGAGCATCAGGAAGCGATCCAACTTTTTCGCAGAAGTACACCCATTTTTCAAGCGCTTGGTGATCCGTATCGACAGGATATCATAATGCTTCTTAGTGATCATGATAGCTTGAGCGTGAATGAGATTACAGAGCAATCCACTCTGTCTCGTCCGGCTATTTCACACCATTTAAAGATTCTGCGGGAAGTTGGACTTGTTTCTGTTGAGCAAAAGGGAACGACAAGATTCTATTCTCTTCAATTAGAAGATAGTGTGACAACGCTGAAAAAACTGTTAGACAAAGTAGAAGAGACCTGTTTCTAGGTCCTCTACTAGTTTTTTGCCTTTAATGTTTAAATGTTTAAACTTTAGAAAATAATAAAGCCAATTTAAGGAGGAATCATAATGATTGAAACAGCATTAATTACGGGAGCATCTGGGGGACTTGGGTTTGATCTTGCTACCTTATTGGCTAAGGATGGGAAAAATTTGATCCTGGTTGCTCGGAATAGCGAGAAACTTGAACAACGTGCCCGGGAATTAAAAAGTTATGATGTTAATGTAGATATTATAGTTAGTGACCTATCAAAGCCAGGATCTGCAGTAGAATTGTATAAGGACATCAAAACACTTGGCAGGCAAGTAGATTTGTTAATTAACAATGCAGGTGTAGGATTATTCGGTAAGTTTACTGAAACAGATATACAGCAAGAGTTAGATATGCTTTATTTAAATATTAATTCGTTAACACATTTAACAAAGTTGGTACTCCCAGAGATGACTGCTCGGGGTAAAGGAAGAATTATGAACGTTGCCTCAACAGCGGCTTTTCAACCGGGACCGTTGATGGCTGTGTATTATGCCTCGAAAGCATATGTGCTTTCATTCTCAGAAGCGATTGAGGATGAGCTGAAGGAAACGGGGATTACTGTATCAGCTCTTTGCCCTGGACCAACTAGGACTGACTTCAGTTCACGAGCTAATCTAGGAAAGTCAAAGCTGTTCGACGGTGGGACAATGGATTCAATGACAGTAGCTACAGCAGGCTATGAGGGATTTATGAAAGGAAAGAGTGTCATCATACCTGGCGCTCAAAACAAGATTCTAGCTAAATCGATTCGTTTTCTGCCTCGCAAGCTTGTGACAGCAACCGTCAGGCGTATGCAGGCAGAAAAGTAGGAAACCTGAATCATTATGATTCAGGTTTTTTCTTGTTCATGAAATGCTCAAAACAAGGTTCGTAGTTCTATAGCAACTTTTTTTATTATGAGATAAGGTAGAGAAGAGATAATAATCAATAAAGGGGAGGTCATGGTATTGAATAAGAAATTACTACTTTTAACAGGATTATTGAGTCTCCTTTTGGTAGTAGCTGCTTGTGGGAAGGATATTCCTGATGATCTTGATTGGGAGGTGCAAGACTTTACATACACGGACCATACGGATAGTGAATTTGGATTGAGCGATTTAAAAGGAAAAGTATGGGTAGCTAATTTTATATTCACGAATTGTGAAACTGTCTGTCCCCCAATGACAGCAAATATGTCACAGCTCCAAGATAAATTGAAGTCTGCTGATGTGGATGTGGAACTTGTATCTTTTTCTGTTGATCCTGAGCGTGACACACCAGAAAAGTTGGTAGCGTTCTCGGAGAAATTTGATGCTGATCTATCGAACTGGCACTTTCTAACAGGATATAATGGAGAAGAGATAGAGAACTTCTCAAAGAATAGCTTTAAAACTTCTGCCTCAGCTGATCCAACTTCTGATCAGTTTATTCATGGTACGAACCTCTATCTTGTAAATAAAGATGGAGTCGTTGTGAAGAAATACTCTGGCGTTTCCAACGTGCCATTCGAAGAAATTGTAGAAGATGTAAAAGCTCTTCAATAGTAATAGAAACCAGTTTTGGGTCGAGATGCTGGTTTCTGATAAACAATCTAATCCAAAACCTCTGTAAAATTGACAAAAAAGAACAGGATTTCTATAATAACCTTGGACAGGAATAACAAAATGTTGGTTTATCGGGAGAAACCGGTACAGGCTTTTATAGAGCTTACCGGCTTTTTCGATGTGTACTTATAGACCAGGGAGAAGGAGAGAAAAATCATGGCAGAAAAGCGCCCGATCACAGTAGCGACAGGGGACGGAATTGGTCCTGAGATTATGGAAGCTGCGTTGCATATCTTAGAACAAGCAGGGGCTGAAATCGACCCTGAATTTATCGACGTTGGAGAGAAAGTCTATTTATCAGGTAACTCAACAGGTATTCCCCAGGAAGCTTGGGATTCATTACGCCGTACGAAAGTATTATTAAAAGCACCAATTACAACGCCTCAGGGTGGAGGGTATAAAAGCTTGAACGTTACGATCCGTACTGCTATGGGTCTATATGCAAACGTTCGTCCTTGTGTTTCTTATCATCCTGTTATTGAGAATAAGCATCCTGACATGGATCTTGTTATCGTTCGTGAAAATGAAGAAGATCTTTATTCAGGTATTGAACATCAGCAAACGCCTGACGTTGTGCAGAGCTTAAAACTCATTTCTCGTCCGGGATCAGAACGAATTATCCGTCATGCATTTGAGTATGCTCGACAGAATAATCGTAAAAAAGTAACTTGCCTTGTGAAAGATAATATCATGAAATTAAGCGATGGTCTTTTCCACCAGGTATTTAAAGAAATAGCTGCAGAGTATCCAGATATCGAATCAAATAGTTACATCGTTGATATTGGTATGGCGCGTATTGCTGATTCACCTGAAGAATTTGATGTCATCGTAACGCTGAATCTATATGGTGATATTGCGTCAGATATCGCTGCACAAATTGCAGGAAGTGTTGGTTTAGCAGGGTCTGCAAATATTGGTGACCAAATTGCAATGTTTGAAGCCATTCACGGAAGTGCTCCTGATATTGCAGGGAAAGGAATCGCGAATCCATCTGGTCTTCTGCATGGTGCCATTATGATGCTCGTTCATATTGGTCAACCTGAAGCTGCTGAGAAAATTCATAATGCCTGGTTGAAAACAATCGAAGACGGTATTTTAACAGGAGACATGGCGAAAGGGAAAGATGCTGTTGGAACGAAAGAGTTCTCACATGCAGTGGTTGAGCGTCTTGGACAATCTCCATCCATTCTCGAGCCTGTGACATACAGTAAAGAAACGATTGAGAAAAAGGAAGAACAAGTCCGTTCAAATTATGTTCCAGAACGTGAACTTGATGGCACAGATGTTTTTCTCTTTAACAACACGTTAACGATCGATGATATTGCAGATAAGCTTAATCGTGCAGCTGCAGAAAGTGATCATGAATTTGTTATGATGACGAACCGTGGTGTGAAAGTATATCCAAACGGTTTTACAGAAACGTTTTTGTCTGACCACTGGCGCTGTCGTTTCCAACCTGTAAAAGGTGTGAAGGAAACGCAGGCGGGAATTCGAGAACTATTATCACATATTGAAGCAGAGGAACTTGACTGGATTAAAATAGAGAACCTCTATAAATTTGATGGTAAGATTGCATACTCTTTAGCACAGGGACAATAAGAAGTGAAGCGCGCCGTTCTGGCGCGCTTTTTTAAATTTATTTCATTTGTCTCCTAGATTAAACTGGATAAATTGGTGAAACCTGCAGACACTACAAGAAGAATTCCAGATTGCGTGGTGAGAGTATGTGTTTAAATGGTTAAAAAAAAGCCAGTCTCCAGATAAGTTGAAAAATTTACCTGAGCTCATTAGAAGCTTAAAAGACTCTGGCGATTTTATGCATTTTGAAAACAAGCAAGAGGGAAGTTCATTCTTCTTGTACTATTTTAAAACGCTTATTCATGAAAATGAATTTAATGATCATATTTTACCTTACCTTGTAAAAAATCCCATAGGTAATCTGAAGGAGATCAAGGAAAAAGTTCCGATTCCGGGAGTCATTATTTCAGATGATCTAAAAGTGATTTGTAATAAAGTCATGACCGGGTATGTGTTGATCCGCTTGAATGAGAATTCGAAAGAATGTGCTTTAATCCCGTGCCAAGTTAAGAAAGCACGCCCAGTATCCCAACCCGAAGTGGAATTTACTGTTGTAGGTTCAAAAGAAGCGTTTGTTGAATCTCTTGATACAAATATCCACCTCGTTCGTAAACGTTTGCCAGTGCACGAATTGAAAGCTTACGAACTAACACTAGGAAAGCTTACAAACACCAAAGTTGTTGTTTTGTATTTAGAAGGTATAGCCAATGAAGAGAATGTAAACACAGTTAAACAACGCTTGGAAGACATTAAAGTTGATCAAATTGTCGATAGTTCGGTCATTATGCAGCTTATAACAGATGATAGAAATTCTCCGTTTCCTCAACTTATTGATACCGAGAGGCCAGATCGAGTGACATCTGTTTTGTGTGAAGGAAAAGTAGTCATATTATCAGATGGATCGCCACAGGCATTAATTGGTCCCACTACTCTTATTGAATTTTTCTCTGCATTTGAAGATTACTTTGTCAATTGGATTGTCGCGTCAAGTGCACGTCTGATTCGAATCTTTGCCATCCTGTTTTCGATTCTTGTTACTCCGGTTTATGTGGCTACCTTAACCTATCATTATGAACTAATACCGAAAGATTTACTTGGTACACTTGTTAGTTCAAGACAGCGAATTCCACTTCCTCCTATTCTAGAGGCAGTTTTTCTGGAACTTTCCATCGAATTATTAAGAGAAGCTGGTGCGCGTCTTCCGACAAAAGTAGGTCAAACCATCGGTATCGTAGGCGGTATCGTAATTGGAACGGCGTCTGTAGAAGCGGGTTTAACGAGCAATGTTCTATTAATTATTGTGGCTCTTTCAGCGCTTGCGTCTTTCACAACTCCTGTATATCGAATGAGTAATACGATTCGATTAACGCGGTTTCCATTCCTATTATTTGCTCATATGTGGGGACTACTAGGTGTAACGATCTGCTTTAGCTTTTTAATCGTTCATCTTCTTAAGCTAAAGTCTTTTGGAAGGCCATTTCTTGAACCGATTTTTCCACTCCGTGTAAAGGATTTAAAGGATGCCATCATCAGATTACCAATAAGTTTCCAGGGAAAGAGACCGGTCCAGCTTCAAACCGAAAATACGACGCGTTTTAAAACTTCGCCGAAGAAAGCTAAAAATGATTTTCATGAATAACTTGCGAAAGGAGATGCTTTAGATTGGCTGGATATGAAGTGAAAGATCAGTATAAAGTATCTCCATTTCTTGTTTTCTATCTCGTTCATTCAGTTCAGGTCGGGGTGGGGGTTATGGGATTTCAACGGATCGTTGCAAGGCACGCGGGAAATGATGCATGGATTTCAGTATTAGTCGCTGGTCTAAGTCTTAGCTTCATTATTTTTCTGATCTATAAAATTCTTAATAAAGAAAATGGCGATATTATTTCATTACATAAAAACCTCTTTGGGAAATGGCTTGGAGGTTTATTAAGCTGGGCTGTCATTGCTTATTTTATCGGAATGAGCATTACCGTTCTGCGGACCTATATAGAAGTCGTACAAGTTTGGATGTTCCCTGATCTCAATAAATGGCTTTTCGGTGCTGTCTTTTTACTACTCGCTTACTATTGTTTATCAGGTGGTTTCAAGGTAGTAGCAGGGATTTCTTTCTTTGGAGTGGTGCTGCCCTTTTATCTAATTTTGACGATGCTATTTCCGGTGTTCTATGGTCATTATCGTGATCTTCTCCCTGTATTCAATCATTCGATTAAGGATTTATACGAAGGCGTTAAAGGAGCTTCTCTTTCTTATTTAGGATTTACGACACTTTTTATGTACTATCCTTTTATAAAAGAGCCGGAGAAATCGCATCGTTGGGCACAGGGAGGACATTTATTAACAATTTTCATATATACTGCTCGTCATGATTGTAACCATTGCCTTTTTCAGTACGGGGCAGCTTGATAAAACAATTTGGGCAACGCTAACGACATGGAAAATTGCTGAGATGCCTTTTGTACAGCGATTTGAGTATATCGGAATCTCCTCCTGGGCGCTAGTTATTCTTCCGAACCTCTGCCTTACGTTATGGGCAGGAGGAAGAGGCATAAGAAGGCTAACGCGAGTGAGTCAGCAAAATGCAACGATTCCTCTCCTAATACTCATACTAATTATTAGTAGCGTTTTCGCTAAACGTGAGAGCATTGATCTTTTAAATATGTATACAAGCGCGCGTTGGTTATTATTTTGTCTATGTCTATGTTCCTCTACTTTACGTTGTTCAGTATATTAAAAGGAAGGTGAGGAGAGCAGAATGATCAGACCCCTCTTATTTTTCATAATGCTCCTCTTACTGACCGGTTGTGTGGAGCGTAGTATCCTCGATGATATTCAGCTGGTGACGATTATCGGGTATGATGTCCCAGATGATGAAGAAAATCATGATTTAATCAAGGGGGTTGCGGTAGCACCCCAGTATCAAGCGGATGGAAGAATTGACAATAGCGTATTTGTCCAGACGGCTGAGCTAAGTAAAGAAATAAGGAGTCAGTATAATTCAGAATCTCCTAAGCCTTTTGTAAGCGGGAAGCTGCAAGTTGCTTTATTTAGTCGGGAAGTTGCAGAAACAAGAGGGATTATGGAACTGGTTGATACACTTCAAAGAGATCCTGCTATTGGCTCAAGAGTGTTTCTAGGGGTAGTAAATACCGACGTGGAAGAACTGCTTAGCGCAAATTATGGAAATGTGGATACGGGCTCCTTCATTCATGATACGTTAAATCATAACAGCCAGCATGGGATGCTACCTGAAACAAATCTCCACAATTTTCTTTACTACTATTTCTCAGAAGGACATGATCCTTTTCTACCGTTACTCGAGTTAGACGTGGATAAAGTTAAAATCATTGGAATTGCTTTATTAAAAGGAGATAAGATGGTTGGATCATTGGATGCTAAAAGCTTGTTTACTTTCAAAATATTATATGAAAAGTTTAGTAGTAATGATTCATTCACAGTCAAGCTTGATGATGGGGAGTATGCGGCAATTTACAATATTGCTTCGAAACGGAAGATTGATATTAATAAAGATGGAAGTGGCAAAATAGAAATTCATGGGAATATTCTTGGAGTGATTAAAGAATATTCTGGTGAGAAGCTAACACCGCCTGTTCTTAAAGATATACAAAAGAAAATGAAAGAAGAGATTGAGAAAAAAGGAAACAATATGATTGATGAATTTCAGAAGTTAGAAATCGACCCACTTGGTCTTGGAAATTCTGTGAGAAGTGTTACGAGGGGGAAGTTTGATCACGAGCAATGGATGGACAAATATCCAGATATGGATATTACATTTAAAATGAACGTGAATGTTACAGAATCTGGAGTAATTGAGTAATGGAACAGAGTTGGTTCCATTAGTATTAATAAATCCAAAAGGCACCCGTGAAGGGTGCCTTTTGGTCTTAATTCACTTCAATCTTATGTTCAACTGTTTCAGTAAGTGAAACGAGCTCATCGATAACGATAGTTAACCGTTCTTTTGCTTTTACTTCAACCATGAAGCCCTTCTCATCAAAGCATGTTGGATCGGCGCAGAATTGATCCGGAAGAACGAGGGCATAAAGACCTCTCATCACTGTTCTCATGTTGTTTAACGCGTTGATGCCACCTTTTCCTCCTCCTCCTACGGACGCAAGAGCAGTTGGCTTATGGTGAAAGTGAGAGCCACCTAAGAAGTCCAGGGCGTTTTTCAAAGCACCGCTCATACCATTATGGTACTCAGGTGAACAAATTACAAAAGCATCAGCCTGAGTCGCATTGGTGATAAGTCGCTGTACTTCTGGATGGTCAAGATCTTCTTTTCTCCCTTTAAAGAGAGGAAGGTTATGAAATCCAGCATCGAATGTAAGAACTTCAATCCCTTTTTCATCTAGTTGATCTGTAATCGTATTCGTTAAATTTCGTGTCATTGATTTTTCTCTTGGACTACCATTCATGACGAGTATTTTCATTGTCATGCTCCTTTCTAGTGATTCTTTATTTTTTTAAAAACTAAAATGATATCGGTTCAAGCTACTATAAGCATATACGTAACTGGAGAATGATGAATCGGCACGAAGAATGAATATGTTCTCCTACTATAGTCTTATGCTTTTTTTTCGAACCAGTTCTTCCTTGTTGCGAAAAGTGCAGCCTGTGTGCGATCATGGAAATTCAACTTTGATAGAATACTGCTGACATGTGTTTTTACAGTCTTTTCAGTAATGAAAAGGGCTACTGCGATTTCTTTATTGCTTTTCCCGTTAGTAATCTCTCTTAAAACATCTCGTTCCCTAGGGGTAATGGTATTTAAGGATGGTTCATCCTCAGTGGAATTTGCTTGCGTCATGTGAGACATGACCTGATCCGTCGCAATAGGATGAAGATGCCGCTTGCCTGAGTAAGCCTCGCGGATTGTGTAGATCAACTCATCTGGATCAATATCTTTTAGTTGGTATCCTTCAGCCCCTGCTCTAATAGCAGGAAGTACATGGTCTTGATCGGAAAAACTAGTTAACATGATAATTTTGATAGATGGAAATTCCTTCTTCAGCTCTTTTGTAGCTTCGATGCCATCCATTTCTGGCATAATGAGATCCATTAAAATAACGTCAGGCAATAATTCTTTAGCGAGTTTAACAGCTTCTAATCCATTTGAAGCTTCACCGACAATTTCGATATCTTCCTGGGATTGAAGAAATAATCTCAGACCTTTTCTGACCATAAGGTGATCATCAGCGATTAGAAGATTAATTTTCATAATATCCCCCTTATATTTTAATGGGAATAACAGTTTTTACTGTTGTCCCTTTATTTCGTTCACTCATGATGGATAATGTTCCATCAAGAAGTATTGCTCTTTCTTTCATACCTCTCAATCCAAGGGTACAATCTCCGGTCGTTGCTTGATCAAACCCCAGTCCAGCATCATGAATGGTAAGCGTTACAGATTCATCAGTCATATTAAGATAAATGGAAACCTTTTTTTCTCGTGCGTGCTTTTGAACGTTATTCAGGGATTCCTGTCCAATTCGGAAGAGGGCTTCTTCAATTTGGGGAGGGAGTCGTTTGATCCCAGTCACATTACATACAGGATGGAGACCGAGACCAAGTGCATATGATTGAAGCGAAGTCATTATTCCTGCTTCAATTCCGACAGGCCGAAGCTGCCAGATTAACGTTCTCATTTCCCTCATCGCTTCTTTGGACAATTGTTGAATATCTTCGAGTGCTTCAGTAAGCAATGAGGGATTTTCTTGGAGGCTTTGGGCACCTCTTGCTGTCATGGAAAGAGAAAAAAGTTTCTGACTAACAGAATCGTGGAGATCCCTTGCCAGCCTATTTCGCTCTTCAGAGATAATGAGCTCCTGTCTCTTTTCATTGACTCTTGCTTGTTCAATCGCAAGGGCCATATGATCGGCTAGTGCTCGAAGTACTTCCCATTCATTTGTCTCGAATGCTTGCTTCTTATAACTTAAGGCGAAAAGAACGCCAATTTGCTCTTTTCGAATTGTAACAGCTCTTGCAGAAAGTTGAGCAGGTTCAAGAAGAAAGGGAAACAGAGTTTCACTAATCATGACAGACTCTTCTTTTCGTATGGCTTCCATCATTTCTTTTAGATCATCTATAGAATAAGATAGGTTCATCGTTCGTAAACCTAAATTCTCATACACGGACTGGAGAATCAGTTGCTTGCCGTTTTGAACGAAATATCCAACGATCGGCCAATTGAAAGAGCGACTTGAATGTTCAATGATGCTATGGACAATGTCATCCACCTGTTCGTGCTGCCATAACTTTCTGGTTAACGTTTCTAATTTCAAAAAATTTTCTGCACGTTTCTGTTCATTTTGAAATAAATTGACCCTTTTGATAGCTGTTCCAATTTGAAATGCTACAGATTCAAGGAGGGTTAATTCTTGTTCTATAAATTTCTCCTTACCAGGCGAGCCAACATTCAATAAGCCAAATGTTTCACCAGCGGCAGCGAGCGGAACGGTTGCATGATGAGTAAGACCTTCCGTGTCCCCGGAATTGCTGATCAATGCATCTTCAAGTCGTTTGCATTCAATGATATTAACCGCCTCATTGAGTCGCCCGCCCCAATATTTATTTAAGCACCAGCACAAACCTGAACACATCGGTTTCTTATTGTTCATGGAGAGTGCGTGAGGAAGTTGCACATCTGCTTCACATGTAAATTCATTAAAGTTACGAGATAAAAAGATCCAGCCGGTTTTAAGTCCAGTTACGTTTAATAGTTCTTCAAGAACAGATTGGAGCATTGGTTTTAAGTCGGTTGAGCGATTTAACGTCTCTGCTATCGTTTTTAAAGTGAGTAATTCTCGTTCGTGTCTCTGATCATCCACGTGCTATTCCCCCAATATTCAAACAATTGAACGAGTTTATTATACTATAGACTGGGTTATTCTCTAAACAATGCTATTTATTAGAATGGCATGTTCAATGAGTGAAATTTATATATAATAGGATAAGGAAGTAGGGGGGATAGAATGAAAATCAAAGAAAAAGCAACAGAACTTTCTTCCGTTCAGCTGATTGTTCTTTTCTATTTATCAGCTGTAATTCTTTCCACAATTCTACTGAGTTTGCCAATAGCGCATCAAAAAGATGTGGATTGGAGCTTCATAGATGCGCTCTTTACAGCTGTAAGTGCGATTAGTGTGACAGGATTAACTGTGGTATCCACTGCTGATACCTTCAGTACGGTAGGAACTTACATACTCGCTTTTGTACTTCAATTTGGCGGGATAGGAATTATGACGCTAGGTACTTTTATTTGGCTTTTGATGGGTAAGAAGATTGGAATGAAGGAACGACAGCTGATCAGTACAGATCAGAATCGTGGTACTCTGGCGGGACTTGTCAATTTGATGAGGCAAATTCTTGGACTTATACTCTTATTTGAGGCAATTGGGACACTTATACTTGGGTTATATTTATTAAGATATTATGACACCTGGCAGGAATCATTTCTACAGGGGTTCTTTTCTTCAGTAAGTGCCACTACGAATGCTGGCTTTGATATAACTGGAAACTCACTAATCCCTTACGCAAATGATTATTTCGTTCAAACGATTAATATGCTGTTACTTATTCTTGGTGCGATTGGTTTTCCAGTGCTAATTGAGTTGAAAGATTATTTGTTTCAAAAGAAAGATAAAGTCGCTTATCGATTCACTTTATTTACGAAGGTAACATCAGTAACCTTCTTTGGTCTTATCATTCTTGGCACGGTAATAATTTGGGTTTTAGAAATAGGTAATTTCATGTCCGACAAAACGTGGGATCAAGCCCTTTTCTATTCGCTCTTTCAATCTGTTACAACAAGAAATGGTGGACTCGCCACGATGGACGTTAGTGAATTTACGTTACCAACTCAATTGGTATTGAGCTTACTAATGTTTATAGGCGCATCTCCAAGTAGTGTTGGTGGAGGAATAAGAACAACAACTTTCGCCGTTGCGGTCCTATCGGTGATTCATTTTTCTAAAGGTAAGAAGAGTGTCAAAGTATTTGGAAGAGAGCTTTTACATGATGACATTATTAAATCATTTATTGTAATATTTACTGCGACTGGCATTTGCGGATTAGCAGTAGTCATACTGACAGCTACAGAACCATTCTCTCTAACGGCTATTATTTTTGAGGTTACATCAGCTTTTGGTACTACCGGATTATCGCTTGGTATTACTCCTGATTTAAGCACAGCAGGGAAATGTATTATTATTTTCTTAATGTTTGTAGGAAGAATTGGTATCATTTCCTTCCTGCTAATGTTGCGAGGGAAAGTACCTAGTGAACGATATCATTATCCAAAAGAACAAATTATTACTGGTTAATGAGACTTTTGTAACAAATATATCGAACTGAATACGTTTTCAGCAAAAACGTTATTTTCTTCTTCAGCGGGGTATATCAATACTACTTCAAATTCTGAGGAGGAAGAGATCATGTATACGAATATTGTAGTTGCATACGATCGTTCTGAAGATAGTGAAAAGGCACTCCATCAAGCAGTGAAACTAGCAGAATTAAGTCATGCTTCTATTCATTTAGTGCATGTTTCAAAAGAATCGCATAAACACTCACCACAGCCTGCAACGAGAATTCCTTATGGTACCGGAAGTATTGGAAATGAAGGCCATGCTGGAGTTCCTTCTCCGGTTCCTGAAGAGCAGAATGGAGTACTTGTTGAACGTAGTGAAGGAGAAGCAATGTTACGCGAAGTAAAAGAAACTCTCCATCACATGGGAGTAAAGGTTCATTCAGATGTACGCTCTGGAGATCCAGCGAAAGAAATCGTAGATCTTGCAGTCATGAAACAGGCCGATTTAATCGTCATCGGAAGCAGGGGAATAAGTGGGATTAAGAAGTGGATGCTTGGGAGTGTTAGCCAAAAAGTTGCTCAACAATCCCCATGTCCTGTTTTGATCGTAAAATAGAAATTGTAGTCCGGAAATCCGGGCTACTTTTTTTGTGATAAAAAGTTAAGTTTGATTAACTTAATGTTAAGTTTACTTAACATTAAATTTGGTCTATAATACTTTATATATGAGCCGTGAAAGAGGGATTCAGATGGAACTAAGTAACCGCATTAGAGAGCTAAGAGCCCGATTTCAATACACTCAGCAGCAACTAGCTTCGAAAGTTGGAGTTACGAGACAAACAATTGCTGCAGTGGAAAAGGGGGAATACGTCCCTTCGTTGTTGCTTGCAATGAACATCTGTCGTGAGTTTGAAATGACTGTTGAAGAAGTATTTGAATTAAAGGGGGAAGCGAAATGAAGTTATCAGTGATTTACGTGATGAATCTGATTGTTCTCGGATTGTTTGGATGGGCGATGATGACCTATTATGATGCAGCCACGCGATTCCAAGCATTTATTAACGGGGAAGGTGAAAGTTTTTATATGAACGTTACCCCGATTATTGCAGCTCTTCTTATAGTGAGTATCATTGGTTTCGTAGTCACTCGAAGTAAAAGAAAAAACAATAAGGGTTGGAAAGAAGCCCTTCTGCTTCCTTCCGAATTGTTTGAAGATGATGAACGTGAAAAAACGCTTACTGCCCATGCATGTAGGAATGCCTATATCGCCATGATGTTTACATCGCCACTACTGATTGCTGCGATGACGCTTCAACCGGTGATTTCCAAGCATTTTACTGCTTATCCTATTATTGTTCTGCTATTACTTCCACTTGTTCAAATAAGCGTATTTTATTTTTCTCTTCGGAAGAAGTTAAAGTAGACGTTCACCAGCATAATTTGATTGTTAACTCACTACAGTTATCTTCATTTCCAGAAGTAAGATCCACTCGTAGTGCATCAGGGGTATAGGAAAGATGAAAGGGTGACGCAACTCCGGCACTTTGAATCAGGCTCTTAACATGAGAATGATCGTTTTTCTGTGCAGCATCTTTTAATTCATGAGCAAATTTAGCATCCTGATTTACTTTATCCAGGAGTTTCTGCCCTTCCTTCATGAGATTGGAACAAGTCTGAGCTGAATGCTGGAAACGCGTCACTTCAATTGGAGGATAAGCGCGATAGTAAGGGTAAATAGGTAGATAAGAGGGAAAACAATTTGGCCTGTATTGGTGAAAAAACATCGTTGTCCTCCTGAATTCTTGATAATATTACCGTATGGATTTCTGCAGAAAAAGTGTTAGTCGGATCTTAATTTGTGAAAAACATTTCTTGCAGGTTACAATAACAGATAAGACGTTTGTAGAAGGAGTAAGGAAATTTGAAGAAATATATTACATTTACTATTAGCCTTGTATGCTTCTATTTCATCCTAAATTTATTGATTGGATTCATTGTTAATGCCGTATTCCAATCTGATTGGTTAACCGCCTGGAGCAAGGGGCAGCAGATAACTGGAACTTTGACTTTGGGGCTCTTATATAACCCGATTGATTTTATTAGTTTGATTGGTTCCTTGATTATTAGCATCGTGATATCTTCAAAGGTTAAATCATCTTAAACCGTGCAAATGCACGGTTTTTTGTTAATGAACAATGTTGATTTTTGGCTCATTCGAGTGAAACGAAGGTTTCACTCGAATGAGCCAAAAATCGAGAAATCAACAATATAAGCTTACATAGCTTTATGTTTAAATTCTGATTCTGGAGGTCTTTGCTCTATAATGAAAGAATAGTATGATTAATTTGAAAGAATGTAAATGAAGGAGAGTCAAATGAAATTCGCAAAAAATCGTCAACTTGTTTGGAAGGTATTACTCATCCTTCTTTTATTGGGAGGGTTTATGATCTATCTTACCAATGCTCGGAATAGTGTACCGAAATTTGAAGTTAATGAGGAGTTAAAGCAATTAGACAGTGAAAGGAAACTCATGGAAAAAATCAGTCAACAACTTACTCATTCAGCCCTTCCTGTGGAGCATCATCTCTTTTCAGATGTTGATGAGGAAGCTTTCTTATTGAAAGAACAGCGGACCCTGAAAATCGAAAAAGTTTGGTATCAGTTTCACTCACTCTTTGTTATCTATAGTATGGATTTGCATCAAGGTGACAAGCGTGACTTAGATATTCCGTATCTTACTTTTCCGTCACTCACACTACATTCAAAGGAAGAGGCCGTAACCTTTAATGTTAATGAGAAGACGCAAATAGTTACAAACTGGCTTCCGCAAGGATATGTATACGATTATCGGATGTATAGAGGAATTGCAGTTAATTTGTCTGCAGTAGAGAGTGAAGTAGACAAAATTCAAAAAATCACGCAGTGGGATGAAATTGATCAACTTACGTTGGCAGACCCTAAAATGATCCATGGAACAACTGATAACGGCGTAGATCTAGAACAACTTGTCATTGATACATCGCTCCAAACAAAGTATGCAGAAAGTCTCAAAACCTTTGCTTTAAGCGAGACGACAAATGCTACTGAAAACTTCAAGATGAAATGGGATGAGCTAGAGTTAACGACTGATCATACCAATCTTAAATTCCACACTAATGATTCCCATAAGACCTTACAAGGAATTACCCTCGGTATCTCATTAGACGATAAGCTCCCTCATGAGAAGAACTATGCAGTTCAGATAAAAGGGGAGGAATATGAGATTAATCTTGATCAGTTCCCCAAAACCCCAGAATCGATACAGATAGAAGTACGTGGTCTTATATTTACCGATGATTCTGAGCCGATCACTTATACAATTAAAAATAAAGAACTACAAAAAATTAAAGCATTAAAAGAAAATCAAGATTATGAAGTCGATAAGAGAATTGGTTCAAAAAACGGCATGGATGTGTCATTTGGAGGGATTTCTAATTCAGACCCGCGCTCCAGAAGTCCTTTAGGAGAACCAGTGACAGGTCTTATTCTTCAGCTAGACAATGTTCCAGAGGGACAATTTAGAACGTGGTTTCAGACGGTAACGAAAGAGATGCAGAATTTGAAATACAACCATCTCGGATCAAGTGGTGCAAGGCCGGTTTACACAGGACCGTCTATTGAAATTAGCAATAAGGAAGGTGAATTCGCCGAATCGAGAGGTAGCTCTTCAGAAGATTATCCTGATAAGGAAATTCAGAAAATCTATATTAGTAAAGATTTCATTGACCGTTCCAGTGAGATCGACTTAACGTTAAGCTCTTTACCTATCTATGAAAAGGGTATAGGAAGCAAAACGACTCTGATGCTATCTGATTAGGGGGATTCATGATGAAAATGAAGCGAGAAATAGAGAGGATTCCTTATGACCTATTGCTAGAAGCAGACCCTTCTTTTATGCATATCGATAACTATCTAAATCACGGATATTGTTTTGTTGCGACAGAAGATCAAGAAGTATTGGGAGTCTATATCTTAGCGAAAAAGAATGATAAAACTATGGAAATTATGAATATTGCTGTCAAAGAGAATCTTAGGGGCAAAGGAATTGGAAGAAAGCTTATTCAACACGCATTAGAAAAAGCTGTCGAATTTGGTGCTGAAAATGTTGAAATCGGTACTGGAAACTCAAGTCTTGCCCAATTGGCGCTCTATCAGAAATGTGGATTTCGAATTATTGGAATAATCGAAGGTTTTTTTGAAGATTATCCTGAACCAATTATAGAAGATGGTATCCCATGTCGCGATATGATTCGGCTTTCTTACAGAATGCAGAATTAGATAAGTACAAGGATTCTATTTTCTTAAATAGGAAAATAGTACCCTCGTGTAAGATTGCTCGTCGTATAGGAAAGATCGAGGGTTTTGATAAATCGGATCATAATGAACGAGTAACAAGAAGTTAGAAGCAGAGAACAAAGAAAGGAGAACAAGGCTGTTTCAAACGAGACGGTCCTTTCATTATGCCCTTCGTGAGCATGATACAATGGATGATAGATTAAATGAAGGAGTGGCTGATTTGAAACCGGGCGAGCTTACAAAGAAATGCAGTATGTTAGAGACGATAATTGATAACGCTTACGAATGGCTAGTCGTTGTAAATACAGAAGGCATTATTGATTTCATGAACAAAACTTATTGTGAATTTCTAGAAGTGGATAGCTCTGCTGTCGTTGGTATGCATGTAACGGATGTGATTGAGAATTCACGAATGCATATCGTTGCGAAAAGTGGAAAGATTGAACTAGCAGACTTGCAGTATATTCGTGGAAACTATATGATTGCAAATCGTGTACCGATCTATCACAACAATGAATTAGTTGGAGCCGTTGGAACGGTTATTTTTCGTGATACAGAACAATGGAAGCAAATGAATACACATATAAAAGTGCTATTATCTGAACTTGAATACTATCGAAGTGGATCTTCAAGGGAAAATGGTGCGAGTTATTCATTATACGACATCGTGGGTGTATCAGATTCTACTCAACGTTTAAAAGAAAAGGTGAAGCAGGTAGCAAGCGGAAATGTTTCGATTCTCATCCGTGGTGAAAGTGGAACAGGGAAAGAACTATTTGCGCATAGCATTCATCAACTAAGTGAGCGAAGCAACCGCCCTTTTATTAAAGTGAACTGTGGTGCCATTCCCGATCAACTGCTTGAATCAGAGCTCTTTGGTTATGAAGAAGGGGCTTTTACTGGGGCAAAAAAAGGGGGCAAACCCGGGAAATTTGAGCTTGCTAATACAGGGACGATTTTTCTTGATGAAATTGGGGATATGCCAGCAAATATGCAAGTGAAATTATTGCGTGTTCTTCAGGACAGAGAAGTAGAACGGGTTGGCAGTGTATCATCGAAGAAGGTAGACGTAAGAATCATTGCTGCTACGAACCGTCCTTTAGAAGCAATGGTGGAAGAACGGAGGTTTCGCGAAGACCTATTCTATCGAATTAATGTGATCCAATTACAAATTCCGCCATTAAGAGAGCGAGTTCAAGATGTAAAACCTCTTGCAATGTCTTTTGTGAAGAAAATTTCAGTAAAAGCGGGAAAACGAGTGGTTGGGATTGAAGAGCAGGCAATTCAATTATTACGGAAGCATAATTGGCCAGGAAATGCTCGTGAATTGGAGAACGCTTTGGAAGCTGCGGTTCACTTAACACGAACTGAAACAGTGGATGTAGCCTCTCTACCAGACTATTTAAAGGATAACGAGGTTATCGTTGCAGGCGATCGGAAGCTAAAAGATATTTTAGAAGAAGCAGAGTCAGAAGCCATACGTAAAACGCTTGTTCAATGCGAGAATGATAAATTAGCTACAGCTGAAATACTTGGAATAGGTAAGACTAGTTTATATGACAAAATAAAAAAGTATCATCTATCCCGCCCCTAAAGGGGCATGCATCCCTCTGTTTGAAGGTTCATTTGATAAATCAGTAATTCCAGAAATCCGGAAAAAGTTCCGCGTTTCTGGAATTTCTTTGTTTTGTAGGGAAAGATGAAGCAATCGTAGCTACTTAAAGTTAGTTTTTCCGAAATAACGGAATAGTCTATTGACGTAATATGATGAGAAATGTTGAATGCGCTTACAATTTTGTGAACTAAATAAAAGTGGCACGGTTCTTGCTTATTAATATGGAGAAGAAAAAAAGGAGTTGAGAGCATGAAAAAACATTATATGAGTGGTTATGATGCAGTAAGAGAAATTGCTGATGGATCTACTTTGATGGTCGGTGGGTTTGGATTAGTAGGGATTCCTGAACAAATGATTTTGGGATTGGTCGAATCAGGAGTAAGAGACCTGACGATTATTTCAAATAATTGTGGAATTGATGAGTGGGGTCTTGGCCTTTTACTTAAGCATCATCAAATTAAGAAAATGATCGGTTCTTACGTAGGTGAAAATAAGGAATTTGAACGTCAAGTTCTCTCGGGGGAACTTGAAGTAGAATTAATTCCTCAAGGAACACTTGCTGAGCGCATTCGAGCAGGTGGGGCTGGTATTCCAGCGTTTTATACTCCAGCGGGGGTTGGCACGTTGGTGGCGGAAGGAAAAGAAATCAGAGTGTTTAACGGAAAAGAATACGTATTAGAGCATGCCCTGCATGCAGATTATAGTCTGATTAGAGCGTATCAATCGGATGAGGCAGGGAACCTCATCTACAACAAAACAGCTCGAAATTTCAATCCAATGATTGCAGCTGCTGGTAAAGTCACGTTAGCTGAAGTAGAAAATATGGTCCCTACAGGGGAACTGGATCCAGACCAAATTCATACTCCAGGAATTTATGTTCAGGGCTTACTGGAAGCAAAGCAGGAAAAAAGAATCGAACGAAAAACCGTTCGAAACGGATAGGAGAGTTTGGAATGAAGTCAACGAAAAGTAATGTGCGGGAACGAATCGCAAGAAGAGCTGAACAAGAAGTAAAGAGCGGTTATTATGTGAACCTTGGCATCGGGATGCCGACACTAGTTGCAAATTACATATCAGAGGATAAAGTCATTGTCCTTCAATCCGAAAATGGTCTGCTTGGAATTGGAGAATATCCAGAAGAGAATGAAGTGGACCCGGATCTCATCAATGCCGGAAAAGAAACGGTAACAGCCATGAGCGGCGCTTCTTATTTCGACAGTGCTGAATCTTTTGGGATGATTCGTGGTGGTCACATTGATCTTGCGATATTAGGAGGAATGGAGGTATCTGAAGCAGGAGATCTTGCGAACTGGATGATTCCAGGCAAGATGATTAAAGGGATGGGCGGTGCAATGGATCTCGTTCATGGTGCTAAGAAAATTACAGTCATCATGGATCATGTAAGCAAAGATGGTGCTCCTAAAATTGTGAAGGAATGTATGCTGCCGCTAACTGGAAAAGGTGTAGTCAATCGAATTATTACCGATCGAGCGGTGTTAGACATTACCGATGATGGATTGGTGTTGCAAGAAATTGCTTCAGGATACTCGTTGAAAGACATCAGGAATTCAACAGAACCTGAAATCCGTGTATCACCAACTGTTCAGTATGATGCTTATTAAAAAGGGGGAACAAAAATGCTAAGTATGATTGGGTTAATTGGTGGGTTACTATTGCTTATTTTTCTCACGATGAAAGGAATGAATTTGCTCGTTGCAGGACCACTTTGCGCTATCGTAGTAGCCGTACTAAGTGGCATGCCACTTTTTCCACAACTCGTTGAAGAAGGAGCTCCGAACTTTGTCGGTAACTACATGGGAGGGTTCGCAGGGTTCGTGGCATCATGGTTCCCTATGTTTTTGCTTGGAGCGATATTTGGGAAAGTAATGGAAGACAGCGGGGCGGCAGATAGCGTCTCTAAGTGGGTTGTATCAAAACTCGGGTTGAAACAGGCTGTGCTCGCCATTGTTCTTGCCTGTGCCATCTTAACATACGGTGGTGTTAGTCTATTCGTTGTCGCTTTTTCTGTCTATCCGATGGCAGTAAGTTTGTTTAAACAGGCAGATTTGCCACGTCGTTTTATTCCGGCCACCCTTGCGTTCGGTTCGGTTACATTTACAATGACTTCTGCAGGATCGCCTGAAATTCAAAACTGGATTCCGATTGAATATTTAAATACGAGCCCTTATGCGGGCTGGGAAGTTAGTTTGCTTGTAGCCCTATTCATGGCGTTGTTTGGCTATTGGTGGCTGAAACGAATGATTTCAAAAGCCGTTGCGAAAGGAGAACGTTTTGAAGCGCGTAAAGAGGATCCAGAAGTGGAAAATCGTCCGCTTCCAAATCCATTACTTGGGCTCGTCCCACTTGTCATCGTATTGATTATTTCATTCATTTTCCATGATAGCTTAAAACAATCGGCTCTCATTATTGCTTTACTTGGAGGAGTCGTAGCGACATACCTATTGAATCGTAAATATTTTGAGAACTTTGGGCGCGCCGTTTCTGATGGAACTCTCGGGTCGTTGATCGCAATAGGGAATACAGCGGCAGTAGTAGGCTTCGGGGGTGTTGCTAAGGCTGTTCCAGCATTTGAAACAGCAGTTGATTTCATGACTGGTATTCCAGGAAGTCCTCTTATTGGTGGAGCGATTGCAGTAAGTGTTATTGCTGGGTTAACTGGTTCAGCTTCAGGTGGTCAGGTGATTGCCCTGCCAATCCTGGCACCGCATTATATAGATGCGGGTGTAAACCCAGAAGCTCTCCACCGTACTATTGCAATCTCTTCTGGTGCACTTGATTCATTGCCTCATAATGGCTATGTGGTAACAACGATACGAGCAATTTGTGGTGAATCCCACCAGGATGCCTACGGGGCAGTAGGTGCATTGACAGTCATCGTTCCACTTATCGGTCTAGCACTGGCGATTGTTTTATTTAGCCTTGGGCTTGGAATTTAATAAGATGAAGGAGGTAGTTCTTTGTTAGTGGATCAGAAAGTAGTTGTTATTACAGGTGCGGCGAGTGGAATAGGGAAAGAACTAGCAAGAGTTTTTGCAGAAAATGGTGCCAGGGTAGTGCTTAGTGATTTGGATGAGGAGAAGGTAAAACAAACTTCATCTGAACTAAAAGAAAAAGGTGCAGAGACAATTGGAATTCGTTGTGATGTTACGAAGGAGAGTGAAGTAGAGTCATTATTTAATCAAACAATCAACAAGTTTGAAAGAATTGATGTTTTGATTAACAATGCAGGACTTCAACACGTTTCAACTATTGAAAGTTTCCCAACAGAGAAGTTTGAACTGTTAACCAAAGTGATGCTTATTGCCCCATTTATTGCGACTAAGCTTGCCTTTCCAATCATGAAGAAACAGAAATATGGCAGGATTATTAACATGTCTTCTATCAATGGACTTGTTGGTTTCTCTGGAAAAGCAGCTTACAATAGCGCAAAACATGGTGTGATTGGACTTACTAAAGTAGCTGCACTTGAAGGCGCAGAAAATGGTATCACGGTAAATGCTGTTTGCCCAGGGTATGTCGATACGCCGCTGGTAAGAGGGCAGCTTGAAGATTTAGCTAAAAGTAGAGAAGTAGCGTTAGAAAGCGTTCTTGAAGAAGTGATCTACCCACTTGTACCACAAAAGCGTCTTCTTACGGTACAGGAGATTGCAGATTATACGATGTTTTTGGCAAGCGACAAGGCGAAAGGGGTTACTGGGCAGGCAGTTGTCATTGATGGTGGTTATACAGCGCAATAAAAGATTATATCAGTGAAAGAATCTGGATATAACAATTTAAACAATCCTTGGAAATGAGTTGTAAACGCTTTCCTTTTGTTTGTAAAATAGAGAAGAATGGAGGGGAAAACATGAAAGACGTTTTTATTATGGAAGGTGCAAGAACGGCATTTGGATCATTTGGAGGTTCACTTAAGGATATTAGTCCAACTGACTTAGGTGTTGTAGCAAGTAAAGAAGCTCTGAAAAAAAGTGGGATGGAAGCTTTAGAAATTGACCTATCTGTGATAGGGAATGTGATTCATTCAACATCAAATGCTTCTTATCTCGCACGTCATATTGCGCTTGGGACCGGAATACCAATTGAGAGCCCAGCACTTACTGTGAATCGTCTTTGTGGTTCGGGGTTGCAGGCCGTTATTTCAGCAGCTCAATCACTTATGATGGGGGAAGGTCAAACAGCGCTTGCTGGCGGAGCTGAGAATATGAGTTTATCGCCTTATGCCTTAAGAGGTGGCCGATTTGGAGCTAAAATGGGCGCCCCGAAGATCGATGACATGTTATTGGCTACGTTAACAGATGAGTATACAGGAAGCGGAATGGGAATAACGGGAGAAAACCTTGCAGAAAAGTATGGAATTTCAAGGGAAGACCAGGACAAGTTTGCGGCTCAAAGTCAACAAAAAGCAGCACAAGCAAGAGAGAAAGGGGTTTTTGCTGAAGAAATTGCACCTGTTGAAATAAAAGGGAAGAAGGGAATCGAAACCTTCTCAACAGATGAACATATTCGAGAAGGAACGACAGCAGATAAGTTAGCTACCCTAAAACCTGCATTCAAAAAAGACGGCACTGTGACCGGTGGCAATGCAAGTGGTATAAATGATGGAGCGGCGTCGGTTGTGTTAGCTGGAGCAGATTACGTAACATCGAAAAATAGTAAACCTCTTGCAAGAATCGTCTCATGGGGAATTGCTGGGGTAGATCCTTCTATTATGGGAATCGGACCGGTTCCAGCCATTCGAAAAGCCCTAGAACAGGCTGGAATGACGATGCAGGACATGGATTTGATAGAAGTGAATGAAGCCTTTGCTGCGCAGTATCTAGCGGTTGAAAAAGAGCTTGATCTTGACCGTTCGCGAGTGAATGTGAATGGAGGGGCCATTGCTCTTGGGCATCCTGTTGGTGCTAGTGGCACTCGTGTACTTTATACGATGATAAAAGAATTAAAAAGGCGTAATGGGAAATATGGCGTGGCTTCACTATGCATTGGTGGAGGTCAGGGAATCGCCATGGTAGTTGAAATCACCTAATTAATCAGAAAACATTTACAATTTCTTTCTGATTGGGTATACTAGCTATAATACTAACGGAAAGGGGCTGTGCACTATGGTAAATTATCGAACTGGTTCACTACTAATTGCATATTGTGCACAGTCCCAAATGGGGATTTAAGATAATTGGCTTTTCCTTTTTGATTAATAAGGACAGAACCATGGACTGTGCACATACGTCCATGGTTTTTTTACGTCATTAGCATTTAAAACATGCTAGTTGTATTTAAAGACCGACACCATTTGTACGGTTTTTTAACACAATCTTATTAATCAGGAGGCTTTCAATTGAAATTAACGAATTTAGGATGGAATTCCTTTTTTGCAAACGAATACAGCGCTTTTAAAGAGGAAAGCTTGGAACCAGCTCGAGTTAGGGTCGAACACCGTGGTTCATATGAAGTTTCAACAGGAGGTAACACATATGTAGCAGAAATCTCAGGGAAATTCCGATTTGAAGCGGAACTGCGAGAACAACTGCCGGCTGTTGGAGATTGGGTTCTGATTACACCGCAAGCAGATCAGCGAGCAATCATCCATCATTTGTTACCAAGAAAAAGCAAATTTTCGAGAAAAATTGCAGGAAACACAACAGAAGAGCAGATCGTAGCTGCGAATATTGATACGGTTTTCCTCGTCAATGCATTGAATCAAGATTTTAATCTCAGCAGGATTGAACGATACCTCGTTATGGCGTGGGAAAGCGGAGCAAATCCTGTCATCGTACTCAGTAAAGCGGATTTGTGTCAGGATGTCGAAGAAAAGATTCATTCAGTGTCGGGTATTGCAGTTGGAGTTCCGATTCACGTTGTAAGTTCAGCGAGCGGGAGCGGAATTGAAGAACTAGCTCTCTATTTAACAGAAGGAACGACGACGGCTCTTCTCGGATCATCTGGTGCCGGGAAGTCCACGCTCATCAACAAATTATACGGCACCGATATTCAGACCGTGCAGGATATTAGAGAAGGTGATGGGAAAGGAAAGCATACGACAACTAATCGTGAACTCATCGTTCTTGAAAGTGGAGGCGTGGTGATTGACACGCCAGGCATGCGGGAACTTCAGTTATGGGAAACAAACGACATCTCTCAAAGTTTTAGGGACATTGAAGAGCTGTCTGAGCAATGTTATTTCAGAGACTGTAAGCATGATGGCGAGCCGAAATGCGCGATCGAAACAGCGATTGAGGAAGGACGACTAGATGGAAGGCGATTGGAAAACTATAGGAAATTCATTCGTGAACTTGCTTTCCTTGAGCGAAGGTCGGATAAGAAAGCTCAGTTGGAAGAAAGGAAAAAGTGGAAAAAGATAGCCGGAGATCGTACAAGGCAACATAGAAGATAGGTTTATTGAATCAGGAAGGGGTAATCAGATGACAGATCAACAGTCTGTTTTAGATGAATATGCTTCGTTAACGAACTGGTTACAAACGACCGCTATGGCAATGGACGAGAAAGTGTTTTTTATGCCAATAAAGCCTGATAAATGGTCTCCAGCTGAAATTCTCTCTCATATTTGCGAATGGGACCAGTATCTTTTGAATGAAAGAATTCCATATATCCATCATGAAGCCCAGTTATTAAAGTTAGACGTTGACGTAGAAGAAGTAAATGAAAAGGCAGCAGCGTATGCTAAATCGGGTATCTCCAAAAAACAAATAATAGCTGAAACAATAAAAGAAAGAAAGCGAGTAGTTGAAACGCTACGCGAATTCACCGAGAGCCAATGGAAAGATACGTTTTATATTGATAAATATCCCCATTGCCTTACAAGTTACTTGAAAGGATTAATTGAGCATGATGAGCATCATAAGTTACAAATAGAGGTTTTTATGACGAATCAAGGCATACCTATCTCTCTTTTTTCCACATGAGTATAAGCATTAGATTTCTCTTTTTAAGAGGATAGGATAATGTGGTAATGAGATGGACAGGCTATACGGTGGAGGTGAGAAGAATGGCAAAACATAAAGCAAATCCTTCTACCAGTGGACTGGCTTCCTCTCAACCTGAAGGGCAAGGAACTGGAATTGAAATTGGCCAGCCAAAGGATTCAACTAGAAAAAAGAAAAAGAAATAAGAAAAGCGCACTGTCGCCATGACAGTGCGCTTTTCTATGAAAAATAAAAATGTTATTCTCACGCCTGAGGTGCGGAAACCTCTCAACTGGAATATTCTCTTCACCAACCCCCCCCCTGAAGGATCGTTTTGTTTCCAATTAAAGGTCCCCCTTAAGACATTATCGCTCTCCATTCATGAGTGAATTTCAGCAAATTGTTTGATGTGTAATCGGTTCAGAACACCAATTAGTCGACTGGTTCCTTCTAAAAGGTCATCTTTGTTCACACAAAAGAGAGGTAGTTTCATTCTAACTGCGCGCTCCCGTGTGAAAGGAACAAGTAATACCTTCGCTTCAAGTAATGCTTCAAAAATGTCTTGCTGGTTAAGTGATGGAGTGAAGTCAAACCAAATGCATGTAGGGTCTTCTTTTTCTAGAATCGTTATATGATCTCTTAATGTACTAAGCTTATGCAAAACATCATTCTTTCGCGTATTTAACTCCTCTAAAATCGAATCAAAATGTTCAAGAATTTCCTCTGAGTTGAGGATGTTTTCTGCCAGTTCGAGGAGAACAGGAGGGGGACTTAAACACAGATACATTTGCATATCCTGGAGACGCTTCCTCACATTCTCAGGGCCTAGAATCCACCCAATATTTATACCGGGGGCAATTCCTGTTAATTGTCCGATTTGAAGAACGATCTTTTGGTCGATTCCAAGTTCAAAGTAGGAAGGGATGTTGTCCATTAAAGAATACATTAACAATGGTGCTTCGATAATTTCTAGGATTGGAATAGCCCATTTCTCACATTGAGAAAGAAGTTTCTTCCTTTTTTTAATAGCAGAAGAATGATTCATCGAATGATCGTAAAGTGAGTTCGTTACAACGAGCTGAACTTTCTCTTTTTGAATAAATTGATCTGTCACCGGATGTTCGGACGAGAACCTGACCACGTTAATACCTGAAGCAAGCAACATGTTCAATTGTGAATAATTAACAGGTTCTTCAACTGCGATAGTATCACCGGGAGTAAGAAAGCATTTTACAGTAATAAGTAGGGATTGCTCAAGACTGGAGGTAAGAATCATTTGGTTACTGCAAGCGGTTTGGTCCATTAAGTCACACATTGAATGCGCAATATCTTCAGCGGTGTTGGGATCGAGTAACGTTCTTGTCGTAAAAGGGATCAAGTCATAAGCTGATCTGGCGATACACAATTCAGGTGCTGCCGATCCAGAGCAGAAATTAATAAATGATTGTTCATTCATATAGTCATATACTTTGCTGAAAGGCGAGGCCTCCTCAGTTAGATGGTGGTTTCTAAGTTTGTTCCAGGGTATCGAATGATCAGGAAGTAATTCTGCCGCTTCTTCACTAACTCGTGTTCCACTTCCTTGTCGTGATGTAATTAAACCATTTGCTCGTAATTCAGCGTACGCTGTCGTCACTGTACTACGATTAACACCTAGTTGAAGTGCAAGGTCACGTTCTGCAGGAAGAGAAGTTCCGGTTTGCAAAGAGCCGGTTATGATTGAATTCTCATAGTAGTCCACGATTTGTTTGTACAACGGTTTGCTGCTCTCAGGATCCAGTATAAATCTCGCCATTGTCCATCACCTCACTCCCTATTATAGAGAAATTTAGAGAAAATTGTATAAAATTTTCAAAAAATTATCATATTAAATTTCCTCGTAAATACAGGTTTTAAGCCATTTGGAGGAGTTTTTTGTGGAAATAGACAAATTGGATGGTACATACAATGGGGAATTGGATGGTTACATATTGTTTTTTGAAATTTAAAATAAATCTAATCATTCAGAAAATTATTAATTGGCAAAGCGAGTTTGTGATTATGGTTTACATAGGATGAGTGACATGACCTCCCTGTTATAGATCTCAGAAAGGTTCCAGCATTCACACTCGTTTTGCACGATTAATAATTGAAGGTCAAGTATGCGTTGACCGACCAGAATGGTACAAACAAATAGGGGGTAACACAATGAAGAAAAAGTTTTCGCTTCTGCTTTCTGTCATCTTGTTGTTAAGCCTTTTCCTTGCTGCGTGTTCAGGTAACTCGAACACATCTAGCAACACGAACAGTGAAGGAGAAGCAACAAGCGGATCAGATGGTGATAGCTCAGAGGGATCAGCTGAACAAGTACTTAATTTAACCGATACACAGGATATTCCGACTATGGATTCTACACAGGCAACAGATACAGTTGCATTTAATGCGATGAACCAGGTATTTGAGGGTCTGTATCGACTAGATAAGGACAATAAACCTGTCCTCGGCATGGCGGCTGAAGAGCCAAAAGTTGAAGAAAAAGACGGAGAGACGGTCTATACATTCACAATTCGCGATGATGCGAATTGGTCTGACGGTACACCGGTAACAGCTGGTGACTTTGTCTATGCATGGAAGAAAATTATTCATCCGGATACAATGGGCGGATATGCTTCTATGATGGGTGCAGCTGGTATCAAGAACGGAAATGAAATCATCACTGAAGGAGATCCACTATATGGTAAAGTGGATGAGCTAGGAGTTAAAGCTGTTGATGACAAAACACTTGAGGTTGTAGTCACTCAAAAGGTTCCTTATTTCTTTGATCTTCTTACATTTGCTTCATTCTATCCACAGCCAGAGAAGTTTGCTGAAGAGCAAGGTGAGGACTATTCACTTGAAGCTGATACAATGCTTTACAATGGTCCATTTACACTAGCTGAATGGAATCATGGTGATGGTTGGAAGCTTGCAAAGAACGATGGGTATTGGGATGCCGATACAGTAAAACTTAAAGAAGCAAATTACAAAATTGTAAAAGACGAAGCGACTCGAGTTAACCTGTATGAAACTGGAAAAATCGATCGTGCTGGTCTTAGTGCTGATTTCGTTGATCAGTTTAAAGACAGAGATGATTTCTCTACTATTCTTGATACGACCATTTACTTCCTTCGTATGAATCAGAAGAACGAAGCACTTGCAAACAATGATATCCGTAAAGCGCTATTCCTTGCTTACGACCGCGATGGTCTAGTTAATGTATTACTTAACAATGGTTCTGTAGCAGCTCGCTACCTTGTACCAAAAGAATTCTTATTCTTTAACGATGAAGATTTCCGTGCACCAGCTCCTGACGGTTATCTTGCAGATCAAACTGCAGATGACGCAGCTGAGTACTGGAAGAAAGGTCTAGAAGCGATCGGTAAGGATAAAGTAGAACTTGAATTTTTGACGACTGATAGTGACCTTGCTTCTAAAATTGCAGAGTATGCGAAAGATCAGTTTGAATCGAAGCTAGACGGACTTACAATCACTATTAACAAACAGCCTTGGAAGCAATTCCTTGATCTTGAAGATGGTGGAGATTTCGACATTTCAACTGGTGGTTGGGGACCAGACTATCCAGATCCAATGACTTATGTCTACATGTTTGAAACTGGTGGAGCATACAACCGTATGGACTACTCTAATGAAGAGTATGACAAGCTAGTATCTGACGCAAAAACTGAACAGGATGAGCAGAAGCGCTGGGAAATGATGCAAGAAGCAGAGCGTATTCTTATTGAAGAAGATACTGCGATTCTTCCTACTTATCAGGGTGGACGTGCTGTCATAATGAAAGATTATGTTAAAAACTACTACATTCATAAATTTGGTGCAGACACTTCACTTAAATGGGTAACGATTGAAAAGTAACACAGTAAAAGCGTGGGCAAAATGCCCACGCTTTTTTATATGCAAAGAGGTTAGTATGATAAAGAGAGTCAGGTCAAATGAGAGCAAAATTTCATCGTTCAAAATCCGGAAGTTTTCGATGCGATGTTTGCTGTTCGTACATATAAGCCAATTTAATAAGCTGTGGCTCGCTATAAGCCTTTCCTGTAAATGTGATGCCGAATGGCTTGTTATTAGAAGTAAAACCAGCTGGGACAGTAATGGATGGATAGCCTGCTTTGGCAGGTAGAGTCGAACCATAAGAGCCAGCAAATAAGATCGCATCAATTTTTTTAGTTTCGAAAAGGCAATCCAGGCCTTCTTCCTTTGCATATTTCAAATCGGATAACCTGCTACTAAGATAGGTGGGTTCTGTTAACAGACCGCTCGTGTCATTAGATTTCTCTAATAGTGAATGACCGAACCTTGACGTGGTTTCTTTGGTACGATTGTAATAATCAATAATGGAGTCCAAGCTTTTGTAAGTAGAGGATCTTGTTTCTCGTGCAAGGTAGCTGTTCACGCCTGCTTTAAATTCATGCAGAAGTACCTCATAGTCATGCTCAAGTTCCTCTTGCCTCGGTGTTATTTCCTCAACTTCTACAATCGCGCAACCAGCACGTTTAAGTTCTTCAATTGCTTGATCCATTTTCACTTGTTCTTCAGGATGCATCGTATCATAGTATCCTTTTTTCGGAATCCCGATTCGGAACTCTTCAAATAATGTAGGAAGAAGATAAGGTGTGTAGTCTTGATTGGCAGTTACATTGAACGTCGAAGCATCGTTTGAATCTTCACCAGAAATAATACCCAGTATGATCGCTGCGTCTGTAACATTGCGAGTCATAGGACCTGCTATATCCTGAGAGTAAGATATAGGTATAATACCACTACGGCTAACCGTACCTATGGTTGGTTTTATTCCCACACCAGCGTTAGAGCTTGAAGGACTCAAGATAGAGCCATTTGTCTCCGTTCCAATCGCAGCTGTAGCAAAATGACAAGCCACAGCTGCAGCTGACCCAGAGCTAGAGCCCCCAACATCAAGAATTCCTGGACCATATGGATTAAGAACCTGTCCTCCTCTTGAGCTATATCCATTGGGCATGGTCTCACTCATGAAGTTAGCCCATTCGGTCATGTTTGTTTTGCCGAGAATGACTGCACCTGCATCACGAAGCTTTTTAACGAGAGTTGCATCGTTTTTACCGAAAGAAGAGGCTAGAGCCTCTGAACCCGCGCTTGTATGCATGTGATCTCCAGTATTGATATTGTCTTTTAATAGTATTGGAATTCCATGCAGACGGCCACGTGAACCATGTTGCTTTCGTTCACGATCAAGGCCTTCTGCAATAAAAATGGCCTCAGGGTTAATTTCTATTACTGCATTAATGTGTGGGTTGTAGTATGCGATTTGTTCAAGGTAAAAGCGAACAAGGTGTTGTGATGTGAGTTGACCTTCAAACATCAGTTTTTGAAGATCCTTAATCGTTAAACGATCAAGCGATTCTGTCGACAGCATTCTATGTACCTCCTGGTCCTTTTTGTAACTAATTCAACAAAATATGGAAAAGTCCTTTCAAATAAAAAACCCGAATCTTTTATTAAGATTCGGGTTTTATAGTTATCCTGCCTCTTAGGGTAGGAATGGTAAGTTTCGCTCTATGCAACTCTGGCTTGTCGAGCAAACCAGGGTTTTAATTTAATGAAGAATGCGATAAATATACTTGCTACAATGGCACCTTTTACAAGATTGAAAGGTGTGATTCCAGTTAAAACGAGAGCCTGACGGGCTGGTGCAGACATTTCTTCAAAGCCCATAAACCATGTGTAGGCTGGAAGTATAATCAAGTAGTTCAACAATCCCATCATTGCTGACATCAGTATCGTTCCGAGCGTCAATCCCAGAGTCAATCCTTTCTGAGACTGATTGAATTTACGGAAGATAAGTGCTGTTGGTACGATAAAGAATACACCTGCAATGAAGTTTGCAAGTTGACCAATTGGTACTCCGGTAAAACTTCCTTGAATTCCGAAATGGATAAAATTCTTAATGGCTTCCACAAGAATACCCGCGATCGGTCCATATAAAATGGCAACGAATAGCGCTGGTATTTCACTGAAATCAATTTGAAGGAAAACAGGAAAACCAGGTAGTGGAAAATCCAATAGCATCAGCAAGTACGAAATACTGCTGAACATCGCAACAACAATCATGCGTTGCGTTTTTGATACACTTTTCATTTTGACATTGCTCCCTTTTTTTCGAACCACCGAAAAAGGAGATGTGGCCCCATTGCACACAAAAAACCATGAGTATGGGGCTCATGGTTACGGCATGGGGAAATAAGCAAGCTTCTATGGTAAATCAAAGAAAGCTTACTACTCCACCATCTTCTCCCATCCAGACTATACTGTCGGCTCTGGAATCACACCAGATCCTGCCCAAGTTACAGGCTCGCGGGCTTGAGGAATTGCTTATCCTTCACCGCCGGTCGGGAATTACACCCTGCCCCGAAGATAGTTCGCTATAATAGTTACAACTTTATTATACAGCGCTAGCATGGATTTCTCAATAAAAACATCTTGAAACTAAGCTATTTTGTGATAACGCTTTCAACGGAAAAGAAATTAAGCTCTCTATCCAAATGAACAGAGAGCTTAATAAAGCGCTTTTATTTTTTCTCAGAAAGCCATGTGGCCACCATCTCTGCTTCTTTACCCTGGATGACGCCGGCTGGCATTCCACCACTTTTACCATTTTTAATAATACCAAGGATTTCGTCTTTCGAATACTTACCACCTACTGCTTTAAGGGCAGGACCTACAGCGCCCCCTAGGTTGTCACCGTGGCACGACGCGCAGTTCTGTGCGAAGATTTTTTCAGCTTCTCCACCAGCGGAATCACCGCCTTCTTCTCCACCTTTTTCACCGCCGCCTTCTTCAGCTTGCTCACCATGACTGGCTTCGTTTCCACCAGCGTGTTCTTCGGTTGTGGAAAGCCAGTATGTAAAACCTACAACCATAGCTAGAAACAAAATTATTGCAGTAATATATGCGGATGTTTTACCCATTCACTTCACCTCCTGTATCCTCATCTTTATCATACTTTTCAAACATTCAATTATCAAATATATTTTGCTTATTTCTTCCTTATTTATGTATGGAATTCTATGTTCGCTACTAAAAAAATCTTCTATTTTGATGTTCGTTTTCATAGACATAGAATATGAAATGAAGGAGTAGGAGGGAAGAAGAAATGAAGAGCAGCTCACCAAAGCTGTTTGGTGATACAAGCAGTAATCAAATTAGATTTGTTTCGTTCTTTACGGTTGCTGGGCTCATTTTTTTATTTATAGTAGCAGGAATGATTTCATCCTCAGAGACAAAATATCGACTATCTTCTTCCATGATGCATGATTGGATAACGAGTTTTTCTACGGAAGCGATGGTTTATGCAATGGGAACAGAAAATCAATATTTGACACAAGTGTTACCTGAAGAAAGTGAACCACCTGCCTTATCTCTTGTTACCTTCCAATTTATTACGAGTGTAAAACCAGGTGATATCCGTAGTCTTGTTGGGGGAGAGCTTCCAGGTTTTGCTTTATATGATGCTAAAATCCACGTCGCTGGAGAAGGGACAAATTTTACAAACCTTCCAGTCGAATCTACACCACCATTAAATGAATTGTTAAAAGAAAGAGAAGTGCCATCTGAGAAACTTCAAATACAGGATTCCAAAGATAAGGTAACTCCCCCTATTCAAACGACGAATGGACGCAAGGTAGCCTTTATCTATCATTCTCATAGTTACGAATCGTATCTACCTCTGTTAGGTCTTGTAGGGAATAAGAATGCGGATCTAGCAAATGATGGAAAAACAAATATTACATTAGTTGGAAAGATGCTGGGAGAAGAGCTTGAAAACAGAGGGATTGGAACGCAAGTGGATGACTCGAACATTGGTGTTCTCCTCAATGAAAAAGGATGGGAACATGGAAAAGCATACGATGTTTCAAGAACGATTGTACAGTCTGCAGTATCGGGCAATGATGACTTTGACTTATTCATTGATATTCATCGTGATTCATTAAGGGAGAAAGATACAACAGTTACGATTAACAACGAGGAATATGCTCGCACGGTTTTTGTTATAGGAGAAGAAAACCCACAATATGAAAAGAATTTAGCATTAGCTAAAGAATTGCACGCTGCATTAAAAGAAGATTATCCAGGGCTGAGTCGTGGAGTTATTGGTAAGAAAGGGCAGGGGGTTGATGGGATTTACAACCAGGACTTATCTCCAAATTCAATGCTAATTGAAATAGGTGGGGTCGATAACAATCTTGAACAATTAAGTCGGACGGTTCGTGCGATTGCAGATGTTATTAGTGAGCATTACTGGAATACTCAAAAAGTAAACAATTAACGAGAAGATGGCGATCAACAGAAAGCGCTGTGCCAGTGGCACAGCGCTTTCTATATGGGTTCTTTATTAACCGTCAATAGGCTTGTAGCGATGCCGACAGCAAAAATAGTTATGGCTGAATACATTGTAGCATTCAACCCGATCGTGGTTGAGCCGATAATAATAACAACCCCATCGATTAGAAAAATAATGACACCGATATTCAATGAGAGTATACGTGAGATAAATTGTGCAAGCAGGTCTGTACCTCCTGTGCTTGTATCAAATCTAAGCATTAAACCAATACCTGAACCAACGAAAAGGCCTCCAAGTAGAGCACTGGGAAGTATAGGAAAAGTAAAAAGGTTGCGAAGTGGAGAAAGGACATCGATGAAGAATGATGATAGCAATAAGCCGTGAAGGCTGTTATAGAAGTAAGGGCGAAAATAAAGAAATGCAATAATATAGAGAGGCAAACTCAAACAGATGATGGTGAGGCCAGTCTGGTATCCCCACATGTATTTAATAATTAAGCCGATCCCAATCATTCCACCATCTATTAAATGATTTGGAACGAGGAAAGCGTTAATGCCACAACCAACGAGTATACTTCCAAAAAAAACAGCAGCTACTTTCTTATACACGATGCGCTCACCTGCTTGTTCATGGTTGTTCCATAATATGTTTAAAAGTGAGTTTTCATAACGTGTTTCATCCACTTTACAGTTGATTTTATAAGTTTAAATACAGTAAACGTTAAATAGAAAAAGGCAAGGTGTCAATATGTATACATTAATTACGTTATATGAGATTGATTATGTTTATGCAGTCTGGGGATTTGTTTTCTCCTGTTTAACTTTCTATGGCGGGATCTCTTTTGTCCTTCAACTTAAGAAGGAAGAGTATTCACATTCAAAACGAATGATTGCTTTCTATTCTTTTCTACTAGGAATCTCTTTCTATGCGATTAACTCAATGGTTAATCTTTCAATCGCTCCATCCGATAATCTACAAGGGCTGATTCTGCATGGCGTAATCCTCATTCTTCTAAGTACAATGAGTAGCTATGTCATCGTTCGAATCGTTCTTCAACAAAGATGGAAGCATCGTTTTCATATGAGCGGGGGGTTATTGGTTTCCTCAGGAATATTAATTGCTTTTTCTGTTGGAAATTTAGTGTACTTTGGCGAGAGCATTTCTCTAAATTCGATTCGATTTATTCTTTCGGCCATCATCACCCTTAGCTTTTCCCTTTGTATTGTGAGATTTTTACACTTGATCAACGTTGATGAAAATCTTCTTTACCGAAGAGGGTGGAAATTGGCAGGTAGTTTCGCAGCAGGGACAGCCTTTTGGTGTCTGCCATACATATTATTTTATGGGATGATCGATCAAACGCTGTTTTTGAACCCAAATCAAAAAATGGATCCATACCTGGTCGCTCTTGCATTCATCATGTTATGTATCGGAATACTGATCTACATTCCGGATCGGTATGGAGTTATCAGACAGATGGAGCAGTCAGAACAGCTAGTGAAAAATAAGCAGCAATTTTATTCTCTTTTTCATCATAACCCGGATGCGGTATTCTCCATTAACCCTGAGGGGAAATTTGTGAGTGTTAATTACATTGCATCAGAGTACACGGGTTACGCAATTTCCGAGCTAAAACGGATGACGTTTGATCAAATCGTAGCTTCTAATCATGTAGCACTTGCGAGAGAAATGTTCAGACGTTCTCTTCAGGGAGAAGTTCATCAATTCGATGTCATCATTCAAAACAAGGAAGGATCATATAAAGAGCTCTATGTATCGACAGTTCCGATTATGGTTGGTGGTGAAATTGTTGGGGTCTATGGTATTGCTAAAGACGTAACAGAGAACAATCGCGCGGAGAAGATGATTCATTATTTAGCCTATCATGATGAATTAACTGGTATGAAGAATCGTAGATGTTTTAATGAAGAGCTTGCAGGACTTATGAATCAAAACACACCAGATCCCTTTGCAGTCATGCTGCTTGATTTCGATCGTTTTAAGCGGATCAATGATCTATTCGGTCATGAATTTGGTGATCGTGTAATTCAGTCCATTGGCAAGCGGCTATCGGAATTGTTCGATGATCAGTATGTTGTCGCTCGTCTCGGAGGAGATGAATTTACGGTGATCGTGACTGGTTGTCGAGATCAGAATGAGGTTGCTCTTATTGCACGTCATGTATTGGAGGCATTCCAACAACCATTACTGATTGAAAACCAGGAATGTTTATTGACTGCGAGCATCGGTATAGCTCTGTATCCACAACACGGTAGCGAAGTGGCTGGATTATTAAAGCATGCCGATATGGCAATGTATGATGTGAAAGAAAAAACCACAAACAATTTTGCTTTCTATACCGAAGAAATGAGTAATCAAACGCTACATAAAATTATCCTGGAAAATGATTTGCGTCGGGCAATAGATGAAAATGAGCTCCTCGTATATTATCAGCCAAAAATGAATACGATGTCTGGAAGAGTCATTGGTTTTGAGGCCCTTGTAAGATGGCAACACCCAAGCATTGGACTCATTCCGCCTGATGAATTTATAGTGGCTGCAGAAGAAACTGGTTTGATTATTCCTATTGAACAATGGGTAATGAAGCAAGCGTGTCAGCAGTTGAAGCATTGGCATTCTTTGTATGGAAACCATCTCACTGTAGCGGTAAACTTATCTCAGAGGCACTTCTATCAGGAGGATATTGTGTGTACGATCGATACGATTTTGGAAGATGTAGAATTAGAGCCAGAATTTCTCGAAATAGAAATAACAGAAAGCATGGCAATGTTTAATGAGAAGGAAACGATCGGAAAGTTAAATAAACTAAGGTCTTTGGGGTTAGAAATTAGTATGGACGATTTCGGAACTGGTTATAGTTCGTTAAGTTATATGAATAAACTTCCGATTAACCGTTTGAAGATTGACCGTCTGTTTATCCGAGACATCACGAGTAATACCGGTGATCTTGCGATTGTTACAACAATTATAGCGATGGCTCACAATCTTGGACTTGAAATAATAGCTGAAGGTGTTGAAACAGAAGAACAGCTGCGTATTTTGCACGGATTAAAGTGTTATGAAGTGCAAGGGTTTCTTTATAGTAAGCCGCTACCTATTACAGAGCTAGAGCACTTTATGAAGACATATGTAACGTGAAATTACTTATTCACATGCACAAAAAATTAAAAGTTTCGAAATATTAAATAGATACCAATAGGTATTTAAAATAATTTGGATGATAGTATGTGAGCAAATATAGCATTGGGAGCTTATATAAACATAGTAAAAATGGCATGGGATAAGTTAGGATTACCTAGATAGGCAGGTCAATGGCCTGTCTTTTTTTCATTTAAACTCCTAAAATTGGACAAATTTACCACGATACATAAATACAAGAAAATTATAGCATGGCAGAGATCAAGATGTTATTGGGAAATTAACAACCTAATACCCGAATTGAAACATGTGTTTCCTACTATATTTCCCAATACAAACATTAAAAATTCTGTGATAATCTACTAATGTACTAAAAATTCTAATTATTCCGAAATGGAGGAAATGAAATGAAAAAAGGAATTGCCGTTGTTCTTGCGACAGGTCTAGCATTTGGTTCTGCCCTTCCTACCGCTTCTGCTGCTTCTTCAAAGGATTTGAATTCTGAACAAAAGCAGGCACTAGAAAAAATGGAAATTGTGAAACAAAATTGGGAGAATGAACGTAAGGTGCCTTCTTTCCTTTCCGGAAAACTATCGGAAAAAGACGTTAGAACTGAAAAGGCGGTTAAGTCTTACTTAAAATCGAATGAAAGTCTCTTTAAAGTAAAGACAAAAGATTTAAAGCTAGTGAATGAAACTACTGATGAATTAGGAATGACGCACTATGAATATGTTCAGACTGTAAAAGGTTTTAAAATTGACGGAGCAAAGTTCATCGTACATACGGATGAAAAGGGCGAAGTTGTAGCAGTTAATGGTGATTTGCATCCTGAAGCAGCGAAGAATTTTAAAGGGAATTCAAAGGTGAAACTATCGGAAAAAGCGGCAGTTGAGAAAGCATGGAATCATATTGAGGTAAAACCTAAGAACGTTGTTAAGGACGAGCCAAGCTTTGTAAGGAAATCAGATGCTTCTGATATGGTAGAGAAGAGTGAGAAAGTAGTTTACGAGAAAGATAATAACTATTATCTTACGTACAAAGTACAACTTCAATTCATCGATCCATATCCAGCAAACTGGCAGGTCTACATTGATGCTCGAGATGGTTCCGTCGTCGATGCTTATAATGCTGTAGCAGATGGAGCAGAAACGGGCTATGGATATGGTGTACTTGGTGGATATAAGTCACTTAACACTTATTACTCTAATGGCACCTACTACCTATATGATGTAACAAAGCCAATGAATGGAGTCATTGAAACGAGAACAGCTAACAATCGAACATCCCTTCCAGGAAGTTATGCTGTTGACAGCAACAATGCTTTCACTGCAACTTCTCAAAGAGCGGAAGTTGATGCACACTACAATGCGGGCGTTGTGTATGACTACTACAAAAATACCCATAACCGAAATAGCTTTGATAACAACGGTGCTACGATTCGATCAACTGCTCATTATGGTTATAATTACAATAATGCTTTCTGGAACGGTTCACAGATGGTCTATGGTGACGGAGATGGATCAGTTTTTGCCCCATTATCCGGTGCACTTGATGTCGTAGCGCATGAAATTACGCATGCTGTTACAGAAAGAACAGCTGGACTTCAATACCAAAATCAGTCAGGTGCGTTAAATGAATCAATGTCAGATGTATTTGGTTACTTCGTGGAACCAGGTGATTTCCTATTGGGTGAAGATGTCTACACACCTAACAAGGCAGGAGATGCGCTAAGAAGTTTATCCAACCCTGAAGCATATGGACAGCCATCTCATATGGATGATTACTATAATACATCTTCTGACAATGGTGGTGTTCATACAAACAGTGGTATTCCTAACAAAGCTGCGTACCTAACAATCCAAAGCATCGGCAAAACCAAAGCTGAGAAAATCTACTATCGTGCGTTAAGTCTCTATTTGACGCCAACAAGTAACTTCAGCTCAGCACGTTCGGCCTTATTACAAGCCACATCGGATCTCTATGGCACAGGCACAACTTACAATTCTGTTGCGAGTGCATGGAACCAAGTAGGCGTAAATTAATCATTAATTATCGGAGAAGAGCTCGGTTGATGAGCTCTTCTTTTTTTGTTGAACAATGATCATTCAATCAAACCCCTCCTTCTTTGAATGGTGTTTTCCATTCCTGTATGATTTTAGTTATAATAATGGAATAGAATTGAATCGGAGGTTGATTATGGAACAATTTGATATGCATCATATATTTGAATTAGGACTTATCCTTACAATGATCGCTGCAGGTATTACAGCGGTCGCCAAAAAGCTAAAGCAACCTTACCCGATTGCGCTCGTAATTGTTGGGGCTTTTATCGGTTTGTTCAATATTCCTGTACTCGAACCATTGAAGATGTTTATTACAGAAGGGGATATATTTAATTTTGTTATACTAACAATTTTTCTACCTGCACTACTAGGGGAAGCCGCATTAAAATTACCTTTTTCACATCTAAATCAAAACAGAAAACCGATTATAGCACTTGCATTTGGAGGGACATTTCTCTCTTTTCTTGTTATCGGATTTTCTACACATTTCCTCCTAGGACTATCCATTCCAGTATCTTTTGTGTTCGCAGCCTTAATGAGCGCAACGGATCCAGTAAGTGTGCTGTCGATCTTTAAAAGTATGGGTGTAAACCAAAGACTTTCTACGGTAATCGAAGGGGAGAGCCTATTTAACGACGGGCTTGCGGTTGTTCTATTTAAAATATCTGCCTTTTCCCTCTTAGCATATATCGATATGGGATGGGGAGGACTAACGAGTGGTACGTTTGAGTTTATTAAGGTTGTTGCAGGTGGTTTGCTGGTCGGCGGAGGCTTAGGGTATGCCATTTCCATCCTTACAAAATACTTTGATGATTATCCGCTCGAAATCATTTTCAGTATCTTACTCTTTTTTGGCTCTTATATAGTCGCAGAAAGTATCCATGTATCAGGCGTGATTGCAGTAGTTGTCGCAGCATTAACTTTCGGTAATTTTGGCTCGAGGGTGGGAATGAGTCCTACTACTCGATTGAATATCAATAACTTCTGGGATGTAGCGGCACTGCTTGCGAATTCGATCGTCTTTTTAATGATTGGTCTAGAAATTACTCGAATCAACTTCGCTGATCAAGGGGTAACTATCGGATTTGCACTACTTATTGTATTGATTGGTCGGAGTATTGCTGTATATGGAAGTACACTACCAATTAAAAGACTTCCCTGGTCGTGGCGTCATGTGTTGAACTGGGGAGGATTGAAGGGTTCATTATCGATTGCCCTTGCGCTGAGTCTACCTGGAGACTTCGCTGGAAGAGACACCGTACTGATCTTAACCTTCAGCATTGTTTTATTCTCACTAGTAGTCCAAGGGTTAACAATTAAACCTTTGATTAGCTTCTTTGGTCTAAGAGCGAAGCACAGTGGTTCAATAGAATATGAAGACATTGTGGCGAACTTACATAGACATGAAGCCGGCATTGCAGAAATAAAGAAGTTAAAAACGCAGCTTTTCATACCAGAGCCTGTCTTCTCGGAACTGTTGACGAGTTATCAAAATGAAATTGATAAAAGTCATCAGGAACTTGACCAGCTGTTGGCTGAGAATCCTGATCTAAAAAAGAGCCAGCTCATTACATTAAGAAAGCACTCCTTGTATGCACAGTACGATAAAATTAACGAGCTTGAACATGAAGAAATTATATCTGGTGAAATTGCTGGAAAGTACAAAGAAATATTAAATAATGGTCTTGCGAACTATGAAGAAGAAGAAGTGGTGAAAGAATCGAAACGAAATCATTAAGCTGCTATTTTTACTAGCAGCTTTTTCTAATGGACTGCATAAGCTAGTATAGAAAGGGACAAAACACCGATAAAGATATGAATATTCCGTTTATTATAGAATGATCAGGGTATGGTTTACAGTAAGTCAAGCAATAAGGTATATTGAAAAAAGTCATTTTCAAACTACAAGAAAATAACTCACAAGGAGGACTTTTGAGAGAAAATGCCTTATCTTCAGACCGATCGTCTGACCATTATTCCATTTTCCTTTGATTTGATTAAAGCGATGACGAATAAGAAAGAACTAGAGAAACTTCTAAAGGTGGAAGTACCTGAAGAATTCAAGAATATGCAGTTTGAAGAATTTTTGCCTTTTCATTTAAATGACTCGTCTATATCGAAAGTGAGCCATACATGGGAAGGGGTTCTGATTCATACATCAGATGAGAAAGTAATTGGCACCATGGGGTATAAAAATATAGAATCGTCAAGCAGCTTAGAAGTTGGTTATCATTTAATACCTGCCTATCGCAATAAGGGATATGCGATCGAGATGGCGAATGCGCTAGTCAATTGGGCATTTCCCGATCAAGAAGCTGACGACAAGCTAAAGAAAGAAGATTTAAATGGCGTAATGAAACGACTTGGCTTATCCAGACTTACTGTCGAACCACATGTCGTAAATAAACGAATAGATGAAGTGAAATTCATGAAAGAGAATGATTATATGTAGAACCCTGCAAATGGTGCAGGGTTTTTTTGTTGTGGATAAATGTAAAGAATGGATGAACTCTTTAAATAATTTGGGCATTATTATTTAAAGTTATATACAATAGAACAGAAAGGGATTTGGAGATTTTTGTCGAATTGAATATGGTATAATCACCATTGTTTAGTAAATTTTGTAACTGCAAGAAGCAGTTTTAAGGAGTTACCATGACGACCTTTTCCCGAACAGAGATTGATTTTGAAAAAGAAAATAGTGCTAATAAGTTATTTGTATGCTTATTTTATTTAACTTTTATTTTTTACGATGTTTTTTTGATTTTTATAAAGCCAATAGTTGATCCTGGCTCAGAAGCCATGTCGTTTAGAGGTACAGTATCAATGACAGTTTATATAGTTACTTATGTCATTGTCATTGCATTACTTCCTATATCTATATGGCTAGTCAAGAAGAAATCCAGCCCGTTCGCGATCAAATATTTGTATTTTGGGGTATTTCTTGCAGGGTCTCTTGTAAATGAAATTATTAAATATTATGGTACAGATGATATTTATGCAAGTGGTAGTCCAGTAGAATTATTCTTTGTTTTGTTTTCTCCAATATTTGTTAATAGAACTTATTATATACTAGTAGCTACTGGCTTTACTTTTAAATACACATTGATGGGATTATATACACATTCTCCTGTAGTTATATTTCCAATTATGTTGTTGTTATTGTTTTCAGCTGTGACATTTATTATTTTGAATCGGTTTAATTCATATCTTAATACAGTCGAAAAATCTTACGAACATGCTGTTCAAAATGAAAAATTAGCGTTTATTGGGCGAATTGCCACTGGTGTAACCCATGAAATAAAAAATCCACTTACATCTCTAAAAGGTTTTGTGCAGCTTCAAGAAGCTGAGCAAGAGTATAACCCGAAGTATTCGAAAATTATGTTACAAGAATTAGATAGACTTAATATCATTGTGAATGATCTTATGGTGCTAGGGAAACCCCAGGCAATAAATCATAGACCTGTAAGTTTAAATGATATTGTTCAATACGTTGTTAACCTTATGCGAAAAGAAGCCGATAATAATGATATAACTATTGATATTGATTGTAACCAAAATCAAATTCAAATTTTGGGCGATGACGGCAGGTTAAAGCAAGTATTGCTCAATATTCTTAAGAACGCTATGGAAGCAATGCCAGATGGGGGAAAGATTCGAATAAAATTATTTAAAGATAATGATTTGACAACTCTTCAAGTTATCGACAGTGGAGTTGGGATTGTAGAGGAAGAAATTCCAAACCTCGAAGAAGCCTTCTATTCTACTAAAGAGAATGGAACAGGACTAGGTTTAATGGTTAGTTATAAGATTGTTGAAGAGCATAAAGGAAGAATTAATATCGATAGTGAAGTTGGAGTTGGTACAACTTTCTCAATTCAATTTCCAACAGAATAAGCTAATTAAGTATTAACTTTTAGTGTATACTATTTATTGCAATAGAAATTTAAAAGTAAAGGCTATGTTAGCTTATATTGAAGATTTCTTTTATTGATGACTCATCTCAAGGAGTAAATGACCCAAAATCAACTACATTTATAAACATTGGAAAAAAGGAAACCTAAACTATCAATGAGGTTTCCTTTTTTGATATTTTGGTGTTAGTACGTTTTAGGGGTATTTTTTATTTTAAAGCCATCGCAGCTTTTCTTTTCATTAATAAGAGTAAAATTAAGTAAATCGCTATTTGTAACCAGTAAAGGAGGGCGTCCCAAAACAAAGGATGATAAATTCCAAGTTGAAAATTTGGATACGTTTTCATCAAAGACAATACTAAAGTAGGAATGACATAACTAACTAGTATTGAAAAGGTTAGCCCTATACCTATTACATAAAAGCTTGCATACCATTTAACAGTAGGTTGTTCTTTGGGTAACGAAAAGGGTGCTTTACTCACTGCTTTTTTTATACTTTTTAACCAGCAACGACCTCTATCCATAAGGTTATAAACCCCTGTAAGCGTTTCTAAGACAAAATATAAATCTGTTTTCATATATACTCCAAATTGATACAAGATTCGAATCATAATATCTAGTGCAATAAATGCACATAAATCGATTATAAAAGAACCGGGTTGTAAGATAATTTGAGGAATCAAAGCTACTAATAGAAGCAGACTATCAATATAAATGCCAGATAAAAATAATGTATTACGTTCTTTGGGCTCTAATCGCCAGGCGTGTGTCATATCAGTTTCAAATACTATAAAGAATAATCGGGAACCCATTTCTAAATTTGTAGGAAAGTTATGTGCTCGAATTGATAATATGTGACCAAACTCATGAGCTAGCACTAAAAACATAGTAATGATCATTAGTGAGATAACATTTAGTAACATACTATCAAATAAGAATACATCATTAATAATAGGAAACAGTGAAGGTTTATAGATTAAAAGACCTATATTTAATCCAATAATTAAGAAGTATAGTTTTATGGTGATTTTGTTGAAAAAAAATTTACCTATTCGTGGTGGGATCCATCTGAAATTATCTGGATGATGAGATTTCTGTGGTGAAGGTATATTAAACCCGTCAACACTTAATACAAGATTCATCTCAATTAAATCCTCAACAAAAGAAGCCACATTTATCATGGCTTCTTCAGGAAATTCTTCCTTGATTTCATCGCTTACAGTAACAATTGATTTATCGTGACTGAGCTTTTCTAATGTGCGCAAAGCGATTTCATTGACTTCGAAATATTCACCAGTTTCTGAATGTTCAATAATAGTCATTTTGGAATTACGGTAAATCTCATAAGGAACACATTGGATGATAGAAGTTTGATTAATCATGGTAATTTCCCTCAAATCCATTCATCATTTCATTAATGTTTAAAGTAACACCACCAACAAGTTGTTTTGATTTTCCCAAGACGTTTAATCTTCAAAGTTTCACCCCCCTTCAATAGTGTGATAATGTCGTTTCTTTTTCATTAATTGAGTGATTTAGAATATTTTCTTGTTCTTTATAGAAATCGACCCATGTTGGGTACAAATCTACAAACAGATCCACTAAATCTGGATCGAATTGTGTTCCTTTCCCAGCTATAATCCTCTTTTTCGCTTCTTCAGTTGTCAATGCAGAGCGATACGAACGGGACGTCGTCATTGCGTCGAAAGCATCGGCTACAGATGTAATTCGAGCTGGAAGAGGGGTTTCTTTCTTTGCTAGTCCTTCTGGATAGCCTTTTCCATCCCAGCGCTCATGATGGCTCAGAATAACATTTAAATATCCTTCAAGCCCTTCGATATCTTTCATCGCTCTAACGCCTTCTTCAGGATGTGTTTTGATAATATCATACTCATCACCACGTTAATTTAGATGGTTTCATTAAAATTGAATCTGGTATTCGGATTTTACCAACATCATGAAGTAAGCAAGCATAGTTATAGTATCGAAGTTCTTCTCTTGAAAATCCACCGATTTTCTCTGCCATTATTCTCGAGTATGCTGCTACTCGCTCACTATGTCCTCTTGTATAAGGATCTTTCAATTCGAGTGATGAAACAACACCTTTTACAATACCTTGAATCTGTTTATCAAATGCTACGCTCATTGTATCTATGTAGCTTTTGAACTGTTTTAGGATGATATAGCCAATAAAAGAGACAGCAATGATTAATGCAGCTGGAATGATGTACTCTGGGTCTCTTGCTAATGATCCAACAATCAAGTATTTTAAAATAGTTGTCAAACTGACAATATAAAAAAAGCGAACATTAACAAACATAGGGGTGAAAATAACAATTACTAATTCAAAAAGATTACTAGATTGTTGTGAGACCCCACTGTTGATAGTTAAGATCTCATTGACTAGTGTTAGAAGAATAAATGTAAAGAAATAAATATATTTGATCTTTTCTGGACGATTATTTCTTAAGAGATAGATGGCAACTGGAAGAAGAGCTGCATGGATCACGTACGGAGCATAACCCAGTCCTTCAGTTGGCACCCCGATAGGACCATCGTAAACAAAGATATTTAATACGTAATAATTAAAAATATCGTAACCCCAAACAGTAAAATAAAACAAAAAAAGGAAGACAATTGAGGCGCGCTTTTCTTCTTTAATTAGTGATGAGAAAAATTCATGTCTATTCATTTTGTACCTCTAATCTATGAAATTCTTAGTAGTCCTAACTACACAAAAAAAATCCATTATTTGCTGATATTATATCATACAGAAATCGACAGAATTCTAAATTAAATGTGTATTTTTTTACTTTTACCGAAATTAACTTGTTGTGATTCCTCCTGTTACTTCTTATTTTAGTTATCGGCATATAAAACCAAACTTTAAGGATTCAGGAGATCATCATTTTTATGAGCAAATATAGAAAGATGTCAAACTGAACGACATCTCTCACACACTCTCCCCAAAAACAAGGCAGAATTACGATAAATATCAAAGAATATCAAAAATCTCACATATTTAGGTAATGACCCACATCTCTCGTTACAATAGGACTATAAACAAATCAAAAGGGAGAAAGGGTGACCGAGTAATGGGTTACTATGATGAGAATCATAATACGAGAAAAAATCAGCAGACAAAGAGAGGGATGGGCTGGTTTCTTCCAAGTACGTTCGGTGCTATTGTCGGAGCATCCGTAATGCTTGTGGCAGGTCCGTTCGTTGCAAATATAGAGCAGCCATCTTCAGATCAAGCAGCGGTAACAACGACGGCAAGTGGAGGTGTCGAGACTTCCAATGTTGCGTATAACGTATCATCGGACATCACTTCAGCTGTCCAAAAAGCCCAGGATGCCGTGGTAAGTATTACGAACTATCAGCAGGGAAGTGGTGGTTTTTCGCTAGAAGATCCATCGGGTCAATCTAGTCAGGCAGCTTCCTCCGGTTCGGGCGTGATTTATAAAAAAGATGGCGGAAAAGCGTATATTGTCACGAATAATCATGTTGTTGAGGGAGCTTCTTCAATAGAGGTGACCTTAAGCAACGAGAAAAAAGCGGAAGCAAAAGTGTTAGGTACCGACGCCTTGATGGACCTTGCAGTAATAGAAATTGATGCGAAAAACGTAGAGGCAGTAGCTGAATTAGGTTCTTCAGATAACTTAAAAACTGGTGAACCGGCGATAGCGGTAGGAAATCCATTGGGCTTCCTTCAAGGATCGGTAACACAGGGGATTATTAGTAATCCAAGTCGCACGATACCTGTAGATCTTGATCAAAATGGCCAGCCTGATTATGAAGCTGACGTCATTCAAACTGATGCTTCCATTAACCCCGGTAATAGTGGTGGTGCTCTGATCAATATCAAGGGACAATTAATCGGTATCAACTCTTCCAAAATAGCAGAAGAAACTGTAGAAGGTATTGGGTTTGCAATTCCGATTGATGATGCACAACCAATCATTAAGCAACTTGAAACGACTGGTGAAGTAAAACGACCAGTGATGGGAGTAACACCTGCCTCACTAGCTGAAGTGCCAACACAGTACTGGACTGGAACTTTAAATCTTCCAAAAGATGTTGAAGGTGGAGTTGTTCTAATGGGAATACAGCCAAATTCACCAGCTTCAAGTGCTGGTTTAAAGGAAAGAGATGTAGTCGTAAAATTGGATGATACAGATATTAACAATTCAGCTGCACTTCGAAAATATCTTTATTCCAATAAACAAGTTGGAGATGATATGAAAGTAACATTTTATCGGGATGGTAAACTGCAGACTGTTACGATGACACTTGCTAATCAAAACGGGCTATAAGTTATGAAGAAAACCACCATTGGAAGTTTTTTATGCATAAAATGAATGTATCCACTCTTGAATATAGACAAAATTTTGGTGTGATTGAAAGATAACTGAACAACGTATGGTTTAAAAAATCATCGCTTGTATGTTTTGAACCAAAAATCAAAAAATACCACGATTAGCTAATAAAATACAATAGAAAACCCTCTAGATCATACGTCTAGAGGGTTTTCGCTGTTTAATTTTTTTGGTTTGTTTGTGATTTGTGTAAAGAAATAGAACACAGGCGTATCGAGTAGGGCAAGTCCCATCTTAATAACAAATTGTGACAGGATCATGATCCAGATGTTAGGTACAGTCCCGGCAAATGCAATCGTGATGAAAATTGTAGTATCAATAAGCTGAGAAGCGAACGTGCTCGCGTTATTGCGAAGCCACTTGTAACGATCGGCAGTACGCTTCTTAAGTTCTGAGAAAATGTAGACATCTAAATGTTGAGAAACGAGATACGCAGCAAGACTTGCAAGAACAAACCGGTAATTTTGTCCCAGTAGAATTTCATATGCAGCCTGAGTATCAGTTGCAAATGGAGCCACTGGAAGTAACATGCCAAAATAAATCATGATACTTGCAAAAATTTGTGCGATAAATCCATATTGGACGGTACGCTTCGCTTCTTCTTTTCCATAGTTCTCATGAATAATATCTGTGAAAAGAAACGAAAAAGCATACATCACTACAGCTGCTGGAATCACGAAACTTCCGATCATCACCACTTTTCCTGCAAGTACATTTGCAATCACGATAGACGTTGCAAAAAGTACGTTGAGCAGAACAAGATGGCGATCGATGAGTTGATTCATCATGTTATGATACTGTCTTCTCACGAACAGCTGTTGTTTTTAGCTCAATTCCACCGCGAGCAGATTGATAAACCGTGATCGTGACTTTCAATGGATCAATGGCATATACCACATCATCAGCGATACGAGCAGCGAGTGTTTCACAGAAACTGCCTTCATCACGATAAGACCACAGATAGAATTTCAGTGATTTAGACTCAATGCATTTTGCGTCTGGTGTATATGAGATTTCAACTCGTCCAAAATCGGGTTGACCTGTTTTCGGACAAACGGCTGTAAATTCAAGGGCATTGAACGTGATTTCTTGCACGTTCGGTGCATCGAATGCTTCATTCTTAATCACTTCTCTTGCTTGTTCTACACTCTCCGGGCGAGGCATTGGGCCGGAAGAGGGTAGCCATGCTTTATCCATACTATTCATTTTATATTCCTCCTTTAGTTTTGATGAAGCAGGAAGGTTACGAACTGCTGTCATACAACGCTGTCTATTATAACAGAGCTGCATTCTGATGCGAAGAAGGAAGTTCATGTCAAATCTTTAAGTTTAGCTTTTAACATAAAGGGAAAGAAAAAACTAGCTAAGTAAACAAGACAATAGGAGGAATAGTCATGCAAACAACAACGACAGTGAATGAAGAGAAGAACGGTAAGCTAGTGAAAGGAATTCTAGTTGGCGCAATTGTAGGTGGTGCTGTTGCAATGCTTGATTCCACAACAAGAAACAAAGTGCGATCAACTGCAGGAAATGTGAAGAATTCTTCAAAAGGCTTCTATACACGTGTGAAAGATAATCCAGGTGAAGTAAAAGACGACTGGATGGATCGCATTCAATCAGCGTCATCTGTTCTAAAGGAAGCAATGAATGATGCGCAGTCACTTTATGAGAAGGTTAATGACGAAGTGGTAGACCAGGTGAATCAAGTGAAAGATGATTCAACAGAAGTGATCTCAACTGCTAGAGAAGCTGGAGAGGATTTGAAGGACATCGGTAGTAAAGTCAAGGAAGCTGGACATGAAGTATCTGAGTCCAGTGAAGAAGGTTATGAGCCGACAAATATTCCTGGAAGTGAAACGCGTACACCAGGAAGTACAACAGTAAAACCTGGAACAAACACAACATTATAAATAGGAAAAGGCTGGCATACGCCAGCCTTTTAATTTAGGAGAAATTTCTTCAATCCATTAACAAAATTCAATTTAGTATGCAAAAGATGCGCCGATAATAATTAGAAGTATGAATAATACAACAACTAATGCAAAACCACTACCATAACCACCCATTATTAATCCCCCCGTCAGTATGCGTCGATTCTTTACTAACTTATGACGGAAACATAGATTGGGGAATTAGGCAAATGCACATTTTGGAGCGTCTGACTAAATAAACTGCGAAGCTGGACCGGGAAAATCAGTAAAAATCGCTTCACAACCCAGTTGTTTCATAGTCGAAATATGAGCGTTGTCATTAACAGTAAATGCTCGAACGGGGATGCCGCGGCTTCGGGTATTCGAGATTAGATGCTCATCAAGGGCCAACCACTCGATATGGATGCCGCTTGCGCCTACCTTCTGAATGTAATTCCACGGATCCACTAATTTCTCCATTAAGAGGATGGCCGTTTCAAGATTTGTATTTTTTTGAGCAACGCGCTGTATGCTGTAGTGGTTGAAGGACGAGATGATGGTTCGGTCTTCTAACTGATAGTGAGAAAGAAGATCCAGAACCATGTCTTCAATCCCTGCATAAGGGATATAACCAGTCTTGAGTTCAATATTCAATGAAAGTGAAGTTGATGAGGTCCATTTTAGAATATCTTCTAGCGAAGGAATAGGTGTTCCTTGATAACGACTTGAGAAGGAATGACCTGCATCGAGTCGGATGAGGTCATCGTATAGAAAATCTTTAACCCATCCAATCCCATTAGTGGTTCGATCCACACGTTCATCATGAATAACAACTGGCACCCCATCTTTTGTAAGTTGAACGTCTAATTCAATCCCATGTACCCCGGCTTTATGTGCTGCTTTAAAAGAAATTAATGTGTTCTCAGGGTGTGTACTTGGCGAGCCACGATGTCCAAAGATTTTCATAGGAGCCATATGTCACCTCTTTCCCCTTGTTACATAGTTGTATCTTCTCTTACTATTCGATTCTGAATGGTCATTTCCTCCGATTAAGACGTATTCTAAATTCAATATTCAGGTATGAGGAAAGGTATTCAGCATAGAAGTTGTAAGGAGGGGGGAAGGGGGATGAATATGTTTAAAGGTTATGAATTACCATTTGCTCATGCCCACTATTTTAAAGGGAAATTAGAAGTACGTGACGAGCATGACCATGATATATTGGTTGGATATAGCTTTCCTGTGAATGGGACCTCATATGATCAGCATTTCCATCGAATTGAAGGGCTCACGATTGAGGAGAACGGCCATCAACATCGCTTTAGTGTCCAATCAGGACCGCCGATTCCTTTACCTGCAGGAGGTCATTACCATAGATTAGAAGGGGAGACGGTATCTGTGGAAAACCATAGCCACCATTTTTGGGGACGAACTGGCCTTCCTTTAGGGAATTATCCTCCAAATTGGTAGTGTGGCAATGCAATAGCAGTAAAACGAATTCCGTTATCTTGCGTAAATACATTAATTTGTAGAAAAGAATGTATCATTTTAGAGGGTGTCCTAAAAGCCTACCTTTTGGTGACACCCTCTTAACATAAGAGCAAAATTTGAATTTGTGTTTCCTGTTTTTTGCTTGATATGACACTCGCAGATAAATAATGGCATCTGTTCAATAGATTTGGAGATTAATTGTAAATATCTGGACGACGATCTTCGAAAATCGGAATTCGGCTACGTATAGAGGCGATTTCATCTTCGTCAATTGAGCCTATTAGAATAGTTTCTTCTTGACCTGATTCAGATATGACTGTCCCCCATGGATCAATAATTAACGAGTGTCCCCCGAATGCATTTTCAGGATCCGAGCCAACACGATTACAGGCTACTACATAACACTGATTCTCGATGGCGCGACTGATGAGTAGAGCCCGCCAATGATCTGTACGTTGTTTGGGCCACTCTGCCGGAACAAATAATACCTGTGCCCCTTCAACGGCATGAAGACGGAGCCATTCCGGAAAGCGAATATCATAACAGATGAACCCTGCACAGGGGAGTTCTTCTAGCGTAAAATGGCTTTTATTATTCCCTGAAACTAGATATTTCTCCTCATTCATCAATCGAAACAGGTGAGCCTTGCTATACTCGTGGACAAGTTTTCCATCGCGATCGAAAACGAGCATCGTGTTTGTTACTTTGTTACCGATCCTTTTGGCGATGGAACCCCCAACGATGTTGACCGCATACTTTTTCGCAAGAGTGGATAGAAAAGTGATTGACTTCTCGGCATCAGTATCGCCGATTTCATCCAGTCTTGATAAGTCATATCCAGTAGACCATAATTCAGGTAAAACAATAATATCAGGTTCGTTCACAGTTGCTTCAGATATGAGTTGTTCTACTTTTTTGAAATTCTTTTCGGGGCTTCCAAAAGCAATATCAAATTGCAACAAGGCAAGTTTTTTCATTGAGTTGTCCTCCTTAACTATTAGAAAATGTACTTTACATGATCGTGTTTCCAAGATAACATAATTTATTAGAATTTAACGAAAATTTTAATAGGATGTGATGACAATTGAAAAAATTTCAGACTTCTGATGCTCTTAATCGTTTGCCAGAGCAGTTTTTTGCGAAACTTGCGGGAAAAGTAAATCGATATGTTGAAGCAGGCTATGACATTATTAATCTTGGACAAGGTAACCCAGATCAACCTACACCACCGCATATTATCGCTTCATTACAGGCTGCAGCTGAGAAACCAGAATATCATAAATACCCTCCTTTTCGCGGGCAACCTTTTTTAAAACAGTCAGTTTCTGATTTCTATAAGCGTGAGTTTGGAGTTGAAGTTGATCCTGACAAAGAAGTGGCAGTTTTATTTGGGGGTAAAGCTGGACTTGTTGAAGTTAGTCAATGTCTGTTGAATCAAGGAGATGTTGCTCTTGTTCCGGACCCTGGCTATCCGGATTACTGGTCAGGGGTGGCGATGGCTGATGGAGACATGCAAACGATGCCTCTACTAGCAGAGAATGATTTCCTTCCGGATTATGATAGAATCCCAGAGAACAAATTAAACAAGGCGAAGCTCATGTTCTTGAACTATCCGAATAATCCAACTGCTGCAGTGGCCACAGAGGAATTCTTTGATGAAACAGTTACCTTTGCAAACGAACATGACATTTGTGTCGTTCACGATTTTGCATACGGTGCGATTGGATTTGATGGTAAGCGTCCGATCAGTTTTCTTGAAACTGAGGGATCTAAAAATGTAGGTATTGAAATTTACACGCTTTCGAAAACATATAACATGGCGGGATGGCGTGTTGGTTTTGCTATTGGAAACCCTTCTGTTATTGAAAGCATAAACCTATTGCAGGATCACTTCTACGTTAGCTTATTTAGTGGCATTCAAGAAGCGGCTTCAGAAGCGCTTCAGGGATCACAAGAATGTGTAGAAGAGCTTCGACAAACGTATGAATCCAGACGCAATGTTCTAATTCAGGGACTTCATGACATTGGTTGGAACGTGACTTCGCCTGCAGGATCATTCTTTGCTTGGTTAAAAGTCCCTGAATCGTTTACTTCAGAGCAGTTTGCAGATTATCTTCTAGATAAGGTACAGATTGTAGTGGCTCCTGGAAACGGCTTTGGAGAATATGGGGAAGGATACGTACGAGTAGGATTGTTAACGTCCGAAGAAATTCTTAAAGAAGCAGTAGCAAGGATAAAAAGTCTCGATCTCTTTTGATTAAGATCTTTTTCAAAAATAAATAAGCAAGCTAAAGAAAGTGTACATTAAGTTGCAAGAAAAAAGCCGCGAGAAATTAGCGGCTTTTTTGTATTTCGATGGAATGTAATGAGATAGCTAGCAACAATGTTCAAGTAACTTATCAAGATTGTCCCATCCAAAGGCTGTTTCTTGCAGTGTTTTTCCCCCGATGACCGTTTCTTCTTCAGCAACATGTACTGGGTCAAGACGCTCATAAAATTGTGCTGCTGGATTTCCGTTTAACACCCAGACTAGCATAGAGTGAAATCCATCTTTTTTTAATTGCGCAACCACATGACAAATTAATTGTTTACCAGCCCCCTTTTGCTGAGCTTCCTCCAGTAAATAGATCGCATAAAGCTCACCCTCATAGCGATTGTTCTTCGATCTATTTTTTCCACCGTTTGCAAAACCAACGATTTTATTTTCTTTATTAACCGCGACGAAAATTGTGTTACCAGCTTCGATTCCTTTTCGCCATCGGGCTTCTCGTACCTGGACATCCAGTGAATCGAGATAATCAACAGGGACCAGGTTTTGATAGGTTGTTTTCCAACTGTTCACATGAACACGTGCGATATTTGCGGCATCGTCTAGTATGGCTTTTCTTATTTTCATCTCATACCTCCTGTTGAGCTAGGGTTTCACATCTGACTCTTTTCTAGATAGAGGGAATGAATCCTGCTGGTCGAATAGTTTTAAGAGGTAAAAGAAAGAGAGGAAGGATAGAAATGAAAGATATTCAAATTGAAATCGATGGTGAACGAATCCATGGAGTCGAATGGGGAGAAGCATCAAATCCTCCTGTTGTTTGCCTTCATGGTCTGACAAATAACGCATTAGGATTTAACGAAATGGCCAATACTCTTAAAAAGGAATTCCATGTCATCTCACTTGATCTTCCGGGGCATGGAAAAACCCCTTCATTTACTGAGGGTCAATCCTATTCATTTGCGGCTATGTCTCAATGGCTTCACAAAGTGATTACTTCTATTACCAGTCGTCCTGTTTACTTATTAGGTCATTCCTGGGGTGCTGCGATAGCTCTCCACTATAGTAAACGATATCAGGAGGTAGTAGACGGAATCGTAATGCTTGATGGAGGCTATTTACAGCCTTCAGATGATGCTTCTACAACGTTAGAAGAATCACTTTTGAGAGTTTCGGAATGGGTGAACGAGAATCAGTTTCAAACAATAGAAGAATATGAGGATAAGAAGCGAGAAGAAATAGGAAGATGGAGCCCAGAAATAAAGCGAATGGTTCATGCGGATATGAATATTAAGTCATCTCTTGTTAGGATGCGAGCAAGTGAATCGACTGTACGGGCGATTATGAAAGCACTTTACTCTGAGCCATTTCGCGATGTGCTAAAGGATGTTATTGCACCGGTCTATCTTTTGAGGGCAACGCTCCCTAATGATTTAGAAGCCATCCGACAGGAGGGAGTTAATTTGCTACAAAAGGAACTAACGGGTGATTGTCGAGTTAGTGCAATACCAGATACAGGGCATGTACTTCACTGGCAGAAACCTGAAGTGGTCATAGCTAGCGTGGAGCAGTGGTTAACTGCTCAAACAAAGCAAAAGATATACGGTAATCCCCGGTAAGAGGGGATGCCGTATATCCTATATCGGAAGACGGATGGTCATGACTGTTCCATCTCCCTGATTACTTTCGATTTTTAAACTACCTTTGTGCTTATCGATGATCCGTTTACAGATAGTTAGTCCGAGACCTGTCCCATTTTTCTTTGTTGTATAAAAGGGAGAACCAAGCTTTTCGAGTTCTTGTTGAGATATTCCTTTCCCGTTATCTATGATTTGAATGACTAAATCTTCCGGTCGCTCTTCTACTATGATCGTTATTTCACCATCATCAATGATGGCATCCATCGCATTCTTAATTAAATTAATAAATACCTGTTTTAGTTGATTGTTTTCACAATAAATAGGGGAGAGATCCGTTGAATAAGCTTTGCTAATGACAATTGACTTCATATTTGCCTGGCCATTAAGTAGCTCAATGACTTCATCTAATATATCGCTAATTTTGTAATACTTAAACTCCGATTTAGTTGGTTTCGCGAGAATTAGAAATTCATCGATAATCTGTTCAATCCGTTGAAATTCAGAGTCCATTACCTGAATATAACGCTCGATGTTTGTGTCAGTATTTTTGAATTGGATGAGTTTAAGAAATCCTTTTAATGAAGTAAGTGGATTCCGTAACTCATGAGCAATCCCTGCTGCAAGCTGTCCAACTAATGATAATTTCTCCGACTGTGCCATATGTTCTTCATTCAATCGATTCTCCGTAATATCCTTCGCAGTCCCAATTAGTCCTGTCACAGATCCATCGTTAATAATGGGAACAAGCGTAATATCAAAAATTCTGTAACCTTGTTTTGGAAAGGAATAACCTTCCTCGAACTGAATGGTTTTCTTGCGAATAATGGCTTCCTGAAACCTTTTAATAGCTTGTAAACCTTGATCTACGTCAAGGAAGTCCTCGATTCTTCTTCCAGAAATAGCTTCTTTTGAAGTTTCGTAATTTGCTAAATACGCTTCATTTACAGCTTCAATTTCATAGTGATGAATATCGACAACTCGAATCTGGAAAATGAGATCTGATAAATAATGAGATATCAGATGTAAATTAGTGGTATCTAACTCGCTTCCCTTTTCCATAGAAATCCCCCATCATTTGCTTTTTGAAATAGCACTATTTGGATATTTCTACAGGATATGCACATCCCCTTTAAAAAATGATCGTTAAAAGTAAAAAAGTGTAACTTTTTGAGGAGTAGTCCTATGCAGAATTCTTCCATGGACTGAATAAGTTTTCTTATTTATTATTAGCTGGAAGAACATTGAAATCCAATTAAGTATCCAATAATGTTAGAAGAAGTATTTGAGCGTGTAGGGGGCAATCTCTAGATGATAAAAAGAGATATATTAATTGACGAGAAAAAATCCAAAACAGTTACAAGTTACGCGTAGGTCAGGAGGTATCTTGTCCTTTTTTATCCATCTTTAAAGAGTAGTAGATCACCTTATGATGGAATTTTCAATTTACACGAATATCCATTTATTTCTTACCCGAATTCAACTTTAATGAAACTGTTCGTTTTAGTGATGGATATCACATAACGATAGCGATGATCCAGTTACAATAAGGGTGTGATAAGAATAAACGTGGGAAGGTGATCAGCATGGTTGTTGAATTTCTAAGGGAAAACAAAGTGGCCGCTGGTATTCTATTTTTTATTCGATTATATCTTGGATTTGAATGGGTGACGGCTGGTTGGGAGAAAATAACAGGGGGTTTCGATGCTAATGGCTTCTTGCAAGGAGCTGTAGCGAACGCTGGTGGTGAACATCCGGCCGTTACAAGTTGGTGGGCAACATTTTTACAAGGGTTTGCTATTCCAAACGTGGACTTATTCAATATAGTCATTCCTTGGGGAGAATTTTTAGTTGGACTTGGATTAATACTTGGTACGTTTACAACTCTAGCTGCTTTAATGGGAGTAATTATGAATTTCGCATTTATGTTCAGTGGGACTACTAGTACGAATCCAATGATGGTTATATTAGGCATGCTTATATTGATTGCAGGCTACAATGCAGCGAGAATAGGGCTTGATCGATGGGTGATGCCGTTTATTAAGAAAGCAACAAAAAATAACCGCTTTAAAACTGAATTTCAACATTAAAGAAAAGGCTTCGGGAAACCGAAGCCTTTTTGAATGGCGTTTTAAATAAGAGGACAACGGATACAATGGTAATAAAAATAAGAAGGAAGACAAACGATCAATGCCAAATTATATTCCTTATCTCCTTTTAACAAGTATAAGCATCATTGTCCTAGTAAGCATTCTTATAAGGAAAAAGGACTTATCCTATGTAACTTATTATTTTTTTATTGCGGGATTGGCGTATGTATTTGAATATGTCATTTTAATTTTACTAAAAAGTTATACCTATAATCCTAATGTTGTGAAAATAAATGTATATGATAATCTTATTGGAGATTTATCTTCCCAGGCCTTCTCGGTACCTGCAGCAGCTATTCTTGCCACTGCATTTAGGTTGCGCATATCGGGGATACTGGCACTTGTTGTTGTGTTTATTGGAGTAGAGGAATTATTTCAATATCTTCAAATATATGAACATAAATGGTGGCGGACTTATTATACTGCTATTTTTTTAACCGCGACGTTCTTTCTTGCTCAATGGATTTATCCCCTTATAATGAAATACAAGTTGATTCGGTATGTCGCACTATATTTCTCCCTGATTTTCTTTCTTTCGAACGGTATATTTCTATTGTTTCTTTCGTTTCCAGAATTCTACTTTCATATAGGTTGGTTTCAAAATAAGTATCGAGATAGTATCACTTTCTCTACAATGCTATTAATGGGAAAGTCATTTGTACTCCTTCTATCTTATTACTTTAAAAAGTTTTCGATTTTTGGTGTGCTTTTGCTTTTTGTTTTCGTGGATTACTACTTAGTGAAGTGCGACATTCTATTTGTTCCAGCCGTTTCTATACATGCACTTCTTTTCATAACAATGACATCGTCTTATATCTTCCTTATGGTGATAGATTACATTTGGATAAAAAAGAGAATTCGAAATGTAATATAATGTAAAGAGGAGAGCGGGAGAGTGTAGCGAAAATGGTTTAGTGATAAATCATTGGGAGGCTAAACCATGATAGGTATTTTCAAAGAAAATGAGAAACGGTATTTAAGTTGGTATCATGCTAATCCAGATGGGTATGTTTTTAACCACTTTAAAGGAAAAGATCCTGACTATAACAAGATTCACATGGCAACGTGTCGCACACTATGGCGTGAGAAAGATCATGGAGTGCGAACGAAAGTAGAGAAGGTTTGTTCTGACAATCTTAATGAACTTTTAAAAATGACTCAGAACATTAGACGGGATAAGGGGTATTCGCTATGTAAAATTTGCATGATAAAACAGAGAGTCAACCATTCTTAATAGTAGACTTGCTCGCTTTCTTCGTAGTGATCGCCGAACATAGAAAGTGATTTCCTAAATAAGGATCAAATGTGATATTAAATAAATTCTATCTTTCAAGTTTTTCAGTCGGCAGGGGGTTGGAAGGTTGCAAAAGGAATCGTTCTATATAAGAGGGAAACTACGTGATAACGAAACGAGGTGTGACCATTACCACAGTGAGCAGGATATTATCGCGATTAAGTTCTATTGCTGTGATACTTATTATCCGTGTATATCGTGTCACTTGGAAACGGCGAAACATCCACCTCAAGTCTGGCCAGTTAATAAATTTAATGAAAAAGCAATTCTTTGCGGGAAATGCAAAACGGAATTAACTATTAATGAGTATCTTTCCACAGAAGGAAGTTGTCCGTTTTGTCATGCGGTATTTAATGATGGATGCAAACTTCATCACCATTTGTATTTTGACACTAAGTGAAACCAATAAACCTTCATGTAAGCTGCCCTCACCTAAACGTGATGATTAACCTACGTTTTGAGCTAGGGGTTTTGCTGTTTAGTAAGAGTGCGAAATAAGGACTTAAATAAGGTCCTTTACTTTGTCCTAGGAATGGAGGTAATATTATTTCAAACATTAAAAGATGATTCAATAAGTGCAATGAAATCGGCGTCGAAGTTCAAAATTATTTTTCTTTTCATTAAATGATTAGCCTTTCTTTTTCTTTAGTTGAAACCTTATTTATAGACTAGATTACATTCACATTATGCAAATGTGGAGCACTAATTTGTGAGAAATCAGCAAAGGGGAAATTGCGTATTTATAGGTATGGTTATTTCTAACCCTAAATCGACAGCTAACTTCGTTTGGAAATGAGAGGGTTTTACTGCTCAGATTGGGATTAATCCAGAGAGAAGAAAGAAGTGTATCTATTTGAAATATAAACAATCCATACTTAATCCTCCACGAACGTTATTATTTCTTTTCATTATCATTAGCTCATTAGGAACCATTCTTTTAAAACTTCCGCAAGCGACCACTTCTCCCATTACATGGTTAGATGCGTGGTTCACTGCAATCTCTGCGATAACAGTCACCGGACTTGTGGTAGTTGATACCGGATCAATTTATACAATTTTTGGTCAAGTCGTTATTATGATGCTTATTCAACTTGGTGGTCTAGGGATTATGTCCTTTGCTGTCGTGATTTTTATTCTAATTGGAAAGAAAATCGGAATCTCACAGCGATTATTAATATCTCAAGCTTTGAATCAGAAGGGCATGGGAGGAATCATTAAACTTGTCAGAAGCCTTCTTGTTTTTTCAATATTAATAGAATTGATAGGAGCACTTATCTTATCAATTAAGTGGATACCGATGTATGGATTAGTAAAAGGATTATACGCAGCTATTTTCCATTCCATATCTGCTTACAATAATGCAGGGTTTTCTATTTGGTCTGACAGCCTTTCATCATTTGTAGATGATCCTGTAGTAAACCTTGTCATTACTTTGTTATTTATTCTAGGCGGAATCGGATTCACTGTGTTGATTGATCTTAAAGAAAAAAAGCATTTTCGTGAATTAAGCCTACATACGAAACTAATGGTCATAGGTAGTATAGTGATAAATGCTGTAGCTTTCGTCGTTATCGTCATTTTAGAATGGAATAATAATGGAACACTTGGACAATTAAGTAGTGCCGGAAAAGGATGGGGAGCGTTTTTTCAGGCTGTCTCTCCAAGAACGGCCGGATTTAACACCATTGATATTGGAAGTATGGAAGAAGCTACACTCTTTTTCATGATTGGATTAATGTTTATAGGAGCAGGAAGTGCTTCAACTGGAGGAGGAATTAAGCTAACGACTTTTATTGCAATGCTTTTATCAGTTAATACTTTTTTAAAAGGGAAGAATGAAGTAACCATTTTCCGAAAGACGCTCGCTTTCTCTATTATTATTAAAGCTCTTGCTATTACAGTTATTTCAACAGGTGTGGTGTTTGTAGGTGTGTTTATTCTTGAACTCACGCAGGATTCTCCATTTATAGTTAATCTCTTTGAAGTTGTTTCAGCTTTTGGAACCGTTGGGCTTTCTATGGGCTTAACAAGCAGCCTTGATGTAATCGGAAAAATAACTTTAATCGTGATTATGATGGTAGGAAAGCTTGGTCCATTAACACTTGCTTTCGTTTTTTCCTCAAAGAAAACCCCTAAGATCAGGTACCCCGAAGAGGATGTACTCACTGGGTAAGTTAAACCTGTCCCTAAAAGAAATAGGGACAGGTTTAACTTTTTTAATATAATGGTTGACGGTGTTTATCCTGCATGGTAAGATGTATCTTGTCACTTCGAAACAACAACATTACATACGAAATTGCTTATAAAAAAGTGTTGACATGTTAATGGGTTGCTGATAAGATAGAAGTTGTCACTCGGTTGAAAGAAACCAAGAATGATAGATTTTAAATCGATCTTTGAAAACTGAACGAAACGCCATGTAAGTAGTTGTTTCTACGGAAACAAACATTGTTTTAAAAGCTAGATTAAGCTTTCTATCGGAGAGTTTGATCCTGGCTCAGGACGAACGCTGGCGGCGTGCCTAATACATGCAAGTCGAGCGAAGAGATGGGAGCTTGCTCCCTGATCTTAGCGGCGGACGGGTGAGTAACACGTGGGCAACCTGCCCTGCAGACTGGGATAACTCCGGGAAACCGGAGCTAATACCGGGTAATACATCGCACCGCATGGTGCAATGTTGAAAGTTGGCTTTCGAGCTAACACTGCAGGATGGGCCCGCGGCGCATTAGCTAGTTGGTAAGGTAATGGCTTACCAAGGCAACGATGCGTAGCCGACCTGAGAGGGTGATCGGCCACACTGGGACTGAGACACGGCCCAGACTCCTACGGGAGGCAGCAGTAGGGAATCTTCCGCAATGGACGAAAGTCTGACGGAGCAACGCCGCGTGAGTGACGAAGGCCTTCGGGTCGTAAAGCTCTGTTGTTAGGGAAGAACAAGTACCGTTCGAATAGGGCGGTACCTTGACGGTACCTAACCAGAAAGCCACGGCTAACTACGTGCCAGCAGCCGCGGTAATACGTAGGTGGCAAGCGTTGTCCGGAATTATTGGGCGTAAAGCGCGCGCAGGCGGTCTTTTAAGTCTGATGTGAAAGCCCACGGCTCAACCGTGGAGGGTCATTGGAAACTGGAGGACTTGAGTGCAGAAGAGGAGAGTGGAATTCCACGTGTAGCGGTGAAATGCGTAGATATGTGGAGGAACACCAGTGGCGAAGGCGGCTCTCTGGTCTGTAACTGACGCTGAGGCGCGAAAGCGTGGGGAGCAAACAGGATTAGATACCCTGGTAGTCCACGCCGTAAACGATGAGTGCTAGGTGTTGGGGGGTTCCACCCTCAGTGCTGAAGTTAACACATTAAGCACTCCGCCTGGGGAGTACGACCGCAAGGTTGAAACTCAAAGGAATTGACGGGGGCCCGCACAAGCAGTGGAGCATGTGGTTTAATTCGAAGCAACGCGAAGAACCTTACCAGGTCTTGACATCCTCTGACAATCCTGGAGACAGGACGTTCCCCTTCGGGGGACAGAGTGACAGGTGGTGCATGGTTGTCGTCAGCTCGTGTCGTGAGATGTTGGGTTAAGTCCCGCAACGAGCGCAACCCTTGATCTTAGTTGCCAGCATTCAGTTGGGCACTCTAAGGTGACTGCCGGTGACAAACCGGAGGAAGGTGGGGATGACGTCAAATCATCATGCCCCTTATGACCTGGGCTACACACGTGCTACAATGGACGGTACAAAGGGCAGCGACACCGCGAGGTGAAGCGAATCCCATAAAGCCGTTCTCAGTTCGGATTGCAGGCTGCAACTCGCCTGCATGAAGCCGGAATTGCTAGTAATCGCGGATCAGCATGCCGCGGTGAATACGTTCCCGGGCCTTGTACACACCGCCCGTCACACCACGAGAGTTTGTAACACCCGAAGTCGGTGGGGTAACCTTTATGGAGCCAGCCGCCGAAGGTGGGACAAATGATTGGGGTGAAGTCGTAACAAGGTAGCCGTATCGGAAGGTGCGGCTGGATCACCTCCTTTCTATGGAGAATTACGAGGTAACTTACGTTACCAACCTTACATGAGCGTTTCGTTTAGTTTTGAAAGAATGATTGTATTCTTTCAAAACAGGCTATTCAATGAAGCAGCAATGCAGCATTGATGACTAGCCATGTTCCTTGAAAACTAGATAGCACAAACAACGACATCCAATAATTATTTTTTTATGCAACACTTAGTAATAACTGATGAGTTAGCTTGAGCAATCAATGCCTAACGAATCGAAGGTTAAGCTACTAAGGGCGCACGGTGGATGCCTTGGCACTAGAAGCCTAAGAAGGACGGGACGAACACCGATATGCTTCGGGGAGCTGTAAGTACGCTTTGATCCGGAGATTTCCGAATGGGGGAACCCACCATCCGTAATGGGATGGTATCCATTTCTGAATACATAGGGAATGGAAGGCAGACCCGGGGAACTGAAACATCTCATTACCCGGAGGAAGAGAAAGCAAATGCGATTTCCTGAGTAGCGGCGAGCGAAACGGAATCAGCCCAAACCAGAGGGCTTGCCCTCTGGGGTTGTAGGACGTCTCTTTGGAGTTACAAAGGCACGGATAGACGAAGCGACCTGGAAAGGTCCATCAGAGAAGGTAACAATCCTGTAGTCAAAATCCGCTGCCCTCCGAGACGGATCCTGAGTACGGCGGGACACGTGAAACCCCGTCGGAATCCGGGAGGACCATCTCCCAAGGCTAAATACTCTCTAGTGACCGATAGTGAACCAGTACCGTGAGGGAAAGGTGAAAAGCACCCCGGAAGGGGAGTGAAAGAGAACCTGAAACCGTGTGCCTACAACTAGTTGGAGCCCGTTAATGGGTGACAGCGTGCCTTTTGTAGAATGAACCGGCGAGTTACGATCCCGTGCAAGGTTAAGCTGATAAGGCGGAGCCGCAGCGAAAGCGAGTCTGAATAGGGCGAAATAGTACGTGGTCGTAGACCCGAAACCAGGTGATCTACCCATGTCCAGGGTGAAGTTCAGGTAACACTGAATGGAGGCCCGAACCCACGCATGTTGAAAAATGCGGGGATGAGGTGTGGGTAGCGGTGAAATGCCAATCGAACCTGGAGATAGCTGGTTCTCTCCGAAATAGCTTTAGGGCTAGCCTCGCGGCAAGAATCTTGGAGGTAGAGCACTGATTGGACTAGGGGTCCTTACCGGATTACCGAATCCAGTCAAACTCCGAATGCCAACGATTTATCCGCGGGAGTCAGACTGCGAGTGATAAGATCCGTAGTCGAGAGGGAAACAGCCCAGACCACCAGCTAAGGTCCCAAAGTATACGTTAAGTGGAAAAGGATGTGGCGTTGCTTAGACAACCAGGATGTTGGCTTAGAAGCAGCCATCATTTAAAGAGTGCGTAATAGCTCACTGGTCGAGTGACGCTGCGCCGAAAATGTACCGGGGCTAAACGTATCACCGAAGCTGTGGATTGTCTTACGACAATGGTAGGAGAGCGTTCTAAGGGCTGTGAAGTCAGACCGAAAGGACTGGTGGAGCGCTTAGAAGTGAGAATGCCGGTATGAGTAGCGAAAGACAAGTGAGAATCTTGTCCGTCGAAAGCCCAAGGTTTCCTGAGGAAGGCTCGTCCGCTCAGGGTTAGTCGGGACCTAAGCCGAGGCCGAAAGGCGTAGGCGATGGATAACAGGTTGATATTCCTGTACCACCTCCTTTCCGTTTGAACGACGGGGGGACGCAGAAAGATAGGGAGAGCGCGCTGCTGGAAATGCGCGTCCAAGCGATTAGGCTGGTGAATAGGCAAATCCGTTCACCGCGAAGGCTGAGTCGTGATGGCGAGGGAACTAAAGTACCGAAGTCCCTGATTCTACGCTGCCAAGAAAAGCCTCTAGTGAGGAAAGAGGTGCCCGTACCGCAAACCGACACAGGTAGGCGAGGAGAGAATCCTAAGACGATCGGGAGAACTCTCGTTAAGGAACTCGGCAAAATGACCCCGTAACTTCGGGAGAAGGGGTGCTTCCTCGGGTTTATAGCCCAGGGGAGCCGCAGTGAAAAGATCCAAGCGACTGTTTAGCAAAAACACAGGTCTCTGCAAAGCCGTAAGGCGAAGTATAGGGGCTGACACCTGCCCGGTGCTGGAAGGTTAAGAGGAGGGGTTATCCCTTACGGGAGAAGCTCTGAATCGAAGCCCCAGTAAACGGCGGCCGTAACTATAACGGTCCTAAGGTAGCGAAATTCCTTGTCGGGTAAGTTCCGACCCGCACGAAAGGTGCAACGACTTGGATACTGTCTCAACGAGAGACCCGGTGAAATTATAGTACCTGTGAAGATGCAGGTTACCCGCGACAGGACGGAAAGACCCCATGGAGCTTTACTGTAGCCTGATATTGGATTTTGGTACAGCTTGTACAGGATAGGTAGGAGCCATAGAAGTCGGACCGCCAGGTTCGATGGAGGCGTCGGTGGGATACTACCCTGGCTGTACTGACATTCTAACCCAGCACCGTGATCCGGTGCGGAGACAGTGTCAGGTGGGCAGTTTGACTGGGGCGGTCGCCTCCTAAAGTGTAACGGAGGCGCCCAAAGGTTCCCTCAGAATGGTTGGAAATCATTCGCAGAGTGTAAAGGCACAAGGGAGCTTGACTGCGAGACCTACAAGTCGAGCAGGGACGAAAGTCGGGCTTAGTGATCCGGTGGTTCCGCATGGAAGGGCCATCGCTCAACGGATAAAAGCTACCCTGGGGATAACAGGCTTATCTCCCCCAAGAGTCCACATCGACGGGGAGGTTTGGCACCTCGATGTCGGCTCATCGCATCCTGGGGCTGAAGTAGGTCCCAAGGGTTGGGCTGTTCGCCCATTAAAGCGGTACGCGAGCTGGGTTCAGAACGTCGTGAGACAGTTCGGTCCCTATCCGTCGCGGGCGCAGGAAATTTGAGAGGAGCTGTCCTTAGTACGAGAGGACCGGGATGGACACACCGCTGGTGTACCAGTTGTTCCGCCAGGAGCATAGCTGGGTAGCTACGTGTGGAAGGGATAAGTGCTGAAAGCATCTAAGCATGAAGCCCCCCTCGAGATGAGATTTCCCACAGCATTAAGCTGGTAAGATCCCTTAGAGATGATGAGGTAGATAGGTTCGGGGTGGAAGCGTGGCAACACGTGGAGCTGACGAATACTAATCGATCGAGGGCTTAACCTAAATATATTGGACATAAATTGTGCGTGCTATCTAGTTTTCAGGGAACACCCTGTAAAGTCTGGTAATGATGGCGAAGAGGTCACACCCGTTCCCATGCCGAACACGGAAGTTAAGCTCTTCAGCGCCGATGGTAGTTGGGGGATCTCCCCCTGCAAGAGTAGGACGTTGCCAGGCAAGCTAAGAGAAGTCAGAGATCAAATGATCTCTGGCTTTTTTGTATTCAAAAGATGATAAAACCTCGTAAGAGGAAAAGCTTCCTGAAAGACAATAAAGGACTTCTTCGAAAGCTTCGTAGGGGTGGGAGAAGCAAGAAATTCGAGGAAGCAAGTGATGACAGACCGGAGTGGATATTCGGAGATCCATGAGGATCTGTCAGCGCGCAGCTGACGAAGAAGTTCGCCGCTTATCGCGCCCCGTATGAGAACACGGAAGTTAAGCTCTAGCGCCGATGGTAGTTGGGGGATCTCCCCCTGCAAGAGTAGGACGTTGCCAGGCAAGCTAAGAGAAGTCAGAGATCAAATGGTCTCTGGCTTTTTTGTATTCAAAAGATGATAAAACCTCGTAAGAGGAAAAGCTTCCTGAAAGACAATAAAGGACTTCTTCGAAAGCTTCGTAGGGGTGGGAGAAGCAAGAAATTCGAGGAAGCAAGTGATGACAGACCGGAGTGGATATTCGGAGATCCATGAGGATCTGTCAGCGCGCAGCTGACGAAGAAGTTCGCCGCTTATCGCGCCCCGTATGAGAACACGGAAGTTAAGCTCTAGCGCCGATGGTAGTTGGGGGATCTCCCCCTGCAAGAGTAGGACGTTGCCAGGCAAGCTAAGAGAAGTCAGAGATCAAATGATCTCTGGCTTTTTTGTATGCTATTGACTAGCTAAAGATCCTGTTCTTTGCCGTTCGCGGATAAATTCCAATATTCGCGGATATATCACGAAAAGCGCGGATAAAATCCTCATTTTCGCGGATATATTCCAACTATCGCGGATAAACGTTTAATTTAGACCTAATTCACCACTCCACTCCATCCAATAACACATTAAAACTGTAAAGAACACTTCTTACAATCTAAAATACGTAATGAGGTGAATACTATGAATGAAACAGTGATTGTATGGTTTCGACGAGATTTTCGATTGAATGATCATCCAGCTCTCGACAAAGCGATTGCATACTGTGAAGAAAATGATGCCAGTTGGATAGGTCTTTTTCAATTAGATCCTCACTTTACAGACAGAATCGATCTCCACCACGATTATTTTTTTCAGACAGTGGCTCAATTTCAGAAACGATGTCAAAAAGAAGAGATACCTTTTCATATTTTATTTGGTGAACCCATACAAGTATTTGAAAAAGTGACGACAAACAAAAATGTAAAAGCTGTATTTTATAATGAAGATGAGGTCGGTTACGGTGCTAGTCGTGATAAAGAAGTATCTGATTGGCTTAATGAGAAGGGGATTGACGTGCATCCATATCAAGATTACTATCTTCATAGTTCGAAGGAAGTTAGGAAATCGGATGATACGATGTATAAAGTGTTCACTCCCTACTATAAGCAGTGGCGAACAGTTCAAAAGCCTAAATCTATAAAGATCGATCAGAAGAAGCTACAACATTATGCACAGAAAATGAAGAACGAGCTTGATCCTGTTTCAGAAAGAGAATTTAACGAACTTCTAAAGAAGTGCAAACGAAATTGGAAAGCACTTGGAGAAGAGAGTGCTCTAAAACGAGTGAAACACTTTGTGAAAGAAAGGTTGAGCGGATATAATGATTATCGTGATTTACCATCAATAGTTGGTACAAGCAAACTCTCACCCTACTTAAAGACAGGATGCTTATCAGTCCGTACTCTTTATCAATTGATAATGGATTATGATAATAAAGGGACAGAGACGTTCATTCAAGAGCTAGCCTGGCGAGATTTTTATGGGATGGTTCACGCTGAGTTTCCTGAATTTCGCCATAAGGAATTTCAGTCTAAGTATCGTGACATTCCATGGAATGATGATGAAGATCGGCTTCAAAAATGGAAAGAAGGAAAAACCGGCTTCCCTATTGTAGATGCCGGTATGAGACAATTGAACAGGGAAGGATGGATGCATAATCGCCTACGCATGATTACAGCATCTTTCCTAACAAAAGACTATCTCATTGATTGGCGTCTTGGTGAACAATATTTTGAAGAAAAGCTAATTGATTATGATGAATCCTCCAATACTGGGGGATGGCAATGGGCATCTTCAACCGGAACGGATGCTGTGCCATACTTTCGCATCTTTAATCCTACTACGCAGGCTGAACGTTTTGATTCTGAGGGTTCTTATATTAAGAAGTATGTAGAAGAATTAAAGGATGTACCTACAAAGTATATTCATCAGCCAGACAAGATGAATGAGGAAGAACAGAAGGAAAGTCAATGCATTATAGGAAAAGACTATCCTTATCCAACCGTCAACCATAAAGAACAGCGACAGAAGGTTTTGAGTGTCTATAAGGTAAGAACATAAGAGGGCAGGCGACTCTAGACACTGTTACAATTTCAATAGAACTAAATAGAATTGCTGCTGAATATACTTGTAATGTACTTACAACAGTCGAGAAGGAATAGTTAAAGGGTTAGTTAGACAGTAGGGGTGAATAGGGTGGGTATGAATATAATGATTGATCGTATCAACATAATGAGAACCACTCAAAAAATCTAGCAGATTTTTTGAGTGGTTCTTTCTTTTAGCCTTTACTTAGATAATATGGTAGAGGAGTGGGTGGGTATGGTTGTTCTTGATGGGCATCTTCTAACATTAATGGATCTTAAAAAAGTCCTTTACGATGATGAAAAAGTGACATGTGATCCTGTGAGTCTTCAAAGAGTAGATGAAAGTAGACGGGCAGTTGAAAGGATTGTTCAGACTGGTGAGGTTGTCTACGGGGTGACAACTGGATTCGGTAAACTGAGCGATGTCAGAATCAATCCAAAGGATGTTGATCAGCTGCAGCTTAACCTTATTTATTCTCATGCATGTGGGATTGGAGAACCGTTTTTGCCCATTGTGTCAAAGGCAATGTTGCTTCTAAGAGCAAATGCACTTCTAAAAGGATATTCAGGTATCAGACGGGAGGTTATTGAACGACTGATATTTTATGCTAATGAAGGGATTCTTCCTGTTGTTCCAGAAAAGGGTTCTCTCGGGGCAAGTGGAGATCTTGCACCGCTTGCTCACCTCGTTCTTCCCCTCATCGGTGAAGGGGAAGTGTTTTATAAAGGAAAACGTAAGAAAGCTTCCGATGTTTTGCGAACGATAAGAATGCAGCCTTTAAAATTAACGGCGAAAGAAGGACTTGCGCTAATCAACGGAACACAAGCGATGACAGCAATGGGAGCCGTTACCTATCTAGAAGCAGAGAAACTCGCTTTAGAGGCAGATGGAATAGCAGCTCTAACGATGGAAGGGTTAAAAGGGATTATGACGGCTTATGATGAGGATATTCACTTAGTTCGAGGTTATCCGGAACAAACAGAAGTAGCAGCCCGTATGAGAAGGTTACTGGATGGAAGTCAGTTAGTGACTGCACAAGGAGAGATTAGGGTTCAGGATGCTTATTCGCTCAGGTGTATTCCGCAGGTTCACGGTGCCTCTTGGCAGGCGCTTGGTTATGTAAAGGAAAAATTGGAGATCGAGATGAATGCTGCGACGGATAACCCGCTCATTTTTGATGGTGGAGCGAAGGTTATATCAGGTGGTAATTTTCATGGACAGCCAATTGCGATTGCTATGGATTTGCTCTCTATCGCTATGGCGGAGTTCGGAAGTATAGCAGAACGTCGCATCGAGCGGTTGGTAAACCCCCAATTGAATGATCTTCCAGCATTTTTAAGTCCGGAGCCAGGACTTCAATCGGGGGCGATGATCATGCAATATGCAGCAGCATCTTTGGTATCAGAGAATAAAACACTTGCTCATCCTGCCTCTGTGGATTCAATACCCTCCTCAGCTAATCAAGAAGATCATGTGAGTATGGGGACAATTGGGGCGAGGCATGCACGATCGATTACGAAGAACGTTCGACATGTCCTTGCGATAGAAGCCATTTGCGCGATGCAGGCGATTGAATACAGGGGCAAAGATAAACTATCTCCTCTCACATCGGCAATCTTTCAAGTGGGCAGGAAAGTTGTTCCCGCTATTGAGCAGGACCGAATTTTTTCAACTGATATCATGCGATTTACAGAGTGGTTAAAAGAAGATAAGCAAATAGAAGACATTGTTCGTGGAAAAACGTAGACAAAATGAAATAAAGGAAGAAGAATGATATAGTAGATGAAATAGATTGAAAGCAGGGGGACTTACAGTGAATGAAAAAGAAGTAGAAATACTTGAAATTTTAGAAGGAAATGCACGTATATCGATGGATGTACTTGCTGATATGGTTGAGTTGTCAGTTGAAGAAGTAGAGAAAATGATTAAAAAGCTTGAAGAACAGAATATCATCCTGAACTATTCATCTGTGATAAATTGGGATAAAACTTCAGGTAAAGACGGGGTAGCCGCCATGATCGATGTGAAGGTGACGCCAAAACGTGATGTGGGTTTTGATGAAATCGCTGAGCGTATTTATCGGTTTCCAGAAGTGCAAGCTGTGTACTTAATGTCAGGTGCGTTTGATTTATCTGTACAAATAGAGGGCAAGTCAATGAAAGAAGTCGCTTTTTTTGTATCAAATAAACTATCAACGCTTGATTCTGTTCTGTCGACAACTACGCATTTCTTGCTCAAAAAATACAAACATGACGGCGTGATTTTTGAGCCGGAAAAGAAAGATAAACGGATTGTGGTGTCGCCATGAAGCAGGTTCAACAGCAATATATTTCTAAGACAGCTTCAAAATTAAAACCATCAGGCATAAGGAAATTCTTTGATCTTGCTTCTCAGATGGAAAATGTGATTTCACTCGGTGTAGGAGAACCTGATTTTGTGACCCCGTGGAATGTGTGTGAGGCAGGTTATGCTTCACTTGAAAATGGCTATACGGCGTATACCGCCAATGCTGGATTACTTGAGCTGAGAGAGGAGATTTCTGCATATCTATCAGAACAGTTTTCTCTTTCTTATGAAGCTGAGTCACAAATTATTTTAACTGTTGGAGCCAGTCAGGCCATCGATCTTGCCTTTCGTGCTGTTATTGATCCTGGTGATGAAGTAATTATTGTTGAACCAGGGTTTGTTGCTTATGCTCCATCTGTAACACTCGCAGGAGGGGTACCAGTCCCATTAGAAACGAAAGCGGAGGATGAGTTTAAGCTGACTCGGGAAAGCCTGTCGAAAGTTATTACGAAGAGAACGAAAGCTATTCTCCTTTGTTTTCCAAGTAATCCGACTGGTGCAACGATGTCGGAAGAGGAATTGAAAAATATAACGGATGTGATTGAAGAACATGATCTTCTCGTGCTGTCTGATGAGATTTATGCTGAGCTAACGTATGATCAGACTCATTATAGTATTGCACGTGTGGAGGGGATGAAAGAACGAACGATTCTTATTTCTGGATTCTCGAAAGCTTTTGCTATGACTGGATGGCGTCTTGGTTATGTAACAGGTCCAAAAGATATTATTGCTGCGATGCTGAAAATCCATCAATATACGATGATGTGTGCTCCGACAATTGCACAGCACGGTGCCCTTGAAGCGCTTAGAAATGGTCGAGATGATCTCAATCGTATGAAGAAAAGCTACCGTCAGCGGCGAAATTATCTTGTTAAAGCATTTAACAAGATCGGACTATCTTGCCACATGCCTGGAGGTGCATTCTATGCCTTTCCTTCCATTCAAGCAACAGGTATGACTTCGGATGAGTTTGCTGAAAAGCTGCTAGAAGAAGAGCGGGTTGCAGTTGTCCCTGGTCATGTATTTGGTGCAGGCGGAGAAGGCTATGTTCGCTGTTCTTATGCAACTTCTATTGAGTCACTTCAAGAAGCAGTGAAGAGAATTGAAGGTTTTGTTCAGCGTCATAAAGTAGAATAAGGTGAAAACGCCGTCCATCCGGGACGGCGTTTCATATTAATAAAATATGTCATCTTCAATAGCACTCTGAAGAGACCAAAGAATACACCTACTCCATCACTTGCGGACATCTTTATACCACCCCTCTTTCTGAATACATCTTTTTTACACTTTTTTCTTTATTTAAAACTTCTATTTTTAGGACTTTAGCTAATGTAGATATGATCGATGAGTAGAGGATAGAATTACCGTCTCCTTTTCTAACGTGGCATGTTATGATATTATTATCAGGTTGGAGAGTTCGTGATTCCCTCCTCTCGTAAAACAAAACTAGGGACCGTGAAAAGTGGTTAATCCTGTTCTCAAAAGATGAGAAGGGTTTTTTCATGCGTCTCCCTTTACTGAATAAAGAAGGGGGCTTTTTTTATGTCTTTTATGATTCCAAAGAAGGTTGAAGTACTTGGAGAAGATATTCAGAAAAGCGAATTAAAGTATCATCATAAACGAGTGGCTGTAACGAAGGAATTTACTTTCGATGCTGCGCATCATTTACATTGTTACGAGGGTAAATGCAAAAGCATGCACGGACACACGTATAAAGTCGTCATCACAATCAGTGGATTTGTGAATGAAATTGGCATTTCAGTTGATTTTGGTGAAATTAAAACGTTATTTAAAGAAGTAATCGATTCAAAGTTGGATCATCATTATTTAAATGAAGTGCTTCCGAATATGAACACGACAGCTGAGAATATGATTGTTTGGATGTGGGAGCAGTTAGATCAGGCTATGGTTGAACGAAATATGAAGGATCTTGGCCAGCGCCTTGAAGAACTAGTTTTGTATGAGACACCAACAAGCTACGCAACGCTGAAGCGGGAATGGATGGAAGACAATGAATAAGTGGGAATTACCAGAACGATCCGAATTTATGAAGTGGGAATTACCAATGGTAGAGGTGTTTGAAACAGTAGAAGGCGAGGGAACCCGCGCTGGTTTTCCAACAGTTTTTGTACGCGTTTTCCATTGTAATCTCCGCTGTAGCTGGTGTGATACCCCGTATAGCTATGCACCTGACAAAGCTGAGTACACAGGCACAATTGAAGCGATTATTGATCAGATCAAGCAATATAAGAGCCGTCACATTTGTTTTACGGGTGGTGAGCCGTTAATTCATCGTGAAAAATCGATGGCACTTATTCAAGCGATGGTGGACCTTCCGCATATCGAAGACATTCATATTGAAACGAACGGTGCAATTGACTTAACGCCATATGAATCTGTAAGAAATGAAGATAGTGATTGGCAGACGAAAGTTCGTTTTGTAATGGACTATAAGCTACCTGACTCTGGTGAACAACATCGCATGCTTCATGAGAACTTTGAGCTGCTTGATACGCAAGATGAAATTAAGTTTGTGATTGGATCAGATGAAGATTTCACAGTTGCGTCTGAAGTAGTCGCGAAAAATCATCAAAAGGGGCAGGTGCTTTACAGTCCGGTGTGGGAAACGATGCCACCACATAAACTTGTCGAAAAAATTCTAGAAGCAGGATTAAGTCAAGTGAAGCTAAGTATGCAGCTGCATAAGATTATCTGGGATCCTAATAGAAGAGGTGTGTAACGTGAGTAAAAAAGCAGTTATCGTATTGAGCGGCGGTTTGGATAGTACAACATGCATGGGAATGGCGAAGGAGAACGGATATGAGCTTTATCCGATTACTTTCCATTATGGACAGAAGCATAATCGTGAAGTTGAACAGGCGAAGAAAGTAGCGGAATACTACAACGCCCCAGATCATCGCATTGTGAACATCAGTTTTCTAAACCAAATTGGTGGCAGTGCACTAACGGATGATTCGATCGATGTTCCAACGGATATGGACGAAGATGAAATTCCTGTTACCTATGTACCAGCTCGAAACATGATCTTTCTTTCTTTGGCATCTGCCTATGCGGAAGTCATCGGAGCAGAAGCAATCTATATTGGTGTATCAGCAGTCGACTACAGCGGTTACCCGGATTGCCGTCCAGAATTCATCGAGAGCATGAATGAAACGGTGAACCTTGCGACGAAGGCGGGCGCGACTGGAAGTGAGATGAGGATTGAAACACCGCTCATTAACTTAACGAAAGCGGATACCGTATCAGAAGGACTCAGATTAAGCGTTCCTTACGAGCTAACAACTTCGTGTTATAACGGTGAAGAAGAAGCATGTGGCGAGTGCGATAGCTGTCGCTTGCGCCTGAAAGGCTTTGAAGAAGCTGGAGCGGTTGATCCGATTCCATATAAAGCATGAAGCATATGAAGCACGAGGAAAAGCTGCCGGCGGGAAAACCGGCAGCTTTTTCTTATTTGTTATAAATCCCATTAGTTGACATGGTTCGACATAGAACGGGTGGTGACAGGCACCGCTACTCAGGCATTTTACCACTGTACACCGATGATGGACGGATGATTCGGTTATTTTCATTCTGCTCAAAGACGTGAGCGATCCAGCCGGCGGTTCTAGCAGCAGTGAAAGTTGGGGTGAATAACTCTGAAGGTAGATCGATTGCCCGTAGTATAGCAGCGGCATAGTATTCAACATTCGCATACAGTTTACGATTTGGTTTGTATTCCTGAAGAAGGCGAACGGCTGTTTCTTCAACTTCATGTGCCATTTTGAATTCTGCATCTTCATTGAAACTTGATGTGATGTCGCTCAGAGCAGCAGCACGAGGATCTCTTGTTTTGTATACGCGATGCCCGAAGCCCATTAACTTTTCTTTATTCTCGAGTTTACGCCTCAGCACTTTCTCAGCATTGCCCTCATTCTTGATCTCTTCAAGTAAATCAATCACCCCAGTAGGTGCTCCACCATGAAGTGGTCCTTTCATTGCACCTATTGCTCCAGTGATAGCGGACACTAGATCACTTTCTGTAGAAGCGATGACTCTTGCTGTAAAAGTGGACGCATTTAATCCATGCTCCATTGTAAGAATGAAATAGGCAGTCAATGCCTTAATATGATTTTCACTAGCCACTTCACCACTGAGCATATATAAATAATTTCCTGCGTGGGATAGTGAAGGGTCTGGCTCTATGAATGGTAGTCCCTTTTTCGATCGATAGCGATAAGCGATGATGGTTGGAACGATACCTAGAAGGGAAATGCCCTGTTTGTGTGTCGCAGGGAACCGGAAATTGCTCACTCCTATGGAGGATAATATTGTTCGAATGACACTCATCATTTCCATGTCGTCAGGTAAGCGATCAATCATTTCTTTCTGTGGTTTTGACAGTACTCTTGCTTCGGCTAGATCATTTGCAAATTGTTCAAGTTGCTTTGCGTCAGGAAAAACACCGTTCCAGAGGAAGAAAGCGGCCTCTTCAAATGTCTTTTCTTTGGCAATGCTCTTCGCCCATTTCCCTCGGTAGACGAGTATTCCATTCTCTCCATCGACAAGACTGATTTTAGAATCAGCTGCTACTATTCCTTCTAATCCAGCATGAATCATACCTTCATCTCCAATCAATTATTCTTGTTTCTAGTCTATCGTTTCGTTATGATTATGACTAATAAATAATTAGTTGATTATTAATAGCGAAACGCTATCGATAGGAGGGGTTGAAATGAATATGAATTGGTTGAGAACATTTGTGGCAGCAGCCACTTTTGAGAACTTTAGAGAAGCGTCAGAGAAGTTATATCTTGCTCAACCGACAGTTAGCGTTCATATTCAACAGCTTGAAAAGCACATAGGGAGTAAGCTTTTTATTAAAAGTGGTCGAAGGGTGGTTCTATCTGAAGCGGGAAGACAGTTCCTCCCACATGCGAGTAAAATGGTTGAACAATATGAACAGAGTTTACGGCATATGACTGGTTGGAGACAGGGGTATCATCGCAAATTAACATTGGCAGTTTCTCCTCTCATTGCAGCTACAGTCCTCCCTTATGTTCTTCATCAATTCATGAAGAATTACCCTTCCATTGAAGTGGTAGTAAAAGTCAGCGAATCGAACGAAATTGGAGAATTAATCGCTAAAAATTTTGTGGATTTCGGTCTCTCTAGGATGAAGTCTATTCAGCCTCACGTCATAAATGAAGAAATCGGAGCCGACCCGATTGTTCTGGTAGTTCCTCACGACGGTGGGGATGCTGAAACGAGTTTGCCATTATCTCTAAGCGAGTTTTGCACACACTCCACTTTATTAACTCATAGTCATCCAGGATATTGGGACGACCTATTAATCGAATTGCGGAGTAGGTATGAAGGGATACGCACGATGGTTGTCTCACAAGTTCATATTACAAAACGATTTATTGAAGAAGGACTTGGATTCTCGTTCTTGCCACGTTCATCGGTGCAAAGAGAGCTGCTTGAAGGTAGAATGCTTCAAGTGGACACATCAGAAATTAGGTTACCAGAAGTACATACGTACTTGGTCTATCACCATTTATCGGATGAAGCGGAGATTTTCAAAGAGTTTATTGAGAAAAATATAATTTGAAAACCCGATCAGCGTCCTGATCGGGTTTGTCTCTTATTTTCCGAGTGTGAAATAAGAGAATATGGACGCGTGCTTTAGAACCAATGGCTAGCTTACACGCACTACTAGTATTAGTCTGTCAGTTGGAAATATTCATTTAACGATGAACGATCAATAAGCCGTTAGCCCCCATATTTTCCAACCTTTTGTTTCTTTTACTGCAAATAGGTGCATACGTTCAGGAAGTGTAGATGACCTCTTTGTCATAAGAATATCAACAAGATATGTGTTATTGGCAATCTCCTGTTTGCATGTTTTTACAACAGGGGAATAATAGTGGGACTTCTTCTTTAACTTTTTAATGGATACAATTTGCCATGTTTTTGCATCAGGTTTATGTGCCATTAACCCCGAGAGCAAGATTGTTGCTTTTGGGGAAAGACCTTCTTGTGAATTTGTACGGACTAATTGATCAGGTTGCGGACATTTTCCTTGAACAAGTTGGACAGGTCCTGATGCATAAGAGTCGATAGGAAAGAGGAGAAGACTGCTTAAAAGCATTATGCATAAAAAACGCAACATAGATGTTGACCACCTTTCTCTTCTTACCTTGTGCGGCCGTTTCTCTTTTTATTCCGCTCTGTTAAGGAATGGTGTTAATTTTAAGTAGAGTTTTAGAGGTGAAACGAAATCGAGAAAACAACAATAAAAGCTAACATTGCCTATTTCCTAATGGGGAATGTATGTTAAAGAAGGAGGGGGTTATTATGAAACCTTCTGTTCAAACGCGAACGTCTCGCTCGATTCTAACTAAAGGAAGCGGTTTTCTACACGGTTACAGTCATACCCTTAACCCTTATGCTGGTTGCGCATTTGGGTGTTCGTATTGTTATGTCAGAAGGATGCCTATCGCTCTCTTTCGGGAAGAAGATTGGGGAGAATGGGTAGATATTAAAGAAAATGCAGTTGACCTCGTGAAGAAAGAAATACCTAAAGCTCGTAAAAAGGGAGACGTCTCCATATTCATGTCATCTTCAACGGACCCCTACCAACCCATTGAATATAAAACGAAGTTAACAAGAGGGCTACTTGAAGCGATGGTGGAAGAACAACCAGACTTTCTATTTCTTCAAACACGTTCTCCACTTGTAACAAGAGACATCGATCTTCTTAAAGAACTAGGTAACAAGGTAATGGTTAGCATGACGATTGAAACAGATTTAGAATCTATCAAGGAAATATTTGCGCCATCTGCACCGCCAATTGCGGGGCGATTAAAAGCTCTAGGAGAATTACATGAGGAGGGAATACCAGTCCAGGCTGCAATAGCCCCGTTGCTTCCTTGCTCAGAAAAATTTCCGAGCAAGCTTTCCGAAGTGACAAATCGCATTACGCTTGATGATTTTTTTATGGGAGATGGCAGCGGCGGTAAGCGGACAGAGCAGCTCGGCATTCGTAACCTTTTTGAAAAGAACGGACTTAGTGATTGGTACAATCGCAAGTCTTATTTAAAAATCAAGAAACGATTAGAAGAAGTATTTTCAGAGGAAGCGATTTATATATCCCAAAAAGGATTTTTCCCGCCAGGAACGGAGTGAGGGGATTCTATCAATCAAAAAAGCTGGAGGATTATCCTCCAGCTTTTTTGCCTAAATTGTGAAGAGCCGAATGAGTGAACAAAATAGCTAAAGCTTACTTTAATTTTTCGGCTTTACCACTAAGAATTTTCAATTGGTCGTTCTCATACCCAACCTGGTAGGTCACATTATAGAGGGAGGTCGTTTTCTTTTTGTCTTCTGTACGCTCCTCTGCTTTAATCGTAGCAGTGACCTTAACCTCATCGTTTGTTTTATTGACGCTTCCTGTCATGTTGGAGACGTCCACGTTAAGGGTTTGAATATACCCGCTTCTAAAATCTTCATATGCCATCTCACTTTGCCACCGGCTACCGAGAAGTGAAAAGGCAGTCACATAGTCCTGTGTTGAGAGACTCTCATAAAAGTAACCGACAAGATAGGATGCATTGTCTTTAAAATCTTCTTCAGTCAATCCCTGAGGGGTAGTAATCTTTTCTTTATTTTCATCATCAACAGTAACTTCTATAGGTTGATCAGACCAACTTTCAATCTGATCAATGACATTTGGTAATGGAATACTAAACCCGATCGCGCCTGAATCTGTTCCTGCTGAATTGATGGCGATGGCTTCGCCTGTCCTTCCGTCGATCAACGGCCCACCGCTGTTTCCATTTGTTATGGGAGCCGATATTTGATAAATATGCTCATAACGATATGGCTCAAGAATAAATTCTCTATCAAGGCCACTAATAATCCCAGTCGTAACCGTGTTTTGGAGACCTAGTGGACTTCCGAGTGCGATAATGTCGTCACCGACTTCTGCCACCCGTTTTTCCGTAACTGGTAATGGATCTATATCTTTTAAACCAGGAACTCGAATCACAGCAATGTCTGTTGTATCACCCATACCGATAAGTTGGGCCTCGAATTGTTTAGCATCTGACGTTTTAACGATGATTCTCTCTGCTCCTTCAACAACGTGAGCATTAGTGATTACATCACCGCTTGTATTGTAAAGAAATCCAGAACCTGAAGAGGTTCCGTCTTTAAGAAAGGTTTCAATCTGTACCACGCTTTTTTGAGTTTCGTGAATAACAGCTTTTAATTCAGTGGAATCATTCGTATTTGAGGGAGACGTTGATTTTTCTCCTAAAGAAGATGTAGCCTCAACTTTCGTTCCGTTATAATAATCGTGTAAAAAATAAAATCCTGTTCCGCCCCCAATGATCATGAAGAGGGAGCAAGCCAGGGATAGTAATAAAGCAGATTGATTAGACATCCACTTAGATAACTCCTTTCTTTCTGCTAGTCCAAGTACCATGTGAAGTGATCAATTTCTACTGTGAATTGATCGAGATCCTTCACATCTTCACCAACATCATAAATCATAAAATCGAATTTCCCTGTATCATCCGGGTAAAGTTTGTCAGGGTTGATGTATACTTCGCCTTTATCAAATTTTTTCCCATCCCCATCATAAACGGTGTATGATGCTCCGATCGAATTCACGGGAACCGTGGCTTTACTCTTAACTTTTCCAGTCACTTTCAATTCGTTATAATCCGTTACTTCGGTTTTTAAGTCAGTAAGGTCAATTGCGCTGGTTCGATTCATCTCTTCTTCTTTGGCCGCTGCAACCATTGCGTGTTCAATTCGTTTTTGTTGCTCTTCTTCAAAAGCGCTTCTCCTATTCTCAATCACACTTTTGAGGTTTGATAACTTCTCATTTTTTTCGTTTATCTGGAGACCTTTCTCTACAGAGCGAAGAGCTTCAGTGAAATGATTATCCTCTAAATATTCATTTGCCTCATTTATAGAAAAGTCGACAATTTGATTTCGAATTTGTGTTGCAATTTCCTGTGCTTCATCAACTTGTAATGTTTCAGCCCTGTTCAACACAGGCTTTAATTCGTCGATGGAGTCTTTTCCTTTCATATCATATTTCAATTCAGCAATCATGACAGTTGTTCTTGAAGAAGCGGTTTCTTCTTTCAATTGAGTAGAAAGAGTTCCGTTGTAAGCGGAGGCGTTTTCTTCTGCATGATTGACCAAATTTAATGCCTGACTATAGTGATCTTTTTGACGTTCTTTTTCAGCTTTGGTGAGTGTCTTCTTTACTTTCATTGCATTTATAATCATCTCTTCATTCTCTTGTGCTGCTGGAAAACGAGTTCGTTTTTGTTGAGCTTCTTCAAATTTCAGCTTGGCTGCTTTTAATTCACCTTTTTCAGCTAACTCTTCTCCCTGTTCGAATGAACGGATCGCCGCTTTTGTTACTGATTCTTCATATATATAGTATCCGGCTAAACAGATGCCGATTAGAAAGAAAATCATCACGGGCATCCAACGCCAGAGAATAGAGAGACTTTGTTTGTGGGTTACTAACTCTTTTCCACATGAGAAACAAAATTGGTCGTTTTCATCCCGTTTTTTTCCACAATGTGGACAATACATTCTTATTCCACCTGCTTTCAATCACAATTACTAATTATATTTTGACACAAATTGTGAGGAAGGGAAATAACTATCAGTGGGTTGTTGGTGAATTGAAATATAAAGCAATTTTCGCTCAAATTATTTGTTCAAGAGAATTTAAGATACCTCATTTTGAAAGATTTTTGGTGATTCAAAAGTCATGTTTTTGGGAGTGTAAGTAAAAAACACCCTTTTTGTCATGGGATAAAAGAAATAGAAGGGATGAAAAAAACGCAAATCAACCGTTTGGCCCGGGATTCTTGTACCTGTTCACCCCAATATATCGTTTGATAAGATGATTTCAAGACCCCCTTTCAAATATTCCGTTACCAGGAAGACCGGCATTTGCCGGTCCTTTTTTTGTTTTATGCTATGTTATTGATCAAAAATCGAGAAATCAATAATTTGCGTTAACACATAGTTCAAAAAAATGTGATTTTTGAAACCTTAAGACGAGGTAGTTCGTCTAACTATTTGAAAACCCTTATTCCCTTAGATGCAGCCACTTTGATATTCTCCTAGTGGCTGCTTTTTTTTACAAGATTGCATCATAATTAAATAATTGGTATAATAACTAACGAACGGTAGGCAGTGGCCTGCTTTTTTAAAATTCGTAACCTAACGATTGGTAGGTGGCTGGTTTATGAAAGAGGAATCGACTCAGGATAGGATTAAAGAGGTGGCACTATCGTTATTTGCCCGTAAAGGTTTTGAAGGAACCTCTCTTTCGGATATCGCATTAGGGGTAGGAATTAAAAAGCCTTCGCTCTATGCTCATTTCAAAAATAAAGAAGACCTATTTCTAGGTGTTATTCATAAAGTAACGGTGGATTATAATGCATTCTTTGAAAAGACAGCGTTGGAATTAAAAGACGCAATACCTGAAGATCAACTTTATCATCTTCTTCTCAAAAATACGGAGTATCTGCGTCATGATGAGAAAGGGCTGATTTTTAAGCGGATGATGCTCTTCCCACCAGAACCAATGAAAAATGAGATTTATCAGATGTTTGAAACGACAGAAGAAGTCATGAGAACTGTTATCCGATCCATTCTAGTTCATATGGATCGTATAGAGGATTGGGAACGCGTTTTTGATGCTTATTTATGCTTGTTGGATGGAGTATTCGAGCAAGTATTCTATTATTCACCAGATGAACACAAAAAGCGATTGGAGAATTCGTGGGCCCTGTTCCTAAGCGGGGTGCACAGTTAGGATGGAGGGGAAGCCATATGGCATGGTTGTTTCTTGTGATTGGTGGACTGATGGAGATTCTATGGGCGATTGGATTAAAGTATTCTGATGGTTTTAGTCATCCTGTCATTAGTGCATTAACAATCGGCGGAATAGCGACAAGTTTCTACTTTTTTGCAAAAGCATTAAAGTATTTACCAGTTGGAACAGCATATGCAATTTTTACCGGACTTGGAGCAGCTGGTACTGCAGTGATCGGTATGATGTTTATGAATGAATCGATCAGTCTAATAAAAGTATTTTTTATATTGCTCCTCATTTCTTCTATTATAGGATTGAAGCTAAACGCGGAAGAGGTATAGGGGGTATTCAAAATGGCATGGATCGTCTTGTTAATTGCTGGTCTTGGTGAAGTTGGAGGCGTCATTAGTTTGAAATTATCTGAAGGATTTACAAAGCTGAAGCCTTCCATTTTTACAATTTTGTTTGGAGGATTAAGTTTCTTTATGCTCTCGTTAGCACTTAAAGTTCTTCCCGTCGGAACGGCTTATGCAATTTGGACGGGAATTGGCTCAGCGGGGAGTGTCTTAATTGGCATGTACTGGTTTAAGGAACCCAAAAACCGCATGCAATTATTCTTAATTACGTGTATCGTCATTTCAGTTATTGGATTACGTGTTGCTGAGGGTTGATTTTATCAGACCATTCAGATAAAATAGAATTATTAAATTGAGGAGGTGAGGAAGAGATGTCAAACGCTTTTGTTCGTACGGAGTTCATGGAATATGTATCAATTTGCCGTGCGATTTTTCATGAAGAAGCTGATCAAGGGACGAGTCTGTCCAAATTCAGCAACTTCATACGAAACAAAGCGTAAGGCTCTCTTACCCTGCTTCAGGCGGAATATATAATTTACAGGATAAGAGAGCGGCAATCTGTGCCGTTCTCTTTTTGTATAGGTTAAGAATCTTTAGTTGATCTAAAGTCTTAACTTATAGAAAAATGCCAGAATTAGCCACAGGTGAGGTCCCTCCTTATCTGTGGCTTTTTTTATTTTATTAGGATTCAACTTAGTTCTTTAAAGAGAAAATCATGTAGAGATAGGTAGAGCTGGTACGATGTTTTTCTAAACTAAAGAGGTGGGATACAAATGATGGTTTGTTCGGCACAATCAATTAGTAAAATGTTAGGTGGAAATAGCATTTTTGAAGAGATTACATTTGAGGTTAATGAGCAAGAACGTGTTGGAATTGTTGGGAGAAATGGGAGTGGGAAAACGACTCTTTTTCAATTACTAGCTGGGATTGAGAATGTAGATACGGGTAACATTCATTATAAAAAAGGGACGAAGATTGGCTATCTTGCACAGGTACCTGAATACCCAGGTTATTCAGTGAAAAGCGTTTTGAAATTAGCTTTTAAACATCTGGAAGAGATGGCTGAGCGGATGCGTATTCTCGAGTCTCGAATGGCTAATGGTGATGGAAGCGATCGTTTAATGAAGGAATACGGTCAACTACTTGATGAGTTTACTAGAAAGGGCGGATATGAAATAGAATCTGGAATCCAAAATGTGGCGAATGGTCTTGGGATTCAGGATTTACTACTTGCTTCATTTGATCAGTTAAGTGGTGGTGAGAAAACAAAAGTGTCGCTTGGTTTACTACTGCTACAAGAGCCAGAGATGCTCTTACTTGATGAACCAACAAATCATCTGGATGTTGAAGCGGTAGATGGCTAGAAGTCTTTTTGAATCACTATCGAGGAACGGTTTAATCATCTCACATGATCGGTATTTTCTTGATGAAGTCGTCACAAAAATAATGGACCTAGAAGATGGAGAGCTAACTGTCTATCAAGGGTCTTATAGTGAGTTTGTGAAACAAAAAGAAGAAGTGCTGCTTGCTGAATTTGCTGCATTTCAAGAGCAGCAAAAGAAGATTAAGAAAATGAAGGAAGCGATCAAACGTCTCAAGGAGTGGGCAAATCAAGCCAATCCGCCGAATGCTGCTTTGCATAAACGAGCTAGAAATATGGAACGAGCACTTGAGCGGATGAACAAGATCAAACGTCCGTTGCTTGAACGAAGAAAAATGGGTCTTGAATTTGATATGAATGAAAGAAGTGGAAAGGATGTAGTCACGTTTGAAGGTTATCAGCAGGTTATGTGGGAAACCAGTGTTATCAGAGGTAGAGTGGCATATTCGATACAAAGAGAGAGTAGAATCGAAGGGAGAAATGGAAGTGGAAAAACAACACTATTGAAAGTTCTACTTGGCAAAATTCAACCCGATCAAGGGAAAGTGTTCGAGGTGGAAGTGTAAAGATAGGATATCTTTCGCAACATGTTCTTGAAGATCGAGGTGATGAACGAGTACTTGATGTATATCGTGAAACAGCAAAAGTTTCTGAAGGCGATGCAAGACAAGAGCTTGCGAGATTCTTATTCTATGGCTATGGCGTGTTTGCAAAAGTATCATCTCTAAGTGGTGGGGAGAAAATGCGGCTCCGCCTTGCACAACTTATGAGTAAGGACGTTAATTTACTTGTTCTGGATGAACCGACAAATCATCTTGATATTGATTCAAGAGAAGTATTAGAAGATGCACTGGAGAGATTTCCAGGAACGATTATTTGTGTCTCACACGATCGCTATCTTCTAAATAAATGTTTTCCGACTACGTATTGGCTAGAAGAAGGCAAACTACATCGCTACATTCATTCTTATAGTCAAGCGAAGTTAAAACACAAAGAATCAATGCAAGAAAGATTAAATAAGATTGTAAAGTTAGAGCCTAAAAGAAAAGGTTAGAAAACAATGAAAGTAGAATGGTATCGACCGAAGAACAGGTAGATGAGCTTGAAATGAATCTTTTTCGTGTCGAACAAAAGCTTGAACAAGTAAATGATCATAAAGAGCGAAATAAACTTTTGGAAGATAAAGAAAAACTAACTGATAAACGTGAGCAATTATACGAAATATTACTGGAGGAAGAAAAATGACTGAAAAGAATGCCATTGATGGGGTATGTATGCCGCAAACGGTCTATAGCCTTGTAGGAGATTTTAGAGAATTAGGTGTGAAAGAGGGAATGACGTTAATCGTTCATTCCTCCTTAAGTTCATTAGGATGGGTTTGCGGTGGAGCAGAATCTGTCATTCGGGCGTTAATGCATACAGTAGGAGAAGAAGGAACGATAGTCATGCCACCCAATCAGCTAATAATTTAGACCCTGCAGAATGGATGTACCCGCCGGTTCCAGAATCGTGGTGGCCGATCATTCGTGAAACGATGCCCCCTTTTTGTAAGGAGACAACACCAACAAGAGGGATGGGTGCTATAGCAGAGCTTTTCAGACGTTTTCCTGGAGTTGAAAGAAGTGATCATCCTATGTATTCCTTTGCTGCCTGGGGGAAGTATAGCTCTTATATTATGAGAACCAACCTCTAACCGATGGATTTGGACCTGAATCACCACTAGCGAAAATATATAACCTTGAAGGAAAAATCCTCATGATTGGAGTGGATCATGAGAGCAATACCTCTCTCCATTTTGCGGAACATGCGGCACAAAAGTCTCTGTGACAAAATGGCTGCGCTGATCGAAGGTGGGGAACGTATATGGAAAACATATCAAGAGCTTGATTATGACGCAGATTGTTTCGAGAAGATTGGATATTCATATGAGAGCACGAAAATTATAGGACAATGAAAATTGGTCGTGGAGTTTGCAAACTAATCGATCAGCGAAGTATGGTAGAATTCGGACGGAAATGGTTCCAAGAGAAAATGTGATCAAAGAAGTAAAGAAGATAACGAATGCTGTTATCTTCTTTTTCTAAAAATAGAAGCATAAGGAAATAAAGTTTTTCGTCATAAATTTCTTTTGGAAACCTCTCATAAAAGAGAGATTTTTTTCTTGACTAAAGTAAAAATAAGCAGGAATTTTGATGAATATCAAGAAGATATTTCTAAGTCCTGATATCCCTCTATAAACCAAGGTGCTTCAAGATTAAATCACAAAAGGAGAAGCTATGACTTACAAACATAAACCAACGAATTTATAAGCTCGAGCCCTCCTCCTGAAAACAATAAAAAGGATATGAGGGATACACTAACGGATATAGTGAAGTTCTTTGAAGACTCTACAACATCCGTTGTCGTTCAAAAGGATAGCAGGTGGGTATACTTTAACTCTTCTGCTCTCCAACTGCTTGGCTATGAGGATCTTAGTGAAATTGAAGGGAAGTCGATTTGGGAAATCATTCATCCAACGGACCATAGCATCGTTTCTGAGAGAATACGGGCTTCTATTAATGGCATTAACCCGGGGGTATTGAAACAGAAGTGGATAAAGAAGGATGGGAGCATCCTGTCACTAGAAATTACTGCCATTCCAGTTGAGAATTCACTGGGACAAACGACCGCAATAATTAAAGAAGTAGATCAAGAGAAAGTATACGTACAAGAAACTCTCCAGCACTACCAACTAATCACTGAGAATATGAATGAAATTGTCAGTTTGGTGGACCGCAAGGGAAACTTGCTATATGTATCACCATCTTATAGGGATTTTTCAAAGGATGGTCTTCAGAACGAAATTGGTCAAAGCTCGATTAAATATATTCATAAAGATGATATAGAATTGGTAAAAGAAGAATTTTCTAAACTTATAAAATATAGAATGCCCCTAACAATACAATATCGGTTGCAAAGAAAAGATGATACTTATCGGTACATTGAGTCGCAAGGAACGTGCATTTCAAATGAAAATGACACAAGTTATATTATCGTCTCAAGAGATGTAACTGAGCGTCATATTGCTGAGACAAAATTGCGATTAAGTGAAAGAAAACACAGAATCATTCTTGAGCATAGTAACGATTTAATTTGTATGATGAACCAAGAAGGCATCGTTGTTTACGCCTCACCATCTTACAAATCACTATTAGGTTATGAACAAGAGGAAGTAGTGGGGAAAGATATTCTCACATTTATTCATTCAGAAGATAATGATACATGCCAGAAGGCCATACAGAAATTAACAGATACAAAAGAACCTGTAACTGCGATTTATCGGAAACTTCATGCTTCTGGTCAGAAGATTACATTAGAAGCAAAAGGAATGGCTGTTGTCGATGATGATGGTGAAGTCAATCATTTTGTTTTCATCTCAAGAGACATAACCGAAAAGATCAAATTAGAACAGTATCGTGAGAATAATGAAAAGTTAGCCATTCTTGGAGATGTGGCAGCAGGATTTGCCCACGAAATTCGTAATCCGCTCACTTCTATTAAAGGCTTCGTAAACTTGCTTGCTAGAGATGAAGGTGAAACTGAAAATTCGTATCATAAAATAATTGAAGAAGAGCTCACTAAAATAGAAGAAGTTGTAGATGGTTTTATTTCATTAGCGAAGCCGGAAGCAGGAGATGTTTCAGAAGTTAGTTTGCTTAAGTTAGTGAAGAACGCGATTTCAGTTCTTACTCCGCAAGCGTCTTCAAAAAATATAAGAATTAATATTAATAGTCAACTCAAAACAATTGTTATTCGCTGCCAGAGGAATCAGATGAAGCAGGTGTTTATTAATATACTCAAGAATGCAGTCGAAGCAATCGAACAGGATGGACAAATCAACGTCATTCTTGAAGAACAGAAGAATGAAGTATGTATTGTCATTCATGATAACGGCATCGGCATTGAGGAGGAACGACTCGAGCGAATTGGCGTTCCCTTTATACGAATAAAGAAAAAGGGATTGGGCTCGGCATGACTGTGAGTAATAAAATTATTAGCGAACATCAAGGCCGGCTTAAAATTGAGAGTCAACCAGGTGAAGGAACAGAGTGGTGATCCATTTGCCTAAGTTTCCTTTTTGAGTTGAACGAGCTAATTGAAATCCCCTGTTGCTACGTAGCAACAGGGGATTTCAATGGTTTGGATATCATCTGCTCATTTATGATGTTGAGGACTACGGAATTTTCTCTTAGAGAGTTGGGTTCAGTTACATTATAAGATATGGGTAGAATATAGCTATCTAAGCTAAGAAAGCAGGTGTGGTATGGCAGAAGTGATCGGGATTGATGCAGGTGGGACTCTTGTTAAGCGGTTCATAAAATTGGGGAGAATATCACTTTCAAACCTTTTTAACGAGTAAGCTAGAAGATCTAGCAACATGGATTAGAGATTTCCACCCTGAAGCCACTTTGATGGTGACTGGGGGAAAGCAAAAAGCTGTCTCTCAGCTCGTTGACAATAGTGTAAAAATGATTGATGAATTTCAGGCTACGGCACTCGGAATACGTGCAATATTAAAAAGTAACAGCATTCAAATACAAGAGCGTTTTTTGGTAGTCAATATCGGTACTGGAACGTCGATCCATTCGATGAATGAAACTTCTTCTGAACGACTTGGTGGGAGTGGTATTGGTGGTGGCACGTTGATGGGGCTTGCCTATCTGTTTAACTGGCCATCAGGATTTCAAAAAAATAGTGGAGCTTGCTGAGAAAGGGAGGCGAGATGGCATAGATTTTTAAAGGTAAAAGATATCTATGATGGAGAAGAATCTCCTCTTGATGGAAATCTGACAGCAAGTAATTTTGGCTTTCTGGAGCAGATCAAAAGTAGAAAGTTAAGAGAAGAAGATATTCTGGCTTGTTTAGTTGGAATGATAGCGGAAGCAATCGTAATGGTGGCGGTTCCTTTTGCCAGAAGTATACAATCCCAAACCCTAGTTTTCATCGGTTCTACTGTTCAATCGAACTTAGGGTTTGAACAACTGGTGCAGCAGTTTGAAGAGTTTTTTGACATTCAGACCATATTCCCTGACAAAGGTCAGTACAGTGGCGCTCTTGGTGCGTTATTATCAAATAGAAAGAAGGAAAATTGTCAACATTGTATATTGGATATTTACTATTGCGAAGCTGGAAGGCAATAATAGCGGAAACAATGTACTATACTCGAATGTGATCTTTAGTGTTATGATTGTCTGTGCTCTACTAAAAAAACCAGTCTTACAAGGTTAGGAATAGTCTCGCTGACCTCAAACTTCCGATAATAGCAACGAACGATCTTTCTCATCTTCCTAGGATTAAGTCTGAATTAGAAGAATGATATGCTGGATTTTAGTGAATCAATGAAAGGATGATAGAAGATGCCATGGATTAAACCCGCCAAACAATCAGATTTAAGAAACATGCCTATCTATGAGGATCTGGAGCAACCAGTTCCTGTATTTAATCGTCTAATTGCAAAAAGCCCTGATATTTTCTCAGCATTTATGCCATTAGCGTCTGCAGTAAAAGCAGGGGTATTGAATGAATTAGAAACGGAAGCAGTCGTGGTATTCGTATCTAAATTGAATGGATGCAACTTCTGTTATAACGGGCATGGGGCATTATTGAAAGAGGTTAGTGGTAATGAAACGATTCTTGAAGAATTAGATGATTATATGAGCTCTAATTGTTTTTCAGTTCATTTAAAACATATTTTGAGCTATGCTGAGAAGCTTGTGGCTAGCCCTGCTGATCTGGATAAAGAAGATCTACAGAAGTTAAAGGACGATGGCTACACTGAAAAAGAAATCGTTGATATTAATCAATTAATTGCCTATACATCGTACACCAACCAGACATCAATTGGACTGGGGTTATAAATTGTACGATGATCAACCAAAAAGGAGCCCAAATCTGGGCTCCTTTTTATATGAAGATGGTGTTTATTTCTTTTTGTAGTAATCAAGAATGCCCTGGTAAATTCCATCAGCCAGTTCTTCACGATAAGATTGTGTGAGGAGTAGTTTGTATTCTTCATCATTTGTTAAGAATCCTACTTCGACGAGAACACTGGCCATCTTAGATTCACGAATAACAGAGAAACTCTGATTCTTCACACCTCGATTGCTTGCTTCTGTTACTTCGATTAAGCGTTTTTGAATGCTTTCTGCAAGAGCTTTACTTTCCGCAGAGCTGTATTTATCATACCAATATGTTTCAATACCATGCGCCGCTTCGCTAGCAGCGTTCGTATGAACGCTAATGAAGGCGTCGGCATTCAAGTTATTGGCTATATTTGACCGTTCTCTTAATTCAAGAAAAGTATCATCTCTACGTGTCATTACGACATTAGCACCTGCTGACTTGAGTTTCTTCTCAAGGTAAAGTGCGACATCTAAATTAATATCTTTTTCAATCAGTTTGTCTCTATGTGCACCAGGATCGTGATCGCCATGCCCGGCGTCGACGACAAGGGTGAGATTGCTAAGCAGGTTGCTACTTTTCTTAATTAAATAGCCGCTATGGACGTAAGCAGTTTGACCATGGTACTTAATTTTTGCCCAATTACCTTCATACCCATAGATTTCAACTTCAGTATTACGTAGAAGAGCGCCAATTTTCGTACCAGACATCATAGGAGCTGTTCGAACGTTTAAGCTAGACGCTGTAACGATCGCTTTCTCAAGAACAACCTCTTCCACTTTATCCTTCATTTTATATGCGTCGGTAACTTTAGAAGGAAGAGCATTTTCTCCACCTAATATCATTATTGAAGAAGCGTGTTGACTTAGATAAGATTCAATATCAGGAATGACGCTTGAATGGTGCGACAGGACAACAGGCATATTAAACTTTTCAGAAAGAGTCGATGCTGCGACGGCATCTGGATAATCTTCTTTGTCCTGCCATATTGAAGTTCCTCGAGCAACTACAAAAGAAGAGCTTGAGGAGAAGAAAGCATTATTGACAGCGATATTTGTTTGAAAGCGATCCTGTCCAAAGAGCCTGACAACTTTCTTTCCCTGCGCTTCTAACTGTGTTTTCACATCGTTTGTAAGAACAATTTCTCCACCGATCAAATAAACATTTTTAACACTAGAAGGAAGAGAAGGTGCTTTTGATTCAGTCGTTAAATAGATCGGATAGCCTTTCATAGAAGCAACACTTGAAGCAGACAGAGAATCAGCAACTTGATTGCCGTTTACAACGATAGCGGTAGAAGATTGATTGAGTCCCGCTGCTTTATTGATCGCTTCTGCCGTTTCATAGCGAGTTGCACCTTCGAGTCTAGTAACTTCATAGTTTTGGTTCAGCTCATTTTCGATTTTCTGACTAATCGCCGTTGTTCCACCAAGTATGTAAACTTTTTTTGCTTCGAGGCGGTTTAGTTCGTTTAGAACCCTTGTATCAAGGGTATTAGGATTGGTAAGTAAGACAGGTGCATGCTTTACACCTACCAAACTCGAGCTAGCTAATGCATCAAAAGGCATATCAGCACGTGTTAGCACGACTGCCTTTTCAGATGTTGCTAGTTTACCAGGTGAAGCCTTTTTTGATATTTCGATAGCGGTTGTAATTCTATTCTCCCCACTAATACGTTCCATATCGTTGCTAGCTGATGAGGTTCCTGGAAAACTTATTCCTGTAAGTAATAGAATAACAGCCGTGAAAATTGTAATAAGTGTTTTGCGCACGATGTTTCTCCCCCTATAAATTGAGATTCTCATGTTCCTATGTAAGCCGGAAGCTAATTTCTCTAATTAAATGAATTGTGAACCCCTTTCTATATTATGTTGTACTGGAAAGTATTTCTTAGCTATTTCTAATATCGGTATCGAATTATAGATATTAAAGGGTCCTTTTGTACTAAAAAGTAGAAAAAAGAAAGGTATTGTCATTTAAGATAGGATTTACTTTGGACTAAGATAACTCCGGAAATAGCGTAATGTTATTGACAACGTTTTCATTTTTCTTTAAAATAATGTTCAACTAAAAGGGAAGGGAATGGTTAAGTAGCGATGGACAACTAATCTTATTTTTCTGGATCAACTTTCGAATAGCGAAATTGATAGTCTGGAGAATAGGATTAGTCTGCCCTTTTGACCATTCGTGTTAGCAGGAGTACGCTTATTAAGCATGCTTTTTTAGACTAACGTCGATTGAGATTTGGAATGACATGCCTCTCCAGGTGATTATGGGGAGGCTTTTTTTCCTTTAAAACCTGATTTCATTTAAAGGATTAAAGAATAAGAAAAACAAAAGCTTAAGGAAAGCCGAGTTTTTCTATTTCTCTCCGTTCAACTTTTTTCAACTTAATGGGGGGATATAAATGAACGTCTTGTCTATAAAAGGATTGCAAAAAAAATATGATGATAAAACTCTCTTTGAGGATATAAATGTCGATATCCATAGGGGAGAGCGTATAGGAATCGTCGGCTCAAATGGTGCAGGAAAAACAACTTTAGCAAAAATTCTAGCTGGTGATCTAAAGCAAGATAAGGGAAAAGTCTTTGTAGAAGGAGCGATTGGCTATTTACGGCAGTCGATTGATAATGCAGAGATAAATGAGCAGATGCAGGATGATCGTTTGTTGTTTAAGAACCAGAAGGAGCTTGGAATCGTTCACGCTCAAGACGAAGTGGATTCACAGAATTTAAGTGGAGGAGAGAAATTAAAGCGATCTCTCGCAGGTATATGGGCAGGACAACCAGAAATACTCATTCTTGATGAACCAACGAACCATCTTGATCTTAAAGGCGTTGAGTGGTTAATTCGTGAACTGGAGTGTTTTAAAGGAGCTATTCTTGTTATTTCACATGATCGCTATTTTTTAGATCAAACGGTTAGTCGTATATTTGAAATTGAGAGTGGAGGTCTCACCGATTATTCTGGAAATTACACAGCATATCGGAAAGAAAAGCAGCGAAGATATGAAGAGAACCTTCATCATTATCACATTCAACAAAAAGAAAAACGCCGAATTGAGGATCAGCTTGCAGGATTGTCGAACTGGTCTGAAAAGGCGCATAATCAATCTACGAAGCAGGAAGGGTATAAAGAACATTATCGAATGAAGGCGAAGAAGATGGATAGTCAGGTCAAGTCAAAGCGCAAGCGACTTGAAAAGGAACTGCAGAAAAATAACGTAGTTGAACCTGAAGATGAGAAGAAAGTTCGTTTTCAATTCGAGTCAGAAAGAAGACATGGTAAAAGGATATTCGAAGCGAAAAACGCGGGTAAACGCTTTGGGGAGAGATGGTTATTTCGAGACAGCTCATTCTATATAAAGCACGGAGAAAGAATCGGTCTAATTGGTGAAAATGGCTGCGGAAAAACAACCTTCCTGCGCATTATTCTTGAGGAGGAAGCCTTAAGTGAAGGAGATATATGGAGGAGTTCTTCGCTTAATATCGGTTATCTATCACAGGATGTGCAAGATCTACCTGAAGGAGAAACGGTGTCAATGATACTTGAGCTTGATACTCGGGATGAGGTGTTCAGAGCGAAATCGATTCTTGCATCCATGGGAATTGAGCGGAATCGTATGGATGTCCCAGTCAGTCAATTAAGTCTTGGGGAACGAACGAAGGTTAAGCTGACACGTATGTTGATGAACAAGTATGATGTTCTTGTTCTGGATGAACCAACGAATCATTTGGATTTACAAACACGGGAGCAACTTGAAGAAACGCTGCATCAGTTTAATGGGACGCTCCTCATTGTTTCGCATGATCGATACTTCATGGAGCAAATTTGTGACAAGCTTCTTGTAGTAGAAGATCATAAGCTGAGAAGAGTAGAAATAGGACTGTTAGAATATAGGGAACGAGAAAAAAGCTCTTCTAGCTCTGATCATACAACTGGTGAGCAGAAGATGCTTATTGAGAATGAGATTTCAGCTATAATCAGTGAAATTAGCCTGTTAATGCCAGGTGATCCAAGAATAGTATCCCTTGATAAACAATTAAATGAGCTGTTTGAAAAGAAGAGAGCACTTTAAACGTCTTCCGCTGCGAAAAAGCGCTCAATCGAATATAAATCTGCTTTTGGATGATTACGGAGAAGCACAAAACCTTCACGCTGTGCTTCTTCAAAATTATCGTATTCATCTTCGGAGCGAAAAATTGCTCTTCTGTTTTCATTATAGAGGGTAATAGAGTAATATTCTTTTATTTCCATTTCGCTTCTCTCCTTTATCATTGTTTTTACTAGTTTTATGCAAAACTTTCATTGTTTATACTAGTAAAATAGCGAATAAGTAGTTTTAATAATATTGGTTATACTAGAGCGAATGGAAGGAGGGTCTCCATGAACGTTGGAACGATTAAAGAATTGACGCGTCATCCAGTGAAGTCGATGACAGGAGAAACTGTTACACAAACAATGGTGATGAACTATGGATTGTATGGGGATCGCAGTCATGCTCTATTAGATGAAAAAGAATCTTTTTTTACGATTACTCAGTTTCCAAATCTTGTTCAGTATCAAGCATCATTTAGCGGTCCGGAATCATTAGAAGCCTATCCTGAACCATTGATTGTGACTCCTGATGGACAAGAGTATAAGTGGTCTGATACAAAATGGTTGAGTGAAATTGAAACAAGTTCGTTAAAGCAGCTATCAAAGATTTCCTATCACCCAGAAAGTGTCCCTATCGGTCCGATAGAGGAGGAGCATTTATTACTTGTTACCGATGCATCGTTACAATCTTTATCTAATGCTTGGGGGAAAGAGGCGGAAAAAAGCCGCTTTCGCCCAAATCTTGAAATTAGTTTGCACGAGAAGAAACCATTTGTTGAAAGAGGATGGGAAGGTAAGATTCTTCAAATTGGAAAGAAAGTTAAGATTGAAGTAGTTAAACCATGTGAACGCTGCATGATTATTACTGTTGATCCTGAGACAGGAACGAAACAACCAGCTTTATTAAAGAAGCTTGTTAAAGAGCACAATAATTTATTTGGTATGTATGCACGTGTGATAGAGACCGGGCAAATATATATTGGTGATGCTGTGACTATATTGGAACAATAATACCTTTCATCAACATTTGAGGTAGAAAAGAAGTGAGACATAGTGTGTGAGGCAGTCTTGATTCAGGGCAAAAGGAAAAAATTTTATATAAAATATTTCGAACAAGACGTTATACTTTAGCTTCTTAAGGGTACGAGCATACATGAAGCCCCGTCTTTGGATGGGATGCTTCGATTTCCACACAGGAGGGGTCCCATCCACGGGGTGGGGGCCCATTTTTTTGTTTACTTTGAGTGTCTCTTTAAGTTTTTCTTCTAAAAGAGATGACATATCCTGTCAGAATATTCTGTGGTAAACTATTAAATGGTACATAATGCATCATAAGGGGGAAACTGATGAGTACATATTATGTTGAGAAATTTGATTTCAAGAATCCAGCCGAATTAGAAGAAGAGTTTCGATCGCTATTAGATCAGTCGATCCATTCCGCTGACGAACTTGAAAAATGGATTATGAGTCTATCTGACTTAATGGATGGGGTAGCAGAAGGACTTCATGGACACTATATTGATTTTCAGTGTCATAGTAGTAGTGAAGACGCGAAGAAAATAGTTGAGAACGATCAGGAATATATCGAGCCTTTAGTAAAACGTTATGAAGGATTGTTTGATAAGAAATTTCAAGCATCACCATATCGGCTTGAGCTTAATCAGGAGTATTATAAGCAATTTTTACTAAGAAAAGAAAATGCGATTGAACTTTTTAATGAAAAAAATATTGAATTAGAAATAGAAGAAGACCGGATCGTGAATGGATATTTCGAACATACTGGTTCACTTTCATTCAATTGGCAAGGCGAAGAGAAAACCTTAAGTGAAATGTTTTTAATGCTGCAAGATGGAAATCGAGATATTCGTAAAAGCGCAATGGAAGAAGTTTTTGGTACGCTCTTAACGAAGAAAAAAGACCTTCAAGGTATTATGGACGAACTCATAAAGCTTCGCCAGCAAAAAGCTGAAAATGTTAATCTTGATAACTATCGAGATTATATGTTTAAGAAGTATGAACGCTTTGATTATACAGCAGACGATTGTAAAGCGCTTGCGGAGGCAGTACGAAAGCATGTTGTTCCATTAAAGGAAAAGCTACAGAAGAAGCATCAACAAGAGCTTGGCCTCAAGGAGTATAAGCCTTGGGATACAAGAGCTGTACCTGAAGATAAACAACCGCTTCGACCATTTAATCAAATTGAAGAACTTATTAAAGGGACGTCTCATATCTTCGATCAGCTTTCTCCTCGATTCTCGCATCTTCTTAATGATATGAATGAGAAGGGTGCACTCGATCTTGAGAGCCGTAAAGGAAAAGCGCAGGGAGGATTTTGTGAGTACCTTCCAGTTTCGGAACTTTCTTTTATCTTTATGAATAGTACTAAGTCGCAAGATGACTTCATTACACTTCTTCATGAGATGGGGCACTGTATCCATAATGATTTCAAGAGAAATCAAATGCTGTCAGCTTATCAGGAAACTCCGATGGAATCAGCGGAACTTGCCAGTATGACGATGGAATTGCTTACAATGGACCACTGGCATTTGATGTATAGCGATGAAAAGGAACTGTTAAGGGCGAAGAAAGATCAGCTCGAAGGATTGATTCTCTTTCTTCCAAACGGAATTGTCGTCGATCAATTCCAACACTGGATGTATGAAAATCCGAATCACACAAGCGAAGAACGAAACAAGAAATATATGGAGCTATCTCGCACATATGATTCTTCCTTCGTCGATTGGAACGGACAGGAAGAGTGGATTCAAAACAACTGGCAGTTGATCCTTCATATTTTTGAAGTGCCATTCTATTATATCGAATATGTGATTGCGCAACTTGGTGCAATTCAAATGTATCGCCAGTATCGTGAAAACCCAGAGCAAGCGTTGGAGAATTACAATCGTGCCCTTTCACTCGGTAGTTCTGTTTCGCTATCTCAGGTTTATGAAGCGGCAGGAATTCATTTTGACTTCTCAGAAACGATGATTAAAGGATTAATGGATTTCGTTTCGAATGAGTTGGATGATTTACCGAATTAAATCAATACAAAAGGACCTGACTCAAAAATGAGCCGGGTCCTTTTTTCTACTTTTCGTCAATTGTCCAAACGTTACAACTCGGGCACTGAATAATTTCAAAGCGATCCTTTTTTAACTCATCCATCCATTCTTCCCAAGAATCATGGTCTGGTGACATTTCTAGTGTTTTGACGGTCTGGAGCTCATCGCCATCGCTATTCTTACACGTGCATTCTACAATTGCGAGCTTCGTTTCATTGAAATCACTTTCCTTCGTGCGATCGACAGACCAATTGATTAATCGTTGATCCATAGGTTTACGTTCTCTGTAATGAGTATGGTTAAGCATGCAACGTCCCCCCTTTGTAACCTTAGTCCTTCCTTCTTCCATATAGATACCCTCTTTTTAAGAAAAAATTCCTCTAAACACTATAGGTCCATGTTCAAAAAGGAGGACAAAAGGGTTGAATAAGTTGAAAGAAAGCTCAAGGAGAATTGCGAAGACTATCATTATTCGTTTTTTTGACTATTCTCTATATGTTCATTCGACACTTTGGTATATACTGACAGCATACAATCCTATCAATCTTATTGGAGGGGAATATGCAATCAATTAGCGCAACACTATTATCAATGGTTATAGTACATAACAAAGAAACCGATGAAATCCTTTTATTAAACCGACCTCCAGAAGCGGGATTTCCTGGTTATATCGGTCCTGGAGGAAAAATTGAGCTTTCAGAAAGTTTTGCTGAAGGTGCGGCAAGAGAGCTTTATGAAGAAACGGGGTTAACGGTAGATCCGTGTGATCTGACATTTAAGGGTATTGATGAATTTATTATTCGCGATGAGCAATATCGCTACATCGTATTTAATTATGTGGCTAATACATACTCGGGTAAACTGCTTTCAAATCCTCCTGAGGGAGAAATAAAATGGGTGAAACGTCGTTCAGCTTGCGACTTACCGATGCAGAATTGGTTTAAAAGAAGGCTTCCTAAGTTCTTTGAAGAAGGCACGTTTGAGGTATCCTTTCAGTATGAAGACGCGAAAGAGGTGCCAGTAAAGGAGACGACTCGAACGCTGAGGTGAGAAGGGAGATGGACAGAAAATGGAAGTGAATAGAATACAACTTAGAGAGTTACGGCAAGATGATTGGAAATCAATCCATTCATATGCGTCTATTGAAGAGGTGTGTCAGTATCAGCCCTGGGGACCTAATACGGAAGTAGAATCTAGAGCATTTGTACGTGACATTATCGTAGATGCAAGCATGAATCCTCGGACAAGATTTGCATATGCTATTCTCGAAGGTGAGACTTTCATCGGTGTATGTGAATTGAATGTTCGAGACAGAGCAAATGAATATGGGGAAATTTCTTATATTCTACATCCCAATCGCTGGGGACGAGGCCTTGCAACGGAAGCAGCGACAATGCTTCTCTCTTATGCATTTGATGAACTTAAGTTACATAAAGTGAGTGCGACATGTAATCCTGAAAATAGAGGGTCGGCAAGAGTACTTGAAAAGATAGGAATGGTGAAAGAAGGGCTTTTACGCGACAACTTAAAAATGGTAAATGGCTGGAGAAATTCTCTATTATTCAGCATGTTGGACCGAGAATGGACGAGGCGTTAATCTGTTCGGCGCTTTTTAATATAAAGTATCAAGCAATAGCAAATAATAAAAAATCCTGCGCCGATGCTGATGGGAACGGTGTAAACTTTGGCGGCTGAATGAATGTGGTGCCAGTTACCTCCTAACTTGAAACCGATGTACAAAAAGAGAATCGACCAGGGAATCATTGCGAGAACCGTATAGAATGTAAAACGAACAAGTGACATTTTGGCAATTCCGGCTGGGATGGAGATTGCGTGCCTTACGATAGGTATAAACCTTGCAGTGAAAATAATGCTAACACCGTTTCGCTCAAACCATGATTCGGCTAGTGTAAGGTGGTGCTTAGAAATGAGCAGATACTTCCCGTACTGTTCCAGGAATGCACGCCCTCCATACCGGCCGATCCAGTACAAGAAAAGTTGAGCGATCGTGCCGCCAATCGTTCCGGCCACGACAGCTCCGACAAAATGGATCGTTCCTTTTGATACCATATAACCACCATAAGCAAGAACGAGCTCACTCGGAATAATTTCAATCATAAGAGCGAAGGAAATACCTGGATATCCAAGGTTAAGGAGCCAATGCAAACATTCCGTAAAAAAAGTATGGATTGTGAACCCCCCTTTCATGGACAAACTTGTTCTTTGTTCAAGTTTATTCTGATTGAGATTTGTTAGACCTTGAAATAGTGAACCAGCTAGCCTCATAAAATCAGTTTACGTACCGAATGAATATAGCGCCCGGAATGTAAATCATCCGGGTAACGTTCGTTCTCGTAAAGAGAATGACAATAGATTAGAGAGGTGAAAGGTAAGGATGTTGACATCCATGAAGAAATTTCTTGCAACGCTTGATCAGCCACTGCAAGCAAAAACAGGAAAAGAAAAAGCAATCACTCTATTTACAATCATCGGATTCATTCTATTATTATATCTCGTAGCTTTTTCTCCATTTATGTTCAGACTGTTTATGACATGTCTTAGCGTCGGTGTTTCGCTTTATGTAATTAAAAAAATTCAGGACTTCGATGCGAGATTAAAAGGCGATGAAATTGCCACCTCGAACGAAGAACCAGAGACTAATGATGAAGGACAGCTCTCGTTCTCTCTTGAACAGCCTGTTATAGAAGCCGAATCAACCAAAGCAACCGAAGCAACCGAAGAAGCTGAAAAAGAACGAGAACTTGAACGCATTAATAGTGATAAAACGATGTTGTTTGAAGAACTTCTTTCCAAAGCTGACCTTGATGAACTAGAGAAAGAAACATATCGAAATCGCATGCAACAAAAGGAAACGGAAAGCAATCGTATTAAGCAGGAGATTCTTCTGTTTAAAGATAAAATTCAAAAAGCAGTCATCGATAAGAAGGGGCTTTTCATTAAAGAAACGCCTGATATGAAACTAGTAGCGGAGCTAATTGAAATTGATTCTGTTGAATCGAGTTCTTTTGTTGAGCTTAACGAAGAACTTCGAATCATTTATGATGATATCCCAGAATCAAAGCGAGAAATATTGATTGAGTATGAAATGGTAAATGCAGAGTTTGAATTAACGCGTCTTGGCTATAAGGAGCTTATGAAAGAAGTTAGAAAGCTCGAAAAGAAGTCAAAGCCAGTCGCTGAACACTAAAGAGATAGATTTAAACGTGTATGAGTCTCATACACGTTTTTCTTTAAAGATAGGCTATGTTAGCTTATATTGTTGATTTCTCGATTTTTGGCTCATTCGAGTGAAACCTTAGTTTCACTCGCCTTTCAGCTCTGCTGAAAGGTCGCCCTGTGATGACCATTCGCTTCGAGCAAATTCATTTGCTCAGACGAATGGTCATCACAGGGTGTAAATGAGCCAAAAATCAACACTGTTCATTAACATAGCCTAAAGATAAGAAAGTATAATATTCAATGAGATCTAGCTCTAGTGCTTGTCGGGACTAACCGAGCGCTTGCGCTTTTCATGTCTAGCTCCAGCGCCTACCCCCTCGAGGTCTTAAGTCAAGTCTCATTGTGGAAAAGAGCGCCACATTAGATGCTCGTCTTAAGCTTGTCGCGGGTAAACAAGGCGCTTGCGCTTTTCATGTCTAGCTCCAGCGCCTACCCCCTCGAGGTCTTAAGTCAAGTCTAATTGTGGCAAAAGGCGCCACAGTTAGACTCGCCTTAAGCTAGTCGGGGGTGAACAAGGCGCTTGCGCTTTTCATATGGCAATCTATCGAAAAAGACACTTTGATTAGGAAAGAGGACGAGTACGTGAGAATTAGACAAATCAGCCCAGATGATGCTGAAGCTTTTGTACAAGTGATAAGAGAAGTTGAAAACCAGGCGGCGTTTATGCTGTTTGAAGCAGGCGAAAGGAGCCTGACAGTCGACGAGCAGCGCGAACGGATTGAAAAGTTAGAAAAGGACCGTCATTCAAGAATTATTGTTGCAGAAGAATCTGGAAGATTAATCGGATACTTGATTGCACTAGGTGGCCAGGCGAAGCGAAATCACCATGCTGTCTATTTAGTCGTTGGAATTACGAAAGAGTATCGTGGTCAGGGTATTGGTTCAAAGCTATTTGAAGAATTAGAACGATGGGCAAAGGATCACGCGATCCATCGCCTTGAATTAAACGTTGTCACACGTAATGAAGCAGGCTTGGCTTTGTATAAAAAAGCAGGCTTTGAAGTGGAAGGTCTGAAGAGACATTCTTTACTGATCGATGATGAATTTGTAGATGAATATTACATGTCGAAGCTTCTAGAAGTTTAATAGAGAATCATTTTCTCTTAGAAGAGAATAAATGTGTCGTTTCCTCATATTTTATACGGCCTTCAACCATACTACGAATGGAAGGAGGCGATAACATGTTTGATCACACAAAACATATTCCGCTTGAAGGTATTCCAGGAGAGTTTAAATTGAAGGATGAATCACCTGAAACAGAGAACATGGCTGAAATGAGCTTTCCATTCGATTACAGTATGATGATTCCTCTTGACCAGGCGATAAGAGAAGAGTAAAAAAAGCGCTAAGTGCGCTTTTTTTATAGTTTGGGCAATAAGCGGTCTTTCATTAATAAATCGTTGGAGGAAAAGGCGATTTAGCAATCAGAAATTGATGGCTGTGTTATGCGCATCTTCTATCGCTTGTTTCTTGATTTCTTCTGCTTTTTCTGGCATCTGTGCCATTCCTTCTGCAATCACAGATTCTATGCTTGGAATACCGAGAAAACTTAGGACTGCGTGAAGATAGCGATCGCCGAATTCCATCTCTTTTGCAGGACCCTCTGAATAGATTCCACCTCTGGCTTGAATATGAAGGGCCTTCTTGTCTGTTAGTAAACCCACAGGTCCATCAGCAGTATAGTTGAATGTTTTACCAGCGATTGCAATCGTATCGATGTACGCTTTTAATTTCGGAGGGAAGCTAAAATTCCAGAAAGGCGTCACAAATACATACTTGTCTGCTTTAATGAATTGATCTGTGAGGTCATTAATTCTACTGACCTTGAGTTGTTCATCTGCAGAAAGGTGATCAAATTCACTGCCTTGCTGAAGCTTACCCCATCCATTAAAAACATCTGTATCAATGTAAGGAATATCAATGTTGTAGAGGTCTAGCTTAAGGATTTCATCATTTGGCTTTTCTTTTTGGTAAGTGGTTAGGAAGGCTTCTCCAATACTCAAACTAAACGAATCCTTTACTGGTTTTGGGTTAACTGTTACATATAGCAACTGTGCCATGAATATCAACTCCTTTGTTATCGCCACTTAGTATGGCTGAAGGAGTCAAAAGTATTCAATAGTGTGAGGAGTGAAGAAAACTGCGTTAGAATAGAAGGTATAGATACGAGGAGGTATATGATGGAGCGATGTGAATGGGTTAGCGATGAGGAGATTTATAAAACCTACCATGATAATGAATGGGGGATTCCTGTCTATGATGATCAAAAACTATTCGAGATGTTAATTCTAGAGGGAGCGCAGGCTGGTTTAAGCTGGATTACGATACTGAAAAGAAGAGAGAATTATCGGGAAGCTTTTGATCACTTTCATGTAGACAAAGTAGCGCGATACGATGAAAACGACATTCAGGAGCTTTTAACAAACGAAGGAATTATTCGAAACAAATTAAAGGTACGTGGAACTGTGAAAAATGCCAGAGCGTTTATTGAGGTACAAAAAGAGTTTGGATCCTTTTCGTCATACATATGGGGATTTATCGATGGACATCCAATCGTCAATCACTGGCAGTCGATTGATAAAGTTCCTGCAGAAACAGAATTGAGTAAGGAAGTTAGTAAAGATTTAAAAAAACGAGGTTTTACTTTTGTAGGTCCAGTCATCATCTATAGCTTCATGCAAGCTGTCGGAATGGTCAATGATCACACCACAAATTGCTTTCGACATCCAGATTTTCAAGGGGATGTGACTCGTGCTCGTTAAAATGATTACTTGTGAAGTAAAAGAAGGCATGCGTGAAGCTTTTTCGACTGGACAAAGATGCTGGAGTGATTTGAAGGATAGCGCTGGATTTGTAGCGCAATATGGTGGTTGGTCAAAGGAAAAACGTGATCTCGCAAACATTATTGGTTTCTGGGAGAATTACAGTTATTATGAGCAATTTATGGAAGACAAACATGATCAGATTTATGAGAAAACAGGTCAAAAAGGAACGATTGCGTCGATAGAAGTTGAATTATATGAACGAGTTATTGAGGATGTCGAAGAATATAAAAGCGCATGGCTAAGTTCGGTGCAAAGTGAAATTCAAGAAAAATGGTCTGTAACGAGTAATAAAAAAAGAGGTGAACATGCACGATGAAAAGTAAGTGGTTATTCATCGGAGATAGCATTACGGATTCAGGGAGAAAGAAGGATTCTGAGGACCTTGGTTACGGATATGTGCGAATGATTCGTGATCAAATAGCAGATCGATCTAATCTTCAGATTGTGAATAAAGGCGTGAGCGGAAATCGGATACCGGATCTAAAAAAAAGGTGGAAGGAGGATGTGATGGATCTCCATCCAGATGTTTTATCCATCTCAATAGGAATTAATGATGTGTGGCGCCAGCTGGACAACCCTGATATGACGCAGGTTTATCCAGAGCAGTTCGTGGGAATTTATGAAATGTTATTAAATGAAGCAAACCAAATAAATGCGGAAATCGTCCTTATGGAACCTACGATCATTGGGGAAGAGATTCGTTCAGAAGGCAATCAAAAACTGTTACCTTACGTAGAAATTGTTCGTAAGCTAGCTAAGAAATATCATGCTATGCTTGTTCCGACTCACGCGGTGTTTCTTGATCATTTGGAATCATATGAAGAGATACTCACAACAGATGGGGTCCATATGACAGATGCGGGGAATAGATTGTTGGCTACTACATGGCTTGAAACATGCAACCCAAAATTGAGAAGCTAAAAATTAACTTAAAATCACTTCTATCTTTTTAAACTAAAGATAAAATTGATTTTTAGTATGCTGCTCAGCGCTGGTATTGTCATTGCCCCATATCTTACTCAATTAATCGAAAACAGGAGGGAGCGAGGGATTATCCTTGAAACTGAACAGCATTTCGATTTGAGACTCGGTAATTCTTCCGGTTGATAAGGGAGGAAGATTGTTTTGAGCGAAAAAGCCACAATCACTTGTTTCGATGCTTTCAGCTGCATTCCCACCCACTAATTCGCATTCGATCAAAATTTTATATATATGGTAAGGGGATGGCGGATGTGGATGCTGTTTATGATCGAGCACACCAATCAGGCGTCTAGCTTCTACAATATAGCCTGACTCTTCTTGAACCTCCTTCACCGCAACTTCTCCAGGGGAGAAGCCTACATCACCCCATCCACCCGGCAGCGACCACTTGCCATCAGCTTTTTCTTTAACAAATAGTAATTTATCTTCATGAAAAACAACGGCCCGGACATCAATTTTTGGAGTCTGGTAGCCTGTCTCATTTGTGAAGAGCTGCTTAATTTTCTTCATGTCGTTTTCGGTATACGTTTCCATTATTTCTGCGCTGAGCTGCCTGAGCTCAATGTATCGTTCATAATCATAGTGATCCTGAGTATAGGTTAAACCTGCCTGAGCAATCGACTGAATTTGCTTCGCCCAGGTAAGCCATTTTTCTTCCATCCATAGCATCCTTTCCTATAACCCTCTACAGATTAAATATTATTCTAGAATAGAATATAAATGCCTTTTTAAAAAGGCTATGTTAATGAACAGTGTTGATTTTACACTCGAATGAGCCAAAAATCGAGAAATCAACAATATAAGCTAACATAGCCTTAAAAAAAGAAGTATTATTCAAATCTCGGCTCTGGATAACGTCCGAACCAGTCATAACGGTTTTTAGAAAACCAGATGTAAAAAGGAGAACCCAGTTTATCAATAAACGGTAAATAGAGAAGTACTGCGAGTGGGACTGTCATTGGCAGTGCCATCAAGAGTCTTCTTACTGTATAGAAACCTGCATGAAGATTTCCAGATGTCGTTAGCATATGAATTTCATCGTACATGCGTTTATGGCGAAATTGCATGTAGGGGTAGTTTTCTGGATGCCTTTCAATTTCCTGAACAGGTACCCATTCAATTTTATGAAACCAGTCCAGCTTGCGTAAAGATTTCTTCACATAAAAACAAAATGGACATTCAGCATCGTAGAATACAAGGTGTTTCATAGCGTTAGCCTCCAATGTAAATAATACGTTCTTCTTTATATTTACACTTTTTATCCCAGTTTTAAACTGACAGATATCAGTTGACAGAAAATTGTAATATTATTATAGTCAAGTTATGTTAAAAAAGAAAACGTTTACAGGAGTGGTGATGAATGAAAAGACTGGGTGGCAGAACTGCATACATAACTGGTGGTAGTAGAGGAATAGGGGCAAGTATCGCAGAACGCTTTGCGAGTGAAGGGGCAAACGTTTATCTGGCCGATGTGAATAAAGAAGCTCTTTTGGAAACCAAAGAGCGATTCGAAGAAAAAGGTTATTCGATCATGACAGGTATCGTAGATGTGACAAATCGTGAGCAGGTTGAAAAGAGTATGAAGGAAGCGGCTGATGCATTTGGGACGATCGATATTCTTGTCAACAATGCCGGTGTTATCCGAGATAATCTGTTATTTAAAATGACCGATGAAGATTGGATGACGGTGATGCAGGTCCATCTCACTGGAAGCTTCTATGCATCAAGAGCAGCCCAAACGTATATGGTGAAGCAAGGTTATGGACGCATCATCAGCCTTTCTTCAACTTCGGCTCTCGGAAATCGAGGTCAAACAAACTATGCTGCAGCGAAGGCTGGCATTCAGGGGTTAACGAAAACGCTTTCCCTTGAACTAGGGAAATACGGTATTACGGCTAATGCGATCGCGCCTGGATTTATCGAAACGGATATGACAAAAGCAACAGCTGAGCGACTTGGTATCGAGTTCGATCAGTTTATTGAATATAATAAGAAGCAAATCCCAGTTGCGAGAACAGGAAAACCTGAAGATATTGCGAATGCCGCTCTCTTCTTTGCGGATGAACAGTCCTCCTTTGTGAGCGGTCAGGTTCTATACGTAGCAGGTGGACCAAAATCATAGTCAAATAATCAAAAAGCAGTCCTCGGGCTGCTTTTTGATTATTTGAGAACGTTTCGCTAATCCTATGGAGGGGTACGTTCTTTCTATGGATAAGGAAACGAAGGAGGAGTCATGATGTTTGAAAAAAATGCTGGAGAAATATTGCTTGATACGTTATCTGAATGGGGTGTAGACCACATCTATGGTTTACCTGGAGATTCTATAAATCACTTTGTAGAAAACTTGAGAAAATCTCAGGACCGTATGAAATTTATACAAGTTCGTCATGAAGAAGTTGGAGCGCTTGCGGCAGCATCTTACGCGAAGATTACTGGCAAAATAGGCGTGTGTTTATCAATTGCAGGGCCAGGTGCGGTTCACTTAATGAATGGACTTTACGATGCAAAAGCGGATGGAGTACCGGTTCTAGTCATCGCCGGTCAGGTGGCGAGTGATCAATTGGGTACAGATCAATTTCAGGAAATCAACCTGGAGCGGATGTTCGACGATGTTTCAGTGTTTAACCGCAGGGTAGAAACGTCAGCTTCTTTACCTGATTTAGTACACCAGGCAATTCGAACCGCAGTGGAGAAGAGAGGCGTTGCAGTTCTTACAATTCCTGATGATCTTGCCGCTGAAAAGGTAAAGCAGAAAATCGAGAATACATCTCTCATCCGTTCGAAGGCAGTTGTTCATCCACATGACTCTAACTTGAATGAAGCTGTTGCACTTCTAAATGAAGCAAAGCGTCCGGTCATTCTTGCTGGTAGAGGATCGAAGCATTCTAGAGAAGAACTTATTCATTTCGCTGAAAAAGCTGGAGCACCGGTTATTTTAAGTTTACCTGGTAAAGGGGCAATACCAGATGTTCATCCATATAATCTGGGACAGCTTGGTCAGATTGGGACAAAACCTGCTTATGAAGCGATGGAAGAAACTGATTTACTAATAATGGTTGGAACATCTTTCCCATATCGCGATTATTTACCTGATAATGCAAAAGCTATTCAAATCGATATTGAACCGACTCAAATCGGTAAACGTTATCCGGTAACGGTTGGTTTGATCGGTGATGCAAAGTGGACGTTAGCTTATTTAACGGAACATACTACTTATCAAGAAGAGCGTGATTTCATAGAGAAATGCCAGGAAAATATGAAGAATTGGTGGAAGCACCTTGAAAAAATCGAAGCAGAGCAATCAACACCAATTAAGCCACAACAAATCATGCCGCAGCTACAAAAAGTTGTCGACGACAATGCGGTGCTTTCTGTGGATGTAGGTAACGTCACTGTATGGACAGCGAGACATTTCCGAGTAACGAACCAGAAGTTTATTATATCCTCGTGGATGGCAACGATGGGCTGCGGTCTACCTGGAGCAATCGCTGGTAAAATGGCACATCCAGATCGCCAGGCTGTTGCGATCTGTGGAGATGGTGGCTTCACGATGGTCATGCAGGACTTCTTAACGGCGGTGAAGTATGAATTACCAATGATAGTTGTCGTTCTAAATAATGAGCGTCTCGGAATGATTAAGTATGAACAGCAGGAAATTGGAAACATTGATTACAATACAGAATTAAAAGACTTTAATTTCGCTGCATTTGCAGAAACAGCCGGTGGCGAAGGTTATCGTGTTGAGAAGTATGAAGAAATGCTGCCAGCGTTTGAACGTGCAGCTAAATCGAAAAAGCCTGCTATTGTGGATATTGTGATTGAAGAGCAACCACCACTTCCAGGTAAAATCACTTACGAACAAGCAAGTAGCTATTCAAAATATATGTTGAAAAAAGCATTTGAAGATCACGAAATTGATATGCCGCCATTGAAAAAAGCATTGAAGCGCATTTTTTAATAGAAATGATTTGAAAGCCCGCTTATTGCGGGCTTTTCGTCATTAATTCACCTTTTATGGTAGGTTTACTGTACAGGACATATATACAAGATGGGAGGCAGCATCATGCATACAGTCTTTTGCTATGGCACGTTACGACGAGGAGAAGACAATCATGCTTTAATGGAAGGGGCGGAACGAAAAGAAGAGGAATGCTGGACGATGGGAAAGCTATATGATACTAGAGATGGCTATCCTGCTTTGATACATTCTGAAGAAAACAAAGTGTATGGAGAAGTCTATGAGGTAGATGATCAACTGCTTGAAAAGATCGACTTACTAGAAGGGTTTCAGGAAGGTCGTGATCATAATTTGTACGATCGTGTGGTGCAGAGGATTATCGGTGAGAAGGGGAATTATGATGCCATTACATACATTATGAAAATTCCCGAAGAAGGATTTATAGAGATACGGAGTGGAGATTGGGTTAAGTATCGGAAGGATCTATAAGAGATCGATTTATTGAAAACGGAGGACAGAAATCAATTAGATTTCCGTCCTCCGTTTTTGATGCGTACAGTTTATTCTTAATTAGCGGTTTGAATTTTTCGTTTCTCTACCTTTTTTGCTTCGCGATTGTTTCGCATAAACATATAGAAAGAAGCAGAGAAAATAATGATATAGCCAATGATACTCCATGCATCAGGAATCTGTCCGAATAGCACAATGCTTATTAAGGCAGAATAAACGACGGTTGAATAGAAGAAAATTGATATTTCCCGAGCTGGTGCGAATTTATAGGCGATCGTCAGTCCGAATTGCCCGAGCGTGGCGAATACTCCAGCTAGTAGAAGATAGATCAGCTGTTTTGTTGCCATCGGTTCATAGAAAACGATAACGAATGGTAAGAGAACAACGGTTGAGAAGAATGAGAAATAGAAAACGACGGTATAGAACTTCTCTCGCTGTCCGAGTACCCTGAGAACGGTATAAGCTCCTGCTGCAAAAATGGCGGACAGCAGTCCTGAAATATACGGTATTGTTTCTACTGAAAATTGTGGCTTAATGATCAATAATGTGCCGATAAAGGCTATGATTATTGCGATAATTTGAAATCGTCTTGCCTTTTCTTTTAAGAAAAGAGCAGAGAAGATAATGAGTAAGAAAGGACTTAGCTTGTTGAGCATGTCAGCATCAGATAGCACGAGGTGGTCAATCGCGTAGAAATAGAAAATGATCCCCAATGTCCCAAGTGCTGATCGAAGAAGCAAAAACTTCTGGTTCTCTTTTTTGCCGAAGAGCCGTTCTTTATAGTACATCACAAAACCAAATGAAATGACCGCTGATACGGCATTTCGAAACATCGTTTTCTGAATTGTTGGGACATCACCTGAAAGCTTAACGAAAGCTGCCATCATCGCGAACCCAAAAGATGATATTAATAACAGTATGATTCCTTTATTTCGATCACTCATCAAAATTCCTCCTGTTTATCAAACACAAATCACTTCTATCACTTTACTGTAAAGCGATCCTACTTTTCAACTAACGAACACTGCTGTAGAAGATGTCACAATATTGATTCGTTAATTTTGAATGGCGAATGAAACCGAAATTGAGCAATCAACAATATAAGCCGACATAGCTGGTTAACAACTTACATCAAAAGGGTAAAGAAGGTACTAGACTGAACATTAAAGGAGAAAATGGGACATGTTTGTATGGCGAAATATATATAGAGGGTTATTAATGGGTGTGAGTGATTTAATTCCTGGTGTAAGCGGTGGTACGATTGCCATGGTGCTAGGGATTTATCGGAGATTAATCAGCGGCATCAATGGACTGATGTCCAAGAAGTGGAAGAAGGAGCTTGGCTTTTTCGTTCCGCTCTTGATCGGAGTTGGGCTTGCGATGCTGCTAGTTAGTCAGTTGATGGAGAAACTACTTCAGAATTACCCACAGCCGACATTCTTTTTCTTCATTGGTTTAATTATCGGTGTAGTTCCATTTCTTCTTAGAAAAGTAGAATTCAAGAAAACGTTTGAGCCGGTTCACTATGGATTGCTTGCAGTGGCGGCGATTTTAATTGCTTCAACGTTATTTTTCAAAGGAGACGGATCAGGAGAGGTGATGAAATCATTAGGTTTGGCAGATTATATCCTCCTGTTTTTTTCTGGATGGCTCGCTAGTACGGCAATGATTCTGCCTGGGGTGAGTGGATCTTTTGTCCTCTTGCTGCTGGGATCGTATCAAACCGTGATTCATGGTCTTTCATCATTTCAGATACCACTTCTGTTAACTGTTGGAGCTGGAATTATTATTGGGTTAAGTTTAACGGGTAAGTTAATCTCACATTTATTATCGAAATACACAGTCTCGACTTATTCTGTCATGATCGGATTAGTTCTCGGATCTGTTGTGGTACTATATCCGGGTTTTGAGTCGGACATCGGTCTTGCGATTGCAAGTATAGTCACGTTACTACTTGGTTTATGTACAGCGGTTTTCCTTGGGAAGATCGAACACCAAGAAGAGAAAGCTACCTAAAGAGAAATAAAAGAAACCGCGGGAGGCGTTCCTGCGGTTTCTTTTGACTTATTCTGACTCTTGATTTGGTTTTGAACGTGGAAAGACGAGATGTTTCATCATGAAGAAACTTGAAGCTGAAGATAGAAACATAGCGAGTCCTTTGGAGATATTTCGTTCGATGTATCTTGGAAAGGTGATCCACTCAAACGCTAGGAGTGCTCCATAGAACACAAGGTTACTAATACCAAGCGCAATCACAGCCTGAATGAGAAAGAAAAGGACTTGTTTGCGATCGTGAATCGCTTTTGATGGAAAGGTTAGCTTCGCATTCCAGAAATAGCTGTTAATGATTGCAAGCACGTATGAAATTGTGTTGTAGGTAATAAGCTGGATCCTGTCATCAGTTGGAAACAACAACATCAGTAGGTTCAATGCTCCAATGTCGACTAGTGCATTCAAGACACCGATTGCACTGAAACTCATGACTTGTTTAGAACCCTTGCCAATTCTCCACTGCTTCATATATTCAACCTTCTATCTATTGGATCGCCTGCTGTTGATCATCTTGTTTTAGTTCAATTGCCGACTCGTAGAAATCGAGGAGTTGTTGTGCCGGGCCGCGCCATCCATAATCTCTAGAGTGCTCAAAGGCTTCTTTGGACATTTTGTCTAGTAGTCCGTCTTCTTCGAGGCGATTAATCACTTCTGGAAGGTTTCCGTCAGTTCCTGAACGATAGAGAAGTCCCGTAGAGCCGTCCTTAACCTGCTCATTGGTAGGACCTGACTCTGCTGCAATAACGGGTAATCCGCTCGCCATCGCTTCAAGAATGACAAGTCCGAGTGTTTCGGTTGTAGATGGAAACATGAACGCATCTGAAGAAGCATAAGCTGTTGCTAGTTCTTCTCCATGAAGAAATCCAGTGAATGTGACATTCTCAAGGTGTCCGAAATTTTTCTCGAGTTCATTACGGTAAGGACCGTCTCCGACTATTGCAAGGTGAGCATCAGGTTTCTGCTCAAGCATCGGAATAAGTGAATCGATTTCTTTCTCGAATGCCAATCTTCCTACGAAGAGTAAGAGCGTCTTTTCGGGATGACCATCCGTAAGTCTTCGTCTCATCCCCTCGTCACGAAGATTCGGATTGAAACGTTCCGTATCAACTCCACGTTTCCAGAGATGCATATTATAGAAGTTTTGTTCATTCAACTCTTCTAGAATAGCCTGGGAGGTGCACAGGTTAATATCTGCTTTATTGTGCATACGTCTGAAATGCCACCAGAGCAATGGTTCTGACCATGACACATGATAATAATTAGCGTATTTTGGTACGTGAGTATGGTAAGACGCAATTAGTGGAACGCCGAGTCTCTTACCATACTTGATTCCAGAATAGCCCATAAATGCCGGGTTCACCACATGGACGAGATCTGGGTCAAAGTCTTCAAGATATTTTTTAATTAAACGTGTAGGCATTCCAAACTTACGATGTTTATAAAATATGAAAGTACGAGGCTGAACTCCATCAAATCGGATATTCCGATAGGAACGCACTCCTAAATCAGGGGCAATCACTTGAATCTCATGCCCTTGATCAATTAAATAATCGATCGAGGCACGAAGCCTGGTGACAACGCCATCTGTTGAAGGTAGGAATGTCTCTGTTACGATGGATATTTTCATAAGAACACCTCAATTAGTAGTTTGCATCATTTTACTTCCAGGTAACGTTAGGAAGGACATTCTCTTTCAGAACGCGATCTTTGTATTTAAGTGCTGTATCAAGCGTTCTTGAAATATGCTCATCGGTTAAAAGGGATGGTTCAAGACCGAGGTCGATTAAACTTGTGTTTACAGCGTGATAGTAGTGCTCTTCTTTTTCAACACGAGGATTATCGATATGGTCAATGCTGACATTCAGACCCTTAGCTTCAGCGACACGCTGTACTTTTTCAGCAAGTTCGAGAACTGAGAACTCTTCAGTGAACTGATTAAATACGCGGAATTCCCCTTTGTCGGCGGGGTTTTCAGCAGCGATTTCAACACATCGAATGGTGTCTTGAATATTCAAGAATGCACGTGTCTGTTTACCAGATCCATAGACTGTAATGTTATGTCCGATTGCAGCCTGGATAATGAAACGATTTAGAGCTGTACCGAATACGCCATCATAGTCAAGGCGATTGATGAGCCCTTCGTCTAACTCGTCTTCCTCTGTATGAAGGCCATAGACGATACCCTGGTTTAAATCAGTTGCACGGATGCCCCAGATTTTGCAGGCAAATTGAATGTTATGACTGTCATGAACTTTTGATAAATGATAGAACGACCCCGGTTGCTTCGGGAAAGGAAGGACATCTTCGCGTCCTTTGTGCTCTATTTTTATGTATCCTTCTTCGATATCTATGTTAGGCTGTCCATATTCACCCATTGTACCCAGTTTGATGAGGTGGCAATCTGGAGTGACTTCTTTAATCGCATATAAAACGTTTAAGTTACCTACAACGTTGTTAGTTTGTGTGAAAACAGCATGCTCACGATCGATCATGGAATAAGGTGCTGACCGTTGCTCTGCAAAGTGAACGAATGCTTCAGGCTGGACTTGCTTAAAGATTTCTTTCAAGAAATCATAGTGCATAAGATCACAATCATAAGTTGCGATGCGCTTACCAGATTTCTCTTCCCATAATTTCACGCGCTCTTCAAGCGGTAAAATAGGTGTGAGTGAATTGGAACGCAGTTCCTCATCCCATTTACGGCGAACCATATTATCAATAATCGTTACGTCATGGCCCTGTTTTGATAAGTAAAGTGCGGTTGGCCACCCACAGAAACCATCTCCGCCTGCTACAATAATTCTCATAGATCTTACCTCCATCACAATGGTCGATTTAGTTGTAGAAATGCTTGCTTTATCAAGTATTTACGATAGCATCCATCAAGAATTCATTCAACTAAGGACATCTAATTTACGAAAACTTTAAATGAATCGCTCAACTAATAATTATTTCTTTCCCTAATAATATTGGCACTACACCATTAAGTTTGCATGAAACAGGTCATAAAAACAATTGATAAATTCAGAAAATTATAAAATATGTGTGTGGAATATGTTAATATATAGATTGGAATTTCACAATTCATACTTCATCTCATCATAACTCCTCTGATCCAAGAAAGCATTCTCTAATCGCTATGAAGTAGTCATTGTAAGGATCCCGAAAGAATAGGAGTGATTTTACCAATGTAAACCAGACTGCCCTTTATCAATTTTGAAAGAACAATTCAAAAAGGGGTAGTTATGATGAGAGTTCGTTCATTTCGTTTCTTGTGGATCGGTCAGAGTTTTGCCAACGCAGGAGACGTATTATATATTGTGTCGTTAATAGCAGTTCTTTATCAAATCACTGGTTCCGCTCTTTATTTATCGTTATTGCCATTTACAATAACAATCGCTCGGTTCTTAAGTGGAATGTGCGCACCGTTAGTTTTAAATCGATACTCATTAAAGGGATTACTTGTCGGGTCTCAGTTTGCTAAGACGATCTTACTTGGGATTCTTGGATTGGGTGTATGGCTGATTAATCTTGAAGTCAGCATGATTCTTTGCCTGGTTTTCATCATCTCTTTTCTTGATGGATGGGCTGTGCCTTCCCGGAATGCGATGTTACCACTGATTGTTAAGGAATCTGAACTTGCTAAAGCAAATAGCTTCATTGCTGTAGTCGATCAATCCATTCAATTTGGAGGTTGGGCTGCTGGAGGTATTCTCGTTGCGGCCACATCAGGGCCGTTTGTTATTTGGATAACCTTTATCATGTACGTCGCTTCTACTATCATGATGGCCATGATTGAGGTGAGTGATACTCATGATAAACAGTCGAAAATCCCAATGATGGGTGGCTGGGTTACAATCTGGAAGCAGCCTGTGTTACGCATTGTCCATGTGATGATTTTGATTGAGTCGATCGCTAATGTCGTATGGATTGCGGCGATTCTCTATATTTATGTGAATGAGGGGCTTATGAAATCTGAAGCTTGGTGGGGATATTTGAACGCCAGTTTCTTCATTGGACTCATTGTTGGTGGGATGCTGGTAGCGAAGTTCACACGATTGTTTGAAAATTATATGAAGGAAATTCTTTTGCTAGCATCCTTTGTCGTTAGTGTGCTGACTTTCATGTTCGGTATAAATAATGTGCCGGTTATGGCAGTTTTACTAACGGTGGTTTCAGGACTGGTTGAGCAAGTCAAGTCGATCGCGATGGTGACACTTATTCAACAGAAATGTCCAAGACAAAAGCTACCTGAAGTATTTAGTGCCCAAAGTGCCTTGATCTCGATTACATTTGGACTTGGATCTTTGCTTTATGGATATCTGGCAGAGGCAGTAAATATTCAGTTCGTATTTACTCTTTCAGGAATTCTATTGCTTGGTTCATCCATATATTTGGCGAAAGTTTTTCGGCATATAACTGTTTAAACGGACATAGCTCTTGATGATTTTATATCAAGGGCTATTTTGTATGGGAAAAGGCTTAGGTAAGGGGTTAGTTGTAAGCGTGTTTAATTTTTGTAAAGTAAGCTTGACGTAAAGCTTACTTTACAATAAGCTAAACATGGGAAAGCACAAGGAGGTACTTCGATTGAAAAATGCACTCCGTGAAAAGAGAACAGCAAAAGGATACTCCCAGGATCGGCTTGCAGAAATACTCGGTGTGTCAAGACAAACGATTATTTCAATTGAAAAAGGGAAGTACAACCCCTCCTTACCTCTGGCACTTGAAATGGCAAAATTGTTTGGCACGATTGTAGAGGAAATCTTTTATTTGGATGAATAAAAATATGGGGGGACTATAGTGGCGTTAAATAAAACCTTTATTGGATTTGGGATCTTTTTTGCTCTAAATGGGCTATTGCTTGTTGAAGCCGGCCTATCATCTGAAGGAAAACCAATTCCTGCGGGGTATATGATGTTTGCAATGTCAGTTATGACTTTTTGTTTAAGCTATCTTCAACCACAGTTCAAGGCGAAGGATGAACGAAGTAGAATGATTAGGGAGAAGGGAATGTTTTATTCCTATTTTCTCTTGTTAGGTTACATTCTAGCTTTTCTACTATTGCTCCAGTTCAACTTCATTGATATCAGCTCAGTGTCACTCCTCAATCTACTTGCTGCCATGGTGATTAGTACTGTTTTCGTTTCAATGGTTGTCGTTGCTAAAAGGTACTAAATTCATTCGTGATGATTAAAGTATGAAAGATTCGGGAAAACCCTTTTTGTGAGATTAACAAAAGGAGTTGAATCGACATGAGTAAAACATTACAGGCTTATTTTACAACAGAGAATGACGCAGAAAGCGCAAAAACTGATTTGCAGACTTATTCAGTAAGTCAATTGTCAGTTGAACATATCCCGGAAGATCAAAAGCTTAATATCGATATTCCTTATCCAGGACAAGGTACAGCGACACCTGCAGGAGCAAATAATGATTTGTTTTTCTCTAATGAAACACCGACAGGAAAGCAAGAGGAAAATGCAGATCCATCTGAAGAGGCTGACAAAGAGTTCCGCTACGTGCTAGCTTTTGAAACAGATGAAAATGATGACACAGATCTACGCGAAGTTGTTTTGAAGCATAACGGAGCGATGGAGAAATAGAAAGTATAGAAAAGCTGCGCAAACACAACGCGCAGCTTTTTTACGTTCTTGAATTTCACCATATTACTACATTACTAAAGAGTAGTATGAAAATAAGCCCCGCTGGAGACGATGGAATTGAAGTACATGAAGAGAAAGACAGAACGTGGAATGTTCGCTATACTGGGTAAGGAAGCGCATCGCAAGTGGCATTGTACATAAAGGTTTGTTTCAATAGGAGTGACACAAAACGTTGCGAATTTGTCGTTGGTATCCTTTGATTCAGGGGAGAAAAAAAGGTATACTGACAACTAGATAATAATGATTATAATAAGATAGTCGGTTTAATTCATAACAGTATGAGAGGGGAACACATTCATGGCTAAGAAAACAATGGGATTACTTGTAATGGCGTATGGCACGCCTTATAAAGAAGAAGATATTGAACGCTACTACACACACATTCGACGTGGTCGCAAGCCTTCTGAAGAACAGCTCACAGATCTTAAGGATCGCTACAAAGCGATTGGCGGTATTTCACCACTTGCCAAAATTACTGAGGATCAGGCGAAAGGGCTCGAAAGACATTTGAATGACATCCAGGATGTAGTAGAGTTTAAGCTCTATATCGGATTGAAGCATATTGAACCTTTCGTAGAAGATGCTGTTCAAGAGATGCACAATGATGGTATTGAAGAAGCAGTTAGCATAGTGCTTGCGCCTCATTTCTCTACATTTAGTATCAAATCATATAATGGACGTGCAAAAGAGGAAGCTGAGAAAATTGGCGGTCCAACTATTCATTCGATTGAAAGTTGGTATGATGAGCCGAAATTCATCTCGTATTGGTCAAAACGAATTAAAGCTATTTTTGAAGGGATGACTGAAAAGGAACGTGAGAAGGCAGTTCTTATTGTGTCGGCCCACAGCTTACCTGAGAAGATCATTGCTAATGGTGATCCATATCCAGATCAATTGAAAGAGACAGCAGATTTCATTGTAGAAGAATCTGGTGTGCAAAACGTCGCAATCGGTTGGCAAAGTGAAGGGAACACACCTGATCCGTGGATCGGTCCTGACGTGCAGGATTTAACACGCGATCTTTATGAAAAGCATGGCTATACATCATTTGTATATGCCCCAGTAGGCTTTGTGGCAGATCACCTTGAGGTCCTTTTCGATAACGATTACGAATGTAAAGTGGTCACAGATGAAATCGGCGCAAACTACTACCGTCCGGAAATGCCGAATGCACAGGATGAATTTATTGATGTGCTTTCAACGGTCGTACTAAAAGAATTAAATATGAAGTAACATTAAATGAGCAGTCATGATTTCATGACTGCTCATTTTTGGTCTTTTTGAATGGCTCTTTTCTCAAAGATTGTTGTTTTTGATAGAATTATTGTATAAAGAACCACACTTAGCTGATTGGAGCGGAAGGTGCTCGACTCCTGTGGGACTAGCGGGACAGGTGAGACCCCACAGGCGCAATGCTTTTGTGCGCCGAGGAGGCTCAGCGCCCGCCCCGCGGAAAGCGAGCATCCTGGAGCGGAAATCCCCCCAATCTTATAGCAACAATGTTTATGAAAAGAGCCTTTTGAATATATTGCAAAATAGTAGATTGACATACTTTGAAAAAGAAGCTAAAGTTATTAGAAATTAGTCGATCAGTAATAGTAAAAGGCAAGGAAGAGGACACAGTAGCGTGTTAGGATGAGTAGCTTCAGAGAACCAGTGGGTGGTGTGAACTGGTACAGTCTAACCGTGAATTACCCCTCAGAGCCTTTCTGACGAACAGCGTTCAGTAGTCAGAAACGGGAATACCGTTATCTTATTCGAGCCGGAAGATAAATCTATCTTCAATCAGGGTGGTATCGCGTGTTAAGCCACGTCCCTACTAATACAGGGGACGTGGCTTTTTATATTATTTAAAAACTCAACAAACACAATAGGAGGTCAAAAGGAATGAATGCATTCATGAATCAATTAACAGATCAGCAACGAAAGGAAATGGAGAGGCAATATGCTGTGTATACGCATGGAACGAGCGAAGTCATTCCTGGAGACGAGCTGAAGCATAAAATAGCGAAATCCATTGTGACGAACAAACCACTTAAAGTGAAACTAGGACTTGATCCTTCAGCTCCTGATGTTCACATCGGGCATACTGTCGTCCTAAATAAACTCCGGCAGTTTCAAGAAAACGGCCATGTGATTCAGCTTATTATCGGAGACTTCACTGGCAAGATTGGAGATCCTACAGGAAAGTCCACTGCGAGAGTACAGTTAACAGATGAGGAAGTCGCTCGTAATGCCAAAACATATCTTGAACAGTTTGGAAAAGTTCTTGATCAAAGTAAAGTGGAGCTTCATTACAATGCGACATGGCTTTCTGAGTTGAAGTTTGAAGACGTAATCAACCTTGCCGGGAAAATAACAGTAGCCCGTTTACTCGAACGGGATGATTTTGAAAATAGAATGAAGGCGAACAAGCCTGTTTCCCTTCACGAGTTCTTCTACCCGCTCATGCAGGGGTATGACTCGGTTGAACTTGAAAGTGACATCGAACTTGGTGGTAATGATCAGTATTTCAATGTACTAATGGGGAGACATCTGCAGGAGCAGTTTGGGAAAGAGAAACAGGTCGTACTGATGATGCCATTACTAGAGGGGTTAGACGGTGTTGAAAAAATGTCGAAATCAAAAGGGAACTACATTGGCATTACGGAGGATCCGTCAGAAATGTACGGAAAAGCTATGTCCATTCCAGATGAATTGATTGTGAAGTACACCGATCTTATTTCTGATTTATCGATAATTGAAAAGAAGAACGTTCGTCTTAAATTAGAGAGCGGTCAAGTTCATCCTAAGACAGCAAAAATGCAGCTGGCAAAAACGATTGTCCGAATCTTTCATGGAGAAAAGGCTGCGCAGGAAGCGGAGGAACATTTCCAGCAGGTATTTCAGCAGAATAAACTGCCGACTGATATTGAGGAAGTGAACTGGGAAGGAGAACGGTCGATCACAGTTCCGAACCTTGTCACATCTCTCGGAATGCTTCCTTCAACGAGTGAAGCCAGAAGGATGTTGAAAAATGGTGGAATTAAAATTAATCAGGTGAAGGTAATGGAGATTCACAGCGAAATAGAAATAGAAGATGGTCTTATTATTCAAGTAGGAAAAAGGAAATTCAAAAAAATTAGATTAATTTAAAGAAGAAAAAACCCCGCCTCTGCTGAGACGGGGGTTACACTTATTCAGAAACGGTTACATTTTCCTCATTATGTTCATGGAGTCCTTCGTCATTTTCTACATGAATCGTAACAGTATAATTGCCAGCTTCTTTAAAAGAAGTGGTACTTTCGTATTCGCCATCTTTCATCTCTTTGGCGTCTACCCACTCAGCGTTTTCTTCACCATTTTTTGAAATTTCAAAGCGTACGTCAGCATCTTTTAAGGGCGCATCCTCTTTCTGTAGATGAACCATTAAATCCACATCTTCGTTGGCTTTTATTTCATCTGGCTTCATCAAGTGCATCGAAACATCACTCTCATGTTCGTGCTCGTGACCACCGCTATCTGATGTAGCTTCTTCCGCGGAACCGATCATGATTTCGTTTTTTGGCATCGTATGTAAATCTCGAGCAGTGACATGAGATTGTACGAAATACTTTCCGTTATCGTCGATCGCCTTCTCGGCCGAATACACACCATCACCATCATTAGAAGCTTCGATCATCTCGCTGTCGTCTTTCGCGCCTTCTTTCCATACTTCAAACATCACTTCATCTGCATCGTCTACTTTTTCATCACCTTGCGTGACCGTTGCTGTGAACGTAAGGTTTTCGCCTGCTTCAGCCTTCTCAGGTGTATCTAATGCTACATCAAGCGTTTCAACCTGCGTTTCTTCAGCAGTTGCCGCACTCTCAGATTCGTTAGTATTATCCTGTCCACATGCAGCAAGGACTACTGCAACGCTAAGGATGGAAATCCAGGATCCTATCTTTTTCATAACTTTCTTCCTTTCTCTACTAAAAAAATTCATCTTTAAGTGTCCATTATTACCAATTTTATGATCTAACAAACTAACCATATATCTTAATAGTAGGAAAGTTCCCATCGTATCTCAAGTACTAATCTCAATGACTTGTGACTACTTGTTGACAAAAGAATAATTTAAAGGTTCTATTTGGTCGTAAGTGTTCAAGGAAATGTTGGTTTTCCAGTGTAATCAATTAACTTCGTCTAGAAGTGAGTAGATTTTTACAATAATAAAACGGCCTTATGAAAAGACCGTTTTGTTAAGCACTGACTGTATTTGTATTAAAAGATACCATCATCCATTTTTCAATATCTTGAAATCCAATTCGTTTATAAATTGTACCAGCTTCTGGGTTATCGTAGAAAAGACATAAGACTTTTCCTTCAGATAGGACGTCATAACAGAGTTTGCTCATGCACGTAGTTGCGTAACCTTTTCGTTTATGGTTAGGGTGTGTACATACGCCTACAATCATAGCGGACTCTGAATTTTCAGCAGCAGTGGAAGCTGCTGACACTGGTTTGCCATCCTGCTCAATATAATACGTCCTCGATACACCTTTTTCTTGATTACGTCGCTTTTCTTCAACGGTTTCTCCAGATTCAAATTCATCAATTTCTTCATGAAGTCTATGGATTTTCTCAAGGTCTGATAAAGAAGTAGTCTTAACATTGTCCAGGTTATCGAGTGCAAGTTGTTCCGAGTTGTCACATTTCGCATAAAACAATTCTCTACTTGAACGAACGGTATGGGAAATGTGAGGTTGAATTTGGCTCGTTACTCGCTTAAGACCAGACATCATAAAAAACTCTGTATCTAGCGAAATAACTTCTGCAAAGCCTTTTGCATTGAATACACCAGGTGCATATGGAATGTAGTTTTTTTCATATTTTAGAAGAACCGCTCGTAATTCGCCACTCTCTGAGAAGTCACCCCACAGCTTTTGGAAAGGTTGCTCATACCCGAAAGCTTCGATATCACCAATGATAAATAGATTTTCTGCTGCGTATGGCCTTAACAAGGAAAGGCAATTAACGTGATCTTTTTCGGTTAATCGTCTTATCAACGAGAATTCCTCCAATCGTGATTCTAAGAATCTATTTTACAGAAGAAGTTGTAAAAGTAAATAGATTTAGAAAACTTATCCAGAAATGGAGGTTTCAAATCTCTGTTATAAATATCTCGATACAGGAAAAACATGTTCCATTATAAATAGAATAATTCTAACGGCAGGGGAAAGTTAAAACACCTAAATAGATGTAGTGAAGTAAGTGATTGTGTCCGTGAGTCTTGCTCACGAACTGTTGTCAAAGAAAGGAATTCAATAGTGAGGGAAAGAAGATGGAAGTAGAGTTAGTCAGAGAAGGGAATGATTCTTATGATAAAAGCGATCCTTTTTGATCTGGATGGAACGCTCTTAAATCGAGAAGCATCTGTTCAAGCTTTCATACGTGACCAATACGAAAGAAAAATAAAAGTACTTGGAAGTGTAGAAAAAGATCAGTATTGTATGCGTTTTATTGAACTCGATAACAATGGTTATACGTGGAAAGATCAAGTGTATCACCAGATCGTTCATGAATATCGACTAGACATTTCCTCTGAAGAGCTATTGGATGATTATATCGACTTTTTTCAAAATCATTGTGTGGCCTTTGAGGGCATGGTTGAGTTGATAAATGGTTTGAAACAAAGTGGGTACCTACTAGGATTAGTGTCAAATGGAAGAACTCACTTTCAGCTAAAAAATGTCAGAGCTCTTGGAATAGAAGAGCGTTTTGATACCATTCTAATTTCTGAGGAAGAAGGTGTGAAGAAACCAGATTCACAAATTTTTCTTCGTGCACTCAATCGGCTAAATGTTTCTTCATATGAAGCTGTCTATGTTGGTGATCATCCAGTGAATGATATAAAAGGGGCTAAGAACGTAGGGCTAAGGACGATTTGGAAGAAAAATGGTCAGGTCAGTGAATTAGAAGAAGATGCGTCAACCAATAGCTTAATAGATATCCTTCAAATTGTGAGGGAGTGGACATTGAAAGATCGTGCAGCTTTGTTAGGGAAAGAGTACTTCACTTTGTAATTTATCTCAGCCTTTCAACGAATTCATCAGTAGAAAGCGTGTTTGAAAACCATCGTAGCGTTTGGTTGTGATGTTGAATGATTTTATTAGCAGAGAGAGCGGAGTTATCCCAAGTACTATGTGCATCGAGAATGAGCTCTATTGAGAAACCTTTGCTGAAGGCACTTCTGCAAGTTGTATCCACACAAATGTCAGTTTGAATTCCTGTAACGATGAGTTCTTTAATTTCATTTGAATGTAGCTTTTCTTCAAGATTCGTTTGATAAAAGGCGTCTGGAGTCTTTTTGTAAATCACTTCGTCGTCTCGTTCGACGTGTAAGAAAGGATGGAGCTGCCATTCAAAACTGTGGCGCTGTAGGCTGCCATCTGATTCGTGTTGAATGTAAAAGATTGGCATGCTTTCAGCTTTGGCAATGGCCGCTATTTTCTTCAAATTGTAAAGAAGTTTTGCATCCTGGTATACAGATGAGCCTCGTTGAAACATCCCGTTTTGAACATCAATGATAAGCAATGCTTTATTGGGCATGGTATCCCCCTTTTACAAAATAGAACAAATGTTCTCTTTTGTTCTATCATACGCTTAGGGCGTAATAAAATCAACTTTTTTTGGAATGAAAGTCAACGTTTGTTAATGAAGCATGTTTAAAATATAGGGATAAGTGGGTACAATTCAGTTGTATGCAAATTAGAAGGAGCTGATATTCAATGAGTAACGTAATGTTTACATCTCAAGCAACTGCTGAAGGTGGACGTAACGGGCAGGTTAAATCTTCAGATGGTTTAATCGATTTGAATCTCGTTATGCCAACTGAAAAGTCAGGCGAAACAGGCTCGAATCCTGAGCAACTATTTGCCGCTGCTTATTCTGCTTGCTACGATGGTGCATTAAATCTTGTGGCATCGAAGAAGAAGATGGATATTGATTCGAAAATCACTGCAGATGTTAGCTTATTGAAAGATGAAGCAGATAATGGCTTCAAAATTGGCGCAACTCTTACAGTGGAAATTAAAGGCGTGAGCCAAGAAGACGCTGAAATGCTAGCGAAAGAAGCTCACAAAGTTTGTCCTTACTCGAAAGCAACAAGAGGAAATATTGACGTAGAAATTAATGCAAAAGCTGTTTAATAGAGCTTAGCCGCACCGTATCATGGTGCGGCTTTTCTATTCCATAAGAAAAGAGCTTTGTATTGGTAAACATTGTTGTTATAAGAGTGGGGGATTTCCGCTCCAGGATGCTCGATCTCACCTGTCCCGCTAGTCCCGCAGGAGTCGAGCACTTTCCGCTTCAATCCACTAAGTGTGGTTCTTTATACAATAATTCTTTCAAAACAACAATGGCTGAGAAATGAGCCTTAATAAAAAAGCTTCTCCCATGGAAGAGAGAAGCTTCTTGATTACTGTTGGAATTCAATATCTTCTGGAAGTTTCGTAACGTCGGCGCCATCAAAGAATGTTTTTGATAGCTTTTTGATCGTGCCATCTTCGAGCATTTCTTCCACGACTTTGTTAACTTTCTCGATCAAATCTTTATTCTCTTTGTTCATCAGTAATCCACCTTCACTAGGCATATACTGAATGTCCGGGTGAATGGTCAAGTTTAATTCTGGAAATGCAGATAGCGCTAATCGCTGTAGGTAAACATCATTTAAGATAACGTCAGTTCGTCCGTTTGCAACATCTCGAAGGTATTGCTCGTTCGTTGCATTATCGTAAATGACTTCCTCTGCCCCTTTTTTCTTTGCAAGTTTCATAAAATTCGTTGTTGCTGCACCTGCAGCTCGCTTTCCTTCCAAATCATTAATTGATTCGATCCCTGATAAATCATCTTTTCGGACGATCGCTGTCCCGTAAGAATGTTTGTAAGGTGTGGAGAGTGCGAACTTTTCTTTGCGTTCTTCGGTAATACCAATATCATTAGCGGCCATGTCTACTTTGCCTGTCTGAACAGCAGTTAACATGCCGTCAAATCCCATTTCTACGAATTCAACTTCAAGATCGAGGCGCTTCGCTACTTCTTTTACGATTTCAACATCAAATCCAGTCAAATCATTGCTTTCTTGCTCATGATAAGAAGTTGGATAGAGTGTTCCAGACGTGGCGACTTCAAGTGTTCCCTGTTTTTTAATTTCTTCCCAGGCTGTAGCTTTACCATCTTCATTAGAGCTGTTAGCGTTGTTATTATTACAAGCTGCTAGCATCGCGAAAGCAGCGATAACGACTAGTAACAGTAATCGATTCCACTTCATTCTTAACTTCCCCCTTTTTTATTCCGCATCATACCTTAGCAAAAAATGTATGGTGGATGCAAACCATTTGTACTATTTCTAACGAAGTGAGAAATATCAGGGTTCATTTTTTGAACGAAAGGGAATCGAAATGTAACTTTATCTAATATCGAAAGGGGATTAGGATGTGAGACATTCCGTTGGAAACCTTACACATCGATATTCAGTCGTGCATGATCAAACACAGTTGGCAGTTCAAAACTCGAAACGTCTATCTAATAAGAAGGTAGATATTAGACAACTCTCGCAGATGACAGGATTTTCAGAGGAACAAATTCTTGAATCGATGGAGTTCGGTGAAGTAACTTCAAAAGGGTCTCGCCCCTTACTTCCAAAGCAGAGTCTTCATTTACAAGTTTGATTAGCAAACACTAAGAAGAAAACTAGGCAAATATGAAAAGTGAATAAGTTGAGAGCTCGAAATCGACTTATTCAGTCGGTTTTTTTTTGATAGATAGAAGTGTTACGTTACTTATTTCTTGAAAAGGGAATACCTGGTTAAAAAATCAAGAAGGAGGGTACTAGATAGTCGTATAAACCTACCTAGTCGGAGATGATCGAAAATGGAGAGAACAGAACTATCATTTTGTTCAGGAAGGAGAAATTCATGAAAGAAAACAAAAATCAGGGAAAGAATCCAGTATTCTGGGTATCTGGTATACTCATTTTATTACTTGTCATCTGGGGAGCCGTCGTACCAAAATCGTTTGCTTCAGTAGCGAGTTCTGTGTATTCGTTTACAACGAATGCGTTTGGATGGTTCTATTTATTAGCTGTGATATTTTTTGTTCTATTTTGTTTCTATCTTGCTATCAGTAAGTACGGAAAAATTCGTCTTGGTAAAGATGGTGAGAAACCTGAATATCCATTTTTCACTTGGGTTGGCATGCTCTTTAGCGCTGGCTTTGGTGTAGGTCTTGTCTTCTGGGGTGTCGCAGAGCCGATGACACATTTCGCAAATCCGCCAGCCGGGTTTGGCGTTGAAGGGGGGACAGAGCAGGCGGCGAAGCTTGCGATGCGCTATTCCTTTTTCCATTGGGGTGTTCATCAGTGGTCAGTCTTTACTGTCGTCGGACTTGTGATGGCTTATTTCCAATATCGGAAAGATCGCAGAAGCTTGATCAGTGAAACGATTTCTACAAAAACGAGCAAGAATAAAAAAGTACCCTGGAAAACTGTTATTAATATTCTAGCGGTTATTGCCACTGTGATGGGGGTAGCGACATCACTTGGCTTTGGTATACTTCAAATTAACGGTGGCCTTGATTATATGTATGGGATCCCACAGAATGCTTGGGTTCAGATTGGTATTACGGTAATCTTATTCATCCTTTATATGGCCTCTTCAACAACTGGATTAAATAAAGGTATCAAATACTTAAGTAACTTAAATCTTGCTCTCGCGCTCTTACTTATGCTGTTTGTTCTTTTTCTTGGACCAACTGTATTTATTCTAGAGAGTTTTACTCTTGCAGTCGGCGGTTATATTCAGAAATTTATTGAAATGAGCTTCTATATGACACCTTATCAAGGAGGGACCTGGGTTAAGGAATGGACGGTTTTCTATTGGGCGTGGGTCATTGCCTGGTCTCCATTTATTGGTGCCTTTGTTGCTCGTGTTTCAAGGGGGCGATCGATTCGAGAAATGATTTTTGGTGTATTAATCGTCCCTCCATTTATCGCCATGGTGTGGATTGCGGTATTCGGTGGTGCTGCCTTCCATCTTGATTTATTTGAGGGAACAGCTATAGCTGATGCGGTTAACTCAGATGTGACAAGTGCACTATTCGTTACGCTTGAACAATTTCCATTAACACAGATTCTGTCCATATTATCTTTGTTTCTAATTTGTGTTTTTCTAGTGACTTCAGCTGACTCTGCTACATTTGTGCTTGGAATGATGACATCGGATGGTGATTTAAACCCTTCCCTTTTTTCAAAGCTCGTATGGGGGACGTTGATTGCGGCCATCTCTGCTGTATTAATAATTAGCAGCGGACTACAAGGACTTCAAACGGCTTCTCTTGTTGCGGCATTGCCGTTTACAGTCATATTAATTATTATGTGTGTGAACCTGTTTAAATCGTTGCGTCAGGAAATGAGAGCGGTGGAAGTGAGGAAGGAACGTAAATTATTGAAAAGACTCGCTAAGACTTCGAATGAAAAGACGGAAAGTCAACAGACACATTCTTCTTAATCTATTGGTACCATTCCTAGCTAAGGTGTTGTTTTACAAAAACTTGCTGAAAAGTCTATCAATCCGTTCTAATACTCTTGTAAACTAATAGGTAGCCGATACAGAAAGAGGATTGAGAATGTCTGATATATTATGGATTGCTTATTTAGGCTTACTAGGTGCCCCAGCCATTGGTTTCTTGCTAAAAGGAAAGTATAAAACAGTACCGATGATAGTGGATTTTGTCGTTTCAGCGATAACCTGGACAGGTTTATTTGGTTTTGTGACTGGTATGCCAATTGGCTTTTCTCTCCTTTGGAAAATTGTTTTTTTCGGTGGGATTCTATGGGATCTATTATTTGTACTTTTTATTGATAAAAGTGATGAGGAAATAGAAGGGGTGAGTGAAGGTGCGGTTAAGGCAACAACCATTGTCTTTTCTATTGTCATGCTAATCCCACTCTACTATGGAATTTACCGTTATGGGTTCCATGTCATGTAAGGAGACCCGTTATTTGGATTGTAAAAAGAGGCATGTAAACCAGATCTGGTTTACACGCCTCTTTTCATTAGCCAAGTGCAACATCGAGAACCATCATGACTGAGAAACCAATCATTAATGACATCGAAGCGAGCTGGACATTTCCTTTTTCTTGAGAACCTGGGATAATTTCTTTCGCTACTACGAAAATCATAGCACCGGCAGCGAAGCTGAGTGCGTATGGAAGTAGTGGTTGAATATAAAGGACGGCAAGGGCACCGACAACCGCCGCGATCGGTTCGACAATTCCTGAAAGTTGCCCATAGAAAAAGCTTTTCCCTCTCGACATGCCATCACCTCTAAGAGGCACAGCTACGGCTGTTCCTTCCGGGATATTTTGAATTCCTATCCCGATCGCAAGAGCAACAGCACCAGCAAGAGTAGAAGTGGAGTATTCAGCTGCCACTGCTCCAAATGCTACACCAATTGCGAGTCCTTCAGGTATGTTATGCATCGTGATAGAGAAGACAAGCATGGTTGTACGATGCTTTGCTTTTTTATCTTTAATATCTTTGAAATATAAATCATCGTTTATATGAGGCAGGATCCGATCGACGAGCAACAGGAAGATTCCACCTAATAGAAATCCTACAACGGCTGGAATATACCCAGGAACCCCTTGCTGTTCTGCCATTTCAATGCCCGGGCTGAGCAAAGACCAAAAACTTGCTGCGATCATAACACCCCCAGCGAAAGCGAGCATCCCGTCAAAAACTTTTTGATTCAATGTTTTGGTGAAGAACACAAATGCTGCTCCGAAGGCAGTTGCTGCCCATGTGAATAGTGTAAATAGTAATGCTTGCCATACAGGACTCAGTCCTACAATCCAATCACCCACCGGTAACCTCTCCTTCTCATCCACAATCTATTATTTCCTATCATCATTTTTTTTGCCTTAAGGAAAAATGTATACACACAAGTGTAAATCGACTGCGTTCGACTGTCAACTTAAGCGTTTAATCAAAGATCATTTCGATAAAAATAAAGATATGTGAAACGAAGGTTTCACTTTAATAAGCCCAAAGGTGGGTAATCAACAAAATATGCAATCATACCGAAATGAAAAAGCCCGGCATATGCCGGGCTTAATGAACTATTTCTATTTTGTAACGGAAATCGATTGTTTCATCATCGTAAGTATATCTTCTTTAATATGCGTCCACATGTCGATATCTGTTGTAAATCGCTCGGTTGTTTCACTAATAAATGACAGAAAAGCTTTCTTGAATTCTGGTTCTCCTCTTGGCGGGAGGCTTTGTTTGGCCTGATCAACATATGCTTGAACTTGAGGTGCTCTAGGTCCCCACTTACCAATTTCATTTCCGTTTCGATCAATAAGAATCATGATCGGGATGGACCTTGCTGTGCCATTCGTCAAGTATTGATCCATCAGTTCAAGGTTCTCATCGCGATTATAATATCTCGTTTCGATCATTGCTTCATCAGTCATTCTCATGAAAATAGGGAGGTTCACCATCGCATCACCACACCAATCTGCAGTTAATACAAGAGCGCGAAGACGTTCTGATTGAAGCGATTGGAGAAATTCGAGATCTTGCTTTTTAAGTTGGAAATGATTATAGATGGTGAGTAAATCTTCACGGTGTTCATCCATCGTGTGGACATACTTCTGTTTGGCCATTCCCTTCTCGAACCATTCTGTTAAGTCCATAGAGACCCCTCCTTTTTTCTTTTCGTTACGTATTATTATACTACGAAAGAGACCCAAATTCCTTTCTGATGATGAGTTGGATTTAGTTGAGTAAGCATGAAGTTAGTGGACGTATCAAGGCAAATGGTACAATTGAGTCATGTTAAGGAGCGATACGAATGCAATATGTAGTTCTAATACATAGCATGAGCACCATTCAAAGCTCATCCAAACATCAATGCGTATAAAAGTGAAAGTTCAAGAATTAAACGAATCATCTCTCTGATGGAAGGTTCACTTTATAGAAGGGGCAAGATAAATGGAAACAAATACAGTCATATTATTTAGTTCCTTATTTTTAATTGGTGGCGTGTTGATGGCCAAGTTTTCTTCACGATTGGGCGTTCCTGCACTTGTTCTGTTTATTATTGTAGGTATGCTGTTTGGAAGTGATGGATTTGGTTTTATTTACTTCGATAATGCGTCGCTTACACAGTCATTGGGGATTCTAGCACTTGTTCTGATTTTATTTGATGGTGGGTTACAAACCGAATGGCGTCGAATGAAAGCAGTGCTTCCTATTTCTTTATCCCTTGCTACAATGGGTGTCCTTGTAACAACTGGGTTATTCGGCGTAGCCGCTAAGTTACTCTTAGATGTGACGTGGAATGAAGCGCTCCTGCTTGGAGCAATCGTTGGTTCAACTGATGCCGCAGCTGTTTTTGCTGTGCTGAAGGGCAAGAACATCAAACGCAAACTTCAATCGACTCTTGAAGCGGAATCGGGTTCAAACGACCCGATGGCGATGTTTCTTACACTCGCCTTGCTTCAACTCGCCATTGGTGAGGAGACATTTAACGGTTCTGTTTTTCTTTCGTTTTTCTGGCAAATGGGGGCTGGACTTCTGCTCGGAGTGCTATTTGGATATGTTGCATCATGGGCAATGAAAAGAATTGAACTCGGGTCAAACGGATTATATCCTGTTTTTTCTATTGCTATAGCGTTATTTACATATAGTATAAGTGATCTTATTAACGCGAGTGGGTTACTTGCTGTTTATGCTGCGGCACTCGTACTAGGAAATACAAAGAGTCTTCCTTATGGACAAACAATATTCCGATTCCATGATGGGATTGCATGGATGATGCAAATTCTAATGTTTATCATGCTTGGATTACTTGTCTATCCTTCAGAATTATTTACAACTTGGATTGTTCTTAAAGGGGTGGTTTTATCTCTGGTGCTAATCTTTATCGCTCGTCCGATTGCGGTTTTTCTTTCGAGTCTTCCCTTTAAATTCTCGTTAAAAGAAAAGGCATTCCTTTCATGGGCAGGGTTAAGGGGAGCGGTTCCAATCGTCCTTGCGACTTTTCCTCTCCTAGCAGGGTTGGAAAACAGTCAGCTCTTCTTTAATCTGATTTTCTTCATTGTGATGACGTCCGCATTGGTCCAGGGAGCGACGATTCCTTATATTGCGAAACGCCTGGGGCTAACCGGACCCGAGGTTCATGTCCCTTCACACTCACTCGAGCTCGTTTCATCTACGACGGTGAATGCTGAAATGATTCCATACACGATTACGTCTTCTTCTAAACTTATAGGGAATGAGCTATCAGACGTGTCGTTTCCTGACAAAGTTCTCGTTAGCGCGATTATTCGAAAGGATGAGCTGATCGCACCATCTGGAGATACGAAAATTAAAGTGAATGATGTTCTGTATATTCTCGTTGAAAACCAGAAGAAGTCAGAATTAGAGAAGGTACTTGGAATTCGAAAAACGATCGGTGGATAATGCAATAAGATAAATGAAGAGGGGCTCTAACCACGAGCGCCTCTTCTATCGTTTAACTTAGATGAGCATGGGGAAGGTTGATTTTAGAAATAGATGAGAAAGAAGGTCATGTACGATGCCAGAAGGTCCGGAAATAAGAAGATCTGCTGATCAAGTAGAGATCGCGTTAAAGAAAGGAACTGTTTTAGATGTCTTTTTTGCTTTCGAGCAACTTAAGGGATATGAATCCATTCTTAAGGGAGCTGAGATAACCACGGTCGATACGAAAGGAAAAGCGATGCTCATCCGTTTTAACAATGGGTATACGATTTATTCTCATAATCAGCTATATGGGAAATGGGTGATCAGAAGTGCTTATAACTATCCAAAAACGAATCGGCAGCTCAGGTTAGCTCTTCATAATGAGAAGAAATCAGCACTCCTATACAGTGCTTCAGATATTGAGGTTCTAAGAAATGAAGAAGTTCCATTTCATCCTTTTATCGCGAAAGTTGGTCCAGATCTACTTAGTGAAGACGTGACTGTTGAAGATTTGCAGGAACGTTTTAAATCGAAAGCATTTCGCAGAAAAAAATGGACTTCGCTCCTGCTTGATCAATCTTTTATCGGTGGAATCGGTAACTACTTAAGAAGTGAGATTCTCTTTGTTTCAGGTATTCATCCTGATTTACGACCGGTTGATTGCTCAGAAAATCAGTTAAAAAAGGCTGCTGAGGCAACTATTACCCTTGTAAAACGCTCTTATAAGCATGATGGCATTACGAATGATATCGATCTAGCGATGAAGCTTAAAGAAAAAGGACAAAAGCGACAGGAATACAGGCACTGGGTATTTAATCGTGAGGCGCAGCCATGTCGTATCGATGGGACAGAAATTCAGAAAATCCAGGCGGGATCAAGAAGGCTTTATTATTGTCCGACTTGTCAGCCTGAAAACGATTAAAGTAAATGTTGAGAACAAATTCAAAACGATAGTAAATTATCTGTAACCGATTACAGAGGAATGAAAGGTTGATCAGAATGAGTAAAGCAAAAGTAGCAGTTATCGGAAGTTCTTCCATAGATCTTGTCGTAACTTCAAAGAAACGTCCTGGTGCGGGTGAAACCGTACTTGGAGAATCTTTTCAAACGGTCCCGGGCGGAAAAGGTGCCAATCAAGCTGTAGCAGCTTCACGTCTAGGAGCTGAAGTTTACATGATCGGATGCGTCGGTGATGACCATCATGGGAAAGCGATTTTAAATAATTTTAAAGTCAATGGTGTTCATACAGATTATGTGGAACCGGTTACAGATGTAGAAACCGGAACGGCCCATATTGTTTTGGCTGAAGGTGATAACAGCATTGTCGTTGTGAAGGGAGCGAATGATCACGTAACACCAGCTTACATTGATAAAGCAAGTAAACTAATTGAAGAGTGTGATCTAGTGATGATTCAGCAGGAAATTCCTGAAGAAACAGTTGAATACGTAGCGCGACTATGCAAAAAATGTCATGTGCCTCTATTGCTAAATCCAGCACCTGCTCGACAAATTTCTCAAACTGTGGTCGATTGTGCCGCTTATATTACACCTAATGAACATGAAGCTGCTGTATTATTTAACGGAAAGTCGATGAGTGAAGCACTGACAGCCTATCCTTCTAAAGTTTTTATTACAGAAGGTTCAGCAGGAGTACGTTACTTTGATGGTGAGAAAGAAGTGCTTGTTCCCTCATTTAAAGTAGAGGCGATTGATACGACAGGTGCAGGTGACACGTTTAATGCAGCATTCGGAACAGCGATCGCTGAAGGGAAAAGTATTATTGAAAGTTTAACATTTGGCAATCGCGCTGCTTCCCTATCTATTACGGGTTTTGGTGCTCAGGGTGGTATGCCATCACGTGAAGAAATAGAAAGAATGCTTTCGTAATGAAGCGAAGAGGAATGTTAAATCGTCACATAGCGAAGGTGAACACAGATTAAGGTTTGACGCTCCCGAATTATGGGAGCGTTTTTTCGTATTTAGTGAACCAGACAACAGAAGGTGCTTCCTGTGAGAGATAAACGATTACTTAAGCATCGCATAAAAGGAAATTTAATAATAAAGTCGAACAATCTATTAAGTGAATAGAATTAGGAGGTGCAGAGATGGAAGCATGGATTCAAGCATTGTTCTCTGATGCCATAATAGATGAAGCATTGAATAGGTTTGGACGACCTTTCACAGATAAAAAGAAGCTTGGTGATTTTGAAAACTACGTCTATAAGGTGGAGCAGGGTGAGGAGGTTTGGATTCTTCGTCTAACGCACAGCTCTCATCGTACTTTTGAAGAAATTGAAGCAGAAATTAACTGGATTAATGAATTGCACCGAGGAGGAGTAAATGTTTCACGAGCCCATCCGTCAAGTAACGATAAGAAGGTTGAAAGAATCATTGTCGAGAACGGTAGCTTTTTCGCGTGTCTTTTCGAGAAAGCGCCTGGATTTGGTGTAAAAACAGATGCTCCAGATTTTGGTCCCCAATTATATGAAGCGTGGGGCAAAGAAGTTGGAAAGATGCACAGAATTTCAATGCATGATCCTCCTAGAGGTAGACGACAAAGGTGGGACGAGAACGATTTGCTTCGTTTCACACACTATCTGACTAGCAAGGAAGATAGTAGCCTTATTAAGGAAGGTGAGAAACTCGTTGAAGAAATAAAGTCATTTCATGAAACAGGGGAAACGTTTGGTTTGATTCATTCTGATGTTCACCTCGGGAACTTCTTTTATGACGGGAAGGAAATTCATCTCTTTGACTTCGATGATAGCATGTATCATTATTACGTGAGCGATATTGCAATTCCAGTCTATTATGCCGTCTGGCGGAAATGTGGGGACGAAGCGAAGGAGGTCAGAGCCAAATTTGCAACGGAATTTCTTTATTGGTTCTTAAAAGGATACAGAGAGGAAACAACCATCTCTAATGAATGGCTCAGGACGTTGCCACTCTTTCTAAGGTTAAGAGATTATGAACTTTATACTGTTTTCCATAAGAAATTTAACAGGTCAACGATGGACGAAGAAGTGAGAGGGGATCTACAAAAGATTCGTGATCGGCTGATTCGATCAGAACTAATTGCTGATATAACATTCGACAGGCTGATTCATAAGGTCAATGAAGCATAGTGATGTTTTCTAATTGGGTAGAAGTGGTAAAGTACTTTTGCAAAGGTATAAAAAGAAAGGATGAAGCAAGGTGGCAAAAGTACAAATAGGAAAATCCAATTTAGAAGCTAATCCGATTGGTCTTGGAACAAACGCAGTAGGCGGACATAATATTTATCCGAATTTAAATGAAGAAACAGGTAAAGACCTCGTTCGTGCTGCACTTGATAATGGTATTAACTTATTAGATACAGCTTATATTTATGGACCAGAGCGTTCCGAGGAACTAGTAGGTCAAGTGATAAAGGAAAGAGGGAGTCGTGACGATATTGTATTAGCAACGAAAGGAGCGCACGAGTTTAAAGGGGAAGATGTTGTTTTCAATAACTCTCCATCTTTTTTAAAAAAGTCTGTTGAAAATAGTTTGCAACGACTGCAAACGGAATATATCGATTTATTCTATATCCATTTTCCTGATGAACATACTCCGAAAGCAGAAGCAGTTGGAGCCCTCAAGGAATTAAAGGATCAAGGGAAAATAAAATCCATTGGCGTATCGAATTTCGATCTGGATCAGTTGAAAGAAGCGAACAAAGATGGTTATGTAGATGTCCTACAAAGTCACTACAATTTATTCAAAAGAGATGCGGAGGAGGATCTTCTGCCTTACACGGCAGAACAAGGCATTTCTTTCGTTCCATATTTCCCACTTGCATCTGGACTTCTCGCAGGTAAGTATGATGAGAATACGACATTCGACGATTTCAGAGCGAAAAATCCTCTTTTCCAGGGTGAAAACTTTAAAGCGAATTTGAAAAAGGTCGACCAAGTTCGAGAAATCGCAAATGCGAAAGGTGTCGAGGTTGCTCATGTGGTACTCGCATGGTATTTAACACGAGACAGCATTGATGTACTCATACCAGGAGCAAAACGTCAGGAGCAGGTGCTTGATAACCTCAAGACACTTGATGTAAGACTTACTAGCGAAGAAGTACAGCGGATCGATAGTATTTTCACGTAAGTTTGATTTGTAACCAGAGGAGGTTTAATCCTCTGGTTTTTTTACTCGTTTTTAGGAAATGTGAAATTGGACGAATCATTGTGTTCAGTGTTACTCACGATCATGAAATTAATCCGTAGATTACTAGTATATTTTCGCTAAAGTGAAACTCAACTGGGATTTGGTTTGAACGAGGAGGCTACATATGAATAAAGGCATACTTTTTACACTAACCCTTTCTGTGGTTCTTGTTGCAATACTGCTAATCTTTTTACTTGAAGATGATCGAGCAGCACGTCCCGGTATGATTATGTCATTAGGAGCTCTTGTTGTCGTGTTTCAGCGTGTGGCCTGGTTAGTAATAAAGAGAAAAGGGAAGAAAAAGAAAAGGAGGTCATGAAATGACTCCAAAAGTGAAAGCAATCGGTCTTCTAGTGGGGGTTCATGGGGTTCTTGTTGAAGCCTATCATGGTTCGCATTCTAAAGGGAGTGGGGATTACTATCGTCCACTAGGGGGAAATATTGAATTAGGTGAGCATTCATATGACACCGTCGTGAGAGAATATAAAGAAGAAATCGGATTCGATGTGAAAGTGAATAAGTACATAACATGTATTGAAAATATTTTTGAAATGAATAATGAGGTTGTGCACGAAGTGATACAAGTTTATTCAGTATCATTTAGTGATGAAACTTGTTATGAGAAAGAGGAATATCCCTTCGTTGACGGCCACAAAGCCACTGCACTGTGGTTATCTATGAAGGATGCTCTATCAGGAGAGATCGTACTTTTTCCTAATGGTTTAGCTGAGGTGTTGAAAAAACTTTAAAATTTGGAATCCTAACATTAATATAGGTGATGATTTTATTGTCATTGAAATGAAACATAAAATTTAAGCCATATTCTTTCATTAAATAGGGAAGACTACTATAATGATTACTGGATGGGGAATAATATGTTCCTGTCTTAGGATAAAGGGTGAACATAATGGAACGTAAATCAAAAGAAGCTGAGATTGCGAGTTATGTTGGTAAATTGTTAAGAGACAACTTTGGAAAAGGTCCTTCATCGGTCTATGTATCGATTCAAGAGCCATACGTTACGATATATTTCCGTGATTTCCTTGCTCCGATGGAGCGGGTACTAGTAGATCAAAAAGAAGATATGCGGGTAGAGGAAACAAGAGATCTCCTGATGCAGGGTTTATTACCTGATATTAAAGCATCACTAAGAGTAATGGCAGATCTTGAGATAGAGTCTTTCTATCATGATTGGTCACTTCATAATCGTTCAGGTATTGTCATTGGCGTCCTTGCGAATGGTAGTGAGGCTGAAGAGAAAGGGCTCGAGGATTACCAGGAGAAAGAAAGTGTCCACAAAGAAATCATCCGCGTAAGTAAGCTTGCTGAGAAAGCGCCTGAATCCGTGGATTCATGTATGCTTAATGATCGCACGCTGGTTGTTCTTCGCGATGGAATTCTAGTCCGTATCGAGAAAGAACTGATTCGTAGCGGTTTTGAAGAAGAGCTTAAGCTAACGAAAAGGCGACTTGAAAAGGGTCTGTTGCACAATAATCAATTTGAATCGATCCTCAATACGAAAGTAGAAGATATTTTTGTAGACTGGGATTTTAATTTAGATAAAAGCTATATTACGATTATCATCAAACCAAATTAATCATAGGTGGAAATAAACTGGGCGATAGAACCAGGTATAAGCCGAAAAGAGCCGGAAGACGGTTCTTTTCGGCTTTTTCTATTTTCAAGAACCAATAAGTGTACAAGAAAATCTTAAGCAAGCAAAAGTAACATTCAAGGAGGAAAACCATGAAATATTTAGTCGATCATTCAAAACGTGTCATTCATCGAACACCATTTGCAGGTGATCGATGCGAATTCCATACAACTCCTATTGAAGAAAGGGAAGGAACACGCGATAGCCTTTACCTAAAAAAACTAGTTGAAAAGGAATTATATGAAATTTGTATTCATTGTAAAGGAAGTATCCAATAATAAAGGAGAAGAAGAGAACTACTTCGAATATAGGTAAGAAAGCGGGAATTGAACCATGAGGAGGAACTTGAATCTTGTCTCGAGATCGAGCAGGCATTGTGGTCATTCAGAATCAGGGTGTGGCCCTCATTGAACGGATTCGCCATGGTGTGACATATTACGTACTCCCTGGAGGCGGCATTGAAAGTGGTGAAACTCCTAAACAAGCGGCGAGAAGGGAAGCTATTGAAGAGCTTGGTGTAGATGTTCGAATAGGGGACTTGCTATCCACCATTACAAATGGTGGGAAGCAGGAGTATTATTTTAAATCAGAAATAATCAGCGGCGAATTTGGGAGCGGAAAAGGGGACGAATATGTTGATGTTCATCGAAACAGGGGAACATATAGAGCGGTTTGGATCTCTCTTTCCGAATTACATGAGTTAACCGTTTATCCTCTACCGCTCGTTCCATTCCTTACTAGCTATTGGAAAAATCAAGAATGATAAGGTAATGGAGGTTATTCATGGTTAGGGAGCAACTAAGTTGGGTCGGCAGTCAAAAGACGTTTGTCGATGAAATCAGCGTTTGTCAGGTTGGAAGGGTGTATGCAGGTAGATTTGGTGGGTGTTCAACTGCGGGACAAAATAAGAACGAAGATGGCTGTCTCATTTGGAATGGGGATGACTGGGAACTTGGAATGGTTCTTGACGCTCACAAAACTGCTCAAAGTGCAGATCTCATCCTCAAAGAGTTCGAGATGCAGCGTCCTATGATTGAGGCCGTAATTGAAAAAGAAGTTGGGAAAGCAATAGGTGAATTACAACAATTAATCGTGTCGATTTTCCAAGAGGAAACATTCAAAAAGAAGTGTAGGAATGTTGAGGGAGAGACGGCTTGCTTACTCGTTATTAGGAAAGCAAAATATGTCTGGTGGTTTTCAGTTGGTGATTGTGTTTTGTATCTTCTTCATCCAGAGCTTGAAGCATTAGGTGAAACTGTTCAAAATCATCGAAGCTTCTATGAATGGATCGGGGAAGTGAATACATTTGAAGCCGAAGTTCCATGCTATAGTACCGGAACGAAAGAACTTCGACAGGGAAAAAATCGTTTACTTCTTACTACTGACGGTCTGATTGAATGCCCTGATGCGAATTTTCATTTTCCATCGGAAGTAATAGCTCAGATAAAAGATAAATCCGTTAGAAGTGGCATTCAGCAGTTGTTGACTGTAATTAGTGGAAAGAGTGTGAGAGATAGTACAACAATTTTGTCATGGGAGATTGAGGTTGAGGAAGAGGCGACAGTGCCGAGTGATGCATAGCTAATTCTACAGCACTCGTGGCATTTCTCTATTTTATTAAGAAGGGTAAAGTTTATCTTTCTTTAAGCATATTTACATAATTTAATGACTGACCAAAGGAAGACGCCGTTATAGTGGGACGTCTTCTTTTGGTTTAACTAATGAAGTCAACGAGATATCCAACAATAACTCAAATCCCTGTAATCATCCAGGCAGGTGATTTCCAAAAGGAAAGAAGAGAGAATAGAGTCGCAGCTAATGTAAAATCGAATCCGTTGATGATGGAGCTTTTAATACTGGATCATAGATGGCAGCGAATAAGAGACCGACCACGCTCGAATTCACACCTATTAGGACCTTTTGGAAAGAAGCATTTACTCGTAGCTCATTCAAGAAAGGCAGAGCTGCATATATTAAATAGGAAGGAATGCAGAAAAATTGCAACTGTTACGATAACAGCTCCAGTGATTTCCTTCTAATATCAATGCTGAACAGGATGGGCAATATAAGAGCAATTTCTTTCAAATGTGGGGCATATATAGTAAGATGTTGACTGTTGTTTAGCAATCTTAAAAAAGGTAAAACATAAGGTGAAACTTCTATCTTTATCTTCGTATTTGTTTAACAGCCCTTTAAGGAAGGGATAATGAAGTAATCAACATCATTTATTTAAAAATGTCATTGAGAGGAGGATCATAGATGGAGGAAAAACAGACTTATGAATTTCTGGCACAGGATCCAGATTTTAATGTAAAGCCAGTGATGATTTCACTCATTATCGGTGCCTTCTTTGCTATTCTGAATGAAACCCTTTTGAACATTGCGCTTACGACGCTGATGGAGGAGTTTAATGTTACTCCTGCAACGGTGCAGTGGATGGCGACAGGGTTCATGTTAGTAATGGGAATATTGACCCCGATATCAGCCCTTCTTCTTCAATCTTACACAACGAGACAAATGTTTCTTGGTACGATGACAATCTTCACAATCGGGACAGTTATTTGTGCAATTGCGCCAACGTTCGCCATCCTTTTGGGAGGTAGACTTTTACAGGCGGTGGGAACAGGGTTACTCATTCCGATTATATTCAACACGTTTCTGCTTGTATTTCCACCTGAGCGGCGTGGAACAGTGATGGGGACGATTGGACTTGTGATCATGTTTGCTCCTGCAATTGGCCCAACTCTCTCAGGTTTGATCGTTGAAAATCTGGGTTGGAGATACTTATTTATTACAGTCATCCCATTTGCGCTGTTCTCAATAGGCTTTGGATACAAGTTCCTTCGGAATGTCGGTGAGGTGACCAAACCAAAAGTCGACATTCTTTCTATAGTCCTTTCAACGATTGGCTTTGGAGGAGTTGTTCTAGGTTTTAGCTTCGCTGGAGAAGGGGATGTTGGTTATCTCGCTCCTAAAGTCTTCATCCCTCTTGTAATCGGCGCTGTTGCTCTTATTGTTTTTGTATTCAGGCAGTTGAAATTAAAAGAGCCGATGCTTGATGTAAGAGTCTTTAAGTACCCGATGTTCACAGTAGCTGTGCTTCTCTTTATTATTATCATCATGGCCATGTTCTCATCTGAAATCATCCTGCCGATGTATATGCAGGGGCCGCTAGCGTTATCAGCCGCAACTGCTGGTTTAATTCTGTTGCCAGGGAGTTTGTTGAATGGGTTGATGTCACCAGTGATGGGGAAGTTGTTCGATAAATTTGGACCGCGTAAATTAATCATCCCGGCTTCGTTGGTATTAACTGGCGTTATGTTTACCTTCAGTACGATCGGATTGAATACCTCAATCGTATTAATTATCGTAACCTACATTCTCTTGATGCTGTCGATTTCAGCGATCATGATGCCAGCGCAAACAAATGGATTGAATGGATTGCCGAAGCACCTCTATCCACATGGCACTGCGATCATGAACACGTTGCAGCCTGTATCAGGTGCAATAGGAGTTTCTGTCTTTATAAGTATCATGACAACACGGCAGCAGGCTTATTTGGATAATGCAGCGAATCCATCGGGACCAGCCACCATCAGCCAGTCTCTCGTTTCAGGTGTTGAGCTCGTCTATCTTGTAGCATTCGGCTTCGCTGTCGTTGGATTGATCGTCTCTCTCTTTATCCGCAAAGCCGTTCCAGAAGATAAAACAGACTACACGGAACCGCAAGCTGTGAATGATTAGACGAAAGCACCTTTAAAGAGGTGCTTTTTGTTTGTCACAATTCTGTAACTAAAAACATGACTTTGTGCTTTTTATACTTTTTTGAAAGTGTCATATAATTGAAATGTTAATGGTTAAAATTTACACTCATTAATATGAATAATGCATTTTTTGACTAATTGGATTATCTTTTTCTATTAAATCCCATTTCTGTTCGTCGGATTTTCTTATCTATAACAGGTTAGTTACATGACGTGAAGTTCTTTTACTGTAGGGTTAAAATCACATTCCGAACAGAAGACACAGTCAAGTAAGAAACTCAAATCAAATTTGACATTAAAAAGTCAAAGGAGTATTATACTCAAGTATTAGGATTTAAAAAGACTTAACAAATTTACACGTTATTTATAAATAAAAGATTAATCTTCACTAAACTCAAGGAGGTATAACACTGACATGCGAAACAAATTAAGCAGTCAGCTTAATAAGCCCTGGACTTTGTTCTTTGGCGTCATTCTATTATTCTGGTTAAAAACATATGCTGTCTATCAAACTGAATTTCAGCTTGGTATTAAAAATGAAATGCAGTCTTTCCTATTAATTTTAAATCCACTGAGTTCTTTACTATTATTCTTTGGATTCGCCTTATTCTTTAAAGGACGTAAACGAGCATGGGCGATTTTAATCATCGATTTCATTATGTCATTCATTCTATATGCAAACGTCGTTTATTACCGCTTCTTTAACGACTTCATTACACTTCCAACAGTGATGCATACGAATGATGCTGGTGAATTGAAAGATAGTGCATTTGCGTTAATGCAGTTTTCAGATGTATTTTATTTCGTTGACACACTTCTTATTCTTGGATTGATTCTTTTCAAAGTTCTTAAACCACAACCAGGTATTACGAAGAAGAAAATTGCACTCGTGTTTGCATCTGCTGCTGTCTTTTTCTCTGTGAATCTAGGACTTGCTGAAACTGATCGGCCGGAGCTTCTTACACGCTCGTTTGATCGCACGTATATTGTGAAATATATCGGACAATTTAACTATCAAATCTTTGATGCTGTTAAAACAATTAAATCAAACTCACAGAGTGCGTTTGCTAGCAGTGATGATTTAACAGATGTAAGAAACTTTGTTGAAGCAAATCGAACTGAACCTAATCCGGAATACTTCGGGAAAGCTGAAGGAATGAATGTGATCTATATTTCACTTGAATCACTTCAGAATTTCGTAATTGGTAAAGAAATTGATGGTCAGGAAGTAACGCCATTCTTAAATAGTCTTACGGAAGATCAAAACACCTTCTACTTTGATAACTTTTTCCATCAGGTAGGACAAGGGAAAACGTCTGATGCAGAATTTATGATGGCTAATTCTCTCTATCCATTACCGAGTGGTTCTGTTGCGATGGAGAAGGCTCGCAACACTTACCAGGCTCAACCAGCTATTCTTGAACAACAAGGGTATTCAACGGCTTCCCTGCACGGTAACACCAAAACGTTCTGGAACCGTGATGAAATGTATAAATCCTTTGGGATACAGAAGTTCTTTGATTCAACCTATTACGATATGAATGATGAAGATGTGTTGAACTATGGGTTGAAAGATAAGCCGTTCTTCGAGCAGTCTATACCATATCTAGAAAGTCTTAAACAGCCTTTCGAAGCCAAAATGCTAACGTTGTCCAATCACTTCCCGTTCGAAATGAATGAAGGTGATGTGGATTTCCCTACACCAGAAACAAACGACTCCGTGGTGAATGGATACTTCCAGACAGCGCATTATATGGATCAATCGCTCGAGCAGTTCTTTAATGACTTGAAAGAATCAGGTCTTTATGACAACACGGTTATCGTGATGTATGGTGACCATTATGGTATCTCGACGAATCACAATAAAGCTATGGAAGAAGTAACTGGGGAAGAAATTACTCCTTACAAAAACGCACAGTTACAACGAGTACCACTCTTTATTACAGCTCCTGGTGTAGATGGAAAGCAAGTACACAACTATGGTGGTCAAATGGACGTCAGAGATACGGTTCTTCACCTCTTGGGTGTTGAAACAAATGATTTCATTTCATTCGGATCAGATCTTCTTTCTGAAGATCATCGTGAAATCGTACCTTTCCGTAACGGTGATTTCGTAACACCGGAAGTTACATCAGTGAATGAGAAATGTTATGAGAATCCTACAGGTGAAAAAATTGATGGGGATGCTTGTGAACAGGCAGGTAAGTTTGTGAAAGAATCTCTCGAACTATCTGATAAAGTCGTATACGGTGATTTGCTTCGTTTCTACGAACCAAAAGGTTTCACACCAGTTGATCGAAATGATTATAACTATACGGTTGATCAAGTAGACCCAGTTCAAGAAGATCCTGACCAACAAAAAGAACAGGATTAAATACGAAGTATCCTATCCAAATGGGTAGGATGCTTTTTTATGTTTTACGATCTTAGCTTATAAGGTTGATTTATCTACTTTTGACCTATTCGCTCTGAAATGAGCTAAAAATCAACACTTTATCGGCCGATCCAGATTAGAATAGCAGGGAAAACTTAGAAGTAGTTAGAATAGAGTAAGTGGAGGGAAGCTGAAGCAGAGAGGGAAGAATATGATGATTAAAGAATTATCCAAACAATATTTCTTCTTGAGTAGCTCACAGTTGGCTCTGAGTAGACTTCTCGAAGTCATGATGGGTTATTGAGGGTCACAATGGAGAAATGCTATTTGTAGATTATGAGAATGCATCAGGTAGTCGATAAATGCTCTTATGATGAGTATCCTTGTAAAAAGGTCAGGTAAGAAATCGTGTTTTACATAAGTGAAGGAGGATTCGAAATGAAGGTTTATAATTATAGTCGTACTAGAGGTAAGGAAATTACTAAATTTGGTTCTCACTTTGTGATGTCTCGAATCACTCAGACCGAAGAAAGTGTCCACATAGGAGCGATGTACTTAGATGAGGGTGGTGTGATTGGGTACCATCAAGCAGTTACCCCTCAATTGTTAATTATCGTTAATGGAGAAGGTTTTGTTAGGGGTGAAGGGGAAGACTTAGTAAAAGTAAAAAAAGGGGATGCGGTCTTCTGGAATAAAGACGAGTGGCATGAAACGACTACCGAGAAAGGTCTAACGGCCATTGCGATTGAAGGAGAGTTGGATCCAGAGTTATTGATGAGTGCTAGGGAGGATAATGCTTTAAAAGATGACATAGATGATCTTGAAAAAACAATCCGTATGTTCGATGATGGCGAATGAAACAATAAGATATTTGTTAAAGGTGGCTGCTTTGTATACGTAAGTAGGATTCCATAATCACTTCTAAAAGTGATGCTGATGAGGTAGGACTTACGTCGTGATAGGAAGATGGAGAGCCATCACTTAGTATAGAAAGCAAAATAAAAGGCTTTTCCCAGAAGGGAAAAGCCTTTTAATATATGCTATTTACGCTTTAGTTACGTTAGTAGCTTGTGGTCCGCGGTTACCTTGCTCAGTGTCAAAAGTAACTGTTTGACCTTCTTCAAGAGTTTTGAAACCTTCGCCTTGAATAGCTGAGAAATGTACGAATACGTCGTCTCCGCCTTCAACTTCGATGAAGCCAAAACCTTTTTCTGCGTTAAACCATTTTACTGTACCTTTGTTCATGTGTGTATCCTCCAAGTGCATTTTGCACAAATATTACTATTACTGCTCTACATAATCATTTGAGATGTAAGTACTTCCTAAAGTAGCCTGCTCTTTAATAATTTGTACCGAACAACAATAATTAACCTTAGTATAACACGTCCTCCAAAAAAAGCAAACAACATATGAAAAAAAGGTTGAAGATGATTTAGAAATTAATTAGAAAGAATGAAGAAAATGAAAGCAGAGATTCTTGAATAAGCCCGTCCCTGTATGCACAACAAGAGTTAATGGAAAATAAAAATGATGAGCGATACGAAGTTTTTAATGTAAAATAAATATCGTTCTTCTATAATGAAGATAAGATTAGCTTTAACATCGGAGGTTAAAGTATGGGAGTTCAAGAATCTGCTATAAAGAAAGAAGTTCTATTGATTGGTAAGCAGATAGAGGGAAAAAGATTTGAAATAGCCAAGCGGCTATTAAAGGATGCACCTAATACTGAAGAAGGTTTGAAATTGAACGCAGAGCTCGTACAATTATGTGCGGATTCGATCATAAATGGGCAAGAAGAAGCGATGGAGCGTGTAACAAAGTGGGGACAGTCAACAGGTGAACTTGCCGTTAATTATGGGGCAGAACTGGATGAATCGTTGAAAAATACCACTAAATTTAGACAGGAATTATGGGACGTCATGGAGGAAATGGCGTTCGAAGATCATTATTCTATTCAAAGTATTTTCACGGTTGCTCGATTGATTGATACAACGCTCGATCAGGCTGTCTATGCTTATAGTACAGCTTATGTAAAGTCATACAAAAGTACACTCAGTCATGCACAGGAAGTCTTCCTGGAATTATCGGTTCCAGTTGTTCCGATACTGGATGGTGTAGCTGTACTTCCAATTATTGGAGATGTGGATACGCACAGAGCGAGTTTGTTGATGGAGACAGCACTGCGAGAATCTACTCAAAAAAGCTTAACGCACCTGTTTATCGATCTATCTGGGGTAACGATTGTGGATACGATGGTTGCCAACAATATCTTTAATATTATTTACTCTTTAGAACTTCTGGGGGTAAAAGGTATTTTGGCTGGTATAAGACCTGAAGTTGCTCAAACGATGATTCATCTCGGAATTGATTTCTCTTCCATCCAAACCCATAGTACTTTAAAACAGGCACTTGCCAAACATATTTTATAAATATGCGAAATGCTGTCCGAATAAGGGCGGCATTTTTTTGCACGTGCAGTGTAAAGAAAACGAAAAAATTGGAAAGGTTTTTTAAAGTAATATCGATTGACTGTGAACTTAATCGCTAATAAAATGGTCTCGAAAAATCTTAGTAAGATCCTCTCTTCCACAAGTATGGGGCAGTACATCGATATTGCCTAAATGGCCATGTGCCTGTACCTTCTGACAAATGGAACCTGTCAGATATGGGATTGAAGATGCTTGTTTGCAAGTGTCGGTCTATTAGATTTTATTAATATCGAGGAAGGGAGGAGGTCGTAATGTTTTATCGAATTACGGTTTACCTTCTAGGTATGTTCATTAACTTTTTTGGTGTAGCACTCGTCATTCATGCGACGCTTGGCGCGGGTTTTTGGACTTCCTTTTTTATTGGTCTATCAGATTTTGCTGGGTTAACAGTTGGCTTCTGGTATGGATTATTTCAGATATTGGTCATTTTCTTGAATGGCAGCTTAATGAAACAGAAACCGGAGTATGCAGCGGTACTTCCGATTATATTAGAGAGCTTCATTCTTGATTTCTGGTTAGAGGTTGTCTTTTCATCCATTAATCTAACTTCAGCACCATTGATGGCAAAAGTATTTATTCTATTAGCTGGTATGGTAGCAATTGGACTTGGTGTCGCCATTTATATTTTGCCGCAATTTCCTCGTGCTCCGTTTGATCAATTGTTTCTTGTGATTAGCTCACGGTTTAACCTTAGTTTGCAAATGGGACAAACGATTGTGGCGGTTGTGATGGCATCCCTTGCCTTGCTAATCGGTGGACCTGTTGGAATCGGTACGGTTGCTCTTGTATTCTTACTTGGACCAATTATTCAGTTCTGGTACAAGAGGGCGTATCCACTATTCTACGTGCTTTATCCGACACAAGCTCCACATGAAGAGTTTTTATAAATTTTGTTCAAGGCGTTTCTGTTTATAGACAGAAGCGTCTTTTTAAGTGTAATAGAAAGGATTTCAGCATTATTTCAGGAATATGGAATAATGTTGGAAATTAATACAATGGGTTAGGAGGGCCAACATGTTCAATGAATTAACGTTTCAAATAAGAGTTGAGAACTTTGCAGAAGGAAAGAGATGGTATAAGGAATTTCTAAAAAGAGAACCGGATTTTGTGCCGCATGAAGGATTCGCAGAGTGGGAGTTACTTCCTGGTGCTTGGCTCCAGCTTGCTGAGGGTGAACCGGCAGAAGGGTCAGGTCCAGTAAGGCTTTGTGTTCAAAATTTAGAAAATGAACGAGAGAGGATAGTAAAGCAGCTTGCGGTTCCATCCTTCACGATTCATTCACGGCAAGAAGTGCCTGTTAAATGGGCCACTTTCAGTGATCCGTGGGGCAATAAACTCGGTTTTTTTGAATATATACGAAAAGAACAGTTCGTGGAATAACCTCCATGCGATCGGAATTTTATTTTCCTTTAAGGGGAAGATAAGCTGTTCAAAGGATCGTAGTGAATAAAATTGTCATAATTTTTAACTTTTGCAAGGAATGAAACTAGGGTATAGCTATTTTGGGAGGGATAAATTGATGAAGAAAATAATCAACCAGCCTGATGACGTTGTAAGCCAAATGCTAGATGGAATGGTGAAAGCACACCCTGAATCTTATGAGAGACTGGAAGGGACGACTGTTCTCGTTAGAAAAAAATTATCGCCGAATAAGGTTGGAATCGTAAGCGGTGGTGGAAGTGGCCACGAGCCAGCTCATGCTGGGTACGTTGGAGAAGGCATGCTTGATGCCGCAGTTAGTGGAGAAGTTTTCACTTCACCAACTCCTGATCAGATGTTAGAAGCGATAAAAGCAGTCGATCAGGGAGCTGGAGTCCTTCTTATAACAAAAAACTATACAGGAGACGTCATGAATTTTGAAATGGCGGCAGAAATGGCAGAAGATGAAGGTATTCAAGTGAAGCAGGTCATCGTAAATGATGATGTCGCGGTAGAGGACAGCACTCATACAACAGGTCGAAGAGGAGTTGCCGGCACTGTATTTGTCCATAAGATTGCAGGTGCTGCAGCGAATGAGGGAAAAACGTTGGATGAAGTGAAAAAGCTCGCTGAAGAAGTTGTTCACAATGTGAGGTCTATGGGTGTTGCGCTTACCCCTGCACAGGTTCCTGGTTCAGGAAACCCTGGGTTTGATATCGATGAAAATGAGATGGAGCTTGGAATTGGAATTCATGGCGAGCCTGGAATGGAGACGATCGAGATGACGTCTGCCGATGATGTTGCTGAACGTCTTGTGGAAGAAGTGCTCCCTGAACTGGAACTGAAAGATGGTGATGAAGCGGCTGTTATGGTGAATGGAATGGGCGCGACTCCGTTGATGGAGCTATACATTCTGAACAACCGTATTCATGATCTTTTAAAGGAAAAGGGCGTTAAGACTGAACTTACGCTTGTTGGCAACTATATGACGGCTCTTGAAATGGCCGGTGCCTCGTTAACGGTTCTAAAGTTAACAGAAGAATTGAAGGAATTAGTCGCAAAACCATGCCAGACGATTGCATGGACAATAAGCGAATAAGGAGGCTAATGAATGTTTACTGCAGAAATGGCAAGACAGTGGATAAAAGAGTCTTCAAAAAAAATGGAGTCCAATAAAGAACAATTAACAGATCTTGATCAGGTACTCGGAGATGGGGATCATGGAATCAACATGACGAGAGGATTTAAGGCAGCTGTTGAACAGCTTGATGAGGATACTGATGAAGTTGGTAAAGTGCTGAAGGGCGCTGGGACAAGTCTATTGTCAAAAATAGGTGGGGCTTCTGGGCCGCTATACGGCACGCTTTTTATGAAAGCTGGAAATCATTTAGAAGGAACAGAAGTACAACTTAGCGATCTTTCTTCAGGTCTTCGAGTTGGTTTGGATGGAATGAAGAAACGAGGCAAAGCTGAACGAGAAGAAAAGACGATGATCGATTTACTTGAACCTGTTATTGAATTGATGGAAGAGAAGGGAAATGACCTTACACCGGATATCTTGATGGACAAGGCTAAGGAAGCTCTTGAGAATGTGAAGGAATATGAGGCCAAAAAAGGCAGGGCTGCTTACTACAAAGAGAAATCAAAAGGTAAACAGGATGCAGGTGCACAATCTTCTTATTATTTGATTGAAGAGCTAGCGACAGTTCTTGAAAAGGAAGGTGACGCTTGATGGTCGGTCTCGTTCTTGTGTCACACAGTCCTGATATTTCTAAAGGTTTAAAAAAGATGCTTGATGAAGCTCAGCCTGAAGTAGCTGTTCTCGATGCTGGTGGAACGGATGATGGTGAAATGGGTACAAGTGCGTTGAAGATTCAGAACGCAATTGAAAAGGCAGATCGTGGAGATGGGGTTGTTATTCTCGTCGATTTCGGAAGCTCTGTTATGAATGCAGAGATGGCGATCGATTTAATAGAGGATGCTCATTCCGTCAAGATTGCAGATGCGCCATTGATTGAAGGTGCCTATAGTGCGGTTATGGAAGCAGGATTTGGTAAGGCACTAGATGAAGTGGTGGAATCAGCAGTACATGCAAAAGATACAAAGAAAGTGCAGTGAAAAGAGGAATTGATAAAAAAACAGCGCATCCGCCTGGATGCGCTGTTTTCTATATTTTAAGCGCCAGCCCATACGTCTTTCGCATATCGGCCGTCTCGCTCAAGTTCTTCTAGCCATTGAATCGCTTCTTGCTCAGTTGTTTCATACATCGATTGATAGCTTGTGATAATTGTTTGTTCAACTTCAGGAGCCATGTGGCTACCGTCGCCGCAAACGTACAAGCGTCCACCATCTTTTAGAAGTGGGATAACATCTGTAGCGTTATCGGATACAAGATGTTGAACATATGTTTTTTCTTTTCCAGGGCAACGTGAGAAAGCTGTGTGAAGGGTAACAAGTCCATCTTTTTCAGCCTGTTCTAGCTCTTCCTGGTATAAGTAATCATGTTCAGGATTACGACAGCCAAAGTAGAGGTGAGCAGTACCAAGCTCGACGCCCTGCTTGCTTAATTCACGACGGGCTTGAATGAACCCTCTAAATGGTGCAATGCCTGTTCCAGGTCCAATTAAGACCATTGGTGTTTCTGGATCTTCTGGAAGCTGGAAGTTGGACTGTGGCGTGTTAATGAAGCAGGCCACTTTGTCACCAAATTCACGCGTTGCCAGGTAGTTAGATGCAACACCTTTGTACTCTCCCTTACCATTCCATGCAGTGTCTCGAACGACACTAACGGTCATGCTCGCTTCTCGCTCTTTGTAAAGCGGAGAACTAGAAATGGAGTAGTAGCGAGCTTTCAATGGTGGAAGCAGTGCAATGAATCGCTCAAATGGAATTTCACAAGCCATGTACTCTTCAACGAGTTCAAGCATCGTAACGCGTTTCTCAAGAATTTCTTTTTTATATGTGTCATCTTCAAGTAATTGCTCGAGCTCCACAACATGCGGTGGGCAAACTGTATGTGCAGCTAGCGCACGTATTTGAGAACGAGTTGCTGGTTCTTGAAGCTCAACATAAGAAGAAAGAAGCTCCTGGAGTTTCACTGGTTTGTCAGTAGGAAGATGCGCTGCTTTACCAGAATCTCCAGTCAGTAGCACGTGATCATGTCCATTTAAAGAGAAGCGTTCGAGGACGCGGTTAACCATGTTATCACTGTTTTGTGGAAGGATACCAACATGATCACCTTCCTGGTAGGAAGCGCCATCTGGAAGCATAAGTTCAATGTGACGCGTGCTTCTGCCGCTCTCTGTATGCTGTAATTCTACATTTCGATTAATAATAGCCGTGAAAGCATGATGTGTTCTAGCGAGAGGCGTATCACTTACGCCACTCACGAAGCTCATTGATATCGCGCTGTTTTCTGCGTTATTTTCATTTAGTTCTATATTCATCGCTTCTGCGAGATTTGGCCAAAGCGTTGCTTCCCATTTCTCATAATCGCCTTCAAAGTCATCACTTGCATCACCGAAGCCCGTTTCTGATAAACGCTTTGCTCCTTTTTGAGTCATTTGTTGATCGATTAATGAAGGGATGCGCTGATAAGTGTTTGCCCAGTTTCGATCACCGCAACCGAATACGGCATACTGCACGCCTTCTAGTGTCCCTTCTTCCGCTTGATCAAGGAAGCGAACAAACTCATCAGCGTTGTCAGGTGGATTCCCGTTATAGGAAGCAGATACGATGAGCACCGCGCCTTCCTGTGGAAGTTCATTCACATAGTCATTCAATGGAGCTACTTGAGAGCTGAATCCTTGTTGTCGTCCGGTTTCAGCAAGATCTCGGGCAATGCCTTCTGCAGTTCCAAGGTTTGAACCATAAAGAACAAGTAGCGGCGTGTTATGAGCATTTTTAACTGCTATAGGAGCGGCTTTCTTTTCTTTCTCAATAGGTTCTGAAGAAGAAACCGCGAACGAAATCGATTCTTTTCTAGGCTTAACTTTCATTTTCAGTCCATCAGGTTTCAGTGTTAACGTTTCTTTCACATCAAGCTGGTAGTTCGCATGATCGATAAGATCGAAATGCTGGATGATCATACCGAGTACAAGCGTTGCTTCATGAAGCGAAAACTGCTGACCGATACACGCACGCTGGCCATTACCAAATGGCTTGTAGGCATGGTGCGGAATAGAAGAAGGATCTTCGAATCGTTCTGGAATGAAAGCTTCGACATCTTCGCCCCATACCGATTTATCGCGATGAAGTTCAGGGAGAAGGAGCGTGAATACATCATCTTTCTCAACTGCATATTCACCATTCAATGTTGTATTTTCTTTTGCATAGACAGAGAACGCTGGTGCTGTTGGCCATAGACGAAGTGCTTCGTTTAAAATCATCCGTACATATTTAAGCTGCTTCACCTGTTTGTAATCAGGAATAGCATCTCCAACAACGCGGTCGACTTCTTCCTGTGCTTTTGCAAGTTTATCACGGTTATTCATTAAATAGTAAAGCGTGAATGACAGCAAGCCACTTGTCGTTTCATGGCCCGCAATTAAGAAGGTGATGATTTGGAAACGAATGTTTTCATCATCGAGAGGTTCGCCGGTTTCTGGATCCTTTCCTTTTAGCATATGAGAAAGCAGGTCATCTTCACCCTGATCTCCGTTTTTCTTACGCTCTGCAATAAGGCCATCAACGAGTGAGAACATATATTCAATATCTTCTCGAAATTGTTTTTTTGATCTTACCATTAATTTATCCTGTACACCGAGACGCTGAGATTGATTCATCGCTTCATCCAATGAGCGAACCATAGCATCAATAAACTCATGATTCTTCTCTCGATAGAAGCTATTAAATCTGAAGTCAAAGCCGCAAAGTCCTATTGTGTCTAGAGTTAAACGGGTCATGTCTTCAGGTACATCAACTTCTTCATTTGGATTCAAACGTGCCCATTTTTGAATGAGCTGTGTGGCAAGGTCAACCATTTTATTATGATAACCTTTCATCGCTTGCTGGCTAAAGCTAGGCAACAAAATATTGTGAGCTTTCTTCCAGTTTAGTTCTTTTGTCTCGCTTGTGAATAGGCCGTCTCCACCAAAAGCACGCACTTTCTGAAGGACCGGTCCTACTTTTTTGTCGAAACGAGATTCATCACAGATCTCGGCTGCAAGAGTAGCACTTGAAACAAAAGTACTCGTACGGGCCGGAAACTGAAACTGAAAGATTGGTCCCAATTCTTTTGAAAGCTTCATAAATGACTGGATTGGTTTTTCTTTATCAATAAGTGGAAGACTTCCGAGTGGTCCGTAAGTTTTGGGTTGTGGGAACGATTTCTTAGTAGTCATGCTTTCATCACCTCATCTATAGAATAGTTCGGAATGACTAGTCATTCCGAAGATTTATGAAGAATATTAGCTCTTCAATTATGGTAGCGAACAGAGTCCCATAAGCTGTCTTCAATCCTTGAAAGAAGTTCCTCTGAAGGTTCAAGCTCACCAGAACGAATAAGGTGTTGAAGTTCAAGAAATGCACCATACACGATAGCGATTAATGCTTCTGATGGTAAATCTCGAATGTCCTTTTGGTCTTTCCCATTATCAAAAAATGTTTTAAGAATTTTTAGTAGCTGCTGAAAATCAGAATGACTTTGCTCATTTAAAAAATGAGCCGCACTATGGGTCTTAATGAAATAAAGCGCGTGTTCATTTTGATTAGTAAACAGAAGCATAGACTTGTAAATATGATGAAATTGTTGACGAGTGGATTTTCTATAAGGAAATTGGGCTTCAAGAGTGTTCATAAACGTATTTACATATTCTTGAAACAACGTATTAACAAGTACCTCTTTGTTATCAAAGTATCGGTAGATCGTTCCGGCTCCAACGTTCGCAGAGGCAGCTATCATCGGGACTGTTGTGGCATCAAAACCGCGCTCAGCAAATAAGCTAAGAGCACTTGAGAGAATGCTGTCCCGCTTAGTTATGGTCGTCATCATTATCAACCTTTCATGAAAAAATGCGGAATGAACATTCATTCCTCTTTATTGTATACCTATTGGAAATGCTTAACAATAAAACAGATGGCCTAAAAAGTTTGAAGATCTTGTTAACTAGAGGACCTTAAAACCTAGTAAATTACTAATAATTGGAATTATATTTTGACAGTATCATTCCTATTCAATAAAAATTGACGGCACTAAGAAAGACAAAGTGCCGCCAATTTTTATTATGGTTTTAAAATCACCTTGATGTTGCCATCCTCTTTCTTATCAAAAATGTCGTATCCTTTAGCTGCATCTTCAATTGACATGCTATGAGTGATGATGTCTTTTGGATCGAATTCCTGATTTTCAATCATGTCGTATAGTTTTGGCATCAAGTGAATCACAGGAGCCTGTCCCATTTTCAGAGAAACATTTCTTGTGAAGAAGTCGCCAAGTGGGAAACGATTGGCTTCAGTGCCGTATACACCTGTTAATTGTACTGTACCAAACTTACGCACCGATTTAGAAGCTGTTGTAATCGGGCTAATGGTTCCGAACTGGTTATCGAACTCCGAACCAAATGACTCATTAGGAGACACTGTACCATCCATGCCTACACAATCGATGACCACGTCAGCTCCACCTTTTGTTTCCTCATACAATAGAGAGCCAATATCATCATGATTTTTAAAATTAAACGTATCAACCTGGTTTGTTCGCTTTCCATGCTCAAGACGATGGTCTATCTGATCGACCGCAATCACGCGTTTTGCACCTTTTAGCTTGGCGAATTTCTGCGCCATTAATCCAATCGGTCCACTTCCAAGGATGATGACAGTGTCACCTGATTTGACACCACTGTGTTCCACGCTCCAATAGGCTGTAGGGACGACATCTGAAAGGAAAAGAACACTTTCATCATCGAGGGTGCTTGACTCTGGAACCTTAAAAGAAGTGAAATCTGCATATGGTACACGTAAGTATTCAGCCTGTCCACCAGGATAATTTCCGTTTATTTCTGTAAAACCAAATAAGCCACCAACTTCACCATGTGGGTTCGATTCATCACACTGGCTTTCCATTTGGTTTTTACAGTAATGGCATTCACCACAGCCAATGTTGAATGGTATGACGACGCGATCACCTTTTTTTAAAGTTTTGACATCTGGGCCAACCTCTTCAACGATACCCATCGGCTCATGACCAACAATATAATCTTGTTCGGGTTCTATTCCCCCATGATAAAGGTGAAGGTCTGATCCACAAATACCGCTGGCGGTGATTTTCACAATCATATCACTTCGATCTTGAATTGATGGGGCCTCGACTTCTTTGACGACCATTTGTTCTTTACCTTGATATGTAACAGCTTTCATAGCTTCACATCCTTTTTTTTGTTTAATTTTTCTATTTCCGAATTAATCATCTCTGAAACATAAAATCTGTAAATCACATAATGGTAGTGGATTATGTATGAGCTTTGGAGAGAAACAAACTATCTCAATAAGTGAAAAAGGTAGCTTCTTTTGTATAACGAAGCTACCTTTTTCACTATGGTCTTTCGAATATCAATCGATAGGATCTTCCGCTTTTCCATAACGGATCACGTCATAAATCGCCATGCCATCGCTCGGTTTTCCACCGTCATTTCGGTAAGGCATTAAAGAGAAGAAAATAAAGTAGATCGAGAAGTAGGTAAACTGATAAAAAAATAGATCAACTGGAAGAACCTTTGCGTAGATTAAACCGTTCATAGTAAGGACAACTATAATATTGAACAGACTACCCGCCGCATAAATCGCGACGTGTGCCCATGTTTTGTTATACGTTAAATCCTCGTACTGACACCATCCTTCCATAAAATACTTCTTTTTCACTTCTAGAGGTCCAATATGGAACATTGTTTTTCCAGTCCCTATACAGAATTTGATCTTCCCTCCAAAAATCCTTGCAACAAGTACGTGTCCCGCTTCATGAAGTAGAGTTACGATCGGTAATATGATAAAAAAGTTCACAAAGAACATTGGGATATCGCTTAACGTAAACATAGAAATCCTCCAATAATAGTTTTGCGTTTGTTGTATGAGTTAATAGTATACTGAGACAATTCGTTCCCCTTTACATGGATTTAAAACTCTTTTTCAGTACATTCTATAAAATGGTAAGTTAATTTCTTTTACGAAGGTTTCACTCGAATGAGCCAAGAATCGAGAGTTCAAATATATAACCTAACATTGCCTTATTAAAAAAGGAAATTCATGTTTTGTAGAACTATCTAATGAGGGTATAAAGCAAGAAGGTTGATGAAAACTTTAAAAGAGTTTATGATAGAGTTATATACCCCGTAGGGTAATTAATAATTGATTCTAAGGAGGATTAATTCATGTATTTGCGTACGTTTTTTGATGAGAAACTTGCACAGTATTCGTATATGATCGGATGTCAGCGAACAGGTGAAGCACTTGTAATCGATCCTGCTCGTGACGTTGCACCATATTTAGAAACAGCCAAAAAAGAAGGATTTCATTTAGCTGCAGCCGCGGAAACGCACATCCATGCTGATTTTGTTTCCGGTGCTAGACAATTAGCAGAAAAGCATGATGTGAAATTAGTTTTATCAGATGAAGGAGATCAAGACTGGAAGTACGGTTATCTTGATGGATTAAATGTGGAGCTCGTAACGGATGGTTCTATCATAAATGTTGGTAACGTAGAGCTACGTGTGATGCATACACCTGGCCACACTCCGGAGAGCATATCATTTGTACTCACCGATCGTGGTGGGGGCTCGGAAGTACCTATGGGAATTTTCACAGGGGACTTTGTCTTTGTTGGTGATATTGGCCGCCCAGATTTGCTTGAAAAAGCCGCAGGAGCTGTAGGTACAGCTGAAACGGGAGCGAAGGCTATGTTTAAGTCACTTCAAAAGTTTAAAGAACTACCAGAATTCTTAACGGTTTGGCCAGGTCATGGTGCTGGGAGCGCATGTGGGAAGTCATTAGGCGCCGTTCCACAGTCAACTGTGGGGTATGAACTTCGCAATAACTGGGCGTTGAAAGAAGAAAATGAAGGGACGTTCGTAAAAGATCTATTGAACGAGCAGCCTGAAGCGCCAACCTATTTTGCAGTGATGAAAAAAGTAAATAAAGAAGGACCGAATGTTTTAACAGGTGAAGAACTTGATAAGATTTCAAATGTCGATGAGTTCCAAGCCCTTGCATCGAAAGAGAACACCACAGTAGTCGATACTCGCCCTGCACAGGATTTCGCAGAAGGTCACATCGAAGGCGCAATCAACCTTCCATTTAATAAAGCATTCACGAACTGGTCAGGATGGGTGTTAAACTATGATCACAATGTGTTGCTCATTGCAGAGGATGAGCAAAAAGAAGAGATCGTAAAGGCGTTGCATTCCATTGGCATCGATCATATTAGCGCGTACGCTGGATCTGAACTTCTTTCGCAGTGGAATGATTTAGAAGGTTATTCCTTTATTTCAACGGAAGAATTAAAGGATGTTTATGAAAAAGACGATGTGTACGTCGTCGATATTCGTAAAGAAAATGAATGGAACCAAGGGCATATTCCTGATGCCAATCATCATATGCTTGGCTATTTAGAAGATCAGGCGAAGGAAATTCCAGAAGATAAAACGGTTGTTGTGCACTGCCAGTCTGGTACACGTTCAGCAATCGGAACGAGCTTACTACAATCACTTGGATTTAAGGACATCTTAAACTATAGTGGGGGCTTTGCAGCATGGGAGAAACAAGGAGACAAAATCGAGAAGTAATCAAAAAAAGCGTAAAGCACTTAGTGCTTTACGCTTTTTTCTATGCACTTACTTCAGTTTCTAACGTAGCTGGTTTAGGTTTCAACAGCATAAGGCCAATTCCTCCAACACTAAGAACGGCTGCAACGAGAAACGGAGCATGAGCAGATACACTCTGGCCGATCAGACCGGATAGAACAGGTGCAATCGCTGCACCTAGCCAGCGAAGGAAGTTGTACCCACCAGACGTAATGCTTCTTTCATATGGTGAGACCTCCATCACATAGCTCGTAAATAGGGCGTTGTTTAGTCCTGAAGCAAGTCCTGAGACGATTACTAATGTAATGAGAAGTGGTGTCGATGGAACAACGAATAGCAAGCCAAGTAAGATAGCAAATATGAGCAAGCTATATGGAAGTATTTTCTTAGGAAGATATTTCTTCTCAAGCTGATGACTTAAAATCGCCGAACCATAAGCGAGCATCAATCCCCAACCGAAGAATACAAAACCAATTTGGATCGCACCAAGTCCGATAATAAGCGGTGTATATGCCAGAACGACGAAGAAACCGTAGTAATAGAGCATTGCCGCTAGAGCGGACGTGACGAATGGTTTGTAAGAAAATAATCCTTTTAATTCATGCATTCCAACAGGTTTACGTTTTTGTTTGCCACTTGGTTCAAATACAAAAAAGAGTACAAGACAGAATGCAGCAAGAATAAGAATAGACGTTGCAAAGAATGGAAATCTCCAAGAATATCCACCAAGAACACCACCAACAAGTGGACCACCTGCCATTCCGAGTCCAATCGCTGCCTCGTAGTAGCCTACTGCTTTTTGTGGATCTTTCGATAATGCAATTAAGAGCGTCATCGCAGTCGCAAAGAACATGGAGTTACCAAAGCCCCAACCTGCTCTGAAAATAGAAAGACTGGCGATTCCGTTTGAAAGAGCACATAGTAACGCGAAAACAGTAACGACACATAAACCAAAGACCATCATCCGCTTATCACCGAAGCGACTTGCAAAAATACCGGCTGGAATCATCATAATCGCCATCGTCAGGATATACGCTGTAAACAGCATTTCGACTTGCCAGTGGTTGGCACCAATTTGCTCAGCGATCGTCGGAAGAATGGGATCAACAATCCCAATTCCCATAAAAGCAAGGAAAGTAGCGGCTATCGTAATCCATCTTGCCTTCGTGAATTTCTGTTCATTCATATAATTAAACCTCCTATTTAGACTCATTCATCATTTAAATGAACAACGGTTGTTATTTATACAACAAGTGTCGTAAAATATTGTAACAGAATGATAAGAATGAGCAATACGCAAGTTATTGAGTTGTGTAGACTAAACAACATTTCAAAAAGAATTGTTGTGAAAAAAGTGAAGTGGAGGAAAATTTGATGAGAGAGAAAGAAGATCCGAGGGTAATTCGTACACGAACGCTATTACAAGATGCTTTCATTCAGCTAATGGAAGAAAAAGAATACGAGAAAATTACGATCGCAAACATAACAAATGTAGCAACGGTCAACCGTGCTACGTTCTATTTACACTATCAGGATAAAGAAGAATTATTGCTTCAAACGGTTGATGAAATGTTACATCAGCTTTTTGGAGAAGCGCTTCATATTCCCCCTGGAAATCTTCCTATTGATGAGCTGCAGCGATATATCGCAGAGCACATTTTCTCAAGCATTGCGGAATACGATAAATTCTTTCACGTTATGTTAATTAAGAAAGGAATGCCTAATTTTCTCGATCAAATGCGCGATTTTTTCTTTGATTTCTATGATAATCGTATTGCAAAAGGAAGGTTTGATCCGCTGCCGTTACCTAGCGAAGTAATCGCAAGTTACATTGCTTCAGCCTATACAGGGATGATTTCATGGTGGCTTGAAAATGATATGCCATATACAGCAGAAGAGATGGCGGAGCAAATGATTCAGCTGAATCAGAAGGGGCCAACGGGGATATTGAAGATGCATGTGAGGAAGCAAAATGAACGATAGCAAGCCTATTTGGGATAGGCTTGCTATCGTATTGCTCGCTCGTAACGTTTTAATAAATACAAAAGCATCAGAAGATGATACAAAATGCCAGTGAGAAGAAAGAGATAATCGACTAGATGCCAGCCGTTCATTGTAAGTAGGTATCCTTTAAGGGGCCAGTATGGAGGCAACATTGCTGCAATCATCATTGCAGGATGATCAACGAAATAAATGGCGATTGGAACAGCAAGTATGATACTGACTACCTTGGCGACGGCTAAACCTTCTACCTTATTTTCAGCTATACTCGCCATGAAGAGAGCGATGATTGGGGTTTCTACTAGTATTAACAGCAGAAAGGGAAGAATTTGTAGCGTTATAATTTCGGTGAAGCCGCCGATCATGAGTACAGGGAAAGCAAGCAACAGACTAATAAACATTGGAAGAGTAAGGCGATAGAGCAAATAGCCTTTTAACTGGAACGGTGTAACCGCAATTGACATGGCGATTCCTTCGTCTTTTTCATCAAGAAGGATAAACCCACTCATCATGCCAATCATCACTGGTGTTGTAAGAAGCAAAAGCAAACCGATAACAAGATTTTGATCAGAAGAAGTAAATGTTGTTCCTTTAAAGAATGCCTCATCTAATACAGGTATAGCAAAACGAAAGAAGAGCGCCATCCCTATGGGAGCGAAAATGGATATCATCGTCATCAGGTCTTTCCGAATTGATCTCAGATCATAGGATATCAGAGAAAGAATGCGCGCCATATTATACACCGGCTTTCTTATAAAAAGTACGTTCATATTGACGATTCACCATAAAGAAGAAAAGAAGAACCCAGCTAAATAAGATGGAAGTATGAAAAGATAGAGGGGAATTAAGCTGAAAACCATTTGTTATCATTTGAAGTGTGCTATAGCCGGGCGTCCACTCGAGCAACTTTGGAGCAGGCAGTGAAAAGTAGTTTGCTAATGGCAGAAAAAAGATTGGCACGAATAAAGGCGTAATAAGTAAGTACTGGTTAACTGATTTGACTTTGATCGCAATTATCATGCCTAGAAAAGTGGCAAATAGGGAGCAACCAAACACCGCGACTAGAATAGGTGTGTAGTTAAGCGAACGGCCAAAACTCGCAAGTAAAATGAGCGTACTTGCCACAGTGGCTAGACAGGAAAGAGATAAAGCCTTGCCAAGTATATATTCAGAAATTCTTAGTGGACTGATCAAAAGCTGTTGAATCATACCCTGGTCCTTTTCTAGGAGGATGATGCCTCCAACGAAAAACGATCCGAGAAAAGAACAGTCTGAGAAAATGAGGAGAACAGCTGCCGTTTCTTTCCACGATGAAGGTATAAAAGCAAGAAAGGTAATATAGAGTACGGATACAATAACATAGGCAAGATAGAACCCATGTTTGAATTGAAATAAAATATCTGTCCTGATTTGGGCAACCATCCTCATGCCAGTTTCCTCCCTGTTACTTCAATAAAAATATCCTCTAACGTTGCTTCGTCCGTATACATGGAAATCAGTCGATTGCTTTGTAGAATCTCCATAAATGTTGGATCGCTAGCCAGATTTAAAGTTGGTAGAGTGAGTGATGACACGCCACCTGACGCCTTATGGAATGTGAGGTGTAGCGTTTGGTTGCTTCTTTCTCTCATAAGCTTTTGCGGTGCATCGATGAGTTCGACTTTCCCATCCACAATAAACGCGACGCGATCACAGATCTCCTCAGCAACATGCATGTTATGGGTTGTGATGATCACTGTCTTTCCCTGTCGCTTTAAATTCACAATGTAGTCGATGATCATCCGTGCATTTGCAGGATCAAGTCCTGATGTTGGTTCATCGAGAAAAAGAATAGCTGGATCATGTAGAAGCGCGCGTACGAAATTCAGTCGCATCTTCATGCCTTTCGATAAAGCAGAGGCTTTCATTTGGGCAGCTTCCTCAAGTCCCACTTGCTTCAGCAGATCGAGCGGTTCCTTCCCTTTGCCTTTATAAAACTTCGAGAAGAGCTTCAAGTTCTCCATCACTGTAAATTTTGAATAGAAATTTGGGAATTCAAACGCCACGCCGATTTGCTCATAGAAATCAGAAGTCGTTTCACGAATTTCATGTCCATTCACGATCGCTGAGCCTTGATAGTCTTTGATCAAACCGATTAGGATCTTTTGTATCGTGCTCTTTCCAGCACCGGATGGACCAAGAAAACCAAAGATTTCCCCCTCAGAAACAGCGAAATCAAGTTCAGTCAACGTTTGATGATGAGATTTAGGATAGCGATAGCTTACCTGGTTAATCTTCAACATCATTTATCCCTCCCTAAGAATCTCATGTGCGAGCGCATTGGCATAAAAGTGAAGCGTGTTCCCAAACTCGTCATCTCCTATTTCTCGCTTATGCATGGTTAGAAGAAAGAACGCACGAATGACGCTACCGATCGTCTCTTTTTGAGGATGGTTTTTAAGCGGCAGCAGCTTCTCTAGTGAGAACTGATCTCGATTCATATGACGTTCTAACAGCTCTTTCGGTACTTTGCGAGAGATAGCGCTCATTTGAGTTGGAGACATCATGAGTTCAATAAAAGGATTGCCGAGCGCAAGCTCAATACCTCGGATCAAGAAGGAAGCCATCTCTTCAGGAGATGTGAACGCCACTTCATTAAATTCGTTAAACAATGTCTCTTTAATCGAGACTTCTTCTTCTTCAAGTATGGTGAAGATCAGTTCTTCTTTCGATGAATAAAACTTATAGAATGAACCAGGGGCAATCCCGATTGCATCAGTTAAATCCTTAATCCCGGTCTTAAATCCTCTAGTGCGGTACTGATTTCTTGCTTCATCAATCAGCTGCTTACGAATTTCTGTTAATTCCTGTTCTGAAAAGCCGCGCGCCATTAGTAAAAGCCCCTTTCGTGAATATATGAATATTATATATTTATATTCATAATAATGCAATAGAGGTATTCATATCGTCTAAAACTGAAAATAATTTGACAGAAAATTCAATTCATTGTAATCTTAGATTATCAGCCCATACGACCCTTTAGAAAGGTAGCCCTTTCATAATCAGGTCATTAGGGCATTTTATGAATGATGACAATCACAATAACTGATAAAACTGTTGAAGCTCAAAAAGGAGTTAGCACGCAGTTTAAAGCCAGTATATTTTTTCCGGAAGACGGGAGAAGTGTGCTGGCTTTTTGTTTTGATTTTCTTATCATTCTAAAAACAATGAAAAGGAGAGATCAAGAATGTGTGCAATGGAGCTTTCAAGCGTCAACCAAAATGAGAGAAGTGTGAAAAAGGGCAAGGGGTATGAGATTAAACCGAGTGCTGATCATGATCGACTTTATGTAGTGGAGTTGGAACAAGAGGTAATCAGTCGTTTTTTTGAAGAAGTTCGTGAGATTAGTAGTCAGCAATTGGAGTATATCCCTTACATGCGATTTATTTTGACAGAGAAGCTATCACGTCTTCTAGATGAGAACTTTCAAAAATCTGTTCGGGCGATTCTCCATGACCGAAATACTGGCGGGTTTACCGTTGGGGTTAACAAGCAAACGACTGACCCTGAGGATTACGTGAAGTTTTCAACGGCTTTTTCACACCTAATTGGTATTCCAAATTTCGATGCGATGTCGGGAAACTATTATGCTCGTTTCTCTGTCAAACATACAGATACTAGTGATTCTTACCTTCGTCAGGCGTATCGTCTTTTTACACTCCATACGGATGGAACGTATGTGGATGAAGCGACTGACTGGTTGTTGATGATGAAATTTGATGAGCAAAATGCGGTTGGCGGCCGTTCGCGACTTCTTCATCTTGATGATTGGGAAGAGCTTGAACGGTTCTATCAGCACCCGATGGCATCACAGCGATTGATCTATAAGGCACCACCAAGCAAAAATGTCGTGAAGGAAGTATTCCGGACAACGTTCTATGAACAAAACAATGAACCTTGTATTTGTTTTATCGATCAGTTCGTTCACCCAGAAAACATTGAGCAGGCAACTTATTTGCAGGAACTCTCAAGCTCGATGGAGAATTCGTCTGCGACAAAAGGACTTGAGCTTCCTGCAGGAGAATTGATTATGTTGAATAACCGATTCTGGCTTCATGGAAGAGAAGCCTTTGAAGAAAATACTGGACTTCATAGAGAGCTTTTACGCCAGCGTGGTCGATTTGCTTGAGTTGAATTGGAGGAAACAACATGTATGATTATCTCGTGATTGGGGGAGGAATCGTTGGTCTATCAACAGCGCTTTCGATTCGACAACGTTACCCCAACGCAGCACTCGCAGTAGTTGAAAAAGAAAAGGAATGGGCTAGTCACCAAACAGGCAGAAATAGTGGTGTGATTCATTCAGGAATCTACTATAAGCCTGGGAGCTTGAAAGCGACATTAGCGAAGCGGGGCAGTGAGTCGATGGTTCGCTTTTGTCAGCAGAATGACATTGCACATGATGTATGTGGAAAGGTCATCGTAGCTGTAGATGAAACGGAAAAAGGTAATCTAAATCACTTGTATGAACGTGGATTGAAAAACGGGCTCGGCGTACAAAAACTCACAATGGAAGAGCTTAAAGAGGTCGAACCTCATGTGAATGGGGTAGGTGGGATTCGGGTGCCGTCTACTGGCATCGTGAATTATAAGGAAGTGACTGAGAAACTAGCGGAAATTCTATCGAATCAGGAAGTAGACTTGTTTCCGGGGACCAGGGTGACAAATATCGAAGAAAATCATGATGAAGCAGTAGTCGATACGTCTAAAGGAACCTTTAAAGCAAAATATATAATTAATTGCGCGGGACTTCAAAGCGACCGCATCGCCAGGCTTGCGGATATTTATACCGATTTAAAGATCGTTCCATTTAGAGGCGAGTATTTTAAATTAAAGAAAGAGAAGAGCTACCTGGTTAAGAATCTGATCTATCCTGTACCGAATCCGGATTTTCCGTTTCTTGGTGTTCATCTCACTCGTATGATGGATGGAACGATTCATGCTGGACCAAATGCGGTACTTAGCTTGAAGCGTGAGGGCTATGGGAAATTCTCGTTCAATGCAAAAGATGCCCTCGATGTTCTAGGGTTTGAAGGGTTTTGGAAAATGGCAGGGAGTAATATGAAGGAAGGCCTTAAGGAAATGGGACGATCGTTTCACAGAAAGTCCTTTGTGAAAAGTCTTCAGAGGCTTGTTCCAGAGATTCGAGAGGAAGACGTCGTACCAACTCACTCAGGAGTGAGAGCTCAGGCTCTCCTAAAGAATGGTCAGCTTGTAGATGATTTCTTTATCATTCCAGGCAAAAGATCCATTCATGTGTGCAATGCACCTTCTCCTGCTGCTACGGCATCTTTAGAAATTGGAGAAGTGATAGCTGGAAAAGTCCCAGCTATTACGAGGAAAATGATCCGTCTTTAGTAACGCGAAACCATCGGAGAAACTTGAGTAGTTCAGTATAGGCGTGCAAAAGCTTAACTTGCACCCTAACTGGACTGCTTTTTTTATCTCACACTTTGAGAGGCAATGAAACCTCCTCCGATGTAAGTTTCACTTTATTTGTATTTGAACCGAGAGTTCTGGACTTTAATTCATTCAGAGTATAGTTGAGGTGGCAATAAAATTTGACAATTATATGGTAATATATAGAAGTGTTTATCCTCTGTTATTTGATGTAATAGGTGTTTTAATTTCCGATCTAGTAAAGTGATAAAAAGAATATTCTAGTTAGATATTTTTTGATTAAACTTCAATAAAAAAGGAGAATCACATGAGACAAATTATTGCTCTAGGTGGTGGTGGATTTTCTATGGAGCCAGAAAACCCATTATTAGATCAATATATCCTTACTCAATCAGAGAAAGTAAATCCTCGAATCTGTTTCGTTCCTACTGCGAGTGGAGATGCAGATAACTACATCTCTAGATTCTATACATTTTTTGAAAAGCAAAATTGTTCACCCTCCCATTTATCTTTATTTAAACCACCGACAAGAGACTTAGAAAGTTTTGTGATGGAAAAAGATATCATTTATGTAGGAGGAGGCAATACAAAAAATTTATTGGCATTATGGAGGGAATGGGGGCTAGATCGAATCTTGAAAAACGCATATAACCACGGAATCATTCTATCTGGTATAAGTGCGGGCTCCATCTGTTGGTTCGAAGAAGGAGTTACAGATTCATTCGGGGAAGACTATGAGCCATTAACCTGTTTGGGTTTTCTTAAAGGCAGTAACTGTCCTCATTATGATGGGGACAAGGATAAAAGACTTGTTTATCATCAACTTATCGGTTCAAGTAAGATACAACCCGGCATTGCAACGGATGATGGGGTGGCTGTTCATTACATCGAGCAGGAAATTAGTCAGATAGTTAGTTCAAGACCTCATGCTAAAGCATATGGCCTTACTTTTAATGAGAAGGTTGTGGAAAATGAGCTAAAAACAATTTTTTTAGGTTCTTAATAACTAATGCGATCAAGATGCTTATCTTTCATAAGATAGTCTTTTTTGTATTAAAGAATTGAGTTGGCGTAAAAGAAAGAGGCACATTCCGATGGAGGGAAGGCAATCTAAATGACCGCGATCTATGTAAATTGGGGAGAAGAAAAAGTAAAGTTAAGTTGGAAGCATGATTTACAGCTGCCTCCTAAAGAGTTGATCACAAGTGTCCACGGATTTTGTTTTCAAGATGAGAAGCTACTTTTAGTGAAATTGAACGATAGAGGATGGGACTTTCCTGGAGGGCATATTGAAAAGAAGGAAACCCCTGAGGAGTGCTTAAAGCGTGAAGCGTTTGAAGAAGGTTACGTTTCGGGAAGTTGCTTTTTGTTAGGTCATCTTGTTGTTGACCATAGTGAAAATCCAAATTGGGAGGAAGCGAGTCCTTATCCAAAAATCGGTTATCAGATTTTTTATCGAATGGACATTGGGCATCTCTATGCCTTTAAAGGCGATTATGAATCTCGTGAACGAATTCTAATAGATCCTAGCGAGGTAAAAGAATATTATGATGATTGGAACGAGCTGTATCAAGAAATACTTGATTATGCTGTAAGGCGTACGTGAGATCAATTTCTAAAGAGGGAACTCCAAAATGGAGAACCCTCTATTTAATGAGGGTTACCGATGGTTTTTAGCGTAGTCTTCAATAAAAGGGTATTGGTCATTTTCAGTTCGGTATCCAAAGCTTTGAAAAGTCAAAATGACCGAAGGATTGAAACTGAACGTCCTTAAGTAATGGATGAAATGTTCTAACCTTAACAGGATGGTGTTGAAAGATGAGTAAGTGTTTTTCTCGTATGTAGGCTTCGATTTCTGCCATCGTTTTTTCACGGTCTTCAGCACTATTGAGCTTTTTTATTTCATCGAGTCGTTCATCGATCCATTGTAAATTCTCAGAATGAAACATGCGCCTAAATAAAAGTGTGTGGTTATAAAAGGCCCCAAGAAACGAAAGGTGAGAATCCAAAGAAGACACTTCCCCCATAAAGATTAAGTCGACCTCCGCATCCATTTCACTCTCATAAAATTCATGAAAGTCAAAGGGGCGTAATTCAAGTGAGATGCCATACTGTTTCGCTTGATCAGCGAACCATCTTGCATGTTTAAAGAAGAGGAGGCGATGAAGGTTGTTAGTTCATACGAAGCATTGGATTCCAGTGTTTAACGAAGAGAGAACGATTCGAATCTATTTGCCAGATACATATGATCAAACGAATGAAACCTATCCAGTTCTCTATATGCACGATGGGCAGAATGTGTTTGAAGATAAGGATGCAGTAGGCGGAAGATCGTTGCGCTTGAAAGAATATCTTGATCAAAATAAGATTCAGCTTATTGTCGTTGCGATCGATTCGGGCGCAAAACGGATGGATGACTATCTGATATGGCCGCCGGGGGAGCTGAGTGAAGAACTTTCGGGGAAAAGTGATTCTAAGGAAGTGAAGGGCCGGGAGTACATAGATTTTATCGTGAAGGATTTAAAACCATCGATAGATATTACGTATCGAACTCAGATGGACTCGAATTATATGGCTGGTATTTCTCTAGGAGGTTTACTTACAGTCTATGCGCTATGTCGCTATCCGACTGTTTTTAGTAGAGGAGCGGGAATCTCTTCCGCTTTTTTTCGTAATCAGGAGAAATTAGAACAGTTTATCTTAGAATCCGAGAGTGTTGCTTTTGATCGCCTCTATTTGGATTGCGGTGATAAGGAATCAGGAGATAATCGCATAGATCGAGCATTTCTGAAGTCAAACGAACGAATTTATAGAATGCTCGAGGATCTATTTCCTCGTGTTCAATTTCAAACGATTAAGAATGGAAAACATCACTATGAATCATTTAGAAAAAGGGTGGATCAGTTCATGACACTTTTGATAGACGGAGCATAATGAAAGGGAGATCGTCTTTAAGTCTTCTCTTCTAGCTCCTTCTTCTTTTCCTCCATTACAAACATTACAATTCCACCAACAAATAACCATCCGAATAATAAATCAAGTGTTTCATGTCTAGTGAAATGAAAAGTCGCAATAACCAGAGTCCCACAAGTATAGATAATCTTCAGGATGTGATACCAGGTTGTTAATTTGTGCTTCACTTTCTAAACACCTCATTCGTGTGAATAATCTGTTTGTTTCATTGTAGCAAAGTGAAAATTGTAAGCGTCTGTCAAATGAATAAATGGTAAAAAAGACCGATGAGAGTTGTGAGTCCTCTAACAATCTATATTTTCTCCATTAATAAGAAAGATAAATAATCCTGTAATACATAAGAAAGAATAAGAGGAAGAAGCAATCATCACATAATCCCAGCGTGTCCAATCAAAACAGTTGCCTTCTGAAAGTCAATTTTCCCATTTGTTTTGTGAACATGCTTTTTGCAGCGTCGCAATGAAAACGGCAACATAATATTTATACAATTATTAGGGAGAGAAAGTTCATTTATGATGAAGTATATTTTATTGGATAAGCTATTGATGGATTTGATAAATAGGAGTGGTGGTGAAATAAATGATTAAAAAACGTTTCTTCGTCATCTGTAGCTGTCTGGTTATTACCTTTTCTCTAAGTGGAATTGGTGAGGAGTTTGGGAGAGCAGCTGGGGCAGAAAATAATCTAAGCGAAGTGACCTATCTCAATTCAGAAACAAAAAGAGATGTCGAGCTAGAAGAAGTCTTTTCTAAAGAGTTTGGACTAAAGAAAGGAGTAGACTCCCTTCGCTATTACTACAATCGAATAGATCTGAATGATGATCAGAAACCTGAAACGTTTGTTTATTTAGTTGGACCATCTGTATGTGGGACTGGGGGATGCAGTGCACTTTTATTAGAAGAAAAGGACGGGGGTTATACGGTAAAGTCTCTTTTTTCTTTAGTAAGAACCCCGGTCATCATTCAAAATGAAACAACGAACGGATGGAAGAACATTGTCATGTACGTTGCGGGGGGAGGGATAGAACCTGCCTATCATCAGCTGAAATTCAATGGAGGAAGTTACCCTGCAAATCCATCTGTTGAACCGGTTGTGAAAGAAGACAAGATAAAAGGAATAGGGGTAATAAACGATGAGATTGGTGAAGATACTGGCACCGTTTACTGAAGAAAAGAGGTAGAGGACAAATGAGGAAATTGTCCTCTACCTCTTTTCTATTCTATGTACGGACGGGTTCGGGATGCATCTCGTATTGCTTGTGCGCATCCTTAAGAGCAGCAGCAAGAGCATTGCCAGCTTTTCCGAGATAGCCTTCTTTTAGATGATGAAGAGGTTCGGCAATACCATCTTTCAAACTGAATCCCTTAAGCAATTGTTTGACGAATTGTTTACTGTGCTCCGTTGCAAGTGTACAAGATGCGTCGACGATCACCCCATACTTCTTATCGACTTCAAGGGTGAGGGTTAGCGTGTCTGATATGTTGTTGGCTGCCATGCCGGTGGGGAGTTTTGAGTGGCCTGCGACGAAAATTGTGTTCATTACTAAAGTCATCTCCTTATACTTGAAAGCGTTTTCGATAGTATATCATAACAAGAACAAATTCAGAGTGGTAGAATAGTAGAAAATGACATTTAGAATGGAGTGGAATGTTATGGATCTCAACTTAAAAGGAAAATCAGTCGTCGTAACAGCTGCAAGCAAAGGACTTGGTAGGGCTACAGCAATGGCATTTGCTAAAGAAGGTGCGCGCGTTATTCTATCAAGTCGAAGTGAAAGCGAACTAAAGAAAGCATGCGAAGAAATCATTGAGGAAACAGGGAATGAGCAGATCACCTGGAAAGTTTGTGACGTGACTCAAGCGAGTGAGATCACAAGTTTGATGACGTTCGCAGCCGAAACGAACGGCACAGTGGACGTGTTGATCAATAATGCCGGTGGTCCTCCAGCTGGTGGGTTTGAAGATTTTAGTGACGAAGATTGGCAGAATGCGTTTGAGCTGAATTTGCTAAGCTTCGTTCGAACGTCGAGAGCCGCAATTCCTTACATGAAGGAACAGGGCTTTGGGCGTATCTTGAATATCGCGTCGTCTTCGATTAAGCAATCACTGGATAATCTGATTCTATCGAACACATTTCGTGCAGGAATCGTAGGACTCGCGAAGAGTTTGTCACAGGAATATGCAGAGCATAATATTCTCGTGAACACGGTAGGACCAGGACGTATTGCAACGGATCGAGTCGAGCAGCTTGATCAAATCAAAGCGAATCAGTTAGACATGCCGGTAGCTGATTTAAAAGGACAGGTGGAGCAATCGATCCCGATCAAACGGTATGGGGAACCAGATGAATTTGCGAAGATGGTTGTTTTCTTAGCGTCAGGAGCCAATACGTATATGACAGGTCAATCGCTTGTTGTAGATGGTGGACTTGTAAAGGCATTATAACGATGAAAAGGACGTAACAACTTGTTGCGTCCTTTTTTTCTTTGTAATTCTCTCCAAATCATTTTTCTTTTAGAGAGAAATCGATATAATAGAAGAAGATGAAGAATGACTAATTCTGGTATTGCTAAACCCTTTGGTTTCAATGCAATTGGCGGTACAGGGGAGGGTTACATGATGGTCGAAGCAAAAGAGCGTATTCTAGAAGCTACGGATATTCATAAAGCGACTGAAATGATCAGTGTTGCAACGAATAAGCCGGTTATTATTGAAAACAAAAACTTTGAACTGATTTCATATAGCACCGCATCAGAAAGTTTTGATCAAACGCAGCAGAAAACGATTCTCTATAAGAAATGCCCGGTTTTTATAATTGATCGTTTGAAAAAAGAAGGCATTGTGCAACAGCTTGAGAGCAATGAAGCTCCGATTCGAATTGCTCCGATTGAAGAAATCGGATTTTATCAACGCGTTGTTGTGAAAGCGATTTATGAGGAGCGCACGATGGGGTATCTCTGGGTTCAAGAAACGAATAGTCCGCTTACAGAAGAAGAGGTTGCGTTTCTAACGGAAATCACGCCACATATTGGCAAGCTCATTCATGATTCCTATCTAAAAGGGAAGGAGCATGAAGGGAAGCAAGAAAAGTTACTGTGGAATGTATTACTTCATGAATATGAAAGTGAAAATCAAATGCGCCGTAAAGCACAAGTGGCAAGTTTGCCATTACCAGAACGTTTTTCTGTACTCGTCATGTCGATTGCAGAACCGTCTCAAGAACCGCTTTTGAATGAAGTTCTTGAACTTCTATCTCGTTTTAAACGGCATAAGATTCAGGTGTTGAAAACAGAGCTTCAAGTGGTGGCCGTGATTTCAGGCGATAAAAATAGGAAGTCCTCGTCTATTGAAAATAGCCGGGAGCTTGTTGAGTATGTGAAAAGTGCGTTAACTCATGAGGAATTCTATTCGTTCTTGATTGGCATTGGAAAAGAGTATGTGGAGCTCATCGATATGAGAAAAAGTTTCTTAGAAGCTCTAGAAGTGATTGAGACAGCTGACTTCATCGGACCAAGGCCTGATGTCATGCCACGGGAATTCTCTAAACTTGGTGTATATCGATATCTTGCTGCTCTTTATGAGAAGAATAATACCGAGCATTACTATAATCAAAATTTGCTCAACCTGATGAAGAAGGACTCCGTCAGTCATTCTAGCTTATTGAAGACACTCGAAGTGTATTTATCGAACAATGGGAAAGGAAAGAGTACTGCGGCTGAGCTTTTCATCCACCCCAATACCCTGAACTACAGAATGAAGCAAATACAGGATATAACGGACATCGATTTTGATGACTTCAATATGAAAAGTCACATCTATATTGAGCTATTGTTGCTGAATAACATACCATCTTACTATAATCGGTACCTTTCGGCTGTCGAGGAGAAGAAAAGTACTGCGAAGTAGCTGGTTGGATGAGTGTGAGGCGATTTATTGGCCGAAATTCGAATATATTGTCCAAAATCGAAATATATTGGCTGAAATCTAGATTTATTGTCCAAATCGCAAATATATTAGCCAAACTAGGAAGTTGCCCTCTGTGCAGCTTCTTTTTTGTTTTTCTTCTCGGATCAAGTGCCTGCCGGGTCTAACTGGCCACTTCCGCTTTTCGTGATCTAGCTGCAGTGGCCAGGTCCTCGAGTCGCTTCAGCATTTCATCCGAACACAAAAACCGTGTTCAAATGCAATGCTTCCAGCGCTTGTCGGACCTAACCGGCCACTTCCGCTTTTCGTGATCCAGCTACGACTCGCAGAAACTGCGATATTTCACCCTTTCATAGGAACACAGAAAGCGTGTTCCCATTCAAGCGTTCCAATATCTTCGTTTCTAAACGCTCGTCTCCGCTTTTCTGATCCAGCTGCAGTGGCCAGACCCTCGGTCACTTCAGCATCCAACTCGAACACAAAGACCGTGTTCAATTTGGATGCTTCCAGTGCCTGCCGGGTCTAAACGGCCACTTTCGCTTTTCACGATCCAGCTGCAGTGTCCAAATCCTCCGGCTGTTTCGCCCAATCGAATGAGACAAAAAGCGTCTCAGTCTCATGGGCTCCAACATCCTGCGGATTTAAACCGGCCACTTCCGCTTTTCCTCAGATCCAGCTGCAGTGGGCAGATCCTCGAGTCGTTTCAGCATTTCATCCGAACACAAAGACCGTGTTCAAATGCAATGCTTCCAGCGCTCTGTCGGACCTAACCGCCCATTTCCGCTTTTCTATTGTGGTTAAACCACAAAAACGTTGTTGAACTATTGTGTTTCCAACACGTTGTCAGATGGGCCATAAAATCGATATAATTTTCACAAGAAAACAAAAACTTTTTCCGAAGAGTTAGTTTGCTTGATGAATGATTGGAGATAAAGGGGTAAAGGAGCGTGGTAGAGTTGGAAGCCATCAACAAGAGTTTTTTCCTTTTTCTCGCCAGTAGGCCCTCGCTCGATCGGCTCGCAAAGCGATGGGGTAGTAAATTTGGGGCAGATAAGATTGTTGGCGGAGAAACCTTTGAGATCGCGGTACCGCTTATTCAGGACTTAAACAGCAAGGGACTGCGGGTGACGGTCGATCATCTTGGGGAATTCGTTGCTTCTGAAGCGGAAGCGAGAGAGCGAACCCAAGAGTGTATTGAGACGATCCGGATGATTAGTGCTCACCAATTAAATTCTGAGGTGTCTCTTAAAGTCACATCGCTTGGTCTTGATATTAATCATGATCTTGTCTGGAATAACATGATCGAGATTATGGAAGAGGCCGTAAAGCACGACATATTTGTGACAATGGATATGGAAGATTCATCAAGAACTCAGGCAACGCTTGATCTTTACAAAGCCTTAAAGAGGAAGTATGACAACATCGGCACCGTCATTCAATCCTATTTATATCGATCAGATCAAGATCTGGATGATTTGAATGAGGTAAATGCAAAACTGCGACTTGTAAAAGGAGCATACAAAGAAGCGGCCGAAGTTGCTTTTCCTGCAAAATCAGATGTGGATTATAATTTGAAACAGCTGATAAAAAAACATTTATTGAATGGAAATTATACAGCAATCGCAAGTCACGATGACGCGATTATCACCTACACGAAGGAACTTGTGAAGGAGCATGGCATCAAGAAAGATCAATTTGAGTTTCAAATGCTTTATGGAATGCGAAGTCAGAGTCAGCTTGACCTTCTAGCAGAAGGTTACAAGGTAAGAGTTTACCTACCTTACGGGAACGATTGGTATGGGTATTTCATGCGGCGGTTAGCGGAACGTCCTGCGAACATCGCCTTTGCTTTTAATGGATTGTTTAAAAAATAGCATTTTCAAATATGAAAGGGGAATTTACTCATGGTCGTACCATACAAACACGAACCGTTTACTGATTTTACTGTTAAGGAAAATAAGAAGGCATTTGAAGAAGCACTTAAACTAGTAAAAGAAGAACTTGGGAAAGATCATGACTTGCTGATCAATGGCGAGCGTGTAAGCACAGAGGACAAAATTGTTTCTATTAACCCAGCCAACAAAGAACAGGTTGTGGGGCGCGTATCGAAAGCGACGAAAGAACATGCGGAAAGAGCCATTCAAGCAGCAGATGAAGCTTTTGAAGGCTGGAGAAAGTGGTCGGCTCGCTCTCGTGCTGAACTTCTATTCCGTGCAGCAGCAATTGTGCGCCGACGCAAGCACGAATTCTCTGCTTACCTTGTGTACGAAGCAGGAAAGCCATGGAAGGAAGCAGATGCAGATACGGCTGAAGCAATTGACTTCATGGAGTACTATGCGCGTCAGATGATCGAACTAGGTGAAGGCAAAGCGATTGAAAGCCGTCCGGGTGAGCAAAACCGCTATGTCTATACGCCAAGCGGTGTCGCACTTGTTATTCCGCCATGGAACTTTGCATTTGCGATTATGGCAGGAACAGCGGTTGCTCCACTTGTAACTGGAAACACTGTTCTCTTGAAGCCAGCAAGTGCAACACCAGTTGTGGCAGCGAAATTCGTTGAAGTACTTGAAGAAGCAGGACTTCCTAAAGGCGTATTAAACTTTGTGCCGGGTAGCGGAGCTGAAGTTGGCGACTATCTTGTTGACCATCCAAAAACGTCGATCATCACGTTTACTGGATCAAGAGAAGTTGGAACACGCATCTATGAACGCGCAGCGAAAGTTCAGCCAGGTCAACAGCACTTGAAGCGAGTGATCGTTGAGATGGGTGGTAAAGATACCATCGTTGTGGATAAGGATGCTGACCTTGAGCTTGCTGCACAGGCTATCGTTGTCTCTGCATTCGGTTTCTCCGGTCAGAAATGTTCTGCAGGCTCACGCGCTGTCATTCTTAAAGAGGTGTATGATCAGGTCCGTGATCGCGTTGTTGAACTAACAAATGAGCTGACACTAGGTGAAACGACAGGGCCAGATGTATACATGGGACCAGTTATTGATCAGGCTTCTTTCGATAAAATCATGAGCTACATTGAGATTGGGAAAGAAGAAGGACGTCTCGTTGCAGGTGGAGAAGGCGATGATTCGAAAGGGTATTTCATCAAACCAACAGTGTTTGCTGATCTTGCTCCGAAATCTCGCATGCAGCAGGAAGAAATTTTTGGACCGGTTGTTTGCTTAACAAAAGCGGATAACTTCGATGAAGCAATTGAGATTGCCAACAATACGGAATACGGCTTAACAGGTGCTGTGATCACAAATAATCGTGCGCACATCGAGCAGGCAAAAATGGATTTCCATGTTGGTAACCTTTACTTCAACCGTAACTGTACGGGTGCCATTGTTGGATACCATCCATTCGGTGGATTCAAAATGTCAGGAACAGATTCTAAAGCTGGTGGACCGGATTATCTAGGTCTTCACATGCAGGCGAAAACTGTTTCAGAAATGTTCTAATTCGTAACTTAAATCGTTATGACCATAAAAGAGGCTGTCACCTATTGAACTAGTTAGGTGACAGCCTCTGTTTGATTTCAGAAACATTCGGTTATATGGTAGAAAAAAGGATGTGTAGGGCGATGTATGTAGTAGCTGTTATTCTTGTAATGCTAGGCATCATCCAGGTGCGTATTCTGGGATTTTTCTATCCTAATTGGAGAGCAATGCAAGGGAGAGAATTAACAGAGTATCAAAAGTATGGAATAGATGCGCTCGCTATTGGAATTTTGTTGCTTACGGTCATCCTCGCATTGGTGATCGTTTAAAAAGAAGAGGAAGTTACTCCTCTTCTCGTTGATATGGCAGATCAAGTCGCACCTTTGTTCCTTTGTCAATTTCAGAGGTTATGGTTACTTCCCCCTGATGAGCTTTGATGATATCGAAGCAAATTGAAAGTCCGATGCCCAGGCCGCTTCCCTTAGTGCTGTAGAAGGGAGTGCCTAATTGCTCAACTTCATCTTCAGTCATTCCCTGTCCTTCATCTTCAATCGTAATGGTGACGTTCGACTTGTTCGCTTGAATGTTAATCCATATTTGTCCACCGTCCGGCATAGCCTCAATGCCATTTTTAATGAAATTAATTAATACCTGCTTAATCTGTGAAGGATCCATGCAAATAATCAGTTCTTTTACTCGTGAACAAAAGTGTATTTCTATATTATGTAAGTGAGCATTGCTATTCATCAATTCTACCGTTTCGGAGATAAGCGCCGTTAAATTTCCTTTCTTTCGCTGACTTACTGTAGGTTTCCCCATCATAACGAATTGATTTACAAGGTTTTTCATGCGTTCAAGTTCGCTTCTAATGATATCGACATATTTTTTCTGTTTGGCATCCACCTCTAACATCTGAGTAAAACCCATGATGGATGTAAGTGGATTTCGAATTTCATGTGCAAATCCAGCACCTAATTTTCCAATGGCCGATAGTTTCTCTGACTGAATCACCTGATCTTGTAACTGATAATAGGAGCTCATATCTCGGAACTGTGCAAAAGCACCACTGAATTGATTCCTATTGTTGTATAGAGGAAGAATATCAAGTAAGCATCTTGTTTCTTCAAAGGAAGAAAAGGTTAATTCGATATTTTCAATGCCATTTTCTTTACTGAGAACATTCTCGAAATAGGGTTCAAGTGCAGAAATCGTGTTGATGTTATTTCCAACCATCTGATTTTTATTGATTCCTATTATTTTTTCGGCACTGGCATTGTATTCACGTATCCGTCCTTTTTGATCTGTAATAATGACCCCGATTGGAGTGGCACTCATTAACATCTGGATGTAGAGGTTAAGTTGATCGTTTTGCTCGTTCACTTGAATCTCTCGCTCAATTGTATCGATGGCGGTAGAGAGTAATCCAAGATGGAGCTGAGAAGCATATACTTTCGTTGTCATAAGAGAAATAGTACCGATTAGCTCTCCGTTACTATAAGAAAATGGAGCTGAATAGCAGGCGACATCTTCAAAGCAGGAATGATAATGATCATCTCCAATTAGATGAATAGGCTCCTTATGTTTGAGAGCAAGAGTGATAGCATTTGTACCAGCGATTGCTTCTGTAAAGCGTGCACCTGGATAAACGCCCAATGAATTTGTCATTTCTTTGAAGCTGTCGTCCCCGTATGAATCAAGAATGTATCCGTCGCTATCTGTTGTAACAACAATTGTAGGAGTATGGGTTAGGAAGCTAAGGAGTTTATTCATGAAATTTCGTATGATAGAGATAGGGCGTGCATATTTTTGCAGACTGAAGCGCTAATTCTTCATCAGTTAGTAATACCTGTAAGACAGGAATTGAGCTCGGATCCAATCCATAGACAACTTCGCAGTTTTTCTTTGAATCCTGGATATATTTGTCACGTTGCGTCATGGGACATCCTCTTTTCCTGAGAATAGTAGCAGCTAAAAATTGGCCTTGTTCAATTGTTTTTATATAGCAAGCATTTAAGGCGTATACAAAAATAATGATCATTTTTAATAGAGTATCATACATAGGTCCCGATTGGTTTGTTTTCTCTTCAATTAATGGGGATAAATGTATCAAATTCTCGTTCAAAGTCGATTTGGTAAGAAATAACTGTAATAGTATAATAGCTGTAGTTTAGCCAAAGAAAAGCTATGAAGAAGGACGGAGATATTGGGGTGTTTGGGCAACATAAAGAGAGTGAAAATAGAAAAGAAACCTTTTCTAGAAAAACGGCGCTGTTGGATACCATCATCTCTAACAAAAATAGAAATAGGTGGTGAAGGTTAAATGAAAGCCATTCTCTTATTTATATTAGCAGGAATTGCAGAAATTGGTGGAGGATATCTGATTTGGCTCTGGCTTCGGGAAGGGTATTCTAGCTTATTGGGGTTAGCAGGTGGAATTGCGTTAGCTTTATATGGTGTTATAGCTACGTTACAGGCTTATCCAGAATTCGGAAGGGTTTATGCTGCATATGGAGGCGTCTTTATTGTCATGTCTGTTCTTTGGGGATGGGGGATCGATAAGAAGACGCCGGATATCTACGATTTAATTGGAGCATTTATGTGTTTAATAGGAGTGGCTGTGATGTTGGTGCCAAGAAATTGAAGCAACCGATTACACTTGTCTTATAAGGTATAGCTTACCGTATTGCTTTTAATTACTCATACAACATACAAAAAAGTTGGTTTGCTCCTAACTATTAGAAGGCCAAATTATCCGTTTCATAACGCAAGAAAAGGATTTTAGGGGAAAGAAGAGAAAGAAAGGAGAAGGAATATTAACATAATGGCTTAATAGCGATAAAGACCTAAGAAAGGAAGAGCGTGATCATGAAAACGAACGAATATAATAGCAAGGTGTGGGATAAGAAAGTGCAAGAAGGGGTTGTGTATACCAAACCAGTTAGTCATGAATTGATAGATGAGAGTAAGAGAGGAAATTGGGAGATTACAGTTACCACACAACGCTCCGTCCCTCGTCATTGGTTTCCACAATCGCTCAGTGGAATAAACGTCCTTTGTCTTGCTTCAGGTGGAGGACAACAGGGACCGATTCTTGCTGCAGCTGGAGCGGTTGTTACAGTGGTGGACATTTCTGAGAAGCAGCTTGAGCAAGATGCGCTTGTTGCAAAGCGTGAAGGCTTACAGTTAACCACGATGAAAGGGGATATGACAGATCTTTCGTTTTTGGAAGATAGCACGTTTGATCTCATCGTTCATCCAGTCTCGAATGTATTTGTCGAGAATATTCTACCTGTATGGAAAGAAGCATTTAGAGTATTAAAAGAGGGAGGCACACTCATCTCTGGATTTACGAATCCTCTGCTATACCTTTTTGATGATGATAAGGAAGAGAAAGGAATTCTTGATGTTACGAACAGCATTCCGTATTCTCCACTCGATCAATTAAGTGAAGACGAGCTTCAGGTGTGTAAAGAAAGCAATCAGGCACTTGAGTTTGGTCATACGCTTGAAGATCAAATTCAAGGCCAGATTGATGCTGGCTTTCTGCTCGCTGGTTTCTATGAAGATGACTTTGGCGGAAGCCGCCTAATCGATCAATATAGTAAAACGTTTATCGCTACAAAGGCCATTAAAACATTATAACGTTGCCAATCATTTTTGAAAGAAGGGGGATTTTAACATGGAATACGGTGGATCATCGGTCTATGACAATGGGATTTTTTATGAGCAATATATGGCTAGACGTCATCGAGAAGAAAGTCCCAATAAGGTAATCGAATATCCGGCTCTTATGTCATTATTAGGGGATGTTAGCCAGAAGACAATCCTTGATCTTGGTTGTGGAGACGCTTCGCTTGGAGAATCATTACTGAAACAGCAGTGTGAGGGGTATGTAGGAGTGGATGGCTCTCAAAATATGGTGAAGCAAGCAGAATTAAAGCTACAGGGGACGAAAGGAAGCGTTGTTCACACATCGTTAGAAACTTATTCTTATCCAGCAGATGCTTTTGATCGGGTCGTTTCCCAATTAGTCCTTCATTACATAGAAGATTTAGAATCGATTGTTAAGAACGTATACGAAACGTTAAAGCCTGGAGGAAAGTTCGTTTTTAGCGTACTTCACCCTGTTATGACGGCTTCGTTTAAAAGCATGACCGGAAAACGAACTGATTGGATTGTTGACGATTATTTTCACTCTGGGAAGAGAATTGAACCCTGGATTGGAGAACAGGTGGTGAAATACCATCGGACAATTGAAGACTATTTTTTTGTCCTACAGAGTGCTGGATTTACCATACAAGGTTTAAGAGAAGGAACGCCACATCGAGAGAATTTTCAAGAGGAAGATGAGTTTAAAAGAAGACAACGTATTCCGTTATTTTTAATTATTTCCTGCATAAAATAACAATTGACAGCGATGTAGAATTCAATTATGATCTTCTCAACTAATTAAATAGCGCAACTCCTAAAGGGGAGTAGCTTTTACAGCAAAGTCGTCATTCCAGAGCTTGTTAGCTCTCGGCTTTGTTGGCAACCTTCGTGTTGTTAGCAAGACCTTTACTTTTACGGTAAAGGTCTTTATTTGTTTCAAAAGACCTTTGCCAAGCGGCAGAGGTCTTTTTTTGCAAAATGACTTGAAAACGAAAGGGGATTTCATAATGGATATGTCAATGTTGTTGGAATACGGATGGGTTTTGCTGCTTCTAATCGCACTGGAAGGGTTGCTTGCGGCAGATAATGCTCTCGTCTTGGCGATTATGGTGAAGCATTTACCAGAAGAAGAGCGTAAGAAGGCTTTGTTTTATGGGCTAGCTGGTGCTTTTGTTTTTCGCTTTGCCTCCCTTTTTGCCATTTCTTTTCTCGTTGGTGTGTGGCAGGTCCAAGCGATCGGTGCGCTTTATCTCTTATTTATTGCGATCAATCACATTGTACGAAAGCAGTTAATGAAAAAGGGAAAAACGGAAGTGGAAAAGAAATCGAAAAAACAATCTGGGTTTTGGGGGACGGTTTTTAAAGTTGAACTTGCTGACATTGCATTTGCTGTTGATTCGATTTTAGCAGCTGTGGCATTAGCAGTAACGCTACCAGATACCCCGCTCCCAAAAATCGGTGGATTAGATGGGGGAAAATTCCTTGTTATTTTTGCAGGCGGACTAATCGGTTTAATTGTGATGCGTTTTGCGGCTAATTACTTTGTGAAACTATTAAAGGCGAAGCCCGGATTAGAAATAGCTGCTTTTATGATTGTTGGTTGGGTTGGTGTGAAATTATCTGTTTACACCCTTTCTCATCCAGAATTAGGCGTTCTCCCTGAACCTTTTGCAAAATCTCCCGAGTGGAAAATCACATTCTATGCGGTACTACTGCTCCTTGCGATAGGGGGATGGTTCTTGTCTTCTTCGAGAAAAACAGAGGTTGCCAGGGAAGAAACGCTATAAAAAGATTAGTTTCTAAGGAGAGTCTCCAAATGGAGTAGGATATTTGGTAAACTATATAGGTAAAAAATGGTTGGTTGTATTAAAAATGGGAGGTATAGGATGATACGAGTGGATGTGGTGTATACCCTGCTTTATAACGAGAGCGACGATCGTGTAGTAATGGTTCAAAATAAGAAGCATGACAATTGGTCCCTCCCTGGTGGATCTGTGGAAGAAGGAGAAACACTCATGGAGGCGGCAGTTCGTGAAATGAGAGAAGAAACGGGGTTAACGGTCAAAGTGGGAGAGGTCTTGAGTGTAAATGAAGCATTTATAGGAAATCATCACGCTCACTTTTTTACGTTTCGAGGTGAGATCACAGACGGGGATATAGCCATTCAAGACATAGAAACGATTGCGGAAGCTAAATGGATGGATCGAACTGAGGCAGATAAGTGGATGCCTTATTATCAAGGCGGAATTCGTTCCCTATTACAAGCATCCGTGCCTTATGTCTTTCAAGGCTAAATGGAAAAGCGATAAGGGCAAAACCCTTACCGCTTTTTTAATATAAAAGTTTAAAAACAGAAGGAGATGCGTTCTTCTTTTCCTTCATTTAATGATTTTACGATAATCTCGCTATTCATTACTTCTTCGTTTCCAATAAGGATCACTTTTTCAATTCCTCGTTTACTCGCTCTTTCAAGCGATTTGCCAGTTCTCTTTTCACTCATATCGACTTCCATTCGATAACCTAATTTTCGATAAGCGGAGGCAACGATTAAGGCTTCACGCTTGGCGTCGATCGGAATGATCACATAGTCAGGCTTTTCATCTTGAACAATGGATGGCTCCCTTCCTTTTAACGCAGTGAGAATCACATCAAGACCGAATGAAATGCCAACGGTTGAAAAGGATTCTTCACTGCCAAGTAAACCAGCAATGGCACTGTCATAGCGACCGCCACTGCCTATGCTCGATGAGATGGACTGATCACTGAGAAAAATCTCGTAAATGGTTCCAGTATAAATATCAAGACCTCTTGCAAGAAATGGGTTAAAGGAACAATTCTTTAGAACATTAAGTCCATCTAAATAGGATGTTAGTTCAGAAAGCTCATTTAATCCTTTTTGTACATTCTCATTCTCTGAAGCAAATTGTTCGAAATAAGTGATGTCTTGACTGCTCCAGTCCTTTGCGTAGCGCTCAACGTTACGAATCGCTTCCGGCGAGATGTTTTTTTGTTTAAGCTCTTTTTTAACTCCATCTATTCCAATTTTCTCGAGTTTGTCCATTGTCAGAATGACATCGCTTAATCGTGAGGGAGGGATCGACAGGGTCTGTAGAATCCCAGCAAGTAGCTTGCGATTATTGTATTGAATCGTTACCTTAAGTTCAAGTTGATCGAAAATATCGAACGCCATTTCTATTAATTCGGCTTCAGCCATCTGCGAACTCACGCCGGTAATATCTACATCACATTGAGTAAACTCGCGGAATCGTCCTGGTTTCACGGGTCCATCTCGAAACACCTTTCCGATTTCATACCGCTTGAATGGCATGCGTAAACTTGGATTCATTGCGACTACTTTTGCGAATGGAATGGTAAGGTCGTAGCGAAGGGCAAGCTCTCTTTTTCCACGATCGCTAAGCGTATACATTTCTTCTAAAATTTCATCACCGCCAGCGTATTTTGAAGCCATTAATGTTTGTTCATTAAGAATAGGTGTTTCTAGCGGAAGACAGTTATATTGGATAAACGTATCTTCAAGGGTTCGCCTCACTTTTCGGCGTAGCTGCTCATCCTCAGGTAAATAATCCATCGTGCCCTTCACGTTTTGATTTTTCAGCTTTTTCATTTGACTCATCCTTTCGATTTTGAATACAAAAAAACCGCATGGAATGAAGAAGTTTCTCCTCAATTCATGCGGTTACGATTAATAGCCTTCCTATACGCGATTTTAATTGCAATCGGATAGCAAGGCTAGTTGTGATGATGAAGTTGTACGATGATTGTTTTAGTCATATCGCTCACCTCTTATTTTCAAATATAGTAGCATAAGTCGATATTTTCTTCAATCTTTCTTTTTTTCTGACTTTTTGATAGGATAAAATTTCCTATAGAGAGAGGTGCAGACAATGAGAGAGCTTGATCATGATCGGATTATTTCCCTTATACCCGAGTTGAACGGTGGAACGCTTAAAAAAATCACGAAAGGTTATTCGTTTGACCTGAAATACGTGACAAAAATGAATGGGAAAAATGTACTGCTTCGCTTATATGATGTAAGCAACAGAGAGCACGTTCAAGAAAAAATTGAGAAAATGCGAGCTTTCTTTCAATTGGGTGTGCGGTGTCAGCAGGTACTTGCTTATGGAGAGGTGCTTGAAGAGAGCTTCTGTTATACGATTTTTTCTTTTATCGAAGGAGAAGATGGTGAGGTAGCAATACCTTCTTTAACAGAAGAGGAGCAGTATAATGTCGGTTATGAAGCTGGTGAGGATCTCTGGAACATGCATCAACTACCGATTGAATCTTCCAAGGAAAAGTATATGAAATTTGTTGAGAAAAAGTTTGAGAAGGCTGTGGAGCGGTACTGTATGCTTGAGAAAAGAATTCCTCAGGATGGAACCATCATCAACTATGTGAGAGACAATATCCAACTTATCGGAGAGAGTCGGTTTGTCTTTGCACATCATGATTTTCATGCAGGAAACCTGATTATCCGTGACAAAAAGTATGCAGGAGTGATCGATTTTAATCGATGTGGGGTGAATACGGCTTTCTCAGAATTCGATAAGCTCGAGATGTTCTCAACACGGCTCAGTATTCCTTTTTCTAAGGGATTGATCGATGGGTATTTTAAAGGGAAAATACCTGATCGATTTTGGCAAATACGATCAGTTCATATGGCACAGGTCATCTTCTTTCACATGAATTGGGCAACGGATTATTTCCCTGAAGATTTGCCGCATGCAGAAGGTCTTGTTCACTATATAGTGGATATGTATGAGGGGTTTACGAGGCAAATACCTAAATGGTATGAAACAAGCCGGGAATAATCCCGGCTTATTACATAGCTTCTTTTATTCCTCGTTTCACAAGCCACCAATTTGCTGGATAGCTTGTTGCAAAGCCTAAAATCATTGCAATCTGCATCATAAACCAATAGACGGCGGAATCAGGCTTCGGTGGTTCTGAGAATAATACAAAATGGACAATAGCCATCCAACCGAACATGCCGATCTCAAAAGCGATAAGCGAAAGGGTATCTGCTTTGGCTGCTTCCTTAATCGCACTCCATGCACCATTTTCTTTGTTCATCGGATAAATCGCATAGAACTGAAAAAGAATTCCGAAACCGTAGGCAAGCAAGAACTCGACTAGATAATGCGTGTAGAGAATGGAACCGAGAAGAGCGACTCCCGTTAACGCAACAATCGGTACGCCAACTGCATCTCCAAGTGTACATCCAGCAGAGCAGTGACTTGTAGACATAAACACTTTGGCAGGTTTTCCACGATTATCTTCATAATCTAAATCTTTCGCCTTAAGTCGCCCCCACTTATAATAGGACCAGATGGCAAATGGCCCTAGAAACCACCCATTAATTGGCCAAACAACGTTCATAATTGTCATCATCTGGGGATGACGAACAATATCGATCAGAATAATAATCGACGAAATGAGTCCAATCGATAACGCAATGATAGAAATAAGTTGTATAGTCGATCATGAAAATCACCTCGAAAATATAGTTATAAGAAACATTACCCAATGGGGGTATTTACCAAACGTATACTAATTTTAGGCAATAGAAAACCCGCCTTTATGAGAAGGCAGGTTATCTATAAATGCTATTCCCTTATCTTTGCAATAATTTTTCCTGTAACATGACGCTCCGATAGTTCTACTAAAGCCTGTGGAATTTCTTCGAGTGAAACAGTCTGTTGAATCATCGGATCTACATACCCTCCAAGAAGGAGATGGAGCATGTCATCACCCATCGTTGCGAGGTCTGCCTGCTCAGCGGTGTTAGAAGATTGAAATACCCCTCCGAGAGCAATCTGATGGAAAGAGAGAGGACGGGAGAATGATACACCTTTAGAGAAGTCTGGAGGCCCTGCAATGTAGGCGATTTGCCCGTTAAACGTAAGAGTATCAAGTGATTTCGTCGCATTTTCCCCACTTACTGCATCAAGAACCGCATTGACGCCGTTGCCGTTCGTGATCTCTAGCGTTCGGTCAACGAAATCTTCCTTTCTGTAATCGATCGCGTAATCGGCACCGAGTTTTTGAACATAAGCGTGATTTCCCTTTGATGCTGTAGTGATGACAGTTAAACCAATATATTTGGCCATTTGGATCGCAAATCCACCAACACCGCCTGCCCCAGCGTGAATAAGGATGGTTTGTCCTTTGTGAATATGAAGTTTGCGAAACAGTGCCTGGTAAGCGGTATAACCAGCTGTTGGTATAGCCGCAGCATTTTCAAACGAGATAGCGTCAGGTAGAGACGAAATCGTATGGGCAGATGTTATCGCGTATTCAGCAAACGTTCCTTTCTTCATAAGATCTCCGTGATACACAACGCGGTCTCCTGGCTTCCAAATCGATACATCCTCACCAACGTCTTCAATAATGCCGGCACCATCCAGTCCAAGAATGTGTGGGTATTCCCAATTAGGATTTCCATTTGTAGCTGTCTTATAGTCAACAGGATTTAAGCCTGCAGCGTGAATCTTTACGAGTACTTCCCCTTTACCTGGTGAAGGTGTGTCAATTTCTTCGACGGTCATTTTGTTCCATTGCCCCTTGTCTTTCAGTAGAAGAGCTTTCATGATGAATCCTCCTTAAAAGTCACTGCAAAACTCCTTATTGTCGAAGTCTTACTTCATAGTGGTATGTTTCACTCGTACACATACTTGTAAACCTTCTTCCTTCATTTTGATATGGAGGAGGAAAATTTTTGCCATATTTGAAACGAAAAAGTCATCTGGATCGTAGAAAGAGTAGAGCATCAAAAATGAGGAGGAATGGAATTGACGTTTATTGGTTGGATTTTCTGGGGTTCCATTGCTGCATTTCTACTAGTTGGTTTCGTCGTTCAGAAAATATTCGGAACGAAAGCGCCGAAAAAAACTGGAAATCAAACACTGTATGAAGAGAATGCACGGAATGTTTCAAATTCTTATATGAACAATGATTGATGGTGAAAGAGAGCGGTGATAATGATGAATGAATGGTTTGGCGCAGCGGCAGTTTGTGTAAATGATCAAGGAAATTTACTAATGGTGCGGAACGAAGGGAAGGGATGGTCAGTACCATCGGGAGGAATTGAAAAAGGAGAAACGGCCGAATTGTGTTGTGTTCGTGAAGTGAAAGAAGAGACAGGTTATGATGTCGCGATTGAAAAGCCATTGTTTGTGAAAGATCAGGACATCAAGGGTATTCATGCAACGACTTATTATTTTGAAGTTAATGTTGTTGGTGGAATGCTTACGGTAGAAGATCCAGATGAATCTATATCTGAAGTAGAGTGGAAAACTGCTGAAGAGATTGAGGAAATTGTTCACGCATATCCAGATGATGTTGCTTACTTAACAAATTTTCTTAACGAAAAGACTCCTTAACAGCGTTAAGGAGTCTTTATTGTGTGACAACGTTTATTTCACAACGAGGACTGGACAGCTGGCTTTTTGGATCACTTGATGACTGACGCTTCCTAGAACCATTTCCTGTAGAATGTTCAATCCTCTTGTCCCTATAACAACTAAATCAATCTGCTTTTCTTCTGCATAATCGACAAGAGTCGTCGAGGGATTGCCACGGAGTATAGTGACTTCATAAGATACGTTGGCTTCAGCTGCTTTCTTTTCCGCAGTACGAAGCTTATCTCTTCGTTCAATATCCATTCCCGGAGTATCAGCATGACGTAATACATCGTGCTTCGAAGTATCTCCATCGATGACATAAACAATTTCGACGTGGGCGCCAGTTAAATTAGCCAGCTTAAAAGCTTGATCTGCTGCTTTTGATGAATCGGAAGAACCGTCTGATGCGAGTAAGATATGTTGATACATGGTAACGAAAACCTCCATAGTAGTTAGATTGCAGCCAATAGTGCTTTTACCAAGTCCTTACCCTTGTTGAGTAAGAATAAATCTTTCGTTTTATCCTTATGGCATCTATGGCATCAAAAAAGCGAGAAAGGATTATCCCTTCTCGCTTTTGGATATTATTGGGCTTCTTGAAGAATTTGCTCTAGCTGAAATGCACGGACCTTTCTCGGAAGAAAGCTTCTGATTTCATCTTCATGGAAGCCGACCTGGAGACGTTTTGTATCTAGTAGTATTGGGCGCTTCAGAATGCCAGGATGTTCTTTAATTAAGTTATATAGCTCCTGCAACGTTAACTCATCGAGTTCTTTATCGAGTGCGTCGAAAGCTTTGGAACGTTTTGAGATGATTTCTTCTGTCCCTTTTTCGGTCATACGAATAATCGCTTTAATTTCATCTTCAGTTAAAGGCTTGGAAAACATATTTCTCTGTTCGTATGGTAGATCGTGTTCTTCAAGCCATGCCTTTGCCTTTCTGCAGGATGTGCAACTAGGTGAAGTGTAAAGTGTAATCATATGTTAGACCTCCAAATGGTTTTTTACATGGGTCATCACCATGCATTATAACGAATAAATCGATGTTTTGACTGTAAGCTATGTTACACATTTTCGAAGATTATCTATGTTTAAAATTCATTTTGTGCAGTGGTTCATTGTGTATAGAATGAAAAATTGTAAGAGATATCATGTAATAGCCAGGTTTTACTAAGGTATACCCGTGAACAGGAGCAGGCAAACTACATAAGAAGTGAAGAATCAATGGAGGACGTTTATGGACGATAAAAAAAAGTGGGATCTTATTTCGCTTGCCTCGATTCCACTAGTTATGACGCTTGGTAATTCAATGCTTATTCCAGTTCTACCTATCATTGAAAAGAAACTTGGCATCACATCCTTTAAAGTATCGATGATCATTACTGTGTATTCAATCGCTGCAATCCTGCTAATTCCAATCGCTGGTTACTTATCGGATCGATATGGAAGGAAGAAAATTATTATCCCAAGTTTATTTATTGCAGGAGCGGGTGGACTCGTGACCGGATGGGCAGCCTGGTCCCTTGATAATCCTTACTTCATGATTCTTATTGGGAGAGTTCTGCAAGGGATAGGGTCTTCTGGTGCAGCACCTGTTGTACTACCGCTAGTTGGTGATTTGTTTAAGAGTGATAAGGACGTTAGTGCTGGACTTGGACTCATTGAGACTTCGAATACAGTAGGAAAAGTGCTCAGTCCTATACTCGGTGCTCTCCTTGCATCGTTTCTTTGGTATTTGCCGTTCTTATCCATTCCGGTTTTCTCTCTTATTTCAATAGTGCTCGTCCTTTTCCTTGTGGAGTCACCAGAAAAAAAAGAAGAGCCACAAACTTTTTCTTGTTTTTTGTCGTGCTTAAAAAACATTTTCCATAAAGACGGGAAGTGGCTGACAGCGATATTTGCGATTGGTGGCGTGATAATGTTTGTTCTCTTTGGCATTCTTTTCTATCTTGCTGGCTTTTTGGAAAAAGAATTTCAAATCGTAGGTGTAAAAAAAGGAGCGATTATTGCCATTCCGCTCGTAGCACTTTCCTTAATGTCCTATATCACAGGGAAACGGATTGGCGAGAACAAAACGACAATGAAGTGGTGTATCTTTACAGGACTTTCCTTTCTTGCTGCTGCGTCGATCGGTGTTTCTTTTACGGAAAGGCTTTGGTTGATGTTAGTGATCTTGTTCGTAGCCGGGATTGGAATTGGTATGTCGCTTCCGTGTCTTGATGCCCTTATAACAGAAGGAGTAAAAAAAGAAGAACGTGGCACCATTACCTCTTTGTATAGTTCAACACGTTTCCTCGGAGTAGCGGCCGGACCGCCGATTTATGCCATACTTATGAAACAATCCCATGAAATCGTATTCTATACTTCAGCGGCTGTAACTGCATTGGCCATTCTACTCTGTTTTGTTTCGATCAAACCTGAATCGGACGTTTAGAGTACGGAAATAGAGGGTAACTATATAATCACCACAAAACATAAATTCAGGGAATCAAGCAAGGTTACAAAGAGAGGAATGGAAGAATGTCTTTAGAATTAATCTTACAGTTTTTAATGTTAAGTTTAGGTTTTATTGCAATCGCAGCACTATTTCTTAATGTGGATAAAAAGCGAACACAGAAACGATTAGAAGTAGAGTTAGCGGAATATAAACAGCACCAGCTACAAAAATACGATAAGCACAAATAAGATGGAGACTCTGAAATGGGTTTTCATCTTTTTTTGTTTACAGAAGCAGTAAAGTTGAATTTTAAGTAGAAAAGTTTGATATTTCCGTAGGGTGGAATGAAAAGGTTAGTTAACCTAATCCACGTCGGAACAACTTGATCAAAAAGGAGAGTAGTCACGATGAACGATACAGACCATTATTTTGCTGGAAATTACGAAGAGTCTCGCAAGACCTTTCGTGGCCATCTGGATAAAATTCAGGAGAAGTGGCCACAAGCAACCTTAACGACAAAAAACATTGGAAAAGAAGAAGATAATACGATTGATATGATCTATTCAGAAGCATTGACTTCAAATGATCGGGTTCTTTTTTTCACGACGGGTGAACACGGAATTGAAGGATACGCGGGGGCAGCAGTTGTTCAGTTATTCGTGGAGAAATATCTTGATGTAATGGATGCCTCAACAACAGGCATTTGCCTGATTCACGCCCTTAACCCATGGGGCATGCGCCACTTTCGCCGAGTAACCGAAAATAACGTCGATCTTAACCGTAACTATTTCTATGATCAAAATTCAGTTCGCACAGATGTAAATAAGAATTACGCTAAGGAAAGCGACTTGTTTTTACCTAATGGAAAAATAACAAATTTGAAAAAAGAAAGGCATAAGCTGTATGCCCAGTTGATTAAGGGCCTCGCAAAAGAAGGGTACGCGGGACTGAAGAAAGCAAAAGGAATGGGGCAATTTCAATTTGAGCGTGGTGTCTACTATGGAGGGGAGACGGCTGAAGAGTCAGCTTTGTTCTTAAAAGGCATTCAAGAAAAATTGTTAGGAACGTATCCGAGCGTGATCCATATGGATTGGCATACGGCACTTGGGCCAACAAATGAGGTCACAATGGTCATCTCAGAGCACGATAGCAGAAGCGTTGATGAATTAAAAGAAGCCTACAACCTTAACAACGTCGAGAAATATACACCTAAAAAAGTAAAAGGAGACTCTACTAATCATTTCTATAAATTAAAAGAAGAAGCGTATCCAGACACGAATCTTCTATCCGCTTTGTTTGAATTCGGCACGTTTGGAACGGACAAGCAGGCAGAACTTCGCGAATTTATGACGATTATTTTGGAGAATCATTTATATCACGAAGGGGCAGAGGCCGTAGAGGATATCCAGTGGATTCTTGGAGAGTTTGAAGCAATGTTTTATCCGAATGATCAAGAGTGGAAGAAATCAGTATTGAATGAAGCGCGTAACGGAATAGAGGGCGTATTAAAACAAGAAGAAATCTTATAGTTAAAAAAAGGGGGGGCGTTTAAAACGCTCCCCCTTACTAATGCCTACCCAATCGAGCTTCGAACTTCATTTACCTGTCCATCAATCGTAAGCGCTTTGTCCTCGCGATCCTCAATCTTAATATTTGTGATAACGCGATCTGTCCCTTTTCGGAGGGCGCTTGTGTGAATATCTCTTGCTAATTCAAAAAGTTCATCTACGTTTCCTTCAAAGACTGTAGAGGTTGGTCCTATATGATAGGTAAAGCCTTCTTTTTCAGCGAGTCGTACAGCTTCGGTGACAAAATGACTCATACTCGTTTGACTGGTTCCAACTGGTGTTACACTGATTTCTAATAGTGCCATAAACAATCGCCTCCAGTTTTTCGTGATAGTAATCTATTGACTGATAGTGCCAATTCCAAACGTCGATTGGCTTACATCACGTCTAAAGTACTAAATGAAATTCCTTTTTTTACAAAAAATGAAACTTCAACGAGCACTTCTTCGTATAAAGAATATAAGCTGTTGGAGGGATGCTGTATGATGAATTTTTTTCTAATGATTGCTGTTATCGTTGCCTCTTTAACTGGATTCAATTGGCTGATGGGGTATCGAAAAAACCATATCCAGATTGATTTGGACGAGCGCTATATTGATTACAATGAATACGTGAGAGCCCTGAAGAGTGAACTGCGAACACAGGGGAGAGAGGTAGACTACTTAGGAGATCGAAAATTTAAAATTGATGGAAAAACGTACATGTTTATTGAGCGGAATGTAACTATGGGTGGCGTTCCACTACAGCGAACGATCTTAAAACCGGTAATATCCTAAGGGGCAAAAAAATTGCTTTGATATGTTCCTACCCCTATGCTTATCCTATTCGTAAACAAGCATGGGAGGTAAAAAACAGATGGAACAAATTGCGGTTACCGCCATTTTAAAGCCAAAAGAAGGACAAGAAGAAGCCGTGTTGCGCGTTCTTCAAGAGGTTATAACGGAATCACGTGCAGAAGAAGGAAATATTCAGTATGATGTGCACCAATCAATAGAAGATTCAACATTTGTGATTTATGAGGTCTGGAAAGATCAACAGGCGTTTGAGACGCATAGTAACTCGGCGCATTATGAAACATATCGTCAGGGTATAGGTGCTTTGATCGATAGTAGAGAAGTATACAAGATGAAAAAGCTCGACTAACTCGTTTGTTGATCGCTCTTCATTTCCGTGGAAATAACTGAGGATTCGATGATAACCTTTAATTTTCGCGGAAAAAGCGATTTGTTTTCTTATAAAAAGGCACTCTGGAGCATCATCCAGAGTGCTTTTTTCACTAAATGAGCGCCCTTTTAATCAACGCCATTCATTAAAATAGCTAATCATTTAGAAATTAGTTTAGGGTATCGAAACTCCAAGATGATGCGTAGTGATTAAACGAATACAATTCTTTCTCGGTAGAAAGAAAACGAAAACTTCAGCGAACGCCCATCCATTATAAAGACTTCTGCATAGTATGTAGTAATCCATGATGGAAAGGAGGTCATACTCCATGGGATACGGTTACGGCAGTGGGTTTGCTCTAATTGTAGTGCTGTTTATTCTCCTTATCATCGTAGGTGCAGCTTTTGTTGGAGGAGGCTACTAATTCTCAGAACATAAGCTTCATTCGGCAGCGATTCTCTGCTCAATGAGCATGGGTTGAATAATAAACGCGCAAGAAGGCTGATCTCTTTACTATCAGCCTTTTCTTGTGCTTTTTTGCTATGGTTCGATTTTCGATTGGTTCAACAAAATATCAAGGGGATATAACTCCACCTCTGATCGAAGTTTCGCTAACTAGAATTCACGTCTCATCTTTTAGTTTACGCGGCAGGATTTGTTTGGGATTAAAGTTGTTTCCTAGTGACCCATAAGCATTATTTTGAATGGGGTCAATCAGCTCATTATGCTCGAAATAAACACGCGGGGTTTTCCATAGTGCCACGAGCGCCTGTGTCATTGGCATTTCATGATAGCGTTCTGGCCACATTTTTTTGATTTGCTGTTTCACAAGCGGATAATATTTTGGATTCATTCCAGGAAATAAGTGATGTTCGGTATGATATGAAAAATTGAAATGAACCGCATCCACCCACTTTGGAACCGTTACGGTAAGACTGTTCGCTAATGGGTCATTAACTTGTGTGAGTGGATTAAGACGGTGATTCGTAGAAATGTAAGCCATGACGATAAAGTTCGAAATGAGAAGAGGAATTAGAAAAGCAAACACCCATTTTTCAAATCCCAAAACGAAAATTAGACCAAGCCATGTCAACCATGGCACGATCATTTGTAACCAAACTTCTCGTTGATTGTGAGGTTGAAATTCTTTCACGTATACAAAGAACATTTTTAGAGAATGAGCGGTAAATTGTATGGCAAGGGATGTAAATGCAAAGAGCGCTCGTAGGAACAGTGGTAGGTTGTAGATCCACTTGAAGATTTTTAGTTTTGAAATTCTTTCGAGTGTGGGCCAAGCATCCGGATCTTTTTCGTCGTGCTGTGTATGAACATGGTGGTTCAGATTATGCCATTTTCTCCAAAGCTTAGGACCGGTACTTAATGGCCAGAATGCAATACCACCTAGAAAGTCACGCAGCCATGCGTTCCGAACGACTGTCCCATGAAGTATTTCATGGCCGAGGAAACCCAATCCAGCAAAACTGGCCCCGATAATAAAGGATAAAAACAGGTTAACAAGAAACGGCAGATTGAAAATTCCAATGATAAGAAAGCAAAATATTGTTATGACTAGATATGTAAGTCCTCCTAATAATCTGGTCGGAGCGGGTTTGAAAGCTTCTTGCGGGAGATGTTTTTTGATACGAGCAGCATACCAACTGAATGTGTGTAAGTCTTCCATTGTTGTCTCCTTTTCTTACAACGGAGGTGGATTTACTCCGTTAAATTAAAAGATCAAGAAAAAACTTGTCAGAAAAAGTCCCATTTTAATTTGAAATAAAAATTTTGATTTTATCTTTAATAGAGCTTTCCCATTTTTAAAGAGAAATAGCCGGGTTGTCACCAATGTATGTCATTAAATTTAGCGTATGGTGTAAGAAATTCCCTTCATTCTTGTGAAATTTCTTATATTCTTCCTAATTACCGTCAAAAAATCATAGGATTAATCAAATTTCAACATTGTTATTACAAGAGTATTGTGTATAATTTAAATTATTAGAAAATTAAATGTTTTCAAATAGGGGGAAGTAAAGTTGAAAAAATTATTCGTAAAAGGATTTCTAATTACTGTACTAGCATGTTTATTAGCAATTATCTCAGCATGCGGTCAGGAAGAAAGCAAATCTGGCGAGAGCGAAAAGAAAGAGAAATTGGTCGTCGGTACAGACGCAGCCTTCGCTCCCTTTGAGTATATGGACAAAGGGGAAATTGTTGGTTTTGATATTGATTTCCTTGATGCTGTAATGAAAGAAGCAGGATATGAATGGGAACCGAAAAACATCGGTTGGGATCCTTTGTTCGAAGCCGTTCGTCAGGGGAAAGAAGTAGATATGGCGATATCAGGAATTACGATTAATGATGATCGTCGAAAGACGTTTGATTTCTCGAATCCGTATTTTGAATCAACTCACATGGTGATGTTTAAAGAAGGTACTGATATTAAGACAGCAAAGGATATTGAAGGATTAACCGTTGGTGTTCAGAATGGAACAACTGGACAAGCAGCAGCTGAGAAAATCATGGGTGATAAAAGCTCGAATATCAAGAAATTTGAAAATAACGTTGTTGCCATCATGGCATTGAAGAATAACGATGTGGATGCAGTAGTTACAGATAATACGGTTGTGAATGAATACGTGAAAAACAACCCGGATGATAATTTCCAGACAATCGAAGATCCTGAGAACTTTGAGTCGGAGTTTTATGGATTGATGTTCCCAAAGGACAGTGAATTGAAATCGGATTTTGATGCTGCGATTAAGAAAGTTATTGACAGTGGGGAATACGCTAAGATCTATGAAGAATGGTTTGGTAAAGAGCCTAATACAGATACGCTCCTAGAAAAAGCGGAGTAGTACTTAAAAAGCTATGGTGACGTAAGGTTGAGGGTCTCTTCGAACTAAGAGTGACGGTTAGGCCCTTGTTTTTGCACAATAAAAAGCAAACATCGCAGAAAAAGACAAAGGAGAACTGATATGGGCGTATTTTCGTTTGACATTGTCCGTGAGTATCTTCCTTTCTTCTTAAAGGGAGCTATGGTAACCGTTGGTGCATCTTTAGCAGGGATCTTGATTGGGAGTATTTTCGGACTTTTTATGGGGATCGGCAGAATATCGAAATCATGGTGGATTCGCTATCCGTTTATTTGGTATATCAATGCGTTTAGAGGAACACCGTTATTTGTTCAAATTCTACTTATTCACTTCGGTTTAATTCCACTGATAATGGAATCAGTAAATCCACTTGTTTCACTGATTGTGACGCTATCATTGAATGCGACAGCATATATTGCAGAAATTTTCCGAGCAGGAATTCAATCGATTGATCGAGGTCAAATGGAGGCGGCACGTTCTCTTGGCATGACACATGTACAGGCAATGAGATATGTCATTCTTCCGCAGGCATTTAAACGAATGATCCCTCCTCTTGGGAACGAATTCATCGTGTTACTAAAAGATTCATCACTAGGCGCAATCATCGCAGCTCCTGAGCTTATGTATTGGGGAAGAGCGGCACAGGGACAGTACTACCGAGTTTGGGAGCCTTACTTAACAGTAGCGATTATTTACTTAATTCTAACCCTTTCATTAACGTACCTGTTGAATTACATTGAAAGGAGATTAGATACAGCATGATTAAGGTCGAGAATCTTAAAAAATCATTCGGTGATTTAGAAGTATTAAAAGAAATTAGTGTAGAGATTAAACCACAGGAAGTAGTGGTTGTCATTGGACCATCGGGTTCTGGGAAATCTACTTTTTTGAGGTGTTTAAATCTTCTCGAATCGATAACAGATGGTAAAGTTATGATCAAGGATCAGGACTTAACAGCAAAAGGGACGAATATCAATCATGTGCGTACGAATGTAGGGATGGTTTTCCAACAGTTTAATCTATTTCCTCACAAAACGGTGCTTGAAAACATCATGATGTCACCTATGAAAGTAAGGAAGTGGAAGCGTCAACAAGCAGAGGAAAAAGGACTTGCTCTTTTAGATAAAGTAGGATTGGCTGAAAAAGCGAATGCTTATCCCGATTCTTTATCAGGAGGGCAGAAGCAACGTGTAGCCATTGCAAGAGCATTGGCTATGGAGCCTGAAATCATGCTTTTTGATGAACCCACTTCAGCACTCGATCCGGAGATGGTGGGTGAAGTCCTCGAAGTCATGAAGCAGCTTGCGAAGGAAGGGATGACGATGATCGTTGTGACACATGAAATGGGCTTTGCAAAGGAAGTCGGAGATCGAGTCCTTTTCATGGATGGTGGCTATATCGTCGAAGAGAATGTTCCGGTGGAATTGTTTGATCATCCTCATCATGAACGAACAAAAGCTTTTTTAAGTAAAGTACTTTAAAGCAAAACACACAAATTTCCCGCTAAAAATTCTCATGCTTTTTGTTGAAGGCTCTTTTCTAAAAGATTGTTATTTTGAAAGAGTTTTTTTAACACACACTTCATAGTTGATTGTAGCGGAAGGATGCTCGACTCCTGCGGGATTAGCGGGACAGGTGAGACCCCACAGGCGCGCCGAGGAGGCTCACCGCCCGCCCCGCGGAAAGCGAGCATCCTGGAGTGGAAATCAACCACTACTCATCTAGCAACAATGTCTACGAAAACAGCCTTGGTGAATTAGAATAATAAAAAAAACTAGCGATGAAGAAGAATAGTAACCTTACGTAGCACTTCAGAGAGCTGATGGTTGGTGAGAATCAGCGTGTTCGTAGGGCGAATGGGCTTCTGAGCTTCCGAACTGAAAGTAGAGTAGGATTCGGCGGAGCGTCTTACCGTTACAAGAGACACCTTATCGAAATAAATTTATTTCTGTAAGTGAAGTGCGTTTACATATGTAGACGAATGAAGGTGGCACCACGGGTTTCTCGTCCTTTTTTGGAGGGGGAGCCCTTTTTGTGTTGTTTGAAATGGAGGAGAAAACATGAAGAAGACAATTTTAACAGGTATTAAGCCAACAGGTAGAGTTCATCTTGGAAATTACATAGGAGCTATTAAGCCTGCACTGCATCTTGCGAAAAGCGAAGAGTTAGATCCTGTATACTTTGTAGCAGATTATCATGGACTTACGAAAATTCGTGATCCAGAACAGATGAAAGAATTATCCTACGGGATTGCAGCAACCTGGCTCGCACTTGGACTGGATCCAAAAAAGTCCATCTTCTATCGCCAGTCGGATGTTCCGGAAATTTTTGAATTATCGTGGATTCTTGCCTGTTTAAGTCCAAAGGGGCTGATGAATCGTGCGCATGCGTATAAAGCAATCGTGGATCAAAACAATACAGTAGGTCGAGAAAAGGATGAAGGGGTGAACATGGGGTTATTTACATACCCGATCTTAATGGCATCAGATATTCTCCTCTTTCAATCGAATCTCGTTCCTGTTGGAAAGGATCAGATTCAACACGTCGAAATCGCTCGAAATCTCGCCGAATCATTCAATTATCAGTTTGGAGAGACGTTCACGTTGCCAGATTACGTTGTAGATGAATCGTCGATGGTGCTTCCTGGTCTTGATGGAAGAAAAATGAGCAAAAGCTATAACAATACGATTCCTTTATTCGAAGAACCCGGCCGCCTTATGAAACTTGTTAATCGAATTAAAACGGATTCGTCTCTTCCAGATGAACCGAAAGATCCTGATCAATCTGTTGTATTTGCACTTTTTCGTGAGTTTGCGAGTGATAGTGAGATTGAGAGAATGAAGAAACGGTATGAACAAGGAATCGGATGGGGAGATGCAAAAAAGGAGCTTTTTTCAGTAATGAATGAGTTCCTTGAAGAACCGAGGAAAAGATACAATTATTATCTTGCTGAAACAGGTGAGTTGGATCGAATTCTAGATGAAGGTGCTAGAAAGGCAAGAGCAAAAGCACAGCCTTTATTACAAGATATCAAAAGAAAGCTCGGAATTCGCTTGTAATGTGCTATTCTTCTAAAGAACAGGTTGTTTTTCACCGATATACAAGGTGTAAACAGTTCTTATGAAGACAATGGAGGAAAAAATAAATGATAGAAATGTCAGGTCACTATGATTTTTGGATTGTTTTCATGTCATTAGTCATTGCGATAGTGGCATCGTATAGCTCACTTGATCTTGCTGGAAGAGTGGCTTATTCAACAGGATTTAGAAAGTGGGTTTGGTTGATTGGCGGATCGGGTGCGATGGGAATTGGAATCTGGTCGATGCATTTTATTGGCATGCTTGCTTATAAGATGTCGATGCCTATGACGTACGATTTAGGGATTGTAGGGCTATCGATCGTAGCTTCATTTGTAGGTTCATTGATCGCACTTCTTGTAATCGGTAAGGAACAGCTTACAACAGTGAGGTTGATGGTCGGTACTATTTTTATGGCGATTGCGATTGTGGCGATGCACTATATCGGTATGGAAGCAATGGAGTCGGTCGAGATCGATTATAATCCACTGGTAGTTTTTCTATCTATTCTGATCGCATTGGTGGCGTCATTTGCTGCACTAAAGCTCTCTTTTACATTCTCAAAGTCTGACCATTCTAGAGGAACTTTTCAATTAAAGGGAGTAAGTGCAATCGTTATGGGGCTTGCGATCGCAGGAATGCATTACACCGGGCTAGAGGCGGCGACTTTTTATATGCCATCAGCTATGAAGGGGGAGCCAATCAATGGACTCGATTCATCAACTTTCTCGATACTCTTAGCTGTTAGTACATTGTGCATTCAAACTGTGTTAATTTTTGGGATCCTAACTGAGCGTCGGTTAATTAGACAATCTCTTGAAATCATGGGAAACGACTATCGACTGCGTTCACTTCTGTCCTACAGTATCGATGCCATTATGACAATATCAGTAGATGGCAAAGTGAAGTCTCTAAATCCAGCAGGCGAGAAACTATTTCGTGTTAAGACAACTGAATTAAATACGATCAATCCGATGAATTTTTTTGAACAAGAGGAATTTAAAAAAGTACGAGATTCCTTTTTGGACGTACATCAAACGAGGAAAGCGGTTAGTTTCAATACAATCATCATTAATTTGCAAAAAGAGGTAAGTGAACTGAATGTGACGTTCGTACCAATCTATTTAAATGACAGCTTGGATCGCATTTACGCAATCACAAAAGACATTACAAATCAACGTAAAGCCGAGCGAGAAACACACCGAATGGCTTACTATGATGCACTGACTCATTTACCAAACCGACGATCGTTTGGTGAATTTCTTGAGGATGTCCTAGACGGGGAAGAGCAACCGCGTGATTTAGCTGTTATGCTTCTTGATCTCGATCGCTTTAAGGTGATTAATGATGCGCTCGGACATAACACGGGTGATCTGTTTCTCATAGAAGTGGCCAAACGTTTGCAATCCTGCATAGAGCCGTTTGGTTTTCTTTCAAGACTTGGTGGGGATGAATTTGTGGTAGTTCTAAATGGGTTTGGAGAGATTTATCCTGATGAATTAGCAGATCAAATCATCGCGTCCTTCGATGAGCCGTTTCAAGTTGGCTCTCACCAGCTTTCCACTTCAGTTAGTATAGGAATTGCTCTCACGCCTGATGATGGGGAGGATGTGGTATCTTTATTAAAACATGCCGACATTGCGATGTACTCCGCAAAAGGACGAAATCGGAAAAAGTACCAATTCTATTCCACTTCGCTAGGAAAGAAGAGTAAGCTGAGACTAATAGAAGAGAGTGCTTTGAGGACAGCACTTGTAGAGAAAGAATTTATTCTGCACTATCAACCTCAGGTTCGATGTGAGGATGGATCATTGTCAGGCGTGGAAGCGCTTGTGCGCTGGCAGCCGCCTGAGGGAAAGCTGCGATATCCTGGTGATTTTATTACGCTTTCAGAGGAGACCGGCCTCATTATTGAACTCGGTCGCCAGGTACTCGATATGGCGTGCAAGCAGGCGAAGAAATGGAGCGACAGTGGAAATCCGATTCGAGTATCTGTGAATTTATCAGCAAAACAATTTCAAAGTGAAGAGTTGATCGATACAGTTAGGGATACAATCGAGCGATATGAGCTTGATCCTTCGTTAATTGAACTCGAAGTAACGGAAAGTATGACAATGGAAAATGCGACCCGTTCCTCATGGATGATTACCTCACTTCGAGATCTTGGTGTAAGCATATCGATCGATGATTTTGGAACGGGCCACAGCTCGTTAAGTTATTTGAAAGACTTTTCGATTAATCAGGTGAAAATCGATAAATCATTCATAGACGAACTGACGCATAATGTGAAATCTGATCAAATAACGAGTGCCATTATTGCTATGAGCAAGCAGTTAAAGCTGCAAGTGATAGCTGAAGGCGTAGAAACAAGCGACCAGGCACAATTTCTATCTGAAAAAGGATGCGACAGTATTCAAGGATATTTCTTCAGCAAACCTGTCACTTCTGATCAGATAGAGGCATCTTACTTAAAAATAAATCAATCACCAGCATAGTAAAAAGCAGACGCTCTAAGTCTGCTTTTTCTTATTATTGCTAGAATACGTAATTAAAAGGAATAGAAAGAAGGATCTATAATTGTCCAAGGTCACTGACGGAGTCTTACCTCATACACTCATAACTTATTGACATGGAGTAAATGCAGTGATAATTTTATGTTAACTAATAATTTTAATAGGTTAACATTTTGGGAGGTTTACGATGCACAAGGTTCAAGAGACTACTAATTACGATTGGGACATGTTTGCAGACCTTGCATTAGAAGGGAAGCAGCTATCAAAGGAGCAGGCAATCACGATTCTTTCATCACCTGACGATGAACTTTTATCTTTATTACACGCTGCTTTCAGAGTACGAAAACACTATTATGGTAAGAAAGTGAAATTAAATATGATCATTAATGCTAAGAGTGGTCTTTGTCCGGAGGATTGCGGATACTGTGCACAGTCGGCATTTGCAGATACGAAGGTTAGTAAGTATCCTTTGCTCGATAAAGATACACTTGTGGAAGGTGCAAGAGAAGCCATGCAGCGTAGAGCGGGTACTTATTGCATCGTGATGAGTGGGAGGGGTGCGACAAGCAGAGAGGTAGATAAAGTGGTTGATGCTGTAGAAGAAATAAAATCTGAAATGCCAATCAAAATTTGTGCCTGTCTCGGAATACTTTCTGAGGATCAAACAAATCGTCTGAAAAAAGCGGGCGTAGATCGGTACAATCATAACTTAAATACAAGTAAAGGATACCATGAAAAAGTGACGTCAACGCATACATATGATAATCGCGTAAAAACTGTGGAGAATGTAAAGGAGTCAGGGATTTCTCCATGCTCGGGGTGTATTGTAGGCATGGGGGAATCACAAGAAGACGTCTATGATATTGCGAAAGAGCTCCATCGCATTGATGCAGACTCCATTCCCGTTAATTTTCTCTACTCCGTTCCGGGAACCAAGCTTGAGAATATGGATGAACTTGATCCACGTTATTGTTTGAAGGTTCTCGCGCTATTCCGTTTCATGAACCCAACGAAAGAAATCCGTATTTCTGGTGGGCGTGAAGTTAACCTCCGATCACTTCAAGTGATGGGGCTATATGCGGCGAACTCTATTTTTGTTGGAGATTACTTAACCACGGATGGGGCAGAAGCCACAGCTGATCACCAGATGATCGAGGACCTCGGGTTCGAAATAGAAGAAAGCGCATTAACGTGAAAGAAGGACTGCCTGGTGGCAGTCCTTCTTTCACTCTCTAATCAACAGATATCCGATCAATTTCAATGCTTGTTTTAAATTTGACTTCACAACGATTTGATCGAAGTCACTTTTTGATTGAATAGCTTTTAAAATGCAGTCAAATCTGCCATCATTTGAAAATAATTTATATCATTTTCTTTAATTATGTCTAAGATGATTCTCTTAAGGGTAAGTGTAGAAATGGGAAATTGGAACTGTTGATTACCATACATGGCAAGGTGATTTAGAAGTCATTCGTATCGTTCATAACGAAGAGGATGACTCTCCATTACTAGCATGTTCTGTTCCTATTAGAAACGATTACTTCAGAGGTGAGTTAATGAAAAATGCAACGCTGGTTTTTTGGTATAGTCTTGTCGTATGTAGTCTCGTTGTTTTATGGGGAGCGATTGCTCCAGGAAATTTACAGACGGTTACGGCTACTGTAACCACTTTTATTTCGAGTCATTTTGGATGGTATTATTTGTTGATCGTTATGGTTATTCTAACTTTTTGCATTTATTTGATTTTTTCAAGATTTAAAGATATAAAGCTCGGTCAAAAGGAGGATAAACCAGAATTTAGTCTTTCTACATGGTTTGCCATGTTGTTTAGCGCGGGCATGGGGATGGGGATGGTGTTTTGGACGACAGCAGAACCAATCTCGCACGCATTTAAAAGCAGTCCGAGTGGAGAATTGGGAACGCCAAAGGCAATTGAAGAATCACTTCAATACTCCTTCTTTCACTGGGGAATTCACGCCTGGGCTGTGTATGCTTTAGTCGCTTTAGTGCTTGCTTATTTCAAGTTCCATAAAGGTTATCCGGGATTGATTAGCGCAACGCTCACGCCTCTATTTGGTGAAAAGCGCATGCAGGGGACGTTCGGTCACATGATTGATACGCTTGCGGTTGTGGCGACTGTTGTAGGTGTTGCAGCAACGCTTGGATTTGGATCAGCACAAATTAATGAAGGCTTATCCTTCTTGTTTAATGCACCAACAACCTTCTCATCGCAGCTGTTGATCCTTGCTATTTCTACTGTTTTATTCATTGTATCGGCATGGTCAGGGTTAAATAAGGGAATTAAATATTTAAGTAATATAAATATGATACTCGGCTTTGCCTTAATGATCCTGCTTTTAATCGTTGGGCCAACTCTTTATATTATGAACATGTTCACGGGCACGTTAGGTGGATATATTGCAAATTTCTTTGATATGAGTTTTCATATTGAACCAATAAAAGACGATAATCGTACCTGGATAAATAACTGGACCATTTTCTATTGGGCATGGTGGATCTCCTGGTCACCATTCGTTGGTATTTTCATCGCGAGGATCTCGAGAGGACGTACGATTAAGGAATTTATGCTTGGAGTTCTTTTTGTGCCAGCTATCGTCTGTTTCATCTTCTTTGCTGTTTTTGGCGTTTCAGCACTTGATCTTCAACAAAGTGGAATCGCTACGATTTCGGATTATTCGATTGAAACAGCGACGTTTGCTGTACTACAAGAATATCCGCTAGGGACATTGATGTCGTTTATTACAATTGTGGTTATCGCAATTTTCTTCATCACTTCAGCAGATTCAGCGACATTCGTATTAGGGATGCTTAGTACAACGGGATCTCTGAATCCATCCGCTATGATTAAGATCGTTTGGGGATTAGCCTTATCGGCAATGGCGGCGATTATCGTTTATTTTGGCGGTACACAGGGGCTTCAAAACATGCTGATTATCGCAGCATTTCCATTTTCTTTTGTAGTTCTCTTGATGGGATATTCGTTTTATCGAGCTGCGAGTAAGGAAGTTTTATCTAAAGGAAAGCGAGAATTAAAACAAAAAAAGGCTATGTAGTTAGAAATAAGGGCTGTGTATCCTTGAGGGTGCACAGCTTTTTTAAATTGGCTATCTTGCTATGTTAATGAACAGTGTTGATTTGGCTCATTCGAGTGAAACGAAGGTTTCACTCGAATGAGCCAAAAATCGAGAAATCAACAATATAAGCTAACATAGCCTTTAACTTAAATGAGCCGTTATTCAACACTTTCATGATCAATACCAAACAAAAAGGACCGAAATCGGCCCTTCTCATAAAGTGATTGGTAACATACTTTTAACCATGTTCTTCGTTAGGATTCGATCATCCCTAGGTCTTTCAGTGCACCAGCAAGGTTCTGTTTAATCGTTAAGGCGTTTAAATCGATTCCTAGCGAAACAACACCAATCGCTACTTCTGAGCTAACGCCGGTCACAATAACATCGACACCCATCATTTCAAGAGAATCGACAATTTTGAAGAGATGCTGGGTCATCATCGTATCAAGCGTACCAATGCCAGATAAGTCGAGGATAAGTGTACGAATTTTTTTTGAGCTTGACTCCATGAGTGTACGCTCTAGAATAAGATTCGCTCGATACTGATCAATATCCCCAATTAAGGGACAAATAGCAACACGGTTAGAGATTTTAATAATAGGCACTGATAATTCATCTGATTGGTAATATTCTTGTTGCAAACTGTGTGTTGCTTGATGCAAATGATTTTCAGTATAGTGATGAAGGTATTCATTGATGATCGGATCAATTAATTTAGAAACCCTAATCACATCTGATACCGTTAATTCCACCTCTTTATTATGTTCATCGATATAATCAAGTAAGGCTTGTTTGATGCAAGAGATGCTCATCAGAACAGATTCGAGAAGACCGTCTATTCTTTTGGTCTCATCAAAGGAGGGGAGGTCGTCACTGATGAAAGTCACCTCACCCGTTTCGATGGTTTCTCCAAGTGAAGAGATCAGATGTTCATAAAAGGCATTTGGAACAACATCTGGTAGATTCTGTTCGTTACATGTGCTTTCAATTGAAAAGCGGGCGTTCGCTGTAATGTGATCCTGGTTTTGTATAATAGATTGCCCTAGTCGGTGGACAGAGTGAGAAAAATGTTCGGTCATGGAAACTCCCTTCTAGCTTTACGGACTACTTATGATAAAATAGGTTTATAATATATGCTTATCTTACTACAATGAGCGGTTTTGTGAAGAAGTATATTACTATATACCTGGAGGTGCAGGGATAATTTGAACAGGTCTGTAGAGGATATGAAGACAACACTCGATGTTGTCTGTGGAAAGTGGAAAGCTGTTTTATTGCTTGAATTGGTGGAGAGACCGCTTCGTTTTAGCGAGATTAAAAAAGTGATTCCGCGCATTCCTCATCAAACGTTGATTAAGCATTTGAAAGAGCTTGAACAAGATGGCTTGGTGAATCGAAAAGAATCAGGAGATGTCCCGCCCAAGGTTGAGTATTCTTTATCGGCTTATGGATATGAGCTTGCTCCATTGCTTCATGAAATGGAAAAATGGGGTAAACGTCACCGTTCTCGATCAGAAGAAACGGTCGCAAATTAAAAGGAACGTGCAACTAGCACGTTCCTTTTTGTATTTATCGAATTATCTTGACTCTCTCAATGGAATATCTGGGTTTTTATCCTGGAACCAACGAAGAGCAAAGTCGTTCTGGAAGAGAAGAACAGGGCGCTTTAATTGATCGTAAACAAGCATATTACGAACGCTATCGACTTTCTCTTCAGGATTATCCGTCTCGATCCAACGTGCGTGCTGGTGAGGCATTGTATCGAATTGAATATCAACGTTATATTCGCCCTTCATGCGATATTCAAAGATCTCGAACTGAAGACGTCCGACGACACCAATCACAATTTCATCCCAGTGGGCGGTACGGTATACCTGAATGGCGCCTTCTTCAGAAAGCTGCTGCACACCTTTGTAGAAGTGCTTTTGCTTCATCGCTTTTTGGGCACGAACCTTGGCAAAATGCTCAGGTGGAAAAGTCGGTAAGGCTCCGAAGGAATAAACATTCTTCGAACCAACGAGCGTGTCCCCGATTTGATAGGTTCCAGAATCATATAACCCAACGATATCACCAGGGTAGGCTTTATCCACATTTCCACGTGAAGAGGCGAAGAAAAGCTGACCTTGAGATAATTTCAAGCTTTTGCCTGTTCGCTCGAGCCATGCTTCCATTCCTTTTTCAAATGTACCTGATACGATTCGCAAAAAGGCGACGCGGTCACGATGCGCGGGATTCATGTTTGCCTGGATTTTAAAGATGAAGCCTGAGAACGTTTCTTCATCTGGCTTTACTTCCCCTTCAGAGCTCTGACGAGGTGCTGGGGAAGGAGCTAGATCAAGAAAGTGGTTTAAGAATGTCGGGACACCGAAGCTTGAAATCGCACTTCCGAAGAAGACAGGTGTTTGCTTACCAGATTGCAAATCTTCTTCACTATAAGTCGCTCCTGCTTCGTCTAGAAGCATTACGTCTTCTTGAAGTTGATTGACCAGTTCTTCGCCGGCTTTTTCTTTTAGAACAGGATCATCCAAATCGGAGATTTGCATCGCTTGTTTATTGTCGCCTTCTGTATCATAGAATTCGACTGCTTTTTGATGACGATCATAAACGCCCTGGAACGATTGACCGATACCGATTGGCCAGTTCATTGGGTAGGACTCAATGCCAAGAACATCTTCAATTTCTTCAAGAAGCTCAAGCGGCTCGCGGCCCTGGCGATCCATCTTGTTAATAAAAGTGAAAATCGGAATCCCGTGTTCACTAACAACTTTAAAAAGCTTTTTCGTTTGAGATTCGACCCCTTTAGCAGCATCGATGATCATCACAACGCTGTCAACGGCAAGGAGGGTACGATACGTATCTTCACTGAAATCTTCGTGTCCAGGCGTATCAAGAATATTGATCGTATGTCCTTTGTAATTAAAGTTCATCACACTAGACGTAACAGAGATTCCACGCTGCTTCTCGATTTCCATCCAGTCAGATGTTGCATACTTGGAAGATTTTCTTGATTTAACAGTCCCTGTTGATCGGATCTGTCCTCCAAGGAACAAGAGTTTCTCAGTTAACGTTGTTTTACCGGCATCGGGGTGAGAGATGATCGCAAAGGTCCGTCTCTTCTTTATTTCTTCTTGTAATTCTTTATGGTTGCTCATTATGTTATTTAGTCCTTTCAATATCACTTCTTATGTAATATAACATATTCTTACGGTTGTTCCTATTGCGTGAAGGGTACGGAAATAGTGAGAAAGGATCCGATGAAAATACAACGAAATTAATAGAGAAAGGAGAACGAGTAATATGAGTGGATTTCAAGAATTTTTAGATGATTTTCTAACGAGCTGGCAAAACTCTTCATTAGATGAAATAAAGTACAAAATAAGTGAAAGCTATCAGGCGAGAGAGATCTCAAGTCAATCTGAAGCATACGATTTTGGTTATGAGGAATCGGTTCAAGGCTGGGACCAGGCGTTTACGGCTTTTCAAAAAGATGGAACGAAGTGGGTTCTAAAGAAGCTCGCTGTCACACCACTTCGAAGAAACGAAATGCTTGCGATTATTTTTGCTTCTATTGAGGTAGATGGGAAACAAAGTGAAACAGGGAATGTCTTTTTTAATACCTTTCGAAAAGGGGTACAAGGGAATTGGAAGCTTGTAAGAAGTTATATTGAAGCTGGGGTTCCGAGTGAACATGTTGAAGCACTATATTTAAAAGATAAGCTATGTTAGCTTATATTGTTGATTTCTCGATTTTTGGCTCATTCGAGTGAAACCTTAGTTTCACTCGCCTTTCAGCTCTGCTGAAAGGTCGCCCTGTGATGACCATTTGCTCAGACGAATGGTCATCACAGGGCGTAAATGAGTCAAAAATCAACACTGTTCATTAATATAGCCAAAAGAAAAATTGAAGTGATGTTTAAACCTTCCGCTAAATTTAGCGGAAGGTTTTTTTGTGTACAGCTCCTGTTGAGACCCATTAGGCACTTGTAGGTACCTATTTATATTACAGCAAAGTGCGTACTTTTCAGATGGGCGGAACCCGCGCAAATCAGAAACAGCTGTTCCTATTGCTTACATTATACGAAGGGAAAAAAGGCCGTTAGGGGGATTCCTTAGCGGCCTTTCATTTGTCTATTAAGCTCGGTTAAATAATGTTCACCTTTCAGGGTGATATGAGTACCGGCTCGTCCTCGTCCTTTTAGAACATAACCGCTCTCTTCAAGGTCATTTAAGCGAAGACGAATTTGCTGGGGAGTGAGAGGATAGGGGGTCGTGGCACTCTCTTTGGATAAATAGTCTCGACTCGCTGGTTTGCCACCGTCATTACGTAGTTTCATCATTTGCAGAATCATATGATGTTCCTTGGCGTCTATGCTGCTTGAAGGAAGAGTCACACGATAATTCTCTGGCGTTTGTTGGAGACGGTCACGTGGCAAATCATCTAGTGTGATCGAAGAACCACTTGATACGACGAGAGCATAGTCAATCATGCTTTTAAGCTCACGAATGTTACCGGGCCAATGATGCTCCATAAACGCTTCGATCACCTGCTGCTCAACCTTCATCCAGTTCCCACTTTTTGTGACAAAATAATTGGTCAGTAATTGAATATCGCTTAGACGATCTCTGAGCGGAGGGATCGAAAGATGAAGCACGTTTAACCGGTAAAATAAATCAGAGCGAAACGTCCCCTCTGCAATTTTTTGTTCAAGATTTTTGTTTGTTGCTGCAATCACCCTTACATTAACGGGGGTGATTTTTCTCCCTCCGATTCTTCTAATCTCTTTCTCCTGAAGGACTCGAAGTAAGTGGGATTGAACAGTTGAGCTAATATCACCGATTTCATCAAGGAAAATGGTGCCGTTATCCGCTAACTCAAATAATCCTTTTTTACCGCCTCGCTGAGCGCCGGTAAAAGTGCCCTCTTCATAACCAAACAGTTCACTTTCTAGAAGGCTTTCTGTTAAAGCGCTGCAATTGATCGCAATAAAGGGACCATTCTTACGGAGAGACGTGCGGTGGATCGCATGTGCGAAGAGCTCCTTGCCAACACCGGTTTCACCGTTAATTAGTACAGGGTGCTCAGCGATGGCGAGTTTTTTGGCGATCCGAACTCGTTCAAGCAGAATAGGATGCTTACCAAGAATATCTTCGAACTCATATTTCGCAAAAAAACCCTTCTTATGCTGCTCACGCTGTGCCGTTTTTTCGATTTCAAATGCCTGATTCACGCTTTTAAATGTGACTACGATGGTGTTTTCCTCATGAATAAACTGGCGAAAAGCAACAACATCTACACCGTTCATCGAGAAAAATTTATTCTCGTCTATTCCATCCAAGATAAAGTTTTTTAAGTCATTATTGACCACATTTTTAAGCGGAAGGCCGATCACTTCTTTAGCTGAGCATTGAAATAAGGCTTCAAGCCGATGGTTAAATAACGTAATACGCTTTTCTTCATTGATAGCAAGAATGCCATCATCAACAGTATCCACAACGTTCTGGTAGTGTTCCGTCGTTTTAACTGCTTCCTGTTCAGCAACAAAGATCTTACGATGAAGAGCAATCATACTTCGAATATAGCGTTCCGATATTTTAGAAGAAACCGATTCATCTAATTTAAAATGATCAATGACTTTAATGATCGTTGGCATATCGAATGGTCTAACCCCGATATCAATAATTTCTGGGATGTATGTGGGGCAAAGGTGAGTTTCACCGGGAGAAACCGCAATCTGGATATTATCGTAGAACATCTGGCCGCGTTTATAAGGGATGAATTTTATGTGATTCATTCCAAGTTGGTAAAGGGATTCAATCACATCGATGGTTGTCGCATCATCATCGTTCACCATTAGAACCGTTTCGTCCTTGGCGATCGTTAGTAGCTTTTCGATATACTCATGACGAATGGTGCGCTTTCCGACGATTGATTCACTACCCCGAATCGTTGAAATAGCGTTTGCCTCCGTCTTCGTAGCTTCAGAAGAGTAAAGTATAATATGGTCCTTAAGGTGGAGTGGAAGAGCTTCGTCAATAGCAAATGCCCTTACAGTAAGGTAATCACCGATTAACTGGTATAACTGATCGTACAGAACTTCTTTTGTTTGAGTGCTACCTGCAATCAAGGTTAAGGTAGGTCGCTCCAATATCATTACTCCTTTTTATTATATTGGTTCTATTGTACCACCAATAAGAAACAAATTAACCCAATTATTGTTATTATAATATGATTTTTCGGACAATTGTACTGGCGGTGAAGTTGGCATAAATCTTGCGTAACTAAGGGTAAGGCTATTAATCATTTAGGCGGAAGGAAGGGGAAAAATGGAACAAGAAAAGAGAAAAAAAGAAATGAAGATGCCTCACACGTTTGTGATTGTGTTTTTCGTTGTGTTGGCTGCTGCTGCATTGACGTATTTCATTCCAAAAGGGACGTTCGAAACAGAAGATGTGACGTATATTCAGCAAGGAGAGGAACAAACGAAAACCGTTCTTATCCCGGACAGCTTCAAGTATGTAACGGATGATGGTGGGGATGCAGTTCGAGAAGGAGTTTCGCTATTTGAACCATATGGTGGAACTGGTTTTCTAAATTACGTTTTCGAAGGGCTTGTTTCAGGAGATAAATGGGGATCAGCTGTAGGAGTAGTCGCCTTTATCTTGATCATTGGCGGTGCTTTCGGCATCATTATGCGAACAAAGGCAATCGACCAGGGGATTCTCTCGATCATAGACAAGACAAAGGGCCGAGAAGTTCTTATTATTCCAATCATGTTTTTCTTATTTTCCCTTGGCGGGGCCGTTTTTGGGATGGGGGAAGAAGCCATTGCCTTTGCGATGATTCTCATACCGCTCGTTGTTGCACTAGGATATGATGCCATTACGGGTGTCATGATTACTTACGTCGCAACACAAATTGGATTTGCGACGTCATGGATGAACCCATTTAGCGTCGCGATTGCTCAAGGAGTATCTGGCATACCTGTTTTATCAGGAACGCCATTTCGAATGGTAATGTGGGTTGTCTTTACCATCATCGGAATTGTGTATACGATGTGGTATGCGAATGGTGTTCGGAAGGATCCGAGGAAGTCGCTCAGTACAGATGCGAATCGCTACTTTAAAGAGTACAATCAAAATCAGGATCTTACGAGCAAATTCACCGTTGGACATGGTCTTGTTGTTCTGACCCTTGTAGCAGGAATCGGCTGGATTATCTGGGGAGTCATTGAGCATGCTTACTATATCCCGGAGATTGCTACTCAGTTTTTCACGATTGGACTTGTTGCAGGTGTGATTGCAGTGATCTTTAAATTGAACAGCATGAAGCTGAATGATATTGCAGAAGGATTTACAGATGGAGCGAAGGACTTGCTACCTGCCGCGTTAATCGTCGGTATGGCAAAAGGAATCGTCATTATTCTTGGAGGCGATGCAGCTGGTGAACCTTCCGTATTGAATACGATGTTATATAGTGCAGGCAACTTAGTGGATAATTTTCCTGCTGCGATGTCAGCTTGGTTTATGTTCGTTTTCCAGTCTGTTTTCAACTTCTTTGTTGTCTCCGGCTCAGGGCAAGCTGCGCTTACGATGCCGCTCATGGCACCACTTTCTGATATTGCAGGTGTGTCCCGTCAGGTAGCCGTTCTTGCTTTTCAACTCGGTGACGGATTGACGAATATTATTGTTCCAACTTCAGCTGCCTTAATGGGTACGCTTGGAGCAGCTCGAATGGATTGGGGTCATTGGTTTAAATTTATCATCAAGTTTCAAATTTTGCTGTTTGTTCTAGCATCTGTTTTTGTTATCGCAGCATCGCTCATGAACTTTCAGTAAAAATGGTTTGGAGGAAGGACAATGTTTACAGTCATAAGAAATGCACAGGTCTATAGTCCAGAATATATGGGGAAGAAAGATATTTTAATCGCGTTTGATAAAATCGCGATGATTGAAGAGTCGATCGAGCTAACTGAATCTCTTCCACATGACGTGATCGAGGCGGAAGGAAAGTGCATTTTTCCTGGATTCATCGATTCCCACGTTCATATCACTGGTGGGGGCGGTGAAGGGAGCTATAGGACGAGAACGCCTGAATTAACGTTATCAAAAGCGACGATGGCTGGCGTTACAACGATCGTAGGAGTCATCGGAACGGATGGAACAACCCGAACGATGCCTGATTTGATTGCAAAGGCAAGAGGGTTAGAAGAAGAAGGGATTACTTGTTACGTTCATACAGGGAGCTATCAGGTTCCAGTTAAAACGTTAACAGGCAAAATTGAAGATGACATTATTCTAATTGACCGAGTGATTGGCGCGGGAGAAATCGCGATAAGTGATCATCGTTCTTCCCAACCAACAGTAGAAGAAATGGCTAAGATTGCTTCCGCGGCCAGAATCGGTGGAATGCTGTCGGGAAAAGCGGGAATTGTGAATATCCACCTTGGAGACAGCGAGTCCAAGCTTTCGCTGCTCGAGCAAGTAGTTGAAACGACTGACATACCAATTAAAACGTTCCATCCCACGCATATGAATAGGACGGAAGAGCTGTTTGCAGCCGGACTTGAGTATGCGAAAAAAGGAGGGAACATTGATTTTACAACAAGTACGATCCCTCAGTTTCTTGACGAAGGAGAAGTGAAGTGTAGTACCGGTTTAAAACGAGCACTAGAAGCAGGAGTGCCTGTGGAACGAATTACCTTTACTTCAGACGGCCAGGCAAGCTTACCCGCCTTTAATGCTTCAGGCGAATTTGAAGGGCTACAGATTGGTTCGGTTGCTTCCTTATATAAGGAAGTACGTGATGCGATCATGGAAGGTGATGTTGATATCGCTGATGCGATTAAAGTGATTACGAAAAACCCTGCGTCTTTACTGAGGTTGAGTCAAAAAGGGGAGGTTGCGGTCAATAAAGATGCTGATCTCGTGATTGTTGATCAGGATTATCAAATCGATACCGTATTTGCAAGAGGAAAGAAGATGGTTGCTGCGAAAGAGTGTCTTGTAAAAGGAACGTTTGAATAGAATAGAAACAAAAAGATCCCTATCACTCGGAAGTGTAAAGGGATCTTATTTGTTTTCACTGATACTGACTTAACCCATTTTTAAAAGCGGCCAAATGATTTTTGGAAGCATCTCCAACCTTCGTCATAACGGTTCGAACATCCTGAGGGAGGTCAGAAAGCGCTGCTAATTTCTCGTACATCGCAATGTTATCAATTTCCCCTTGAACCCCAGCTTCAAATGCCTCTTTTAGCGTTTTGGGTGTGGTTGTATACTGATTTGCATTATTTTCTGGGACGGTAATATTGTACCTTGTAAATAAGGGAAGAAGCGCTGTGATGTGTCTTTGTTCAGCCATCTTAATTTGAGTAAATGGCCTTATTTCGCCGAATTCTTTAATGATTGCATCATACCTGGATTGAGCGAGATACTCATCCTGGATGGCGTAAGTTAACGCTTCTTTTAATGTAATGGAGGAATCCTGTAGTGCCCCCTTTGCTCCAAAGTCCTCTGGAGGTGCTTCTGCTTTTACTTCGAGATGACTGAAGGTGAAAACGAAGAAACTGATGAGCGCAAAAATCGCAAGCTTTTTCACTTTAATCATACATCCTTTCATGAATTTCGGCTGTTAAAGTCTCTGCTTTAGGTTTCTCTAAAGTATTGAATTCATACTAATGTGTTGTTCGGTCACTGAAGTCGTTTTATTTGATTTCCTTTTTAGAACAGCATATGATCATAACTGTAAATATATAAATTACAGTAGGAGGAACAGTTATGAGCAAACGGATTCTAATGGTTGTCACAACCGCAGATACAATGAACGAAGGACATAAAACAGGTCTCTGGTTATCAGAGTTTGGGGAAGCGTATATTGAATTTGAAAAGCTTGGCTATCAAATCACAGTTGCTAGTCCTCTAGGTGGAAAAGCACCTGTCGATGACCGTAGTCTAGAAGGTGGCGAAACACCTCAAGAAATTCTGGATACTGCAAAGTACCTTGAAGATACAGTAAAGCTAGAAGAAGTTGTTGGTGCCACTACGTTTGATGCGATCTTTATGCCTGGTGGGCACGGAACAATGTTCGACCTTCCAGAAAACGATAAGCTTCAGCACTTGATTCGTGAGTTCTATGAATCAAACAAAATTGTAGCGTCTGTGTGCCATGGTCCCGCTGGTTTAGTTGGCGTAACGCTTTCAGATGGAACGCCACTTGTTTCGGGTAAAACGATTACGGCGTTTACAGATGAAGAAGAAAGAGAGACAACGCTTGATCAATTTATGCCTTTCTTACTCGAATCACGTCTACGTGAACTGGGTGCAGAATTCGTTACAAAAGCAAACTGGTCCGATCACCTTGAAGTTGATGGGAATTTGATCACTGGGCAAAATCCGCAATCAACGACTAGCGTTGCGAAGGAAGTCGTAAAGAAGCTAAGTTAATTGAAGTTATTTAAAACCTGATAAGAACTTTATAAGATTGTAAGGTTTTTTTATGGGAAATCAAAAAGGGGCTCCGAATTTCGGAGCCCCTTTTGACTTGCCTTCTTATTCTTTATCTTTCTTCTTACCAAAAACCTTTTTCGATGCACTTTTAAAAACATTCGATGCTGTATCGACAGATTTACCCACTACTTTATTGCCGGTTTTACTCACGCTTTTTACGAAGTCTGTTGAAGCATCGGAAGCTTTACCAACCAGACCTCCTTCACCGCTCACTGACTTTACAATATCGTTCGCTGTGTCAGCGGATTTATTCACAAGATCACTTGCGGTTTTAGATGTCTTCTTCACAATGTTTTCTTCTTCCGTCGAATTTTTTTCAGACATCACAATCCCCTCCTTCGCGAATTTGATACATCTCTATGCTTATGAGGAGGTTATTGAGATTATGAATTTGGATTTTTGGGATATGAGTGGAGTCTAAATAAGAATGGCAAACATAAATGAACCCGCAGGAGACTGCGGGTTGGTGTTTTAAAATGAAAGGCTTTGGCCGTCATCAGGAATGAGGACTTGATTGGAGAGGCTCTTTTCTTCTATAAGCTGTTTCAATTCATCTCGCGTTAACAGACAGTGATTGAGTGATTCCATATGAACGGCAACGATAGTCGCATCGGGTGCCTTGTTATGGGTTCGTACCACATCTTCTTTTGTCATTGTAATTGGACCACCTTCAAGAAATTGAGCGGCGCCGGCGTTCACGACAATGACTTTTGGATCGTGCTTCTGAATCGATTCTTGCACATCCTCGTTGAAAAGAGTGTCACCTGCTACATAGAGTGTTTTTTCATTTGGGTGAGTAAAGGCTATCCCACAAACTTGTCCAGTTTGTTTTAGAATTTCTCCAGCACCGTGCTTGCCGTCTGTTCGCGAAAGGGTGACGTCTCCAAAAGCGGACTCCTCTTCAAGGGTAAAGACATTTTGAAAACCTTCTTCTTTAATAACTTCCAAATCTTCCTTGTTCTGTGCGAAGATCGTGATCTCTTTCGGAAGAACCTCTTTCGCTTTATCATCGAAGTGATCGGGATGTAGATGAGTCACAATGACCGCGTCAACATTAATGATTTCGTTAATGGAAGTTGATAAATCGACGGTGGGGTTTGAGAGGTGCTGATTCGCTGTGTTTGGGAAAGGTGGCAGCGCTCCTTTGTCTGATAGAAACGGATCGATTAGAAATTTCTTATCTGCGAATTGAAGGACGAGCGTTGCGTTACGAATCAATTGGATATTCATGCGATATTCCTCCCTTTGATCTGGTTCATTATTAGGATAAAATAAATAGGAGTAAAGAATACATAGATAAATTCAAGAGTTCATTGCATTATACTTGAATTGTGAAAGGAATTGCTATGATGTTGGATCAAACGGATCAACGAATCATTCAGGAGTTAACGAAAAATGGTCGGATGACGATGAAAGAGCTTGGTGAAAAAGTTCATCTAACAGGTCAGGCGGCGTCCTCTCGTGTTCTAAGATTGGAAGAAGAAGAAATCATTGAAGGCTATTCAATCAAAGTGAATAAGCGAAAAACCGGGTATTCGGTTCATTGTTTTATTAACATATATACACAAAATATCCACCATCAACCGTACCTTTCATTTCTTGAGACGAAAGAGGAACAAGTGATTAATAATTATAAAATTAGTGGAGATGGTTGTTATTTGCTTGAATGCCAATTTCCTTCTAACGAAGAGTTAGATGAGTTTCTCGTTCAACTAAATGTGCATGTGAATTATAAGCTTTCGATTGTCATTAATCGAGTATAACAAAGGGCACCGACTAGGTAGAGTCGTTGCTCTTTTTTTGGGGTGTTATTGGGTAGAAAAAGGAACCAATTAATGTCTCTATGAAGGTAAATTCTTTCTACGCCGGCGTTTATAAATTGGAATGAAACTTGCATAATAGTTTGACAACAATAAAGGAGGAGTGTGGAAGATGGGGAAATGGAAACATGTTTTGGCTATTACAGCTATGTTAGCGTTATGTACAGTGCTACTTGTCCAGGGAATAGAACCAGAAGCGAATGATACCGCATCGAACGAAACGAAGGGTTCACTTGTCATTGTCGGTGGGGCTTTAAGTCCAGATAATGAAGAAGTATACGACTCCTTTCTTTCGTTGGCCATGGATTATAGAAACAAAACAAAAGGAGAAGTGAAAATCGGTATACTGCCAACCGCGAGTGCAAAGCCAGTTCAAAGTGCGTCATCTTACAAACAAGACTTCATTCGCTATGGTGCAAGTGAGGAAAACATTGAGATCCTTCCGATAGCTGTCAGCGATGATCCTACAACAGATGAAGATGAATCGAAGTGGGTTGATGGTGCTCATGATGAGAAGCTTGCCGAAGATGTAATGAAGTATGACGCAATCTGGTTTGTAGGTGGAAACCAATTAGATTATACAGATACTCTTTTAGTCGATGGGAAAGACACACCTGTTTTAACGTCGATTAGAAACGTCTATCAAGATGGCGCTGTTTTAGGTGGTTCAAGTGCTGGAGCGGCTATCATGAGTGACCCTATGATCGGTGCAGGGACAAGCCTCGGTGCGCTGAATGAAGGTGTAACAGATAAAGATAACTATGGTGATGCAGATGACAATCGCGTATTTCTGACTCAAGGTCTTGGCTTCTTTGAAGGTGGCATGGTCGATCAGCACTTTGTGAAGCGTGGGCGTTTTGGGAGGCTAATTGTTGGAGCATGGGATGCTGGTAACGAGATGGGATATGGCATCGATGAGAACAGCGCGATGGTCGTGCATAATGATGATAAGTCGATTGAAGTCATTGGAGAGAGTGGGCTCGTGATCGTTGATCTTTCTGAAGCGAAGAAAACAAAGGATTTTCCCACTGCTATGAAAGATGTGAGCATCAGCTACATTGAAAAAGGAGATCGTTATTTCTGGGAAACAAAAACGTATCAGATCACAGAAGACAAAGCTCTTATTGAACAACCTTATTATCCAGAGAGCGCTACGAATACAGGGATTTTTGGTGAGGATGCGCTAAAACAAGTTCTTACGTATGATCTCGTTGATAGTGATTCCAATGAAGCGGTTGGACTCGCTTATGAATTGACTAGAGAGAAGAAAGGAGAAGGCTTTAAACTCGTTTTCTCAGAATCAGATCAAACAAAAGGATATTGGGGTAAAATTGATGGGCAAGAATCGTATGCGGCAGTTAACGTTTCACTGGATATTACCCCAATGGAAGTGAAATTGAAAATCGATAAAGTTAACGAAAAGAAAATGGAAAGATTCTAGATAGTAGCTCATGAAAAGAAGGATGTGCAAAATGCACATCCTTCTTTAGTATTCCATTCGTTCTCCATGCTTTTGCCAGTTTTGAAAAGGGGCGTTCTTTTCTTTCATCTCAATATGATGAAAAGGAATGGTTCGTTTTTCAGGTTTTTTCTCAATTTCTTCATAGATGACAGCGTCATCGAAGCCGGCGTCGGCAGCTTCATGCCGTGACGCTGCGAAGTAAACGCGATCAGGACGCGACCAGTAGATGGCGCCGAGGCACATTGGACATGGTTCGCAACTTGCATAAATGACACAGCCGTCAAGCTGATGCGTCCCGAGTTTTTGGCAGGCGTTTCGAATGGCGACAACTTCTGCATGGGCAGTTGGGTCATGGTCACCTGTGACTTGATTAAATCCTTCCCCAATCACAACGCCATCTTTTACAACGATCGCCCCAAATGGACCACCGTTATAGTCTGTAACGCTTTTTGATGCTAGCTGAATCGCATGTGTTAACCAATCTTTCTCTGTCATTTCACCACACTCCTATAAGTTAGTAATTAGACATATGATTCAGCATTCCCTTTCATGTGAAACTAATTTCAACAAAGGAAATTGAGAAAGAAAGAAGAACTGTTCTCTTAACGACTAAAGAGAATAGAAGGGAGACCGCTATACTATAAAGTATAAAAAAGGAGGTAGTTAGGATGAAGTTATTAATACTTGGAGGAACTCGTTTTATTGGACGTTATGTTACAGTGAAGGCGTTAGAGAAAGGACATCACGTGACGTTATTTAATAGAGGTAACAACAGGCAGGCGTTTCCAGAGGTTGAAACGATTGTAGGTGATCGTGATGGAGACTTATCCATTCTGAAGGGAAGAGAGTGGGATGCCGTTATTGATACATCTGGCTTTATTCCGAGAACGGTAAATAAATCGACGAAGCTCTTAAAAGGAATGGTTGATCATTATACATACATATCGAGTGTTTCAGCTTATCGAGACTTCGGAGAAAAGCCCTGTTCAGAAAGTTCGCCTCTCCAGCAAATCTCGGAAATGGAGGCGGAACGAATCACAGCAGGAACGTCTGGGCCGATATACAATGAACACTATGGCGCATTAAAAGCGAGTTGTGAGTACGTTGCAGAAAAGAATATGAACAATCAGGTTCTCCATATTCGCCCAGGACTTGTCGTAGGCCCTCATGATTATTCAGATCGCTTTACCTACTGGGTGAAACGAATTCAAGAGGGGGGTGACGTTTTGGCTCCAGGAAACCCGGAGCGACCGGTGCAATTTATCGATGTACGAGATCTTGCTAATTGGGTTTTAAAAATGACGGAACAACGTGTTACGGGTGCTTTCAATGTGACAGGTAAGGAGAGAATGAGCACGATGGGTGAAGTTCTTGCTTCATGTAAGAAGGTTTGCGGAAGCAAAACTGTCTTCCATTGGGTTAACGAGGAATTTCTTCTTGATAACGAGATCGCTCCATGGACTGATTTACCGCTATGGCTTCCTGAATCAATGAATGCTGCTGAGACGAATATTGATCGTGCCCTTCGTGAAGGACTCATCCTTCGACCTCTTGAAGAAACGATTCGCGATATAGTAAAATGGCTTCCATTAAAGAAAAATGTAAAATTAAATGCCGGTCTTACACGAGAAAAAGAGGCAGAACTTTTACGTATGGCGAATGTACGGTAGCTGTCTTTACATCCTATGAGAACGAGTACTGTCATAGAAACGTTGAATTCAAAAGCATGAAGTGACAGGGAATAATCGAGGTGAGAGCCTGGCGATTCGTCAGGTTTTTTTGTTGTTATGCTAAAATAATCTATTATCGTGCACTTAAACTCGAATAGACTATTTGGTTAGATGGAGGTATATATGATTTCATTTCTACTTACTTTAAAAAGGATGTTGTCAGCGTTATTGAAAGCGATAAAAGATAAAGAATTTCAAGTGCTTTTCTTTTTAACGACAATTACGCTCGTCTCAGGAACAATTTTCTATCACACAGTAGAGAGCTGGTCCGTGTTGGATTCGCTCTATTTTAGTGTCGTTACACTAACGACAGTTGGGTATGGGGATTTTAGTCCTCACACCGATTTCGGTAAGATTTTTACAATTATTTATTTATTCACAGGAGTTGGCCTTATACTTGGATTTATAAACAAGCTTGCTTTACATATGGGAAGAAGTAGGTCGAGGAAACAAGATTAACATGTAAATCGCTTGATGAGTTCAACTTTGAGAAATGGTTGAGCTCTTTTTTTACTTATTTACGGAAGTCCTTTTAATCCAGAGTTTTATTTCTTGCGTTATAACGAATCGAGGGATATAATTCAAAACGTAATGTTTACGATTTACTGAATGAGCTCTCACTATTAGCTGTGGATAAGTTTCTCGCTCCGATCGCAAAACGAATAATATAAATGTTGATAGATGAAGGGATGAATAAGTTTGGCGAAGAAATCTAAAGTAGTAAAAGAACAAAAACGTCAGGAGCTCGTCATGAAGTATGCTGAACTACGTCAAGATTTGAAAGCGAAAGGTGATTACGAAGCATTGAGAAAGTTGCCGCGTGATTCATCACCAACGCGTCTGAACAATCGATGTGAGGTCACTGGCCGTCCGAAGGGTTACTTGAGGAAATTTCATATGTCTAGAATTGCCTTTCGTGAATATGCTCATAAGGGGCAGATCCCTGGAGTGAAGAAGTCAAGCTGGTAAAAGGGTAGGGGAAGAAGGATGGAGTGCAATGAACATTTGTTGAAGATGCTCGTTCGTGATATCGTAGCACAGCTTCCTGAGAAGGAAAGAGCTCTCTATCAGTTCATTGATGAACTGGAAGTAAGATTGATTGATTCGGCAGCTACACCAGATCAATACCTTAACCTTCTGAAAAAGTATTCTCCTTACCATGAAGCAGCGAATCATTTTGACATCTCACCTTATAAGGCGAGAACAACGATGCATCGGATTGAATGGAAGGTTGCCGCAAAGTTAGAAGAAAAGCTTCACCATCTGAAATGGTTGGAGCAGCCTTCCAATGGAAAAAGAGTGAAAAAAGGATATCTTACTTTCTAAACGAAGAGAGGAGGCTCGTAAGGAGCCTCCTCTTTTCTAGCTGATATGGTGCAACTTAAAGCGATTTGAAATAGGCACAAACCGTTTCAATTCCCTTTGTGAAATTTTCAATATGAAAATGTTCATTTGGAGCATGCAAGTTTTCTGATGGTAAGCCAAAGCCCATTAGGACGACGGGTGCTTCAAGAACGCGAGCGAATACTTCTACAATTGGAATCGATCCACCTTCTTTAGGAAATAGAGCACGCACGCCGTATACTTTTTCATAAGCATCGGCCGCTGTTTGAATCATCGGGTCCTGTGAATCAAGAGAGACAGGTCTTGCCTGAATATATTGATTCACCGCTATCGTTGTACCTGCTGGTTGATGCTCAAGGAGATGGTTTTCAATTCGCTCATAGATGCGCTGGGGGTCCTGATCACCAACGAGACGACAGCTGATCTTGCCACTTGCCTCTGAAGGGATAATCGTCTTAATCCCGTCACCTTGATAACCACCTGAAATCCCATTAATTTCGAGGGTAGGACGTATTCCAGTTTGCTCCTTGAAGGTGAAGCCCTTCTCACCATATAAAGAGGTTAACCCTAGCTCTTCCTTCATCGCTTCCTCATCGGAAGGAATACGAGCGATCTCTTCCTTTAATTCGTTGGTCAACTCAGGGACACCTTCGTAAAATCCATCCACAGCAATTGATCCTTCTTCGTTGTGAAGACTATCGAGAAGACGAACAAGTGAATGAACAGCGTTTGGAACACCACCACCATATACGCCAGAATGGAGATCGGTATTAGCTGTCTTCACCTTCACCTCCATCGCAAGAGCGCCTCGTAACGACGTACAAATCGCAGGCAAACCTTCTTTAATAAACGATGTATCAGAAATAACAACAGCGTTAGCAGCGAGTTTCTCTGTGTTTTCTTCAATAAATGGCCCGAGATTCGGACTTGCGATTTCTTCTTCACCTTCAATACAGAACTTTACGTTAACGGGAAGCTTACCATCTTCATTCATCAAGAGTTCAATCGCTTTGATGTGAATAAAAAGCTGCCCTTTGTCATCTGTTGCTCCTCGAGCATAAATCTTGTTATCTCGAATGACCGGTTCAAATGGTGGGGTTTCCCAAAGGTCGAGTGGGTCAGCAGGTTGAACGTCATAATGTCCATAGATTAGGATTGTAGGTTTGTTTTCCGCATGCAACCAATCAGCGTAAACAATCGGATGGCCGTCTGTTTCGATGATTTCAATGTGCTCCATGCCGGCATTTTCTAGAGAGCTGGCCACCCACTCAGCGCCTTTTTGAACGTCTGATTTATGGGCGGGGACGGCTGATATGCTTTGGATTTTCAAGAATTCTTGAAGCTCTTTAAGATACGAATCTTTATGTAGTTCGATGGTGTTTTTCATTAATTAGACCTCCTTGGGCGATGTTGTCCTTATTATAATCGAGACAGTTAGGTTTGCCCATCATAAGGCAAATACTTGGTACACATTAAAAGGAAAATTCATAACAGGAAGGTAAATTTTATATTAAATTCATGACATTTAAGTTAAGACGCCGTCATATAAACTAGGTCTAAAAGCCTTTATGTGGAATCGATTCCTGATTCTAATGAACTAATTATTTTCGCTTTGAAAACCTTTACATAGAACAATTGAAAATCGCTTTCTTATTTGAATTGATAGGATTTGTATTACAAAAGACCCTCCATAAATGTGCTTTTTCGAGCAGATTGACGGGTTCACATATTTTCCATACAGTTATGGCGAACGAAACATTCAACTAAATTTTAAGGAGTGTGACAAATGGGGAACGTGAAAAAGTCTTCTGTTTTTAAGGGGATTGCACTATCGACAATTATGCTTGTAGGTGGCTTTGCGGGGATGCCAGTATCAACTAATGCAGCTGCTAACGAATCCGAAACTTCTGTATGGTCTCGCCAGGATGCACAGAATTATGACCTCTCAAAAAATAACACTGCACCTAACATCGATGACGTTGATGAAGTTGCTCCAGACTATTGGGTATGGGATACATGGCCTCTACGTAATCGCGATGGTTCAATCGCACAAGTAAATGGCTATCAGGTAGTATTTGCACTTACAGCATCTAAAGACTATACATGGAGCGGTCGACACGACCATGCTGCTATTCGCTATTTCTATTCGAAGAACGGAAAAGACTGGAAGATGGGCGGTCTTGCGTATGACCAGGATGAAGCACTTGGTTCTCGCCAGTGGGCAGGATCGGCTATGTTGGATGACGATGGAAAGGTTAATCTTTTCTATACGGCATCAGGACGTAAGGGCGAAGAAGAAACGACATTTGAACAACGCCTAGCCAAAACTACATTCGATATTGAAGCAGATAAGAAATCAAAATCTGTAGAGCTAAGCAACTTTGGCGACCACCAGATCCTTGCTGAAGCTGATGGTGAGTATTATGAAACACAAGAACAGAAAACAGGCGACATCATTTATTCATTCCGTGATCCATGGTTCTTCCAGGACCCTAAGACAGGAAAAGAATACTTAATCTTTGAAGGGAATACAGCAGGAGACGAGAAGTCACTAGACCCAGAAAACATTGGTGATGCTGATTTCCGTGAGACTCACGATGTTCCAGATGGAGCTGAAAATTACAACGGTAACGTTGGGATTGCTGAAGCACAGAATGAAGACCTAACAGACTTCGAATTGCTTCCACCACTACTTGAAGCAAATGGTGTAAATCAGCAGCTTGAACGTCCTCACATTCTTGTGAAGGGTGGAGACTATTACCTCTTTACAATCACACATAAATTTACGTTTGCTCCTGGATTAACGGGTCCTGATGGTCTTTATGGCTTTACGAATGATTCTCTTCGCGGAGATTACGAGCCACTTAACGGCAACGGTCTTGTTGTAGCAAACCCTGAGGATGATCCATTTATGACATACTCTCACGCTGTTATGCCGAATGGAACAGTAATCAGCTTTGTGAACGAGTATCGTGATGAGAATGGCGAGCTTCAACATGGCGGTACATTTGCTCCGACCCTTAAGCTTTCCATTCATGGTGATGAAACAAAAGTAACTGGCGCACTTAAGCCTGGTCAAATCATGCCTTCACACTAAAACTGGGAAACCAGACTAAAGGAGACTTACACACATGAATAAGTTTTCAAAAACAGTAGCGACTTCCGTGCTCGGATTCGCTACCCTGTTTTCAAGTTTTGCTCCGGCAAGTTTTGCAGCAGAGAGTGAAACGTCGAACTGGACAAGAGAAGATGCAGCTAAGATTGTTCAAAATAAAGATAATACGGCTCCAGAAATTAACACAGAAGACCTTGAAGAAATTGCCCCAGAGTATCATATTTGGGATACGTGGCCACTTCGTAACAAAGATGGATCAATCGCAACTGTGAACGGATATAAAGTGATTTTCTCCCTGACAGCACCAAGTGATGTATTGCCTGGAAAGCGTCATGATATCGCGGAAATTCGTTACTTCGTTTCAAAGAACGGGAAAGACTGGAAGCTTGGCGGAACTGTTTTTAATGAAGAGCAGGCTCTGGGCTCTCGTCAATGGGCAGGATCTGCCATGATTGAAGATGGTGAGATCAACTTCTTCTATACGGCAACGGGCCGAAAAGGGGAAGAACAGTTAACTTATGAACAGCGTCTTGTGAAAGCTTCTGCTGATGTTAATGCATCGAAAAAAGGCGTCGAATTTAACAACTGGTCTGATCATGAAGTAATTCTTGAGCCAGATGGTAAGTACTACCAGACGATGGACCAAAGTAAGCAGGGAGATATCGCTTATGCTTTCCGTGATCCTTGGTTCTTTGAAGACCCTAAAACAGGCGAAGATTACATCTTGTTTGAAGGGAACTCTGGCGGTACACCTGCGGAACGCTCTGTTGAACAAGAGCATCTCGGTTCTGAAGATTTCGCTACGGTAGATGAAGTACCAGAAGAATCAAAGCTCTATAACGGTAGCATTGGAATCGCGAAAGCAGAGAACGATGACTATACTGAATTTGACATCATGCCTCCACTGATGGAAGCGAACAGCTTAAATCAAGAGCTAGAGCGTCCGCATATCGTGACAAAAGGGAATAAGTACTACCTTTTTACTGATACGCACAAAAACAAATTTGCTCCAGGAACTGACGGCCCAGATGGCCTTTATGGTTTCGTATCTGACTCCTTAACTTCAGACTATGAGCCTCTTAACGGAAGTGGTCTTGTTGTGGCGAATCCTGAGAATGAACCATATCAGACTTACTCATGGATGGTTATGCCAAATGGAACAGTAATTAGCTTTGCTAATTTCTATGACCTAAATGGACTATCGATCAATGAACTTGGCTCGCAGTCAGAGCAGTATCAGTTTGATCATTTTGGTGGCACACTAGCACCATCTCTTAAACTTTCGATTCATAAGGATGAAACGAAGATTTTGAAAGAAATGGATGCTGGCGTATTTAAATAATCTTGTATAGTAACTGTCGGAGGCACACTTCGGCAGTTACTTTTTTATTCACATGGATTCGTAGTTGAATACATGATAGATAGGAGAACTTGGTACAATGAGAAAATGGTTGCTAGTAATTGGCAGTATGATCGTTATTGGCATCCTTGTCTTCGCGATCGGTCATGACAAAATGGAATCACCGGGGCAGGAAGAAAAAGAGACTGAGATACCTAAAGAATACAATCAGTCGCTACGACCTCAGTTTCACTACACGCCAATGGAAAATTGGATGAATGATCCGAATGGAATGGTCTTTTTTGAAGGGCAATATCATTTATTCTATCAGCACAATCCTTCCGGTAATGAATTTGGCAACATGGGCTGGGGACATGCCGTGAGTAGCGACCTGTATCACTGGGAAGAAAAGCCGATGGCATTAGAAGCGGATAACCAGGGAATGATTTTCTCTGGAGGTGCGGTCTATGATAAGTACAACACGAGTGGTCTTTTTGCAGAAGGGAAAGCAGGGCTAGTAGCGTTCTATACGATAGCAGGTGAAGAACAGACTCAGGGTCTAGCGTATAGTGAAGACGGGGGAGAAACGTGGAAAAAATATCGTGGTAACCCGATTATCCCGAATCCGGGTATAAAAGATTTTCGTGATCCTAAAGTAATCTGGTATGAGGAATCCGAAAAGTGGCTCATGCTTCTTGCCGCTGGTGATAAAGTTATCTTTTACGGTTCGGATAATTTAATCGATTGGCGGCAGCTTAGTGAATTTGGTGTCGATCAGGGAGCACAGGGGGGCGTCTGGGAAACGCCAGAGCTATTTAAACTACCTGTCGATGGCGATTCGTCGAATGAAAAATGGGTTCTGCAGGTGGATATGAATCCAGGAAGTATTGCTGGCGGATCGGGTGGACAATATTTTATCGGTGATTTCGATGGAAAGACGTTCACGAGAGAAGGGGCAAAAGACGACATTAACTGGGTTGATTACGGCACCGATTTTTATGCGGCGCAAGCTTTCAGCAATCATGAGGGCAATCTCATTTGGCTCGCCTGGATGAGTAATTGGATGTATGCGTCTGATCTACCAACTGATCCATGGAAAGGTGCAATGTCTATACCACGTGAGGTTTCTTTGAAAGAAGTGAATGGAGAAATGCGCCTTATCCAAGTGCCTGCCGGTGACGTTGAATCGAATCGTTCTGAGAAACTAGTGGATTTATTCAATGAGGAGATTGAAGGAAGGGTTCCACTCGATAACTTTGAAGCGGATACGTATGAGGTGATCGCTGAATTTGATTTAGATACGTCGGGTGAATTTGGCTTTCGCGTTCGAAAGGGAGACGAAGAGGAAACGATTGTAGGTTATGATTCGAAAAATAATCTTGCATTTATTGATCGACAAAATAGTGGAGACACCGGTTTTCATGAGCAGTTCCCTGGCGTGTACAGGGCACCGCTAGAACCAACTGAAGACGGAAAAGTAAAGCTTCACCTGTTTGTCGATCGCTCCTCAGTTGAACTGTTTGCGAATGATGGAAAGCGTGTTATGACAAATCGGATCTTCCCATCAGAGGATAGTGATGGTTTAGAGATCTATGCGTTGAATGGAAAGGTGACGCTTGATTCTTTAGAAGTGTATAAGCTCGATTCTTCGTGGAAAACGGGTGAAAAAGAGTAAAGGTTTCATGTTGAGAGCGGTCATCTGCGAAAAGATGACCGCTTTTTCGTATAGGAGACCTCTTGTAGAGAGGGGGATCCCGTTATTTCCGCGAATTTCGGAATATATCCGCGATAATTAATTTTTATCCGCGAAAAACGTGATATATCCGCGATATTCTCTATAATTCCGCCAAATGCTCTATAACTTGAAATAAATAGTTCCTTAGAAGTGGTTTCCTTTTCTTGGATTGGGGTACAAATAGCTATCTTGTAAATATTGGGGGATGTATGGAAATGGAAACATCATTTTCAAATTCAGAACAGCAAAAGTTTGTCAGTACTCTTCAGTCATTCAAGGAAAACCGCCAGAATCCCGTTGTGTTAGAAGAATTGTTATCAGACGCTGCCGTTCTCATTGACCAGAATAAGCTCGAACTACTCTATAATCATGCAGATGAGTATGATCAGGCAGGCATTTTCAATGGTGGACCATGGGAACAACCACGCAAACTTCAGCCACCTCTTGTCGGTGGCTCATTTAAAATAGACGGAAACTATTCGATATTTGAGGTGTTAAGTGAGCTTCGTATGCTGGCCATTGCTAAGAATGAGTATAAGCATCCAGATGTTTCAGCTGATGAAGCACGAAATTTTCTTAATAAAATCATGGCGCTTAATCTTCATCTTATCTTTCCTCCAGAAACGGAGGAAGCGCGAATCAATCAGACTCTGGAACAAAATCGAGGAATACTACTTTTCCAATTTCTTTCTGAACAGTTGTCACTCGGGGCATTGTCCGCTACATTCATAAATGAAATCGATCGATTGACTGCGCAGCGCCCGATCATGGTTAAACGAATCAAAGAAATGATCGGATATGCAGAGAACTTGCTTTCTTCAGATGACCTTGATCCAAAGGGACGTACCGATATTGAACGCTATTTAAACAGCGTTAGCACACCTACGGAATTAAGCAAAAACCACTCGGATTTTGCTTCCTATAAAGATTCATTCAGGGCATTATCAGATATGGAGAAAGAGATGGAAGCGGAGAGATTCGCTGATGTGATGCGCGAAACAGGCCTTGTTGCGCCGATTCATGCTAATCTAGCTCGGTATTTAGCGGAAGAAGATGCTACGCAATTACTCGTTCTTACCCTTGGGTTAACAGAAAAAGGAGAAGCGAACTTAAACGAGCATTTTCCACTTGTGAAGGAATTGATTTCACTTGCTATTTATCCAGCTACAGCACAATCTCTGTATGGACTCGCACGTATGCTAGAACGAGGCGTTCTGTCATCACCACCTGTTATTCCAGGTCTTGAACGCATTATTGAAATCGACATGCTACCAGAAGTTGAGAAAGATCTAATGGATTCTAGGAACAACCCTGATGATCTAACGCCAGTTGGTATCTTGCTCTCAGGAATTCTGAGTGTTCTCGGACAGCCGCTTGGCATCGGACAGGGCATGAACCCTACTTGTCAATCAGCAAGAGGCATTAGCCTCTGGTCACAGCACGATCCCGGATTCCTTCTTGAACTTGTAGCGAGAGCTTGTCGTGACGGAGAAGTGGATATTACCTTTGAAGGTGCAGAAATTAATTCATCTCTAATCGTTGGAGGTCTTGCTCCAGATCTTCACAAAGAGCTTGATGCCGTTTCACTTATTCTTGTACCGCACCTTGACCGTGTATACGATGAAATGATGAAGCGAAGTGCCTTGCGTGGAGAAGATGGTCATAAATTTGTGAACCCTGAATTCTATGGTCAGTGGATTTCCAAAGAGTTTTCGTCAGTGCTCAACCCCGTCACCGGTGCTGTAACGGATTATGAGAACTTTGCACGTCTTTTTTATGCAACGCATCATCCAGATTACAATGAAGGTCACCAGCTCATCTATCCAAATCCTGTTGGTATTTTTGTCACAACCGCTAACGCAGATTTACTTGGACTTCATGCGATTTCCATTCAACGTATCGATTCCGATTCATCTGGAGAAACAAGAGTCTATTTTTACAATCCAAACAACGATAGTGGTCAAGATTGGGGGCAGGGTATCAAATCAACGGTTCGAAATCATGGGGAAGAAGAAGGCGAAGCTTCCCTTCCATTTGACCAATTTTTATCACGTGTTTACGCCTATCATTATAATCCAAATGAAATGGGCGATCTTTCTGTCATCCCTAACGAGATCATCGACCGAGTAACAACGTTAGCGAAGGAAAGCTGGGGACAGAAGTACCAGTGGACAGATTTAACTAATCCATTTTTAATTTAATCAATTCAAGGGTTCCCTTCTTATAGTTAGAAGGTGGACCCTTTTCTTATTAAAAGGTAAAGTAGAGGGAATAGATGATTCACTTAATTGGAGGTTTATATAATGGAAGCAAAACTCGTAATCGATGCACGTGCAATACTTGGAGAAGGTCCATGCTGGGATGAAGAAAGTCAGCTTTTGTACTGGGTTGATATCGAAGGTAAGAAGGTACATGCCTATAATCCAATGACGGCAGGGAATATTGAAACGAATCAGGAACAGATGGTAGGAACGATCGCTCCTAGAGAATCTGGTGGTTTAGTGATGGCGATGGCCGGAGGGTTTTATGCTATGAATCTTTCAACGGAACAGGTTGAAGCGATTACCGATCCAGAAAGTCATTTGCCTGATAACCGTTTCAATGATGGAAAGTGTGATCCTGCCGGAAGATTCTGGGCGGGTACGATGCATATGGAAGGATTAAAAGGAGAAGGAGCGCTTTATTGTCTAGACGAGAATCTTGAAGTAACGAAGAAAGTGGATCATGTGAGCACATCGAATGGTCTTGCCTGGTCTCCAGACACACGCTACATGTATTTCATCGATACACCGACGAAAAAAGTAGTTCGCTATGACTATGACTTTTCAACTGGAAATATTCGGAATCCTGTTGAAGTCATTACGATTCCGGATGGAGAAGGAATGCCCGATGGAATGACGAGCGATGAAGAAGGAAACCTTTGGATTGCCCACTGGGGTGGATCAAAAGTGACGAGATGGAATCCGGATACTGGTGAGAGACTGCTAGAAGTCAGTGTACCAGCATTGAACGTGACCTCATGTGTTTTCGGTGGGAAAGAACGAAACGAACTTTATATTACGACAGCGAGAACGAATACGAGTGATGAGGAATTGGAGAAATTCCCTTATGCTGGAGGCGTTTTCCGTGTGAAGACAAAAGTAAAAGGTAGTCCCACTTACGCATTTAAAGGATGACCCTTTTCCCTTCCTTCTCGATTGAAAGTCTTCTATAATAGAAGGAAAATAATAGAAAAAGGGGGAGTCTATTTGAAATTTAAATCATTCTTAGCGCTGGGGCTTCTTTTATTACTGCTTGCTGGTTGTTCGGATCGTCCGTCCGCGGTAGATGCGTTCAATACATATGTGAAAGATTGGAACAAACAGGAGTTTAGTAATATGTATGAGCACTTGTCACCGTCTACGCAAAAGTCAATTTCAAAAGAAGACTTTGTCGATCGCTACAAAACCATTTATGGCGATGTCGAAGTGGAGGATTTGAAAGTAACATTTAAGAAACCAGAAGAGGAGCCTGAGCCAAATGATGATGGAGAAGTAACGTTCCCTTTCTCAGTTTCGATGAAGACACTAGCAGGCGAAGTTGCATTTGATCAAGAAGCAACGCTAGTGCTCACTGAAGGAGAGGATTCTGATTCCTATGGCGTGAACTGGGATCCTTCGTTTATTTTTAAGGAACTAAAAGAAGGCGAAGAAGTAGCCATTTCATCTGATGTACCGACCAGAGGAGAAATTACGGACCGGAATAGTGCTGATTTAGCGATAAATGGATTGGTCTATCAGGTAGGTGTTGTTCCTAAAGAAATTGAAGCTGATAAGGAAAAGCTTCTTTCAGAAATAAGTGATGTATTAAAAATGAGCGTTGAGGATATCGAAAAAGAATTGAATCAAAGCTGGGTGAAATCTAATCCTAATCAGCTTGTTCCGCTTAAAAGTTTCTTAGATTCAGAAAAAGATGTAGTGAAGAAGGCGACGGCGATTACCGGCGTCCAAAGTGGTCAAAAAACGGAACGGATTTACCCATTTGGCGAAAGCGCTGCCCACTTAACAGGCTATATTCGTCAGATGCAAAAAGAGGATTTAGAGAACTATGCCAAAGAAGGCTATTCCAGCTATGAGAAAATTGGGAAGGCTGGACTTGAGCAGGTCTATGAAAAAGAGTTACATGGTCAAACGGGCTGGTCTATTAAGGTAAAAGATACCGATAAAATCATTGCCAGCAAGCCGAAAGAAGATGGTGAAAATATTCAAGTCACTATCGATGCAACGTTACAGAAGCAGCTATACGATCAGCTCGAGGGGAAATCCGGTACGGCGGTTGCTCTTCATCCGACTACAGGAGAGACGCTCTCCCTGACAAGCTCGCCTTCTTATGATCCGAACGATTTCATCCTCGGTTTTGATGAAGGGGAGTATGCAAAGCTTGCAGATAACGAAGACCGGCCATTTTCTGCGAAGTTTAACAAAACCTATTCACCAGGATCTACGATTAAGCCGCTCACTGCTTCCATTGCATTGCGCGACGGCGATTTAGATCCGAATGCTGCAGAAAAAATTGATGGGTTAAAATGGCAGCCAGATAAAAGCTGGGGCGGATACAAAGTGACACGTGTAAAACCAGCAGATCCGGAAGTAACACTTGAAGAAGCGCTTATTCATTCGGATAATATTTACTTTGCACGCAAAGCGCTAAATCTTGGCGCAGATCAGTTTCAAAAAGGACTTGAATCTTTCCAAATCGGAAAGGATATCGAGTTTCCATTCCCTACTGAGAATTCATCTATCTCGAATCGCGAGTTGAGTGAGAATGATATCCTGTTAGCTGATTCTGGTTATGGACAGGGCGAACTTCAGATCTCACCATACCAACTTGCGATGACATACACGACGTTTGCGAATGATGGCGTGATGATCAAGCCAACTCTCAAAATGGGAAATGAATCACCAGAGACATTCGATGTGATCTCTCCAGAGATCGCTTCGATCGTTAGTAAAGATCTCGCAAAAGTCGTATCAGATCCAGAAGGAACCGCGCATAATCCAGTCGTTAAGGGTATTTCCATTGCTGGTAAGACTGGAACGGCGGAATTGAAAGCATCTGGAGAAGAAACGGGACCAGAAAACGGTCTATTTGTCGCCTATAATACTGACCGCAAGGATTTGTTGATCGCGATGATGGTCGAAGGTGCTTCTAGTCATGACATTACTGGCAAAGTGAAGGACGTTTTCGCTGAAAGGCAGTGATCGCTTGATCGCTTGAGGCGACTGATGGCCGTTTATTGTCCACATTTCAGATATATTAGCCAAACTGAGATTTTAATGGCCAAATTCTCTATATATTGTCCAATTTCAACTTTTAATGGCCAAACTCACCACGCTCCTGATTCTGACATAGAATCAGGAGCTTTTTTTGGAAAAGTCAGGAATTCAAAAGGGATTAGGGGTTCAAAAAAGAAAGTAGTAAGGATGAGCGAGAATTCATTTGAAGGAGGATGACGGATGATGAGTGATACGGATCTTTGTATGATTGAACCAAAAGAAGGCTATCCCACCGAATTTGGTAGTTTGATCTCGATGATGGATTATGTCAGGCATACAACTGAAAAAGAAATTAGAGGGTTAACAATTGACCAGCTCGATTTTCACATTGATGAGAAGAGCAATTCGATCGGCATGCTTCTTCATCATATGGCTTCGATCGAAAAAGCATTTCAAATCATGACTTTTCAAGAGCGTGAATTAAACGATGAGGAATGGGGTGAACTTGGAATCGGCATCGAGCTTGGAGAACGGGCGCGAGAAGTCGTTCGAGGTCGAGACCTTGATTATTACTGGAGCGAACTGAGTCTTGTTCGTGCAGAAACGCTTGAAGCGTTCCAGAAGAAAGATGATACCTGGCTTGAAAAGGTGACGCCGTATGGATGGGATGAGCGAGCGAATCATTACTTTAAATGGTTTCACGTCTTGGAAGATGAGATAAGCCACCGTGGCCAAATTCGGTTCATTAAAAGAAGACTCACAATAGAGTAGTATTTTGAAATCATAACGTTACGATGAGGAAGCCGACCATTTTAACCCATGACATTATACAATTCATAGGGGGATAAAAGAGAGAGAGGAATAAGAACATGTTTACATATCAGGTTAACGACGATCTTCATTTGAGAATGTATACAGTAGACGATGCAGAGGCGCTTTACCATTTGATCGATGAATCCAGAGATCATTTGAAAGAGTGGCTCGCGTGGGTGGATTACAATACAGATGTTGAATCCTCACGTGAATTTATCAAGGGAACGTTAAAGGGTGTAGTAGAAACAGGAGGATACCCGAAAACCCTTGCAATGATTTATAAAGGAGAGCTCGCAGGAACAGTAGGCTTTAATGAGATGAATCGCACACATCGGTTCGCGACGATCGGTTATTGGCTCAGTGAGAAGTTTCAGAGAAAAGGGATCGTTACAGAAGCATGCCGGGGACTGGTTGATTTAGGCTTTAAAGAAATAGGGTTAAATCGTATTGAGATTCGTGCAGCTTCTGGAAACATGAAAAGCCGTGCGATACCAGAACGACTGGGTTTTAAGGAAGAAGGCGTGCTCAGACAGATTGAGCTTGTGAATGGCCAGTTCTATGATCATGTCATTTATAGTGTGCTGGCACAGGAATGGAACGAGAAGAAAAGTGGTTAAAAAAACAGAGGAATTTGACTACTATGTCGAGCGGCTTGGTAAAGGAGAGACAGCTATTTTTTTGCCGGCTGGAGGTTTCCCTGGTAACGAAGGATTGAACATTGCGCTTCACTTACAGCGAGACTATGAAACACATATGATTGATTTGCCTGGAATGGGAAGAGGGTCGGGTTTATCCACACATGTAACATCTCTTGTCATGGCTGATTGGGTGAAGGATTATCTTGATGCAAGAAAGATCGATCAAGCGATCGTGATCGGCCACTCTCTTGGTGGAGCAGTAGCCCTCGCATTTGCCGTCCATTATCCTGAACGAGTAAAAAAACTAGTATTACTTGATCAAGGGCACAAGCCATTTCCGAAAATTCCTATATCTGAATTCGGTGTGTTTGCATTATCATTTCCAGCGTTAAATGTTCTGAGTAGAGTGATAGGAACACCTTTTAATAAGAAGGTAGCGACGCTGTTCGATTCGAAAAAGTTAGACGAGAATGAGCTTCAAGCAAAAGTTGAGTTCTTTTGTAAGATGACTTCGATTAATCAGAATGAATTTGTTCGAATCGCGATGAGAGAACAGGTTAGTCTGTCGAGCGATGCTATGAATTTGATGTTTGGTTTATACAATCTCAATCAGGCAAATTTGATAAAAAGGTTAACAGTACCAACCTATCTTGCCTATGCTACTTTTACACATGTTGATAAGAAAGAAGAACAGCGAACGCGAAGACACATTCAAAGATTAAAGAAAATAAAGTTACCGATCAGCCTTCGAGCAGTTGACAGCGGTCATTATGTGCATTGGGCTGACAGGGATCTTTTAAAGGATATCGAATCATTCATCAAAATGGCATAGAAAAACCCCCGGCGGACATTTATCCTCTGGGGGCACTAATTCAAGTCGACCTGTCTCATTAAGTTTTCCAATTCTTCTATCGTGCATTCATAGAGTTGTTTGTCTTTCAATTTATATACGCCGCGATCGAGCAGACGTTGGATAAAAGATTGTTTGTGTTGGTTGTCATGATGCCTTGATGGTTTGATTGTTGACACTTTGTGATTCCTCCTGTTAGTTATATCCAGGTAGTATGTTCCACCGCAAGTAGGGGTTCAAACCTATAATCGAACATTTGTAAAAAGGATTAAGCGGTTTCATGCCGAATTTTAGTTTTTAAATAGGAGGGATTTTTATGCAACAGTTTGAAGTGATGAAGAATGCAGAACCATTTTATTTTGAAGGAAATCAGATTGGGGTGCTCGTTCTTCATGGATTTACAGGCTCTACGCAGAGCATGCGTTATCTTGGAGAACAGTTGGCTTTAGAAGGGTACACTGTTTGTGGTCCCCGATTGAAAGGTCATGGCACTCATTATGAAGATATGGAACAGAGTACATACGAAGAATGGATTCAGTCAGTGGAAGAGGGGTATCAGTGGCTGAATGCGCGATGCAGCCAACTTTTTATTACTGGATTGTCTATGGGTGGAACGTTAACTCTTTATTTAGCTGAAAAGTATCCTGAAGTAAAAGGGATTATGCCGATTAATGCAGCGATCAATCTGCCTGACCTTGAACAGATGAGAGGAAAGACGGAACCTCGTTTTCTTGATGCGATCGGTTCAGATATTAAGGCTGAAGGTGTAGATGAGCTTGCTTATGACAAAACGCCAACGAAGTCGATACAAGAGATTATTGCTTTGATGGAGCTTACAGAGAAAGAGCTTGGTTCCATTGGAATGCCGGCGTTGATTTTTAAGTCGTTGGAAGATCATGTCGTACCACCGGAGAATTCTGACCGAATCATTAATGAGATTTCATCTGATAAAAAGGAATTGGTGGAACTTCACGAAAGTTATCACGTGGCAACGCTTGACAATGATAAAGAGCTGATTGCTGAGAAGTGCAAAGCATTTATTAAAGAGTTAATTTAGGTAACAGATTCAGGAGGAAAGACAAATGGACGTAAGAAGATTAACGACAGAAGATGCAGAAGCGTATTGGGAGCTTAGGTTAGAAGCATTGAAGAAGAATCCAGAAGCATTTGCTTCAAGCTATGAAGAAGCGATTCAAAAGGACGACCCGATTAAGAGTACGTCAAGAAATATGGAGTCTGGTGTGACGTTTGGTGCTTTTGTAGATGATGCGCTTATTGGGGTAATCACGTTTGTAAGGGGAAGCGGGATTAAGGTGCGCCATAAAGCTGATTTGTTCGCTGTTTATGTCACGCCAAGTCAGCGGGGAAAAGGGGCTGGGAGAGCACTTCTTTCGCGAGTTCTTGAACATGCGAAGAGTCAGGATGCGCTCATCAAATTAAGTGTATCTGTCGTCTCAACAAATGAAAGAGCAAAGCACCTCTATAAGAGCTATGGGTTTAAAACAGTATATATCGAAGAAAAAGCACTATATGTTCAAGGCAAGTTTCTGAACGAAGAGCATATGGTTCAATATTTCTAATCAAAAGCAGACGTCATCACGACGTCTGCTTTACTGTGAACGCTTCGTTATAAAGTGCAACACTGTATGGGAATAGCTCCGCTGTCATGATGCCGTCCCGAACAGCTGGATCGTTCTTCATGAGCTCCTCTGCTTCTTTTTCTGAAGTCACCTGAATGACGACAATGCCAAAAGAAGAGGGGTCATGATTCAGCGTTCTGCCTGCCATGATAAGCGTATCGTTCTTCAGAAGTTGTTGCAGCGCGTGGAAATGCTCAGCTACAATGCTGTTTTCTTTGTCAGTCCAATTGCTTTCTTCAAGAAGTTCAGGAATCAAGGTTAGTTTGTAGAGAAAGTGTTTCATAGGTTACCTCCAAATGTTTTTAGATCTATATACTGTTTCGCCTATAGGGAAAGAAATCCTTTATTCTTATAAGTAAGTCGCTACTGATGAAGTAGCGACTTTTCTTGTGAGTGGATCACAATCGTTTACCATACCTTACTCAATTTGGTTCAGCGTAGTTATTTTGTATATAATGAAACCTGAACCCTACGGACGGTAAGGAACTTGTTGTAATTGGACGATTCATTTGGAAGGGAGGGATATAATGGATGAATTACTTTACCTTGGCGTTTTCCTTATTTATACGATTGCCATTCTCATTCTTGGCAAACATGGTTTCGATAAGACCGATGAATTGAAAGGCTACTTTCTAGCAGGAAGGAATCTCTCATTGTTCCCGAGCATTGCATCTTTCTGTGCGACATGGTTTAGCGCAGCTTCATTACTCGGATTACCTGGCTTGATTTATGAAGGTGGGGTGTCGGTCATATGGACAACCGCGCTTGCCTGGTTATTAGGTATTGTTGGTCTCTTATTTATTTCATCTAAATTCTATACATATAACGTCGTTACTGTACCGGAATTCTTCATGGTGCGGTATGATTCAAAGTTGCTTCAAATATGGATTGGTCTCATTCTAAGTATTAGTTATTTACTTTATGTTGTTATCCAAATTCGAGGTTTTGGGATCGTCGTCAGTCAAATGCTGGATATCCCATATACGGTCAGTGTGTTCCTGATTTATATATTTGTTCTTTATACAACCTTTGGCGGGCTCCATTCAGTCGCTCGTACCGATATTTTGCACTTCTGTTTAATCGTCTTCGGTACAATTCTTGGAGCGGTCTTTATCGTGAATGAAATAGGTGGCATATCTGGATTTGTAGAAGGTCTCACATCCTTTGAAACAAGCAGTACTAAAGCCTATCTCACTTTGTTTCCTGAAGGAGGGTTATCGTTCTGGACGTTATTAAGCGCTTTCTTTTCTCTTGGGTTAGGAGTAGCTGCTAATCCGCAATATGGCGTGAGGATCTTATCTGCGGGGTCGAAGCAGATCGCATTGAAAATGATCGTGATGAGTACATTCTTTCTTATCCTCATTTACTTCTCCATATTTGTAATCGGGATAGGTTCAAAAGTGCTCGACCCGGATCTTCTATTTGAAAGCACAGATGAAATTTATCCTTACATTATTACTTACTTACTCCAAACGCCGTGGAAGGGGATTTTATTAATAAGCGTCGTAGCGGCAGCCATTTCAACTGCTAATTCTCAACTGCTTATCATGGCAAGCAGCTTCGTCTATGACATTACGATGCCACTTCGTAAGAAAGAAGCCGTCGATCAAAAAGTGATTTCCTGGACGAGGTGGGTTATTTTTGTTTTTGCTACTTTTTCATTAGTGATTGCTTTTACCCCACCTAAAGGCATTGTTCAATTTAGTGGACATATCTGGGGTATTATCGCCGTATCGCTCTTTTTTCCACTTTACGGAGGACTTTATACCGCTGCTTCAAAAAGGAGTGCCATCTTTTCGACGTTCGGTGGAATTATAACGTACATCCTTGCCTTTCTTCTTATTCCAGGAGAGATGCAAACAGTCTATCATCCTGTTCTGCCTTCTATTGCTATAGCAGGATTGCTCTATTTCGTGAAGGGAGGTAGTCATTCCTGATGCGTCATTCCATTGAACGTAAAATATTGTTTCCGTTCTTAATTATCGTTCTTCTACCTACCTTTATCATTGGAGCGGTCTCTATGTGGTCGAGTTATCAATCCGAGAAGCAATTGAAGCAAGCAACCGTTCAAGAGCACCTGACGAGTTTGGGTCGTTATGCGGCGAAACTTGATGAACGTGTGAATAACGGTAGTATGAGTGAAGAAGATGCGAAGTCATTGATCAAAATCATGATTAATGAAACGAAAGGTTTGTATGTAGAGGAGGAAGACGGAACCCTTTCTTCCGAAGGAGAAGTCGTTCGACCGAGTCAACTGGATTGGTACAATGGGACATCACCTTCATCCAGTCTATTTACAGAGAATACTGTACTTACTGAGCAATTAGAGCAGTGGAACTGGGTTCTCTACCACCCACTGGAATTTTCTTTCTATTCTGGCTCACTCCCTAATATTCAAAAATATACGCTATTAATCATTATTTTTACAGGAGTGATCGCTGTTCAGTTTACGATTATTCTTTCCTACAATCTCTCCAAACCCATCAAGAATCTAGCTGCTTTTTGTAGACAAATCGCGATGGGTGAGAGAGCAAATAAGCTTGAAATCAAAGAGAATCGCAAGGATGAAATCGGTGTTCTTTCCCATTCTTTAAAAGAAATGGTTGAAACGCTTGATGAGCGTAATGTACAGATCGATAAAATCAAGCAGCTTAATGAAACGATTCTAAACAGTGTTCACGTTGGAATGGTACTCGTGATAGAAGGCTCGAATTCGGTTTATAATGAAGCAGCACAGACGATGATGAAGGAAGACCCACTGTTGAAAGAACGTTTGGGGAAATTAACGATATACGAAACGAAAAGAAGAAGTGAGGAGATATGGGATCATAAACGGGAGGATGAGAAGGTCTTCTATGCGGTTAGTTATAAAGTTCTGAACACGGCTGAGCGATCGATTATTACTTTTGAGGATATCACGCATAGACGGAAATTAGAGCAACGGGTGGAGCGGATGTCGCGTCTCGCATCACTGGGGGAGATGGCATCCGGTATAGCACACGAAATTCGCAATCCGCTTGCTGGGATCAAAACAACAACGGAACTCTTAATCCGAAGGCTTGATTTAAGTAAGGATCAACTGATGTTGACTGAAAACATGCTGCTCGACATTGATCGAGTGAATAAAATCATTACGAATATTCTTCAGTTTTCGAGGCCGATGGAAACCAATCCTTCTTTCATAAAAGTCGACGAGACACTTCATTCTCTTGTTTTGTTAATGGAGACCATCGCGAATGAAAAAAACGTAGACCTAAAGCATATTGAAAGCGGAGATGAGATCCTGGTCGATCGCGATCATCTTCGCCAAATTCTGTTGAATTTAATGATCAACGGAATGAACGCAATGCCAGATGGAGGAGAATTAATCCTTTCAAGCTATCGAATTGAAAACGATGTGACGATCACGATCACAGATACAGGGATTGGTATGGACGATGATGTGATGGAGAAAATATTTGATCCTTTTTATACGACACGAGCGGAAGGAACTGGTCTTGGTCTATCCATCGTTCACCAATTAGTCGTTCAAAACAAAGGGGAGATTGACTTGAGAAGCACATTAGGTATGGGAACGACGTTTTTAATTACGTTTCCAGCGAGAAGGGAGGGAAAGTAAATGGCTGTGAAAGTAGGAATCATCGATGATGAAACGACGCTTCGTTTAACACTTCAGATGTTTTTAGAAGACGAGGGATATGACGTAAGAGCTGCAGCAACACTTGAAGAAGGTTGGAAGATGATCGATGAGTTCAGTCCACAGGTGCTTTTGTTAGATATTCGCCTACCGGATGGAAACGGACTTGATTCACTCCACGAATTTAGAGAACGGCTTCCAGAAATGGCCGTGATGATGTTAACGGCGTATGGCGATGCGAAAACAGCGGTCCGAGCGATTAAAGAAGGGGCATTTGATTATTTAACGAAACCATTTGAGTTGGAAGAGCTGAAAATCACGCTGGAAAAGTGGATCAAACAGCATCATCTAGAGAAGGAAGTAGAACGGTATAGGGAAGAAGAGCGACGGACAAAACTCGTTCGTATGATCGGTGAAAGCGCGCAAATGCACGAATTGAAAGACAAAATTTCGCTCATCGCTGAAAGCAATGATACGACTGTACTAGTTAGAGGGGAAACAGGGACCGGAAAAGAGCTTGTTGCCAGAAGCATTCATCAGCAAAGTAAGCGTCACGATGGTCCGTTTGTGGCAGTCAATTGTGCCAGCATGCCAGCAGACTTAATTGAGATCGAGCTATTCGGTCGCGAAAAAAACAGCGTAGCGGATCACTCCCAGCCAAAAGTTGGTTTAATCGAGTGGGCCGATGGTGGAACTCTGTTTCTTGATGAAATTGGAGACCTATCTCTCGATATACAGGTGAAGCTTCTTCGTTTTCTTGAAGACAAGAAGATCAAGCGACTTGGAAGTGTACATGATATCGAAATGGATGTACGTGTGATTGCTGCAACGAATCGATCGCTTGAAGAAATGATTCAGGAGAAGGAGTTCCGTTCAGATCTTTATTATCGCTTGAACGTTGTGCCTGTGAAGTTACCGCCTTTACGTGAGAGAGGCAATGATATCGTGATGCTAACAGAGCATTTTCTAGGCGAGTTCTGCCAGCAAATGAGAAAGGAAACACCCGGGTTACGGGCGGATGCGAAAAAGCGTTTAGTAAGTTATGGCTGGCCAGGGAACGTAAGAGAACTTAAGAATACAATCGAACGAATTGCAATCTTACATCAAGAAAGTGAACTTGCTGCCTTTCACTTTGATTTCCTCAATCCAGTTGAGGGGCACGTAGAAGGTCCCAAATCAATTGATGATGTGGTATTCGATGATCAATTCTCTTTAGAAGATCATATTGAAGGCATCGAAAAGAAATACATTGAGAAAGCAATCCAGGAATCGAAATGGAATATAACGCAGGCAGGAAAACTTTTAGGCATCAGCCGATACGCCCTTCAGCGTAGAATTGACAAATATGATATAACATGAGCGAAATCGCCCGAAATGGGCGGTTTTTTTGTGCGGAATCTTATAAAATTATCTGAAAATTACGTGATATCGTAGAGGTAAGAAAAAAAACGTATTGATTCATGCGATAGAAGAATCATATGAAAAAGGGGGAATTCGATGGGTGTTGAAAATAAACGGCCAACAGATTTAGAGAATGGTCCAACGAAGAGCAAGTGGGGTGTCATACTAGGTGCTGCATTCTTAATGGGCTCATCGGCGATCGGACCAGGATTTTTAACCCAGACTGCCGTATTTACAGAGCAACTATTAGCAAGCTTCGGATTTGTTATTCTCATTTCCATTATTCTGGACATCGGTGTTCAAGCCAACATATGGCGAATCATTGCCGTATCGAAAAAGAAAGGACAGGACATCGCAAATATGGTTGTTCCTGGACTTGGTTACTTCCTGGCATTTGCAGTTGCACTTGGTGGACTTGCCTTTAATATCGGGAACGTCGGTGGTGCTGGCCTAGGAATGAACGTACTCTTTGGAATCGATCCACGCATCGGTGCAGCGATTACAGGTGTTATTACGATTGGAATCTTCCTTTCGAAAGAAGCTGGGGTCGCGATGGACAAAATCGCACGGATTCTTGGTGGACTCATGATTTTACTTACGCTATACGTCGCTTTTCAAAGTAATCCACCAGTCGGAGATGCAATAACTCATACATTTGCACCAGATAAGATCGACGTCTTCGCCATTATTACATTAGTTGGTGGAACAGTTGGCGGTTACATTACATTTGCAGGAGGACATCGCCTCCTTGATGCAGGTATTTCTGGTAAGGAGAATCTTCACCAGGTAACGAAAAGCTCGGTATCAGGAATTCTCATCGCTTCCATTATGCGCGTCTTTCTATTTCTAGCTGTGTTGGGTGTTGTGGCAACAGGATTCAAATTAGATCCAGCAAATCCGCCTGCATCCGTGTTCCAACAAGCAGCTGGTATGATTGGATATAAAATGTTTGGTGTCGTTCTTTGGGCAGCAGGAATTACCTCTGTGGTCGGCGCGGCGTATACATCTGTTTCATTCTTACGCACGCTCTCAAAGAAAGTAGATCGCCATCACTCAGGTGTGACAATCGGATTTATTGCGGTTTCAACAATTATTTTTGCATTCATCGGTAAGCCGGTTCTCCTCCTCATTCTTGCAGGAGCTTTCAACGGATTGATCCTGCCAGTCGCTTTAGGGACATTACTGGTTGCTGCATATAAGAAATCGATTGTAGGAGATTACAAACATCCAATATGGTTAACCATCTTTGGTGGATTTGTTTTCCTCATAACAGCCTACTTAGCGATCGTCACGCTTATTGATAAAATTCCACAGCTGTTTTCTTAACTGTTAGGAGGAACATGTTTGAAACTTAACTATTATCCACTCGGAGATACAGGCATCCAGCTTGTATTCGGAACCGAGATTTCAGAAGAAACGAATCAGAAAATAAGAATGTTCGCAGGTGATCTAGCTCAACATCCGATTGACGGTGTTGTGGAATGGGTACCAGCGTATACCACTTTAACGATCTATTATCTTCCAAATAAAGTATCTTACAACATGTTAAGAGCGAAGTTGGAAGAAATGAACGAAAAACAACAAGAAAGAGAAGCAGAAACTGCTTCTCTTGTTTATATCATTCCAACCTATTATGGGGATGAAACGGGTTCTGATTTATCATTTGTAGCCGAACATAATGAACTGAGTGAAGAAGAAGTTATTGCTACTCACTCAAATAAGGATTATCTGATCTATATGATGGGGTTTGTCCCTGGTTTTCCTTATTTAGGTGGCATGCCTGAATCGATTGCGACACCGAGACGTGAAAATCCTCGGGCCGAAATCGCGCCAGGGTCTGTCGGAATAGCTGGTTCACAAACAGGAATCTATCCGCTTGAATCACCAGGAGGCTGGCAGATTATCGGGCAAACGCCGGTGAAATTATACGATCCGACAGGTGACAAACCATTTCTACTTGAATCAGGTCACTATTTGCGTTTTGTCTCAATTAGTAAACAAGAATTCCTAGAAATAAAAGAAGCGATCAAGCGTGGAGAATACGTTGTCGAAACCGAAGAGAAGAAGGTGGGCTATCATGAAGTCGGTTGATTTGAATAGTGACTTAGGAGAGAGCTTTGGTGCGTATAAGATAGGAAACGATGAGAATGTATTGGAATTTATCTCATCAGCGAATATCGCTTGCGGCTATCATGCAGGGGATCACAACGTGATGATGGAGACGGTGAAAGTAGCAAACTCACTTGGTGTCGGAGTTGGTGCACATCCAGGATATCCTGATCTCGGTGGATTTGGTAGACGTGATATGAAAATGTCGCCTGATGAGGTGTTCAATCTTGTTGCCTATCAGGTCGGAGCGATTCAGGGTGTTGCGAATGTTCATCAGGCTACTGTTCACCACGTCAAACCGCACGGTGCTCTCTACAATAACGCTGCAAAAGACCCCGCTATTGCAAAAGCGATTGCAAGCGCTGTCTATGCGGTCAATCCACAGTTGATCTTATACGGATTAGCAGGGAGTGAATTAATTCAAGCGGGAAGAGAAGTGGGATTAACAGTGGCGCAAGAAGTGTTTGCAGACCGAACGTATCAACCGGATGGGTCTCTTACACCACGGTCCGAACCAAATGCGATGATTCATGATGCCAATCAAGCCGTGGAACGAGTGATTCGCATGATTAATGAACACCAGGTAAAAGCGGTAAATGGACAGGACGTGGCCATCCAGGCTGATACTGTTTGTGTACATGGGGATGAACCGGAGGCGCTTCGATTTGTTCAGCAGTTGAGAGAACGCCTACAAGAAGAAGGAATCTGTATTCAGCGAGTTGGAGTGAAAGCCAATGTCTAAACCGATCTTTAAAGTTAGAAAATCTGGGCTACTCTCTACCATCCAGGATGGTGGTCGGAAGGGCTACCAGCAATATGGCATCGTTGTGTCAGGTGCAATGGATCCTTATTCTATGAACATCGCTAATTTCCTCGTAGGAAACGCCGGAAATGAAGCAGTTCTTGAAGTGACAGTGATGGGACCGGCATTAGAAGTTCTTGATGATGCAGTCATTGCGATTTGTGGTGGTAACCTTTCACCAAAAGTGAACGGAGAAAAAATCCCGATGTGGAAGAGCTTCGAGGTGAAGGAAGGGGATAGGCTTGAATTTGGTCAGCCTGTTTCTGGAGCTCGTTCGTATATCAGTGTAGCTGGAGGATATGATGTTCCGCTCGTAATGGGAAGCAAATCTACTTATCTCAAAGCAGGGATCGGTGGGATAGAAGGACGAGCTCTTGAAAAAGGCGATGTGCTTCATGGCTCTGGAGGAATGAAAGGCATAAGCGGTCGCGCGCTGCATCCAGATGAAATTCCAGTTTATCAAAAAGAACTGGAGGTTCGCGTTGTGATGGGTCCTCATCAGCATGCTTTTACAGAGAAAGGGCTTGAAACCTTTCTATCTACAACGTATGAAGTGACCCCGCAATCGGATCGGATGGGATTTCGTTTGAAGGGTGAGAAAGTGGAGCACGCGACATCAGCTGATATCATTTCAGAAGCCATTCCACTTGGAGGCATTCAAGTACCGGCAAACGGAGATCCGATTATTCTGATGTCTGATCGCCAGACAACGGGCGGATACACCAGGATCGCCACGGTTATTTCAAGTGATATTCCTTATCTTGCGCAGGCCATGCCGGGCTGTCAGATTCGTTTTCGAAAAGTATCGATTGAAGAAGCACAAGAAACATATGAAGAGAACGATCGATTCATCCGCACGTTAGGAAAGGTATCTAACCCTCGTCGTTAAAGGAGAATATAACATGTTAAATTCAAAAGAAATTATTGAAATCATTAAATATGTGAATGGTTCTACAGTAGATGAAGTCCATTACGAGCATGATAGCTTCGTAGTGAAGGTGAAAAACCAGAATCCGAACGTGGAAGATAATATGAAGAGTGAACAGCTAGAGTCAGGAAGTCAAGTTCCTCCTGCAGTTGAGGAGCGTGGGCAGGAGGATATGAATCCTGAACAGGTCGAGAAAGCGTTGAAGGAAACTATGGAAACACATACGGTGAAGTCGCCAATGGTAGGCATGTTCTATTCTTCGCCTTCTCCTGAAGATGCGGCATTTATCAATGTAGGAGATTCCGTTCAGGAAGAAACGGTCGTATGTGTTCTAGAAGCGATGAAAATGTTTAATGATGTTCAAGCTGATGTGAATGGTGAAATCATAGAAGTCCTTGTACAAAATGGTGACCTTGTTGAATTCGGTCAACCGCTATTCTTAGTGAAACCAGAATAGGAGAGGGTCATATGGGAATGGAAATGAAGAAAGTACTTATCGCAAACCGTGGGGAGATTGCCGTTCGAATCATTCGTGCCTGCCATGAGCTAGATCTAACAGCGGTAGCTGTGTATTCAGAAGCAGACCGAGAGGCGCTTCATGTACAATTAGCGGACGAAAGTTATTGTATTGGACCAACTTCTTCTCAAGAGAGTTACTTGAACGTGGGGAACATCATGACGATTGCAATGAATGCAAACGTTGATGCGATTCACCCTGGCTACGGATTCCTCGCAGAAAACGCCGATTTCGCAGAGATCTGCGAAGACTGCAACATCGCGTTTATTGGTCCAAGTAAAGAAGCGATCAACCAGATGGGAATCAAAGATATTGCCAGAAAGACGATGGAAGACGCAGGCGTTCCAGTCGTTCCAGGTTCGAAAGGTATCATTAATAGTAAAGAAGAAGCGCTTGAATTAGCTGATGAAATGGATTACCCGGTCATCATTAAAGCAACAGCCGGTGGTGGCGGTAAAGGGATTCGCGTTGTGAAAGAAGAAGACGAGTTGATCAAGGCGATTAACATGACGCAACAGGAAGCAGAAAAAGCATTCGGAAACCCGGGTGTATATATTGAGAAGTTTATCGAAGATTTTCGCCATATTGAAATTCAAATTCTCGCTGATCTCCACGGAAACGTTATCCATCTCGGAGAACGCGACTGCTCGATTCAAAGGCGCATGCAGAAGCTAGTTGAAGAGACGCCGTCTCCTGCGCTAGATGTATCAGTTCGAACAGCGATGGGTGAGGCAGCCGTTCGAGCTGCAAAAGCAGTAAATTACGCCGGGGCTGGAACCGTTGAATTCATCTATGATCAAGATGGAAACTTTTATTTCATGGAGATGAATACACGGATTCAAGTTGAACATCCTGTAACAGAGATGGTGACTGGTGTCGATTTGATTAAAGAACAAATTAAGATCGCAGATGGTGAAAGACTTGCTCTCAAACAGGAGGACGTTCACTTAACTGGGTGGGCGATCGAATGCCGCATCAATGCAGAAGATCCAGATAATGGGTTTATGCCATCCCCCGGAAAAGTAGAAACGTATCTACCACCTGGTGGTTTTGGAGTGCGAGTGGATTCTGCTGTCTATCCAGGCTATGTGATCCCACCATTTTATGATTCGATGGTAGCGAAGTTGATTACATACGGCGCCTCTCGTGAAGAAGCGATGCAGCGAATGAAGCGGGCACTGAGTGAATTTATGATCAAAGGTGTTAAAACCACGATTCCTTTTCATCAGAAACTGCTCAAACATGAGAAGTTCGTTGAAGGTGATTTTAATACAAAGTTTCTCGAAATCCATGAACTTAGGGAGATGACGTGATGGCAACCCCTCAAGCGCAGCGACTTAAATATCGAGATAATCTTGAAAGTGGAACGACTTCAGGCATATGTGATGGTTATTTACAGGCGAATATGATTACACTCCCCGCCGAGTATGCTTTCGAGTTTCTGTTATTTTGTCAGCGAAACCCGAAGCCATGTCCCGTTGTAGATGTTCTTGAAGCAGGGCAGGTCATGCCGCGTATTGCAGATGCAGACATTCGGACCGACCTACCGAAATACCGCATTTATAAAAATGGGGAGCTTGAGAAGGAGACGCTTGATCTGAAGGACGTCTGGCAGGATGATTTTGTTACGTTTCTACTCGGATGCAGTTTTACATTCGAGAGGGCACTCGTTGAAGCGGGTATCAGTTTGCTGCACCAAGAAATGGATCGCGTTGTGCCAATGTACCAAACATCGATTTCTTGTGTTGATGCCGGACGTTTTAAAGGCGAAATGGTCGTCAGCATGAGAGCGATCAAGAAAGAGGAATTAGAGGAAACGATTGCGATTACATCAAAGTTTCCACTGGCTCACGGAGCCCCGATCCATATTGGTGATCCAGCTGAAATCGGAATTCAACACATTGAACAGCCTGACTATGGAGAATTTACACCTTATGATAACGAAGAACGAATTCCCGTCTTCTGGGCATGTGGCGTAACACCACAGTTCGTTGGGTTGAACGTGAAGCCTGACATCATGATCACACATGCTCCAGGACATATGCTGATTACGGATCAAAAAGAATAGGATTGAAACCCATGATGGTTTCTGATAAAGCAGTTTCATTCAGGAGGACAACTCGAAGGTTGTGCTCTTGACTGAACTGCTGTTTTTTTGGTTTGGTGAGAAAATCCGACTTCAAGTTTTTCTTGATAGTGCTGAGTTCAAGGAACAGAAGCTTATATAGGGGAGAGCGAGAAGATTGGAAGGGGTTTTATGGTATTATTTAGGGGAGTTATGTTCTGTTATCGGGCAGGTTTGTGGAAGACTTGAATTCGAGATAATATGCCTATACCTTCTGTTTTTTAGCCTTAAATGCAAAGCATGAAAGCCGCACCTTAATCTGTTATAGATTGAGGTGCGGTCTGTTTTTTTAAAATTTAACTCAAATCTATCCAGTGTTTAATTTAAATGATGTAAAAATATGATACATATATTTGTAAACTTTTTGATTTTATCTACGTTATATCAGTAGGAAGGAGGGTGACTGTGGATGTAGCGCTTTTACAACAGAAAGCTCAATTTATTAGAAGATATCTTATAAAACTTGGCGCATCACCCCAGGATGCTGAAGATATTGCTCAAGAGTCTATCTATAAATTGTTTTTATATGTTGATTCGATTGATGCTGAAAAGGTTTCAAGCTGGCTTTTTCGAGTAGCTAGAAACCATTATTACGATCTATGCAGGAAACAAAACAAAGAAATAATCATTAAAACAGATAAACTCACGTTAGTAGATGGTGAGCCTTTACCAGAAGATCACTATCACTCTTATGAACAACGAATTGAAATTAATATGGTATTAAACAAGTTAAAACCTATTTATAAAAACCTGCTATTGCTCAAATATGAATTGGAATTAACGTATGAAGAAATAAGCGAGTTGTTAGACATGAAGCCAGGAACATTAAAGACCTATTTATACAGAGCTAGAGAGAATTTTAAGTTTTTATACGAAAGAGAGGTTATCGTTAATGAGAAGAAAAAATGATCGTGGAAAAACAGATAGTCATGAAGCAGAAAAACTTTTTGACGAAGAGTCCCTTGGTGGGTCTAATTTAAAAAGCACTATAAAAAAAGCTCAGCGAAAATCATTATTCCGCACAGTGTTCATTTCTAGTCTGGTAACATTGTTCATTATTGTTGGTGGTTTTTTTGCTTATCCTTTCTTGATGCAATATCAGGAACAAAAAGCAGTAAATGAATCGGGAATTCTAGGTGTAGAGGAATATAAAAGTCCTAATATCCATCTAACTGGACCCCAAACTTCATATAATGGTTTATTTAATGGTACTGTCACTTTTGAACAGTATAAAATCATTGATGGAAAACCAGTTGATTGGGGTGAGAAAAGTGTAAACTATTCATTATTTGGAAATGTCCATGAACCTTATGGAGATTATTCCCCAATACAATTAGAGCAGGTGAAAGATAGCCGTAGTTATGATAAAGAAACGAAGCAACTCTTAATGGAATTTTACCAACCTGGTGTTGAATATAAGAAAATGATCAATGATTTTTCAAGAATAGATTCTATGGGAGAAAATTATGCTGCAGAGGTTGCTTTATCATTTAAAAAGCCACTATCTCCACAACGAGTAAGGGAATTACTACCGGAAGGTGTTTCGTTAGAGTGGTATTGGATATATGTTAGCGATCAAATCGAAGACTATCCCATTTCATCAAGTGCTCCCTATATAGTAGGATTTGAGCATAGGAATGATGTTAAAAGTGAAACACGTTTTACGAAATGGATAAATGCGGTTGTCAAAAATAAAAATATGAAATCAAATTCTATCATTAAAGAGGCCTATGATTCATTGAAAAATGGGGAGGGTGTCGTTGAAGAAGATGGGATTAAAGTTATGGGTGTTGTTGTTACAGGAAAACCACAAGATTTAATGAAAACAAAAGAAGTTTCTGAGGTAAGGACAGGTGTATTAGGAGCTGTCACCAATAGCTATTAATAGATGTATGGAAATTTATATACAATTGAATAAAAGTTAGCATCTCTTCCGGTATTTCGTAGTTTTTGCGTATTAAATTCTAAGCCTATTTAGGCTTGTGGGAGGATGGAAGAATAAACGGGAGGACAAATAATGAAAAGAAACCTATTGATCAAGATCATACTTTTAATATCTTTAAGCGCTTGTTCAACGAACGAATTAGAAAATGTTGAAAAAGTAAAAGCAAGCTTTTGGATTGGAAATGAAAAACAATCAGAAGAAGTAGCGTTTAAAGAGAAAGATGAGGTAGATGTATTCGTTAGTGCTACCAACAATGCAAAAGAACTTGATGGTCAAAAAGTTATTAAAACCCCTCCAGTATTGACCTACGATCTTATTATTGAAGGAAGCAATAATAAAGCATTTCAATTATGGATTACTAAAGACGGAGAAGGATTCATTCAAAGTCTTTTACCAGAAGATAGCCTAACATACCGATTGGATGAAGGTTCGGTAAAAGATGTAACAAATATTTTAAACAAACAAGATAATGTTACGCTTCTACCAAACATCGAATTTGAAAAATAAATCAGTATTTGTGATATTCCATAATCTCGGAGCTTATCTGTAATAAGATAGGCTCCTTTCTTTCTTAACTAATGATTGAGTATATCAGCATAGTTTGAAATAATTGGAATTGATTGATGAACATAAATTATTAAATCATTGGGTCTTAAAGAAAGGGTGGGGTGGGTGAAGGAAAATTTAAAATTGACTTGGATTTTTTCTTGGTTTGCGCTTGTAGGGCAAGTGGGCTTTTTTATAGGAGTCTCATTTTTACAGGGGAATGGCAATATGTTATGTGGAGTTTTATGGTGAGTATGGTTTGTGGTGTTCCCAGTTTGATTATGAACTGGCAAGCTCAAAAAAAGGCAAACCAAAATAGGGTAAACGTAATTCATACGGATTATTAATATCTAACATTTGTTTATAATATGGTTGTTAAACAATCTCGGAATACATTCTGAATAAAAGATTAGCCATTAATGAAAACGCTCACTTCCAAATCTATTAATAGGAATATTGTAGGAGCAGGTATAAATGACGATAGGGTGTATATTAACATGAGCAACGTTAATTTTAGAGACATTGACAGTTCTAATGAATATCTAGTTAAAAATGTAAAATTAAAAGCTGACCAAGAACATTTTATTGAAACAGTAGATGAATGTCTCCGACAAGCTGATACATATGAAGGGTGGCATCCAGTAGCTATATATCATGATGAAGATGTTGTTGGATTTGCAATGTATGGCTCTTTTGGACCAAATAAGGATACTTGGATCGATCGAATTATCATTGATGAGAGTTATCAAGGTAAAGGCTTAGGAAGAATTGCAATGAAAAAGCTTATCGGAATAGTTTCGAGTAAATTTGAAGTGAAGGATATATATTTTGAGTATCGTCGAGGAAAATAGAATAACATATAGTCTATATAAAAGTATGGGGTTTGAGAATTATATAAATGAAAGAGATCCAAATGGAGAACTCATATTTAAGTACAGTATCTAGAATAATGAGATTTACTAAAATTGATTTGATTCAAATTAACTTTATTTCGTTATCCCGTAATCTCGGAGCAATTGTGTAATATTAAAGAGCCTAAAATTATTAGGATAAAGGAGAATTGAATAGTGCAATTTGCAGTTATTACTGACATCCATGGGAACGCTCCAGCATTAAAGGCCGTCTTAAAAAGAATTGATAAAAGTAAAAGTGTAAGCCATATCTATTGTCTTGGAGATATGATTGGAATTGGTCCAGACACTAACGAAGTTTTAGATATTTTATTTTCCAGAAGTGATGTTTCTATGATAACTGGCAATCATGATGAAGCAATTTTAGCCTTAGCTAAAAGTGAAAGTTATCCGAAAAGCCATGCGCATCTCAACGAACATCATAAATGGATCGCTGATAGGATATACCCAGAATTTACTTCAAAGTTAGAATCACTACCACGTACTATAACTGAGAATGTTAATGGTTTTAATTTGAGATTCATCCATTATTCAATTCCTTTAAACCAGCAAGATAGACATATTAGCAAAGATCCATTCGCTGCAATTGTGGAACCAACCCTTAAAAATATGGAGAATCTATTTAAAGAATTTAGCGAAGATCTAATTGCCTTTGGACACCATCATCCTATTCATTACTTTAAAAGTGAAAAGAATACATACCTTAACCCTGGTTCTCTAGGTTGTAGTCATAGTTCAGAGGCAAGTTATGCTCTAGTTAAGATTAAGGATAACGATTTAGAAATTACATTAGAGAAAGAAGCTTATGATAAATCTAATTTCTTAGCTTCTTATCAAGATTTGCAAGTGCCAGACAGAGATGTACTCTTACGTATATTTCATGGCTGTGAATATTCAAATTAGATGGTAAATCTAGAAAATATCTTAAATTTGAGTTTTCAAGATAATCCGAGCTTATCTTTAATAAGATAGGCTCCTTTAACTGGAATTAAAGACGGAGTTATGCGGATTTATTCGAAATAATTGGTATTAGAAATTTGGGAAGGTTAGTTGAATATTCAGTTTCGAGATAGTTTGAATTGTGAAACGGATTTTTTATTCAAACGTATTTAAAAGGTGAAACTAATAAGTTACTAAATTAGAATTTTATCGAGAGGGTGGATACTTATTATTGGCGATAAGTTTACTTGCAAAAATTGCGGAAGAGAAGTAGAAAAAGATGAGAAGATGGCAATTATTGCTACACCGAAAAAGCTAAATGGGTGGACTCTATTAAAAGCCTGGGGTCCTGAACAAATTATATATTGTTCAAGATGCTTTAGTGAGTTGGAATAAATATAGGTAACTGTTTCTGCGAGAGTCTTGAAACCAAGAGTTAACGAAACGGTGTCGTTAATCTAGAAAGTATTACGCTCCTTGTTGTTTAAGTTAATTACAGAGGCAATTTCAATAACAGAATTTAAAGGTGGGCGTCTTGTGTATGGATTTATAGCTACTTTCGATGAAAAAACAGATCACATAATAAAGGATATTTGGAAAGAGTTAAATCAAAAGTCGATTTCTTCTTATGCATATGAAGTGGAAAGTAGAAAGCCACACATTACATTGGCAAGTTATAATGACCTAAACCAATTTGATTTTATGAAACAAATGGATGATTACTATAATGGAAAGACAGTAATTGATATTTCTTTTAACACAATTGGTTCGTTCTTGAATTCGGGAGCTTTATTCTATACGCCCACCGTCACTAAAGACTTAATTGACTTTCATAGTAATCATCATAAAAACTTCATACATTTTAATGATGACCCTAGTTCATTGTATTTACCTGATAGCTGGATACCTCACTGTACAATAGCTAATAGATTAACAGCAGAAAAATTATCTGAAGCATTTAATTATTGTTCTACAAGAAATGACACCATTCTTGGACAGTTGGTAGAGGTTGCTTTAATTGATGTATCAAATAAAGATAGAGCACCAATTATCCACTCAAAAAAATTGGTTTCGTAGAATCGCACTACTCCACATAATCGGAGCGATTGCTCAATAAAAGGTAAGGAAGGAGTCAGTTCATAGTGAATTTTCGAAAAGCAAATGAAGAAGATTTACCACCGTCTATTCGGTTACTTGCCGATGATAAATTGGGGTCCCAACGTGAACGTTATGAAGAACCACTGCCGGATGACTACTATATAAAGCATTTGCAGCCATTCAAGCACAAGATGGGAATAGGAATTTTTATTAGCTATTGACGATCAAAAATTGGTCCACTGCCTACAATTAACAACCATTCCTGGTTTAGCAAGACTGGGAATGAAACGAGCGCAAATCGAAGGTGTACGTGTAGACAAGTGTTACCGCGGAGAAGGAGTTGGAAGAGCTTTGTTTAAAGAAGCCATTGCAATAGCCAAAACTGAGGGGTGCCGCTAAGTGCAATTGACCGCCCGACAAACAACGTGAGAATGCTCATCGTTTTTATAACCGACTAGGATTTCTAGCGAGTCATGAGGGTATGAAATTAACATTTTAGTTAGAAAATCTACTCCATAATATCGGAGCGAAAGTTGAGTAAGGTGTCTTTTCAGCTATTTCATTATTTAAGAGCAACCCAGGAATAAAGGGAGGGTATCATTGAAAATGGAAGTTGCCGAAAAGGAAAAAAACCAAAAAATAGCTGGTGCAATACTATTCGTGATAGTAATAGTTTTGTCCCCATTTTTGCATAATAAAATTAATCCGTTAACTTTATTAATAACTACGATTATTATATATGCTATTGTCATATTCATTGTTGGACTGTTATCAAAAGAAGAAAAGTCTTAACCTTAAGACAGAAGGATCGTTATTTGCCATTATCTTCCAGTATCTCAGGACTTATCTGTAATAAGGTAGGCATCTAGACTGATCTTAGATCGCGTTATCAGGTAGTCTAGAAAACAAATGAAAAAGCGAGGTTAATCAATGGAATTTAAACTGTTAGGAGACGAAACGAATATTGTCATTAAAGTAATTGGCAGACAGCATCCGGATGCTACAGATTACTGGGATGGCAATTGGATTATCTCAATTATCAATATAGAAATGCCGGGTTACTCGGTTGAATTTCCTGCAAACTTACAGACGGACGAATTACTGTCTTTTATGGAAAAACTTAAAAACTTGGATAAAACGTTGAAGGGAAAAGCATCTCTTAAAAACATGGAAGATTTCATTATGCTCGAAGCCGAAGTAGATCTTACAGGAAAAGTAATGTGGACAGGAAAAACTTGTTACCCTTTAGGAACTGGAGCCGTACTAAAATTCGACTTTGAATCAGATCAATCGTATTTAAAATATTTAATAAAAGAATTAAAAGCTATTTTAGAGGAGATTCCAGTAATCGGAAAACCCTAAAAGGTTAGATTTGTTATTCCATATTATCGGAGCGATAGCTACACAGTGGTTATTGACTAAGCAATCTGGTGCAAGATTTGACGAAACGTTATTCTATTAAGGGGTGAGGTTATGGGGATTTGGTATTTCTTAATATTATTTGTAGGAATATTTTTAGTTGTTAAGGGGCTACTTTGGGAATAAAAGAAATGGCTTG
>CAVUAW010000010.1:0-74902 GCA_963739655.1 uncultured Bacillaceae bacterium | reverse complement strand
TATATCCGCGAAAATGAGGATTTTATCCGCGCTTTTCGAGTTATATCCGCGAAACCGGGAATTTTATCCGCGAACTGAAAAACAGGATCTTTAGCTAGTCGAACCCCATTCAAAAAACATACAAAAAAGCGAGAGACCAAATGGTCTCTCGCCTTTCTTCTTTGCCCAGCGACGTCCTACTCTTGCAGGGGGAGATCCCCCAACTACCATCGGCGTTAGAGCTCAACTTCCGTGTTCTCATACAGGGCGCGATAAGCGGCGAACTTCTTCGTCAGCGGCGCGATGATAGATCCTCATGGATCTCCGAATATCCACTCCGGTCTGCCATCACTTGCTTCCTCGCATTTCTTGCTTCTCCCACCCCTACGAAGCTTTCGAAGAAGTCTTTTATTGTCTTTCAAGAAGTTCTTCCTCTTACGAGGTTTTAACATCTTTTGCATACAAAAAAGCCAGAGACCATAATGATCTCTGACTTCTCTAGTTGCCTGGCAACGTCCTACTCTTGCAGGGGGAGATCCCCCAACTACCATCGGCGCTGAAGAGCTTAACTTCCGTGTTCGGCATGGGAACGGGTGTGACCTCTTCGCCATCATTACCAGACTTATACTGGTTTCCACATCAATGTGATTAACCAGAGACAAAATATATCTTACTATATTTTATCAGTGTTTTCAAGAGAAATTTTATTCCCTGAAAACTAGATAGCACGCACAATTCATCCAAATGTTTTAGGTTAAGCCCTCGATCGATTAGTATTCGTCAGCTCCACGTGTTGCCACGCTTCCACCCCGAACCTATCTACCTCATCATCTCTAAGGGATCTTACCAGCTTAATGCTGTGGGAAATCTCATCTCGAGGGGGGCTTCATGCTTAGATGCTTTCAGCACTTATCCCTTCCACACGTAGCTACCCAGCTATGCTCCTGGCGGAACAACTGGTACACCAGCGGTGTGTCCATCCCGGTCCTCTCGTACTAAGGACAGCTCCTCTCAAATTTCCTGCGCCCGCGACGGATAGGGACCGAACTGTCTCACGACGTTCTGAACCCAGCTCGCGTACCGCTTTAATGGGCGAACAGCCCAACCCTTGGGACCTACTTCAGCCCCAGGATGCGATGAGCCGACATCGAGGTGCCAAACCTCCCCGTCGATGTGGACTCTTGGGGGAGATAAGCCTGTTATCCCCAGGGTAGCTTTTATCCGTTGAGCGATGGCCCTTCCATGCGGAACCACCGGATCACTAAGCCCGACTTTCGTCCCTGCTCGACTTGTAGGTCTCGCAGTCAAGCTCCCTTGTGCCTTTACACTCTGCGAATGATTTCCAACCATTCTGAGGGAACCTTTGGGCGCCTCCGTTACACTTTAGGAGGCGACCGCCCCAGTCAAACTGCCCACCTGACACTGTCTCCGCACCGGATCACGGTGCTGGGTTAGAATGTCAGTACAGCCAGGGTAGTATCCCACCGACGCCTCCATCGAACCTGGCGGTCCGACTTCTATGGCTCCTACCTATCCTGTACAAGCTGTACCAAAATCCAATATCAGGCTACAGTAAAGCTCCATGGGGTCTTTCCGTCCTGTCGCGGGTAACCTGCATCTTCACAGGTACTATAATTTCACCGGGTCTCTCGTTGAGACAGTATCCAAGTCGTTGCACCTTTCGTGCGGGTCGGAACTTACCCGACAAGGAATTTCGCTACCTTAGGACCGTTATAGTTACGGCCGCCGTTTACTGGGGCTTCGATTCAGAGCTTCTCCCGTAAGGGATAACCCCTCCTCTTAACCTTCCAGCACCGGGCAGGTGTCAGCCCCTATACTTCGCCTTACGGCTTTGCAGAGACCTGTGTTTTTGCTAAACAGTCGCTTGGATCTTTTCACTGCGGCTCCCCTGGGCTATTCACCCGAGGAAGCACCCCTTCTCCCGAAGTTACGGGGTCATTTTGCCGAGTTCCTTAACGAGAGTTCTCCCGATCGTCTTAGGATTCTCTCCTCGCCTACCTGTGTCGGTTTGCGGTACGGGCACCTTTTTCCTCACTAGAGGCTTTTCTTGGCAGCGTAGAATCAAGGACTTCGGTACTTTAGTTCCCTCGCCATCACGACTCAGCCTTCACGGTGAACGGATTTGCCTATTCACCAGCCTAATCGCTTGGACGCGCATTTCCAGCAGCGCGCTCTCCCTATCTTTCTGCGTCCCCCCGTCGTTCAAACGGAAAGGAGGTGGTACAGGAATATCAACCTGTTATCCATCGCCTACGCCTTTCGGCCTCGGCTTAGGTCCCGACTAACCCTGAGCGGACGAGCCTTCCTCAGGAAACCTTGGGCTTTCGACGGACAAGATTCTCACTTGTCTTTCGCTACTCATACCGGCATTCTCACTTCTAAGCGCTCCACCAGTCCTTTCGGTCTGACTTCACAGCCCTTAGAACGCTCTCCTACCATTGTCGTAAGACAATCCACAGCTTCGGTGATACGTTTAGCCCCGGTACATTTTCGGCGCAGCGTCACTCGACCAGTGAGCTATTACGCACTCTTTAAATGATGGCTGCTTCTAAGCCAACATCCTGGTTGTCTAAGCAACGCCACATCCTTTTCCACTTAACGTATACTTTGGGACCTTAGCTGGTGGTCTGGGCTGTTTCCCTCTCGACTACGGATCTTATCACTCGCAGTCTGACTCCCGCGGATAAATCGTTGGCATTCGGAGTTTGACTGGATTCGGTAATCCGGTAAGGACCCCTAGTCCAATCAGTGCTCTACCTCCAAGATTCTTGCCGCGAGGCTAGCCCTAAAGCTATTTCGGAGAGAACCAGCTATCTCCAGGTTCGATTGGCATTTCACCGCTACCCACACCTCATCCCCGCATTTTTCAACATGCGTGGGTTCGGGCCTCCATTCAGTGTTACCTGAACTTCACCCTGGACATGGGTAGATCACCTGGTTTCGGGTCTACGACCACGTACTATTTCGCCCTATTCAGACTCGCTTTCGCTGCGGCTCCGCCTTATCAGCTTAACCTTGCACGGGATCGTAACTCGCCGGTTCATTCTACAAAAGGCACGCTGTCACCCATTAACGGGCTCCAACTAGTTGTAGGCACACGGTTTCAGGTTCTCTTTCACTCCCCTTCCGGGGTGCTTTTCACCTTTCCCTCACGGTACTGGTTCACTATCGGTCACTAGAGAGTATTTAGCCTTGGGAGATGGTCCTCCCGGATTCCGACGGGGTTTCACGTGTCCCGCCGTACTCAGGATCCGTCTCGGAGGGCATCGGATTTTGACTACAGGATTGTTACCTTCTCTGATGGACCTTTCCAGGTCGCTTCGTCTATCCGTGCCTTTGTAACTCCAAAGAGACGTCCTACAACCCCAGAGGGCAAGCCCTCTGGTTTGGGCTGATTCCGTTTCGCTCGCCGCTACTCAGGAAATCGCATTTGCTTTCTCTTCCTCCGGGTAATGAGATGTTTCAGTTCCCCGGGTCTGCCTTCCATTCCCTATGTATTCAGAAATGGATACCATCCCATTATGGATGGTGGGTTCCCCCATTCGGAAATCTCCGGATCAAAGCGTACTTACAGCTCCCCGAAGCATATCGGTGTTCGTCCCGTCCTTCTTAGGCTTCTAGTGCCAAGGCATCCACCGTGCGCCCTTAGTAGCTTAACCTTCGATTCATTAGTCTTGATTGCTCAAGCTAAATCATCAGTTATTACTAAGTTATTGCATAAAAAATAATTATTGGATGTCGTTGTTTGTGCTATCTAGTTTTCAAGGAACATGGCTAATCATCAATGCTGCATTGCTGCTTCATTGAATAGCCTGTTTTGAAAGAATACAATCATTCTTTCAAAACTAAACGAAACGCTCATGTAAGGTTGGTAACGTCAGTTACCTTCGTAATTCTCCATAGAAAGGAGGTGATCCAGCCGCACCTTCCGATACGGCTACCTTGTTACGACTTCACCCCAATCATTTGTCCCACCTTCGGCGGCTGGCTCCATAAAGGTTACCCCACCGACTTCGGGTGTTACAAACTCTCGTGGTGTGACGGGCGGTGTGTACAAGGCCCGGGAACGTATTCACCGCGGCATGCTGATCCGCGATTACTAGCAATTCCGGCTTCATGCAGGCGAGTTGCAGCCTGCAATCCGAACTGAGAACGGCTTTATGGGATTCGCTTCACCTCGCGGTGTCGCTGCCCTTTGTACCGTCCATTGTAGCACGTGTGTAGCCCAGGTCATAAGGGGCATGATGATTTGACGTCATCCCCACCTTCCTCCGGTTTGTCACCGGCAGTCACCTTAGAGTGCCCAACTAAATGCTGGCAACTAAGATCAAGGGTTGCGCTCGTTGCGGGACTTAACCCAACATCTCACGACACGAGCTGACGACAACCATGCACCACCTGTCACTCTGTCCCCCGAAGGGGAACGTCCTGTCTCCAGGATTGTCAGAGGATGTCAAGACCTGGTAAGGTTCTTCGCGTTGCTTCGAATTAAACCACATGCTCCACTGCTTGTGCGGGCCCCCGTCAATTCCTTTGAGTTTCAACCTTGCGGTCGTACTCCCCAGGCGGAGTGCTTAATGTGTTAACTTCAGCACTGAGGGTGGAACCCCCCAACACCTAGCACTCATCGTTTACGGCGTGGACTACCAGGGTATCTAATCCTGTTTGCTCCCCACGCTTTCGCGCCTCAGCGTCAGTTACAGACCAGAGAGCCGCCTTCGCCACTGGTGTTCCTCCACATATCTACGCATTTCACCGCTACACGTGGAATTCCACTCTCCTCTTCTGCACTCAAGTCCTCCAGTTTCCAATGACCCTCCACGGTTGAGCCGTGGGCTTTCACATCAGACTTAAAAGACCGCCTGCGCGCGCTTTACGCCCAATAATTCCGGACAACGCTTGCCACCTACGTATTACCGCGGCTGCTGGCACGTAGTTAGCCGTGGCTTTCTGGTTAGGTACCGTCAAGGTACCGCCCTATTCGAACGGTACTTGTTCTTCCCTAACAACAGAGCTTTACGACCCGAAGGCCTTCGTCACTCACGCGGCGTTGCTCCGTCAGACTTTCGTCCATTGCGGAAGATTCCCTACTGCTGCCTCCCGTAGGAGTCTGGGCCGTGTCTCAGTCCCAGTGTGGCCGATCACCCTCTCAGGTCGGCTACGCATCGTCGCCTTGGTAAGCCATTACCTTACCAACTAGCTAATGCGCCGCGGGCCCATCCTGCAGTGTTAGCTCGAAAGCCAACTTTCAACATTGCACCATGCGGTGCGATGTATTACCCGGTATTAGCTCCGGTTTCCCGGAGTTATCCCAGTCTGCAGGGCAGGTTGCCCACGTGTTACTCACCCGTCCGCCGCTAAGATCAGGGAGCAAGCTCCCATCTCTTCGCTCGACTTGCATGTATTAGGCACGCCGCCAGCGTTCGTCCTGAGCCAGGATCAAACTCTCCGATAGAAAGCTTAATCTAGCTTTTAAAACAATGTTTGTTTCCGTAGAAACAACTACTTACATGGCGTTTCGTTCAGTTTTCAAAGATCGATTTGTTTCTTTCGTTGTCGTTTTCAGCGACCAAACCATCATAGCATGATGCGTTCGTCAGTGTCAACAACTTTTTTTATAAAAGATGGTGGGCCTGAGTGGACTCGAACCACCGACCTCACGCTTATCAGGCGTGCGCTCTAACCAGCTGAGCTACAGGCCCATCTTAATTGGAGCGGGTGATGGGGATCGAACCCACGACATCAGCTTGGAAGGCTGAGGTTTTACCACTAAACTACACCCGCAAAATCAATGGTCGGGAAGACAGGATTTGAACCTGCGACCCCTTGGTCCCAAACCAAGTGCTCTACCAAGCTGAGCTACTTCCCGACATTTATGAAGTAAGAAATGGTGCGCCCGAGAGAAGTCGAATCCCTAACCTTCTGATCCGTAGTCAGACGCTCTATCCAATTGAGCTACGGGCGCATATTATATTTGGTGCGGTTGAGAGGACTCGAACCTCCACGGGGTTTCCCCCACTAGCCCCTCAAGCTAGCGCGTCTGCCATTCCGCCACAACCGCACATCGTTACTTGATGAAAACTGTTATAAAAGAATTGGTGCGGGTGAAGGGACTTGAACCCCCACGTCGTAAGACACTAGATCCTAAGTCTAGCGCGTCTGCCAATTCCGCCACACCCGCAAATAAATGGTGAGCCATGAAGGACTCGAACCTTCGACCCTCTGATTAAAAGTCAGATGCTCTACCAACTGAGCTAATGGCTCAACATGGCTGGGCTAGCTGGATTCGAACCAGCGCATGACGGAATCAAAATCCGTTGCCTTACCGCTTGGCTATAGCCCAACAATTTATATAATCAGGATTACGTTAAAATTAATGGCGGTCTCGACGGGAATCGAACCCGCGATCTCCTGCGTGACAGGCAGGCATGTTAACCGCTACACCACGAGACCTCTAAACTGATTACATATCATGTTGATGAAACAAATATTTATTGAAGTATAAGTTGGTGACCCGTACGGGATTCGAACCCGTGATACCGCCGTGAAAGGGCGGTGTCTTAACCACTTGACCAACGGGCCATAAAAATGGCGGAGAAGGAGGGATTTGAACCCTCGCGCCGCTCACGCGACCTACACCCTTAGCAGGGGCGCCCCTTCAGCCACTTGGGTACTTCTCCGTTTGGCTCCACAGGTAGGATTCGAACCTACGACCGATCGGTTAACAGCCGATAGCTCTACCACTGAGCTACTGTGGAATAGTATGGAATTTGTTGCCTCCGTTATCGGCGACATTTAATATAATAACTCATCCAACACTCAAAGTCAACAGGTTTTTTTGATTTCCTTAAACCGTTATGTAAGTAATTCAGACGTACGCTCCGAAGAGACTTTATTAATTTACCACATACGTTCAAGGTCGTCAATGATAACTTTCAAGAAATTTTCTTTAACTTCCCTCTACACTTGCCACAAACATATCGCGACGTATCCATTCTCCTCTTTCTTCTATACTTTGTTTTACAGTGCCGGCATTCATATAGATGTTTGTATTCTTCTACTCTTCTTTGCCCTGGAACTACCTGGCAGAATCTTGAGCCTCCTACTTGCTTTAAGAAGTTGCTTAAAATCATGATCTTGATGCTTATACCCCTTACCTTGTAGGTGTAGATGATAATGACAGAGTTCGTGCTTAATAATACCGATCAGTTCTTCCATACCAAATTGTTCATAATGCTTCTTGTTAAACTCTAAATTGTGAGAACGTAGCAAGTAACGCCCTCCTGTTGTTCTGAGCCGATCGTTAAATGCAGCAAAATGTAGGAATGGCATTCCAAACGACTGATCTGATATTGCTTCGACTAGTTTTTGTAGTTCTTCGTCTTCCACTTACTTACCTCCTAACTTATTGAACACATACAAGCAGCTTTTCATAGACTAATTTACAACATCATTAAGAAAGTGTCATCTTCTAAAGGAGGAGATCAACATGCCTATCTGGTTTAAAAAGCAGTTAAAGCAAGCCTATCTAGATAAAGATCGCCGCCAAATTAAATTGCTAAACCAATGCTGGTTCTTTTATAGAAGAAAACACCGCCCCTGAGGGCAGTGCTTATGATGGATTAAGCATAGTAAGAGCGATTCGCTCCCTTTTGAGATCAACACTATCTACCCACACAGTAACAACTTGTCCAACATGGACGACTTCCATTGGATTTTTCACATAGCGATCCGTTAATTTTGAAATATGAACAAGCCCATCTTGTTTTACCCCAATATCGACAAAGGCTCCAAAATCAACAACATTTCGAACCGTACCTTCTAGTTCCATCCCCTGTTCCAAATCTTCCATTTTCAGTACATCCGTTTTTAGAATTGGTTGTGAAAGTTCATCTCTCGGATCTCTCCCTGGCTTTTGAAGAGAAGCTACAATATCTTTAAGTGTGGGTTCTCCAATGCCAAGAGCAGTTGCAGTATCATTAAGTGATAGGGATGAGAGTGACTGAACCAGTTTATCTGACCCTATATCCTGCGACTTGCAATCAATCTGTGATAGCAGTGCTTTCGTCACATCATAACTTTCAGGATGGATTTCCGTCTGATCAAGCGGTTGTTTCCCTCCCATTATTCTGAGAAAACCAACACACTGTTCATATGTTTTAGCGCCAAGTCTAGGTACTTTCTTTAATTGGACTCGACTTGTGAATTTGCCTTCTTCATCTCGTTTTTTTACGATATTTGTTGCGACAGCTCGAGAAAGGCCAGCTACATATTGCAAAAGCGATACAGATGCGGTATTCACATTAACACCCACCTGGTTAACTGCTGTCTCCACAACAAAGGTTAATTGGTCATTCAACTTCTTCTGGGATACATCATGCTGGTATTGTCCTACACCAACAGATTTAGGATCTATTTTCACAAGTTCAGCAAGTGGATCTTGAACTCTTCTTGCAATAGAAACGGCAGAACGCTCTTCGACTTGTAGATTCGGAAATTCTTCTCTCGCAAGATCCGAAGCAGAATAGACACTTGCGCCTGCTTCATTAACGATTAGATAGACAACCTCTTCCTCAACTTCCTGAATCACGCTAGCGATAAACTGTTCTGTTTCTCGAGATGCGGTTCCATTACCAATCGCTATCATTTCAATATCATGGTCTTTGATAATTTGCTTTACTACCGCTTTGGCTTTTTCCACCTCTGACCTTGGAGGAGTTGGGTATATGACTGACACACTCAACATTTTACCCGTGTCGTCAACAACAGCTAGCTTACAGCCAGTTCGAAAGGCAGGGTCAACTCCAAGTACTCGCTTCCCTTTCAAAGGTGGTTGCAGTAATAGATGTTTTAAATTTTCCGAGAAAATATGAATCGCCTGGTCTTCGGCCTTTTCCGTTAATTCTTTACGAATTTCCCTTTCAACAGATGGCTGAATAAGGCGCTTGTAACTATCTACAATGGCTTCTTCAAGAACGGCAACACACTTTTGCTGCTGATTTTTGATCATCTTCCGCTTCAAATAATCATGGATTGAATCGATCGGAGGTGTTACTGATGCACGTAGCACGCCTTCTTTCTCGCCCCTGTTAATGGCCAGGATTCGGTGAGGTACAATTTTCGCGATTCCTTCTTGATACGTATAATACATTTCAAATATTTTCTTCGGGTCCTCTTCCTCTGACTTAACAGCTGTTTGGAACATCCCGTATTGAAAAGTTTTAGAGCGAATCCATTTCCGAGCGTCTGCATCGTCCGAAATCCATTCCGCAATGACATCCTTCGCTCCTTGAATTGCTTCTTCAATTGAAGAAACCTCTTTTTCTTCAGAAAGGTAGTTCACAGCTTCTTTTGAAGGATCATCATTCCCCTCGGTAACAATCCATTTTGCAAAAGGTTCTAGACCCTTTTCTTTAGCAATCGTCGCCTTCGTTCGTTTCTTTTGTTTATAAGGACGATAAAGATCTTCTATTTCTTGTAGCTTAGTTGCTTTCATGAGTTGGCCTTTCAACTCATCAGTTAATTTATCTTGTTCTTGAATAAGACGAATAACTTCTTCTTTACGATTCTCAAGATTTTGTAAATAGTTCCATGCTTCCTGGATATCTCTTAGTTGGACCTCATCCAAACCACCAGTGAGCTCTTTTCGATAACGCGCAATAAATGGAACTGTATTTCCGTCATTTAGAAGAGTGATCACTTCTTTAACGCTTCGCTCAGCAATATTTAAATTTTGCGCCACTTTATGAAAATGGTGTGGTTTTGTTTTATCTTCTGTTATTCCCAAACCTATTCCTCCTTAAAGACGATTCAATAATAGTACCAGTTTACCGGATAAAACTGAGTGTTAAAAGCCCACACTTTACACCAAAGGCGAAGATGTACTTTTTTACATAACAAAGAATGAAATGTGGACACAGATTAACCAAAATAAAAAAAGCTCTTCCCCGCAGTATGGAAGAGCTTTTTATACGGTTTTTCCTACAAGAAGGGTAATATCATCGTTTGTTGAAGGGAGCGAATCAGTTAGATGCTGAAATGATTCATGTACTGAATCAAACTTCGCAATCATAGAGTAATTTTTCGAACTAATTTGAACGCCATCAGAATACGTAACAAACGAAGAACCTGAGGGATAATCTATAGTTTGCACTTTAACCTTCTGAAGCTTGCCTGATAAGTAGCCAGAATAGGATATCGGACGAATAATCCGTCCATCGGCTTGATAGATAATTAAGTTAATGTTACCGATGCCGCTAAACTCCATCTGTCTTGTTTGAAGGTCAAGCTTAAAAATAGATAGAACGCATCCACGTTTTCCTCTCATCTCTTCATTAGCCCGCTTCATCAAGGATTCGACACCTTCATCCTGATATTCTTTCACAACGTTGATTGCTGCAAGCGATGAATCTTTAGCCATTTCCCCACTACCAAGTCCATCTGCTACAGCACAAATAAAATAACCTTCTGTTTCTGCAACATAATAGCTGTCCCCACACATCTGATTTCCAGCTTTCGGTTTTTGATAGGCTGCCACAGTGAGTTTTTTAAAATCATGGTAATGAATCATGATTAAAATGCCTCTGTAGGTTCTATACGAATAGCTTGTCTCAGTTTCTCAAGTGCTCTACGCTGCAAACGTGATACGTGCATTTGTGATATACCAAGCTTCTCTCCTGTTTCCTTCTGACTCATATTCTCAAAGTAAGTACAATTAAGAATTTCCTGTTCACGTTCTGTTAAAACAGCAAAAGCTTTTTTAAGAAGCATTTGCTGATCAACTTGATCAAAACCTTGTTCCTGATCACCGACAAGATCCAGTAACGTTACAGTACTACCTTCCTGGTCAGCCTCAATAGAACTATCAACAGAAAGAGCCTGATAGCTTTTGCCCATTTCCATTGTCTCAAGCACTTCTTCTTCAGAGACATTTAAATATTCAGCTAGCTCGTCAACCTTAGGTGAACGCTGCATCTCGTTCGTGAGCTCTTCTACCGCTTTCTTTATACGAGGACCCAGTTCTTTAATTCTTCTTGGAACATGAACACTCCAGGTTTTATCTCGAATAAAACGTTTAATTTCCCCTACAATGGTCGGTACTGCAAAAGATTCAAAGCTTCTACCAAATTCAGGGTCAAAACGACGAAGTGCAGCAAGTAAACCAATCATTCCAACCTGTGCGAGATCGTCATGAATGCTCTTCCCTTTAGAAAATTTACGAGCAAGCGATTGAACAAGATCCTGATACCTTTCAACCAACTTCAGTTGAACGACTTCATCTGTCGGATCTTTCTGGTATTGTTCAATCCACTCATAGACTTCATTGTTGTTATTATTGCGGGGATGAGGAGATTGTGTCGGCATCTACTTCCACCCCATCTCTATGGAGGAACTTAGTCATCATGACTACTACTCCGTCCTCTCCACTGATTTCTACTTTATCCATCAGTGATTCAATGAGAAAGAGCCCTAATCCTCCCTCACTTAGCTGTTCAACAGACTTATCACTATCAACAGGTCCTAGCTTTTCCGAAACTTTGGTGTAATCAAAGCTTTGACCACGATCAAGCACCATCATTTCAAGACGATCTTCATAAATTCCGAAACCAATGGTAATCTGACCTTTTTCGCCTTCTTTGTAGGCATGGTTAACAGCATTTGTACACGCTTCGGATAAAGCGATCTTAATATCTTCAATCTCATCATAAGAATATCCCATACGATTCGCGATGCCAGAAACGGTTAATCTTGTTACACCAACAAACTCTGCTTGAGCAGGGATTTTCATTTCAACAAAATCTGAAATGTTTATCACTTGGATCCCCCCTTTACGTCTTCGATATCGATCACTTCGTCTAGTCCAGTGATTTCAAAGAGACGCTGCACACGAGATGTCATGCCAGTCAACTTAATTGAGCTTCCGTGCTCTTTAGATGATTTAAGTGCACCTACGAACACACCAAGACCTGTACTATCCATATAATTAACCTCACCAAGATGGACAAGTGTTTCGTGACCTTCTTTTCCAGTTAACGGGAGAAGAGCTTCGCGTAGTTGTGGTGCTGTATAAGCATCGATTTCTCCGGCTATATGTAAATGATGTGTATTCTCATGATCTTCTTGTTTGATCTGCAAATTCATAACATTACCCCCTGTAGGTTGCTTCTAATATTAAATAAAACCAATAGTTGCTTATTCCACTAGACGAATAAAGTTAAACCTCTCGTCTTAAAATAACGAGCGTAAAATCATCTCGAAGTTCAAACTCCTGCAACCTTTCAAGTTCTCTGTATACTTCATCAACAATTTCCTGGGCGGAAAGGTGAATATATTTACGAATCATTGCCACGATTTCATCACGTTCAATAAATCCATTGCTTGAGCGACATTCTGTGACACCATCTGAAAGCATGATAACCATATCATTTCCATGTAACACGCGTTGATATTCTTGATAAGAAGTTTTCTTTGAAACACCTAGCACAAGTCCTTTGGTAAACAATTCCTCAAATTCATCTTTTTCAGCATCGTAAAAAAAGCCCGGTTCATGACCGGCGCCTGCGTAGTAAAATGAATGGACCCTCGGATCATATAATCCGTAAAACATTGTAATAAACATATTTGGATCGACATTTTGCTCCACAACTCGGTTAAGATTCTCAAGAACAGCTCCTGGCTGCATCCTCTGTTCAGGCGCACTATCCATGGTGTATTTAATCATACTCATACATAATGCCGCAGGAATACCCTTTCCTATGACATCAGCAATCGCTACACTCACACAGTTGTTCTCATCCTGAACGAAATGGTAGTAGTCCCCGCTCATCTTTTGAGCTGGTTTACTTATAGCACCAATGTCAAGATCTTGTACTTCAGGCTTATCACCCGCCAACAGTGTTTGCTGCATATTGGCAGCGATCTCTATTTCTGATTCAAGCTGCTGTTGACGGCTTCGAAGACTCTGATGTTCTCTATAAGCAAATCCGTAACCAATCATCATCTCAAGCAAAAAATCATATGAGTTTTTAAGCGGCTCAGGAATGTCCGGGAAAAGCTCCTCCAGTACGCTCACATGAAGGCTAACAGCTTCTTCAGGAGATATTTTCTGTTCAATCATCTTCCGACTAAACTGCTGCCCTTTGTATAGCGTTTGCTCAGACTGCTCTTCCAAGTAGTGCTCTAATATCGCTTTGTATTTTTGGTACTGAAGATCTCTGTCATCCATTGTGGCCTACCCTCCTTAACGGAGCCATTTAATAGAAGTTATAATTGTTCCTTCGTTTTCTTTTGAATCAATCGTAAACTCATCCATTAACCGTTTGACACCCGGAAGACCTGCTCCTAGGCCACCAGATGTAGTAAAACCATCTTCCATTACTTTTCTGATATCTTTAATTCCCGGTCCTGAGTCAGATGCTTCGATTTTAAGTCCTAACTTCCCACCGTTTTCCACACGTTCAATGGCTACTTCACCATTTCCAGCATATAGGTATATGTTACGAGCGAGTTCGGAGATAGCAGTAGTAATTCGAGCCTGATCGACGGTGCCAAACCCGAGTTCTTTTGCAATATTTCTACCCGACTGTCTCGCTTTAACAATATCCCATTCATTTCGAACTTCCACACAGGATTGGATCTTCATTGCTTATCCCCCCAATTCCTGTTGTAATTTCTCTAACCCCTGTTCTAAATCTAATGCTGTTGGGACATTTTTCATCATGATACCTAAATCGATTAACGTAATAGCTACGGCAGGTTGAATTCCTGTCAGCACTACTTTTGCCCCCATTAAATTTGACATGCGTACAACATCGCCTAATACTTTAGCAATGAATGAATCAATCATATCAACAGATGTCAGATCAATTACAACACCCTTTGCTCCAGTCTCATGAATCTTCTCGAGCAAATCCTCCTGAAATTGAAGTGCTGTTTTATCGTCGAGGTCTACCTGAATCGTAATTAATAAATACTCATTAAGTTTTAATATAGGAATTCGCATGGTTCCCCCCCCTTACTCAAGCTCAATCATTTGTCGCTTAGTCATTTCTAGTGCTGTTTTCATACCTTTAAACAACGTACTCTTCGTCGGGAATTGTCCTAAATCAATTCCTAAGTTAACAATCGTCTGAGCAATCTCTGGTCTAATACCAACAAGGATACACTGGGCTCCAACAAGTCGAACCGCTTCGGCTGCCTGAATAATGTGATGAGCTACCATGGTATCAACTACTGGTACACCCGTTATATCAATCAGAACAACTTGAGATCTATGTTTAATTACACCTGTCAATAGGTTTTCCATAATAAGCTTCGCTCGTTCTGTGTCAATTGTGCCGATAAGAGGCATAACACTAATATTCTCAAACACCGGAATAAGCGGAGCAGATAGTTCTTGAAGTGCCACTCTCTGAATCGAAACGGTGTCTTCCCAGTTTTTAGCACTTTCATTGATCAATTGATTCACGATCGGATCAATCCAGCGATCGATTTCATCGTACATACTGAAAACTTTTTCGTTAGACTGATTCGCATCAAGGAGAACTGCCAGGATAATACGTCTGAAATTCTGCAATCCTTGCGTAATGTAACTAAGTCTCCACCCTATTTTCATCAAGTGTTCAGCAAACTCGGTCATACGATCAGTTGGCTTATGCACATTCTGTTCTATATGCGTGTAAATAATTTCAAATAGTTCCTCATTCGTCTCTTCGTACGCTGAATCAGTTATGAACTGTAGCCGATGTTCATCACGCACCCTTTCCATTTCATCCATCCATCTGGTATAGATGCGTTCACGGCTTTCATTCAGTAATTGTATAACTAACTTGTCCATCTTGCTCCTCCCTACAATCTTACTACATTCATTTATCTTCTCATTGCAAGGAAATCCTGGCAATTTATTTGCTTTTCTAGTATAAGCGCATCACATCATTTTCATCTTAACACACTTTTCGACATAACTTGAAAATTCCCTGCCATCGCCTACACTAAATATTACGAATAAGAAGGACGAAACATCTCCAATTTACAAGATGAAATCTTTGAAAAATTCTTTTATTACACAAAAAAAACTGCTCATAGGAGCAGCTTCGCTTGGATACTATACGTTTTCAGAAATCAATAAGTCCAAGGCTGATCTGCAGGGCTTCTTGAACCCGTTGCATCATACCCTCATCAAGGTGAGTGATTTTATCAGTTAGACGTTGTTTATCAATGGTACGAATTTGTTCAAGTAGAATAACCGAATCACGTTCAAACCCATAACGTTTGGCATCAATTTCCACATGTGTGGGTAACTTCGCCTTCTGAATTTGAGCAGTAATTGCGGCAACAATGACAGTAGGACTGAAACGATTCCCAATGTCGTTCTGAATAATCAGTACAGGTCTTACACCACCCTGTTCAGAACCTACAACAGGAGAAAGGTCAGCAAAATACACATCACCTCGTTTGACAATCAAGTCATTACACCCCGCTTACTAAGCGGTCCACGGTGTGCTCTGCTTCCTCCTCAACAAGAAAGGCTTCTGCTGCAAGGTTCAAGTTAATCTTAGCCATTTCCATGTATCCCTGGCGCATGGCGTCACGAATCTGCCGCTTTTTACGTTCGCGAATATACATTGTTGTGGCCTGTGATATGAACTCGTTACGATCAAGCTGTTCCTGTTGAATAATACCATCCACCTCATTTAAAATATGTTGTGGGAGAGTTACAACAATCGATTTTTTGTTTGCCTCTGACACAAACATACACCTCCGAAGCACTGCTACTCGTATTGTATTCCATCTTTAATCTTACCATTGCAATCGACTCATTGCAAAACAACTTTCCACAAAACTATTTCATCAAATTCTTGCAAAATCCTTCTTTTATTTTATTATTTTTTTAAAATTGTATTCATTACGCCCTTTTTTTCTCCATTTTGAAGAAAGATTCTCGGAACACGCGGTCCGATCATACAAGGAATTTCATAGTTTATCGTCTCAAGTCGCTCTGCAATGTCATCTATTGTAATTTCTTCAGACCCCTGACTTCCAATTAATGTGATATAAGTTCCAACCGCTACCGGCTCTGGTAGACGAATCATTAGCTGATCCATACATATCCTGCCTACAATCCGTGCTCGCTTCCCATTTACCAGAACATATCCATCTCTTAATTTCCGAATCCATCCGTCTGCATAACCAATTGGAACTGTCCCGATCCACTCACCCTCACCAGTATGGTAGGTTGAACCATAACTGATCGGTTCCCCTTCCTTCATTTGCTTTACATGGACTAGTTGACTATGAAGGCTGAAGGAAGGCTGAAGTTCAAAAGGTTGAAATGGTTTCATCTCTTGGGATGGGCTAAGACCATACATCGAAATACCAATCCTAATTAAATTACCTATCCGACCTGGAATACGGACAGAGCCAGCGCTATTCCCGAGATGAATCCATTTAGGTTCAATTCCGCTACCCTTTAGAAACGTTGCCATTTCCTCAAATTTAAAAACTTGTTCTTCTATAAATAGATTGTCCGGTTCATCTGCAGTCGCAAAGTGAGTAAAGAGTCCTTCTACTATAAAAGAAGGATGTTTTTTTAAACACTCTACTATCAGTTTAGCTTCATTTTCTCCCTTTATACCCAGACGTCCCATCCCAGTATCAATTTTTAAGTGAATGGTGAGTGACAAACCGTTCAATAGTACGGCAGCCTCTTCAACCCAATCCTTTTGAAAGACAGTCAAGGTTATCTTATTCTCAGCAGCCTTTTTTGCATAAATTGGAGGTACCCACCCAAGCACTAGGATTGGGGCAGTAATTCCTTCTTCACGCAATGCTAACGCCTCGTCAAGAATGGCAACAGCAAGGTAAGATGCACCGGCTCGTATCGCAGTCTCAGCTGTGGCTACAGCTCCGTGCCCATATCCATCAGCTTTTACAACTGCCATGATCGATACATGTGACGGTACATATTGTTTATATGAATAAATATTAGCTTCAATTGCATCGAGATTAATTTCTGCCCAAGTCTCTCGATAAAACGGTTGGTTTTCCATTCTTACAGCCTCCTGAAAACAAATCACTCTGTTTTCTATTTTAGGAGTTTTTAAGAAAAGCGCAAGAGTGAATAGCTAGAAACGCTGTTAAGGAATCGTTTTTTGCATCCACTGCCACTTAAATCAAACTAAACATTTTCTAAAAAAAGTTCAGCCATGAATCCACAGCTGAACCTTCTTGAAGTATTATTTAATTTCTGTCATACCATAGACTGATCTTGCAACGGCTGCCATTTCTTCTTTCGATAAGTCATTAGAAGCTAGGAAGAAATCAACACCATTATGGTTCCACGTCACAGTCGTATCCGTCATAATTCCCATTGTAAAACCAAGATCAACTGGCTCCCCACCTCCGACTGAAACTGGCGCACTTGTCTCAAGCGCAGCTTCACTCTTCTCCTCAATTAAAGTAAACGACTTCTCACCTGTGAAGCTTAGTATTACTTTATTTGTTGCAACTTCCTTCTCATCTGTTAAGCCCGTACCCTGAGGCTCATACATTGGATACACGACTTCGAAAGGCTCATTCGTTGCTGCGATAACTGGCACTTCAAGCTGAGCAGCTGTCATATTTCGCTCCATATCAAATGCACCTTTATCAAATGAAGGATTAAATTTCATATTCGAAAACTCAATCTTCACGAGCGGCTTTTGATCTTGATTCATAATGGTTACTTTTTCAGGCGCAAGATCTTTCTTGTTTAACTGAATCGACTGCTTTGCTAAATTTTTATTTTGATAATTTGTTTTCGTAGTGAAAACATAATCGTTATCCTTCGCTTCAAAGACTGCACCAGAGTCGTTTAAGATATCCGTCACAAGAGTATTATAGAGATAGGCCTGACTTCCGTTCTCTGGCCAATCACTCTGAAATCTGAAACTCTTATTTAGCGCCGGAGTGAGAACAAAGACTCCTTCGTCATTTCGCAAAATAATTTGGCTCTGCTCTTTCGTTGCATTTTTTAGCTCTACTCGATAATAAGATGGCTTCTGATGCCAGATTTCCACATCATAACGTTGGGGCTCTTCTCCTGTTTCAAGTGTCATTTTGGCATTAACCTTGTAACTTTCCATTTCATTCAACTTCTTATCAAGGGCGTCCACTACATCCTGCTGACTTTTTTGTCCACATCCCGCAAGCACGACAAGCATCAGTACTCCGATAAGTAAAACAGAACCGAACCTTTTCACTGTATCCAACTCCTTTGCCTCATTTAAAACGACAAAGGAGGTTCCTGCATAATGAAAAACCTATCCGTGGTTTTGCTCAAGAAATGAATGCAGAACAGCAGGTATGGCTGCTATAACATCTGTTGCCAGTACGTCAAGGGTTGAATGGTCTTTTCGTACCAGAATATCGGCTGCTTTTCCGTGAATGTATACGGCATTACTTATCCCCTCACGAATGGAACGACTGTGCATGATGAATGCAAGTACTACACCAGTTAGAACATCACCAGATCCACCTTTCGCTAAGGCGGGATTGCCTGTTGAATTGACGAACTGACTTCCGTCAGGTGAAGTCACAATTGTATAGGGTCCCTTCAGAACAAGATAGACACCAAACTCCCTGGCAAATGAGCGCGAAATTTCAAAACGTTTGCTTTGAATATCCTTAATGGATAATCCGGTCAGCCTTGCCATTTCACCTGGATGGGGAGTTAACACAGTCGGTGCTGTTCTTGCTTTTAGTTGATCTTTCAATTCACTCAGGTGATAGAGTGCATCAGCGTCCACAACAAGCGGAACGGTTGTAGCCAGTGTAGCCTGAACGATCTTTTTGCACCCTTCTTTTCTTCCAAGACCAGGTCCAATTGCAATACCATCAAATGCCGAAAGATCTTGTGCAACCTCACCTGAGAAAAATCCACTATCTGAAGACCATCCCTGAAACATCGCTTCCAACATCGCACCAGCCGTCACTGCAAGGATATCGTCAGGTACAGCCGCCTGTATTAATCCCGCTCCACTACGATACGCAGCTTTCGTCGACATAACCGGCGCACCAGCCATTCCCCTTGATCCGCCAATCACCAGACCTTTTCCATGGCTTCCTTTATGGGAGGATGCCGATCGATCAGTAAGTGTGCGCTTAACATCTGTTTCCGACCAAAGTCTTCTTAGTAATGCTGCTGAAAATGCGACTTGAGGAATTCCAATATCAACGACAACACGTTCACCATAATAATCAGCATCAGGGTAATGGAAAGCTCCTAACTTCGGGCACTGAAGTGTATAAGTGATATCAGCTCGAATTGGCTCACATTCTCCTTCGTAACCCCCGTTGGCATTTAGTCCACTTGGGAGATCAACGGAAAACACAGTTGCTGAAGAAGCATTAACCGATTGAATGACTTCACCATACGGCGCACGGATCTCCCCCGATATACCAAGGCCAAGAAGGCAGTCAACGATCAGTGTATAGTCTGAAAGAGAGGTACGGAATGCCTCTTCTCCTTCTCCATAACCATTCCAAGAATGAGATAAGCCCTGATAGATACCAAAGTGAGTTCGAGCATCCCCCTTCACTTTCGACTCCGGGGGAATCAACCAAACATCAACATTGTATCCATGCTCTTTAAAATACCGCGCAAGAACAAAACCGTCGCCCCCATTATTTCCTGTACCAATCAGCACCGCAATACGCTCTTGTTTTTTTAGTTTATTCTGCATCGCTTCAAAGAGAGATTTCCCCGCATTTTCCATTAACATCGCGCCACTTATCCCGATCTCCTCCATAGTAAACCGGTCCGCTTCATACATTTCTTCTCCGGATACGATTCTCACAACAGGTCCCTCCTGACCGTGGTAAAATATATGAGGCAAGTCTCCATGTTATGCAGACTAGCTTGACGAGCACTCAATAATTATCTGTGCCACTGCATGTTGCCTCGTATGTGATATTGAAATATGTACTTGCTCATCTTCGTTGATTGTCTCTATATAGGGCGCCCCACCAGGTGTCTTTTTTACCGCAATATCATGCCAACTGAGTTTCCCAATACCCGTCCCTCTTGCTTTGGCATATGCTTCTTTGGCAGCAAACCGACCAGCAAGAAATTCCACACTACGATTGCCATTAAGTAAACGATATTCTACAAGTTCACTTTCTGTTAGAATACGTTCAGAAAAAGAACTGTTTCGCTCAACAGCTTTTTTAATGCGGTCAAGCTCAATCAAATCAATTCCAATTCCTTTAATCATGAAAAACCTCCTCGGTACTAATTAATCGGTAATCCGCATAATACTATCAATAGTGCACAAGTAGCCAGCTATGCTAAAATAATAAGAAATATAGCTTGTGAATTTTTATACCAACTACCATCCAAGCTCGTTTCACTGAAACACATACGTTCTAAATTTCTAACAAAGGTGGTCAACTTATGTTTGTGCGAAATGAAGATTTTCGCTCATTTATCCGTTATTATCCTATCATCTCCACACTTATTGGTATACATATCCTCCTCTTCATTATGGTAAACCTATTCGGTATGTATTCGATCTTAAGGCTAGGCGTAGGCTTTAATAGAGCGATTGAAGCAGGAGAGTACTGGAGACTTGTTACACCAATCTTCTTACACGGTGGATTTGCACACGTGCTATTCAACTCGTTTTCACTCTATCTTTTTGGACCTGCTCTCGAGCAAATGCTCGGAAAAGCTAAATTTTTGATTGGCTATTTTGGTGCTGGGATTATTGCGAATATCGCTACTTTCTATTTGCAAGATAGCACGTTCAGTCATGTTGGAGCATCCGGTGCGATTTTCGGATTATTCGGTATCTATTTCTACATGGCTTTCTATCGCAAAGAGTTAATTGATCAGGCAAACTCCCAGCTAATCTTAATGATTCTTGGAATTGGCCTGGTTATGACCTTTGTCAGTCCCAACATCAATATACTCGGGCATCTCTTTGGGTTCATTAGCGGAGCAGCACTTGCACCCATTCTATTGATCGGAGCTAAACCATTTATTAATCGTGGAGTCGTACGCGTGAGAAGAACTACCGTAGATAGCGGAAACATTCGTTTTAAACCCAATCGATGGCAACGAAGGAAAGTCCGCACTGGCAGCGGCGGAAACATTCTTTGGGGGATATTCATTGCTCTTGTCATACTCGGTTTTATAGCAAGATTTTTTTAACTCTCTTATCAAATAGTTAAAACCAGTGATTTCTAAAGAATCACTGGTTTTTTTATGACGATGCGCTATTCAAATAAAACCGAATAGCATCTTTTAAACTGCCTGTTATATTAAATTTTTGATTCATTTCAAGTCGTGTGGCATTAAACTAAGAGCATGTTTTGGCTTCAAACCACATAGAACTGGTGGAACACATTCATTTCATCCGCCTTCTCATCCGGGAGTTAAATCAAAGGTTGTACAATGCAGGCCAGTACCCTCGATTAACTATTATTCCTCTTTGGAGGCATTATTGTCAGAATTGTAAGAATACCAGTTCAAAAGCGCATGTCCACTATCTTGTTCTAGGTCTCTCACTCTGAATTGTTTTCCTGCAAAGCTGGATAATATAGAAACTTTAAAGGTAGTCAATTTTCTGGGCTTTTGCAGAAAAGTGGTCTCGATCTCCATTGACTGGATATGACTTCGAGCTACATAGACCCTCGTTCTTCCAATATGCCTGAATTGCAACAGAGCTACGCCTTCCTTCACTCCCCATCCGGCATCACGATAATGGAGATACCCGATAATACCAGCAACAGGAAGTAATAGGAAAGAAAATGTACCGTATGGTAAGAAGTAGGTCATCACACCTATAGGTAGTAAAGTAGGTAATATGAAACGAAATAAATACCTTTTTCTAGCACGAACAGGCAGAGAGACACATTCTTCATGTATTGACACTTCAGGTAGGATATCTCCCAGTAACGCTCTTACCTTCTTCCGTTTAATAAGTGGAAAGAGGATCGTTGAAAACTGTTCATCTTTTCCTCCCCCACCACCACTTTCAACATAAAGTGTCGAATATCCAAAAGGCTGGCGCAGGACGCCTTCTACAATTCGAATCGCTTGTACCCTGTGGATTGGAATTGTTAACTGTCTCTTTTCTAATATGCCTCTATTGATGATTAAATCTTCCTCGACACGAGAGAGAATAAAACCACCATACTTAAAAACAGTACCCAAGACAGAAAAAAACCATGAGATTAGGAGAAGGAGCGCTACAGCTAGTAACACATAAGAAAGTGTTGCTTCCATCACTCTCTCTGTTACTGATTGATAGAACTCATCAGGTATGAAGTTCTCAACCTGTGAACCGATTGCTGCAACAAAGGAAATAACAACTCCTATGCCTCCAGAAGTAGAAGCTGCTATGAGCAAATCTCGCCATGATAACTTGTACTGTAATTCTTCAGCTTCCACAACCGTTTGAACGGTTTCATCCATCGCAGTTTTTCTTTTTTCATAGAGCTCACTTCGAAGTACTTCTGCATCCGCGCGTCGTAAAGCTGACATAACAACTTCCGGTTCCCCTCCACCACCGGCTGTTTCAATTTGAACTTTGACCAGTCCTAACGGTCGTTGAATGACACCTTGAGAGAAATCAATGGATTGAATCCTTTCACTCGGAATAAATCGCTTTTTACGAAAAATAAATCCCTGATGTATACGTAGTTCTTTGTTTTCGACATGGTATGTATAGAAAATCCACCCAAGTACTCCATTTCCAATAGTAAAGACTATCAATGCACCTATAGCTACAAAGTGCCACCACGAATAACCATTTCCACCACCAACGAAAACAAAAAATATGAGTGGGAGCGCCGCTTCTTTCACGTGTTTTATGAGAGATACTAGCATGGCTACGGGATGAAGCCGTCTCTTCTCAGACATCGTCTTCCGCCACCCTTGCAAGAACTGAAATACGGTCTCTTAACTCGTCAGCGGTTTTATTTGAAAGGGCAGGAATTTCATGAGTAGTTGCTGCCGTTGAAATTGTGACTGAAGACAAGTGATAAGCCCGCATTAAGGGACCTTGCCTCGTATCAACATGTTGTACACGTACCATTGGAATAAGCGTTCGCTTAATCACAATTACCCCATATTTCAACTCAATTTCATGTTCAGTAACTTCGTATCGCCACATTTTAAAACGCAGATTAGGTAAAATCCAAGTTAGCATGACGATTAACAAAACGGCAATTACACAGCTCACTAGTAACACCCAAAATGGAAGCGATTGAAGTAGTATATGAATAACAAATACACCGCTCAGGAGAACAATCATAAATAATGAAACCATCCCGCCGGTAATCTGCCAAACCTTTAACCCCTTTGGATCAATTTGTTTAGAAGGTATAGGGCGCATTCGTTTCCTCCTTTTTCTATATGCTATGTTAATGAATGGTGTTGATATCCAGCACATTTACGACAATTAAAAAGCAACATTATAAACTGGTTTTTCCATAAAACAGCAAGTTATCCATTCTCTTTAAATTAGTATATCACGGTTACAATGCACCTACTATTCTCATTCTCCCTTTCGATCGAATGGTTTTTTGCATGTTACTATTTCCAGTTATATTAAGAAAAAATTGGCACACTACCTTTCTCCAACAAAAAAACTTGAGCCATTATCTGCCCAAGTTTGATTCTTCTATTTAGAAATGATTCGAAGTATACGGACGCTCCGATTCTCTCATACTGATGATTTCTTTTTGTTTATGATCCCAAATAGCCAGTATTTTGGATTCTGTATTATAGAACGTCAGATGTTGATCGGTACATGTGAGTAGCTCACTGCTTGGTATCGGAAATTTCTCCTGCTCTCCTGTTTTGGAACAGATATAAACGAGCTGATCACTTTTACCGGTTCTGCCATTAATTCCGTGTACGATTAAGCAGCCGTTCCAGGAATGAATCGTTCGAGGTGAGAAATCAAGCTTGAATGAATTTTTGATTTGAAAAGAATCATCTAGTAGGAGAATCTGATCTTGATTTGAGGCTGAAATGGATAGCGCAGCAACATAGATGCCTTCCTCAGCAATCATCATATTTACCGGAGAGTACCCTTTTTCTAGCGGAATCACCTTTTTACCTGAATTTCCGAAAGTTGTTAGAAGGGCTTCATCTCCCTCAACGTGATAGGAAGAGACTATAAGCTGATTTCCTTTCCGCTTTAAATCACAAAAAATACCATTCACATGCCACTGATGGGTCATACGTGGATCTTTCTTTGAGAACTCATAAATCCACCCGTTCCACTCTTCACCTTCACACGCAATGCAAATAGATTCAGAAAATTCGTAGAAACTCGGCTTCCCATTCACTTGAAAGGTTCTCAGTTGAGCAAGACTATGAACAAAGACATAAACCTCGACATGATTTGGCGCAAGCTGCTTAGTGAACCAATAATTCAGATTGGAATCCCTTACAACATTAGAAAAGCCATCATCACTTGCGATAGGTAGTTTGGGTACATTGACCCGCTCAGATGTATGTGTTGCGCTAAATGAATCATGTCCAGCAGATTTTAGTGCTTTGTTCCCTTGCTCAAACGGCATTCTAAACTCCCCTTTCATTTTCAGCTGCCTTCTTCCGTTTAGGCAAGTAGGAAAAAGGATAGATATTTAAAACCGACCCTTGCTGTTAGTACTAGTTTAACAAACAATTCGTCAAGGGGGTATTGGGAAATAACAATAACTTTCGTCGGATTAATTACGTTTTTTGTTTCCTACTTTCCCAAGTTACACATATTTAAGCAGGACTTTAGCTCTATACCCTGTTTCATTAGCTAAAAACCTCTTTTTTCTTTTATTAGTTAAGACTGTTTTCACAGATATTGTTGCTATAAGAGTGGGGGGATTTCCGCTCCAGGATGCTCGCTTTCCGCGGGGCGGGCGGTGAGCCTCCTCGTCGCTTACGCTCCTGTGGGGTCTCACCTGTCCCGCTAGTCCCGCAGGAGTCGAGCATCCTTCCGCTCCAATCACAAAGTGTAGTTTTTTTTAATCATTTCAAAAGCAACAATCTTTTAGAAAAGAGCCTATCAAAAAACCGCGATTCACAGATACTCTTTCTTGAGCTTTTCCTTGACAGTCTTCATACACTGCATAACAATAAAAGCGAATCCACTACTATTAGGAAGGATGAGATTCGCTTGGCACTTAACCACGATGATTATATTCGTCAACTATTTGGAAATGAAGACACAGCCTTACAAGCCGTCAATGAAAGTATTCGTAAACATGGAATGCCTGCCATCTCAGTTCAGCCAGAAATTGGACGCCTGCTTGCCCTCCTTGTAAGCATTGCAAAACCTAGAAATGTTATGGAAATCGGTGCACTTGGTGGATATAGTGGAATCATGCTTGCTGGAGCATTGGACAAAGAAGGATCTCTTACCTCTCTTGAGTTAGAAGAGACCTATGCAAATGTTGCGAAAGATAACGTAACCAAAGCAGGGCTTGGTGACAAAGTAAAGTATGTAATAGGACCCGCGCTTCAAAACATGGAATCTCTTCATAGCGCAGGCCAGCAATATGATTTCTTTTTTATCGATGCAGATAAAGTAAACTATCCCAATTATTTTGATATGTCACTTAAACTCGCTTCGCCAGGAGCTGTAATTGTTGCTGATAACACGCTACAGGGCGACCGGGTTATGGATGATAACGAGAAGGATCCGAACGTAGAAGCCATCCGAACATTTAACGAAAAAATGGCTACCGACGAACGAATTGAAGCGATCATGCTTCCGCTTTGCGACGGATTAACCGTGGGCAGAGTGAAGACGTAAGCTGTCTGTATTCCCTCTTTGAATACTTAGGAATATCTCTATCATAGAATTTAAAGAAGGGAGAGCCAGTGCTCTCCCTTCTTTCATAAAAGATAAGTTAGTATAAAATTAAGTGAAGTCTTGTCGCGGGTGAACAAGGCGCTTGCGCTTTTCTTGTCTAGCTCCAGCGCTCAGTCCCTCGAGACACTTCATCTTTCCATCAGAACTTAAAGAACATGTTCCGTTGGAAAGATTCCAGTGCTTGTCGGGACTAACCGAGCGCTTGCGCTTTTCTTGTCTAGCTCCAGCGCTCAGTCCCTCGAGACACTTCATCTTTCCATCAGAACTTAAAGAACATGTTCCGTTGGAAAGATTTCAGTGCTTGTCGGGACTAACCGAGCGCTTGCGCTTTTCTTATTTAAAACGCTACAATTGTTCTTCCTCGAACTTTTCCACTTAATATGGAACTTAATACCTCTGGTAGCTCCTCAATAGATACTTCTTGTTGTATTGCCTCAAGGTGTTCAGACGGTTTATAGTCGTTTGCTGCTTTTTTCCAAATTTCCTTCCTTTTTTCCATCGGACAATATACTGAATCTATTCCGAGTAAATTAACTCCTCGTAAAATGAATGGAAAAACAGTAGTTGGAACTTTAGGTCCTGCAGTTAAACCACTTACCGCAACTGCTCCACCATACATTGTATTACTGAGTACAGCCGCAAGAGTCGAACCACCAACTGGATCAACAGCACCTGCCCACTTCTGTTTGCCTATCGGTTTAAATCCTTCAGGTGCAACCTCCTCACGATTGATGATCGAAGTGGCACCAAGTCCTTTTAAGTAACTATGTTCAGATTCTTTTCCAGTGCTCGCAGTAACTTCGTAACCTTTCTTTGCAAGTATAGCAACTGCCATACTGCCAACACCGCCTGTTGCACCCGTCACAAGGACAGGTCCTTTATCTGGTGTTACACCAGCTTGTTCAAGTTGGTAAACAGAGAGTGCCGCTGTAAATCCAGCAGTACCATAAACCATTGCTTCTTTCATTGAAAGTCCCTCTGGAAGTGGCACTATCCATTCAGCTTTCACTCGTGCATATTCACTGAAACCACCGTAATGAGAAACACCAAGTTCATAGCTTGTTACGATAACCCGATCTCCTTCTTTCCATTCTGGATGATCAGATTCTACTACAACGCCTGCAAGGTCTATCCCAGGAACGTGTGGGTATTCTCTCACGATATTCCCTTTTGGGTGCGTCGCCAGGCCATCTTTATAATTAACACTTGAGTAATGAACTTTTATTAGAACATCTCCTGTAGGAAGATTCTCTTTTGTTAACTCTTTTATTGAAACCTTCGTATCGTCTTCCACCTTATCAACTACTAATGCTTTGAATGGTTCCATCATATGTTCCTCCTCGTTACATTCATTTGAAACTAGTTTAACAGTAATTATTCTGACCGGTCAATTAATCTGAATTCTTCCCCCGAAATCATAGAAAGTGTATAATGGACACTGTAAGGAGTTGGGGTTGATGAATCGCAAAGCAGAGTTAAAACGACAACAGATCATTAAAGCAGCCTATCAGGCCGTGGCAGATAAAGGATACGAAGACGTTACCCTGCAGGATATCGCCAATTACGCGACGGTTAGCAAAGGTGTCCCTAATTATTATTTTCAAAATAAAGAGGATGTACTCGCGCATTTACTTGCTCAAATAACCGAGCGAATTTTCGAGAAGGAGAAAGAAGCAGTTGAGAATGAAACGAACTCACAAAACATGCTTCAAGCCTACATAAATACAGTTTTTCCTGGTCCCGAAGAAAATGAGAAATTCTACAAAGTGTACCTCGACTTTCTTGCGCAGGCGACTAGAAATGAAAGATATCGTGATATAAATGCTCGTTTCTATAAAAATTGTTCTTCTATATGCGAATGTATTATTAAAAAGGGAAACGAAGAAGGTGCATTTCACATAGTTTGTGTTGATGAGGCAGCGAAAGCTATTCGTTCAATAATTGATGGGTATATGATTCAATGGATGATGAGCGCAGATCATACAATACATCACACATATAAAACAGCATGCCTTCAAGCGATTAATCGTTATTTAAAAACGAATGCCGCTCTCGATTAGAAAGCCGCATTCATTTCAATCCCTTTGCTTCATTCATATCTCCTCACATATCCTCATCGAAAAGTTTCTCGTACTTACAACGCTAGCCTTTCAAAGGATAAAGAACGAAAGGAAGGACAAGCTAAACGCATACGAAGGAGGGATTCTCTTTGGCTAAGGATAAAAAGCAGGGGATGAAAAAAGAACTTGCTCAGTCAGTTGAGCACGCAAACCAAACAAAGCCTTCTACTAAACAAAGAAGCAAGAAAATAACCGAATGAAACCGGGCTCAGATGAGCCCGGTTTTACTTTAGTCTAAACGTAGAACGATCAATGATTTCAACATCCTCTCTCTTCTTGATATCTTCCATCAATTTGAAAAGAGCCGCATCTTTTTTCTTTGCTTCAATCATGCAATCAATTTGCGGTGTACTGCCCTTCACTTCATTCAAAAATGCAAAGAAAAGTTCAGTATCTACATAATCTGCGTGACTACGGAACTCCTTATCGCTTTTTGGGGAAGAGATGTGCATCTTAACAGGTAATGGAGACTCTCTCCACGTTTTTACTACTCTCTCCCAATGCTCTGTCCACTCCTTTGATTCATGGCAGGCAAGATGATGGTGATAATCGAATACCATCGGCACGTTTAATTTCTCACACAAATACAACGTATCAAGTAGAGTAAACGTTGTGTCGTCATTTTCGAGGATAACCGTTTGCTGTATTTTCTGTGGGGTATACATCCAATTATGAATAAACCGCTCAAGCGATTTCTCTTTGTTATCATACCCTCCTCCTACATGTAGCACGCAGCGATGAGTATAGTCTAATCCCATTCCTTCAAGGAGCCTGACATGTAATCCAAGCATCGTTATTGAAGCTTGAAGAAATTCCTTTTTGGGTGAATTGAGTAAAACAAAGTGATCAGGGTGAAAGTCCACTCTCATTTTCTCTTTCTTGGCGAAATGACCAAGCTCACTTAATTCGGTCCTTAAAGGTCCTAAGTAATCCCAGTCTCCCAACGCTTCATGGTTGGCAAGTGGAATTAATCTCGAACTGAAACGAAAGAAGTGGATCTCGTTCCCCTTATTATGTTTGAGGAGACGGAGGCAATTTTTTAAATTCGATTTCGCAATTCGCTCAAGCTTACGTATGGCAGCTTCTCGATTAGAGATTTTCTGAAATTGAGTGAAAGTCATCGTTTGAGATGGAGAACTGTTTACAAGCTCTGTACTCATCGCCACATATCCTAATCGAACAATTGTCATGGACGTCTCACCTTTCTGAAATTCTTCTATTAGCTTGTCCATTACGTTATGATTCCATGAACGAGAACTTACCATCAATTAAGACTAGAACCATGGTACAATAGACGTAATACCTATATGCTGGTAATTTTAAAAAAGGGGTAATTGAATGGCAACTCAAATCATTACGGACAGCAGCATTGACTTCCCTGAAGAACTGCTAACTGAATTAAACGTAACGGTGATTCCGCTTAACCTTCTCTTTGGCGATGAAGAATACAAAGCTGGAGTTGATCTCGATACACCAACGTTTTATCAGAAATTAAAAAAATCAAAAGAACTTCCAAAGTCCTCTGCCCCATCACCGCAGGACTTTCTAACAAAATACGAAGAATCAAATCCAGAAGATGACATTCTCGTCATTGCACTTTCGGAGTCACTGAGTACAACCTATGATAACGCAGTACTCGCTAGAAAAATGTTTCACGAGGAACAGCCAGATCGCAGAATAGAAGTGATTAATTCAAAGACTGCTTCATCTGGACTAGGAATCATTGTTTGCCATGCAGCTGAAATGGCTCGTGACGGAGCAAGCTTTGAATCTATTGTTGAACAAGCCCATGAGTATACAGAAGATACACTAACCATGTTTTTACTCGACACACTTGATAACGTTATCAAAGGGGGACGCCTGGACCGAGTAAGAGGAACGATTGCTTCTGCATTAAATATAAAGCTATTAATGAAAGCAAGTGATGACGGGTCCCTTGAAGTTCTTGATAAAGTTCGCGGCAACAAGCGTGCTATCCGCCAATTCATCCAAAAAATTGGTGAATATGGACATAACCTTGAAGATAAGGTCCTCGCTGTTGCACATAGTAATTGCGAAGACAAAGCTAAAGCTCTTATAGAACAAATTCAGGAGCGATACAATTTTAAAGACGTTATTCTCTCTACAATGGGGCCACTCATCGGTACTTATGCAGGTGAAGGCGGGCTGCTGGTAGCATTCAAGAAAAACTAAGAAAAAAAAGAACGCAAATTTGCGTTCTTTTTTTCTATCATCATTTACTATTAACAAATACTTTTGTAAAAAAGCGCTTTCTTTACAGGAAATGAATACCCATTCATCGAATTGTGTTCAAAACGGAGAAGTGTGGTGAATAGGAATGAAATGGGAAAAATTGTTTGAACCAATTCAATTGAGAAGATTGACCTTGCCTAATCGAGTCATGATGGGATCCATGCACCTTGGGATGGAAGGAAGCAAAGATCAGGAAGACGCTATGATTTCTTTTTATACTGAACGGTCAGGAGAGAACGGCCCAGGTATTATAGTGACAGGCGGCATCTCAGTTTCACCTGAAGGCGACGGTGGTCACCATTTTCTGGGTTTCTATCGTGATGAAGACCTTAACGTAATGAGACGACTTACAACTAGCGTGCACGCAGCGGATGGGAGAATCGCCGCTCAGCTCTTCCATGCAGGACGCTATGCTTACTCTGAGATGAACGGCGTACCTTCAGTTGCGCCATCACCGATTAAGTCACCGATTCATAAAGAAGCACCAGTTGAGCTAACCGAGCTAGATATCCTTAATTTACTCGAGTCGTATGCTGAAGCAGGAAGAAAAGCAAAGGAAGTTGGCTTCGATGCTGTCGAAATTATGGGGTCAGAAGGTTACTTAATCAATCAATTCCTCTCCCCAAGAACGAACAAGCGAACAGACAAATGGGGCGGGAATTTTGAAAACCGGACAAGGTTCGCTATTGAAGTTCTGAAATCTGTACGTCAAGCTGTTGGAGAAAATTATCCGATAATCTTCAGGATGTCAGGACTCGATCTTGTGCCTGATTCTTCTACACCGGAAGAAACCATTCAACTTGCCAAACTGTTAGAGGAGAATGAAGCTGATATTCTAAATATTGGGATTGGTTGGCACGAATCGACTGTTCCAACTATTTCCATGATGGTCCCAAGAGCAGGGTTTATTCAACCTGCACTACAAATTAAAGAAGCTGTTACCATCCCAGTCATCGGAAGCAACCGGATCAATGACCCTGTTCTTGCTGAGGAACTGTTACAGAAACTAGACATGGTTTCAATGGCAAGACCATTTCTTGCCGATCCTCACTTATTAGTAAAAACAAAAACAGATGCCATTGATCAAATCAATACGTGTATTGCCTGTAATCAGGCTTGCCTTGATCATGCATTTGAAGGAAAAGCTGTCTCATGTCTTGTTAATCCGCGGGCAGGCAGAGAACACAAGTGGCTCCTAAAGAAAGCGGAAAAAGTGAAAACTATTGTTGTGATCGGTGGCGGAGTTGCCGGAATGGAAGCAGCACGTGCGCATGGTGAGCTTGGACATCAAGTTGTACTTTATGAAGCTGGCCCTTCCATCGGCGGACAGTTCAACCTTGCCCGAAAGATCCCAATCAAGAAAGAATTCGATGAGACTATTCGTTACTATACGACGGAATTAAAACGTTTGGGTGTTCAGATTTCACTAAACCATAAGCCAGATCTCGATGATCTTCTCTCTCACTCACCTGACTTAGTCGTGATAGCAACTGGTGTAGTTCCGAGAGAACCTGTCATTCCTGGCATCGAACACGCTGTTCGTTATCCTGAAGTGCTATCGGGAACGGCGAAAGTTGGTGAAAAGGTGGTCATTATCGGGGCCGGCGGTATTGGATGTGACGTCTCCCATTTCCTTATCGATAAAGGAATCAATGACATTCTCCTTCTTAGAAGAAACGGAAAAATGGGTGAAGGACTAGGAAAAACAACTAAATGGGCGATGCTTCAGGAGCTTAAACAAAATGGTGTGCAATTCCGTACTAACCTTGCATATGAAGAAATAACAGAAGACGGACTCACCATCACTAATTCTGAAACTGGTGAAAAAGAAACACTGCAAGCTGACACGATTATTCTTGCAGCAGGTCAAGAATCCAACGTTCCAGAAGAATATAGGAGTCTAGCAAAAAAGGGTATTGAAGTCGCTGTCATCGGTGGCGCTCGCCTTGCAGGTGAGCTTGATGCCAAACGTGCGATTTATGAAGGAGCAAAAATCGCTTTTGAACCCGAGACGATCCCAGTGAGTCATTTTTAACTTCGCACAACTTAATCATTCTTAATTGCAAAGAAGAAGAGATGCCAGCGCACCTCTTCTTCTTTTTAACGACTCTCTCCATGAATCATCCGCTTAAGAAAATTCTTTGTATAAAGGGTGTCTTCAATTTGCTTCACCACCCAGGCCTCCTCCTCTTTCAGCCACTCCTTAATAAGTTTAGTCGCAATCTCATGATCATCAATTGTAAGCTTGCTGAAAATTCCTTTTATTCGATCAGACTGATTTTGACTAAACGTTGCATCCACTGTTTTCAAACCTAGCTGGGCTCGATCTGGATAATAATGATGCAATAGTAATCTTGAGAAATGGATCATTACTTGATGTAACATATGTACTGACCATACAGCATTTCCTCTTCTTCTAGACTTCTCGTACTGAAACAAGAAGAAAGCTGTATCATCTACGGTATCGATGAATTCCTGAGCAGATAGGGTCAAGTGCTGATTGAATTTCTCCATCCGATTTTCCGGATCGTATAGAACTTTGAAGTAATCTTTCTCAATAAATGTTTCATCGGTGACAGTAAAGAGATCCAGGTGTAGCATATTGTCATAAACGGCCAGAACCTGTGGTGCTACAATGAAAATCTCATCATAAAACAAGAGTTTTCCATATGCTTCAACATGTGCTTTACGATTTTCAAGGAAATCTTCTTTGCCTTCCTCATCCACTAGACAATAGAGATCCACGTCTGAGTTTTCATCATGCTCATTTCTTCCCATAGATCCTTTCAGAAAAACGGCTTTTACGTAAGGATCTTGCTTTAACTGCGCGGTAATGACCTTAACCGCTTCTTCTTGTTTCAATAGTTAACACCCTTTCCCAATTTTTAGATATTACACCATCATATCTGAAAAGAAACTCTTATTACAAGACAAAAAGGATGCCATTTAGCATCCTTTATCCAAGTTTGTCTCCATTCTTTACTTTTTGATCCGGTTGAATCAGTACAACACCTTTATCTCCGTATATTCCGAGAACAAGTACCTCAGACATGAAATCAGCAATTTGTCTTGGAGGGAAATTCACAACAGCCATCACTTGTTTCCCTATCAGATCTTCTTGCTCATATAAGTCCTTTATCTGAGCACTGGATTTCTTTACACCAATCTCTTCACCAAGATCCACTTTCAGTTGATAAGCTGGCTTTCTAGCTTTCTTAAAATCACTGACCTCGACTATCTCACCAACTCTAATATCAAGCTTCATGAAATCATCAAACGTTGCCATACTATTCACCCTACCTCTATTTCTTCGCTATCTTCCCTCCACCTAAATTCTCTCTTTCTATATAAATCCCTGCTTCTACAACCGCTTATCTAGAAATGATTTAATGACACTACGAAATTCATCTTCGCTTATCTTCTCTTCACCTTCACAAAATAAATAAGAAGCAAAATACTCAACAAGCATACGGTCGCTTTTTTCAAATTGACTCGTATACAATTCCGACAACGTTAAAGGATACTCGTATGTAGCAAAGTACCATTCAATACGAAGCAAATACATAATATCATTTAAGATTTCGTAATGATTAACAGGCGGAACAACTCTTGTTAGTCGTTTATCAATCGATTGAAGTAGCTTCTTGACACCTTCCCTTATTTCCTTTCGAGAAGGAAGGACAAATGGCGTCTCTCCAAATACTTTTAGCTGCTCAAAGCATGGTGCTACATACTCTCGCGACCCATCCGATACACTCCTAAAATCAGCGATGCATACCTCTCGTAAGTCCAGGGAGAGGCCGGTTAGCTCAGGAAGAACAGGTGTTTTTCTTAATGTTCCATCATAGAAGCACCATACGTCGAGATCAGAGAATGGACCTGCTTCGCCTCGCGCAAAGCTTCCAGTTAAAACCACACCTCGAAGTGAAGGTGACTTCAAGCGGGCAACGAGACGCTTTGCATATTTTTCAATCGTTAATGGAGTTATTAATGGGTTTAGCATATATTCCCTTCTCCTTTACCCCACCCTTAAGGGGCAGTATCAATCCCTCTGATGGAAGGTTCTCTTTCTAACACCCCCTAGGAAGGAGCTAGCAAATGTAAAGCTGGTCCTTTTAATAAAAGGCTCTTTTCTAAAAGATTGTTGCTTTTGAAATGATTAAAAAAAAACTACACTTTGTGATTGGAGCGGAAGGATGCTCGACTCCTGCGGGACTAGCGGGACAGGTGAGACCCCATAGGAGCGTAAGCGCCGAGGAGGCTCACCGCCCGCCCCACGGAAAGCGAGCATCCTGGAGCGGAAATTAACTCGCTATAGCAACAATGTTTACGGAAAGAGCCTAATAAAAACGTTACATGATGTGAGTCAACAACTCTTCCTTCTAACATCATTAGCTCTTCAAAAACCGATACACTTTAGTTATGACCTCATTACGATCATCTCCGTGACAAATGAGGTGCTTAGAATTCTCCATCAAATACACCTGTTTCTGATCTGAACCAATCAAACGATAAATAGAATTAGCTGTTTTATAAGGAACCATCCCATCGAGCTTTCCTTGAAGGATCATCGTAGGTGTGGATACAAATTCAAAAGAAGGCTTTAAAGTCTGAACAAGTTTTCGAAATTCAAGCGATGCAAGGAAAGGTGTTGTTTTTAACTTTTTACTATAGCGAATAAACAACTCATTATGAAGGAGTCTTCCTCTGTATAAATCCGTCATCATTCCCCATACATCCTTAACCATCTGGGTAGGATGAATATACTTTAGGGCTGCACTCAATAATACAAGCTTATCCACATCATATTTCGATGCTAAGTAGCCTGCGAGAACGCCTCCCATTGAAAATCCCACTAAGTAGATTGTGTCACACTGTTTCTTCAACTCTTGTAGGTACATTTCTGCTGTATCGATCCATTCATTAAACAATATTCCTTGCAAAGTATCTTCCTCTCCATGACCAGGAAGTGTTGGAGAAGAAATCAACCAATCAGTATGATCCCTAAAATACTCCGTCAATGGCTCCACTTCGTATGGAGCCCCCGTAAACCCATGAATGAGCAAACATCCGACCATGTTTGTCCCCTCGCTTTTTCCCCGTAGTTTATATCCTTATAATACCACTACAAGAAAAAAGTTAACCAGATGGCCACCACATGAGTAGAGTTCGGTTCTTACGGTTTTCGAGAGGAGGATGCTTTTCCAATATGCACTGATAAAGAAGACGGTTGCTGACGAAGAGAAGTGGAGCAATTAGGGCAAATAATTGCACGAGTTGGGATTGGTGTGCAACAGAATGGACATTCCTTACGCGTCATCGCATTGATTGGATCCTGTCCAGGCTTCCTCCACCTGTTCAATTGGCGAACGACTAGGAATACCGCAAAGAAAATAATAAGAAATCGGATAGAGGTTGTTAGAAATACGCCATAATTAATTGTGGCGGCGCCTGCCTCTTTCGCATCTGAAAGCGATGGATAATAGTGACCATTTAAGCTAATAAACATATCAGAGAAATTAATTCTTGCTAACACCAAGCCTACTGGAGGGAGAATCATATCAGATACGAGTGAATCAATAAATTGACTAAACGCTGCACCAAGGACAATCCCAATTCCCATATCAGCCGCATTACCCCTTATCGCAAAATGACGAAATTCATTTAATAGACCGACGGGAATCCACTCCTTTATCTATGCTCTAAACAATATGTATGCATCATTCATACAAGCTATGAATTTTTCTAATGATCGAAATTTTTCTTTAATTATTTTTAAAAGCGTAAAAAGGATGGTAGATGCTATAATGTTTTTTTGCGACTATAGTCTAACATCAAGGAGTGTACAACAATGACATTAGCACTAGCCTGGTCAAAGGCTAATCCTCTAATAGAGGATCCGATGGCCGTATTTGTCTACTTAACGGTTGTGGTTGGACTTATCTTCATGCTTGGCGAATCTAAGAACACCTTTATGCAGAAGATTTTTCATTACGCACCTCCGCTAATTTGGACATATTTTATCCCAATGCTTTCCACAACCTTTGCCATTATTCCGCAGGAGTCGTCCTTATATGGATTTGTTTCAACTTATATTTTACCGGTTGGATTGTTACTGCTGCTTTTATCCGCTAACGTTCCAGCTACTTTAAGGTTAGGACCGAAAGCGCTGTTGATGTTCCTTGCTGGAACGATCGGTGTTATTATAGGTGGACCAATTGCGCTAGCCATTTTCCAACCATGGTTACCTGCAGATGCATGGACAGGAGTTGCAGCGCTCGCCGGGAGCTGGATTGGTGGTTCTGCGAACATGGCAGCAATGATTGAAGCTGTTGGTACGCCAAAGGAAATTCTTTCACCCATTATTGTCGTCGACACAGTCGTCGGTTATAGCTGGATGGGGATTATGATTTTCCTTGCTGGATTCCAGCATAAGTTTAATAAATGGAACAAAGCAGATGATTCGATCATCCAAAGTGTTAATAAAGAAATGAACGATATCCAACGCAAGAACGAGCGTCCCATTCAAGTGCCACAGCTACTTGGCTTACTAGGTCTCGCATTCGGCGTATCTTACATCGTTTTGAAAATTTCTGAAAATCTTCCACAGTCAGCTGTTCTTTCCACTACTACGTGGACGGTTATGATCATTTCTGCGATCGGTATTTTATTCTCATTCACACCTGTTAAAAAGCTAGAGGGTTATGGTGCTAGTAAAGTCGGCTACACCGCGATCTATCTCTTACTTGCTACAATCGGTGCAAGAGCTGACCTTACATATGTGATTGATTCACCACAGTATGTATTGATGGGAATTGTTTGGTTAAGTATTCATATTCTCGTGATTTTCATTGCAGCACGCTTACTACGCGCCCCACTATTTTTTGTGGCAGTCGGATCTCAAGGGAATATCGGTGGAACAAGTTCCGCTCCAATCGTTGCATCAGTCTTTCAACCTTCACTTGCTCCAGTCGGACTTTTGATGGGGATTGTAGGTAACGTTGTCGGTAGCTATGCAGCAGTCCTCTGTGCTCAACTGGCTAAGATGGTCGCCACAATGCTCTAGAATTTAGAAAGTAAAAAATCCGCCCTCCAAGTTGGAGGACGGATTTTTTGTCATATTTATTACCCTTGAGATGTTGGACGAACTAACACTTCGTTAATAGATACACTGTCTGGTTGTCCGACGGCATAATAAATTGCATCTGCAATCGCCTGTGGATCAAGTGGATCAAGACCATTTGGACCACGGTTGCTTAATTTCTCTTGTACATCTTCATCTGTAATCGTGTTTGTTAACTCTGTAGCAACCGCTCCTGGAGAGATAATGGTTGCACGAATGTTTGTAGAAGGCGACATCTCCTTACGAAGACCTTCTGTAATGGCTCTAACAGCAAATTTCGTACCGCAATAAACTGCACCGGACGGCATGATTTCATGCCCAGCAACAGAAGATACGTTGATAATATGTCCTGATTTTCTTTCTTCCATATGTGGCAACACGCCTGCAATTCCGTATAAAACGCCTTTAATGTTAACATCCACCATCTTATCCCATTCATCGATCTTTAACTTGTTTAAGAATGATAAGGGCATCAAACCAGCGTTATTAACGATCACATCGATCTGACCGTACTGTTCGATGGTTTTATCTGCAAGAGACTGCATTTGTTCTCTTGAGGTAACATCCGTTTTTTGAATAATCGCTTCTCCGCCATTGTTTGTAATTTCTTTCTTCAGTTCTTCAAGGCGATCCTCACGACGAGCTGCGAGTACGACTTTCGCTCCATCTCCTGCAAGTTTCTTTGCAGTCGATTCGCCAATTCCACTACTTGCTCCTGTAATAATGACAACTTTACCATTAATTTGACTCATGATTATCCACCTTTCTTTTTTTCTCACCTCTCTAGTTCCCGGTTATATGACGTATAAACATGTCAATGTGTTTAACGCACATAAAAAGCACCCGCTATGGGGTGCTCCTTGCTTATTACTTATTTTTATCAATCCATTGCCTGAACGTATCTTCTGTCTGAGTACCAACGATACGATCCACTTCTTTACCATCTTTGAATCGGATAACTGTTGGCGTAGATTCAATTCCATAATCGTTCCAACCTTGCTCAAATTCAAGAATGTTGTATTTCTTAAGGTCAATTCCCATATCTTCAGCAAGCGGAACAAGAACTGGTGACGTATGTTTACAGTGAATACATGTAGGACTGTAGAAATATACAAAAGCATCTTCACCATTAGACAATGCTTCATCCAGTTCATCAGGAAGAATTTGGTTTTGGTAGAGAGGGTCGTCCAGCTGATCGACAGTAGCCGGGTCGAGAGTGTCTTTACCATAAGGGTTTCCTTCGGATTTCTCATTATTGCTTAAATTTGTGACGAAGGCGAGTGCTCCGAATAACACGATAATAATACCAAGAAAAATAATAGCTTTTTTCATGCGATTTCCTCCCTCTTTGTTTGCTTATGTAAGACCATCATTAGAATCGTAATCGTAATGAATGCGATGAAGGCAAGAAATGGAATTGTGATGAATCCTAGGTAATTAATATACTCACCTGTGCACGGAACTCGGCCACATGACGGAGCTGATTCTGAAAGGAATGATGTTTTTTGAATCAAGTAATGGTAAAGGGATACACAAGTACCAATGATCGAGAACGGCATGACATAATGATATTGCGATGCATCCTTTCTCACCATAGCGATCCCCAGGAGGATGACCAGAGGATACATGAGAATTCTCTGATACCAACAGAGTTCACAAGGTTCATATTTAAGGACCTCGGAAAAATACAAACTTCCGGCAAGGGCAAGGACTGAAGTAGCCCAGGCACCGAATAATAGATACTCACTTTTTTTCTCAATATTCACAGCTGTACCTCTCTTCTCTACAAGCAAAAATATACTTTCATTATACACGACAAAAGGTGTCATGAAATAAACAGAATCATGACAATCTCCTATCTATATAAAGCCGACTCATATTAAGAGTCGGCTTTTAATCATTTAGCTATGTTAATGGATAGTGATAATTTTGACTCATTTACGCCCTGTTGGCCGCTCAATTAATAATTTGTAATTCTTTCGGATATTTTGTTAGGGTCTCATAACCTTTCTCTGTTACAAGGACATCATCTTCAATCCGTACTCCCCCAACTTCAGGAAGGTAAATGCCGGGTTCAATGGTGTATGTCATTCCTACTTGTAATAAGCTATCATTTTTCTCACTCATAGATGGGTATTCATGTACTTCAATTCCAATACCATGTCCAATGCGATGCGGGAAGTAATCGCCATAACCTGCCTCAGTAATCACATTTCGTGCAGCAAGATCAATATCTCCCAGACGCGTTCCAGGTCTTGAGATGTTAAGTGATTCGTTTTGTGCACGTAATACTGTTTCATAAATGGCTTTCTGCTTCTCATTAACATCACCATATGCTACTGTTCTCGTAATATCTGAGCAATATCCGTTTAAAACAACCCCTAGATCAAATAAAACGAAATCGCCTTTTTTCAATTTGCGCTGTCCAGGGTTTCCGTGGGGCTGACCGGATTTTTCCCCAAATAGAACCATCGTAGAGAAAGACATTTCTCGAATTCCTTTTTTCTTCAATTCGAACTCGATTGTAGCAAGCACTTCCATTTCGGTAATTCCTTCACGAAGAGCTTTCACACCTGTTTCGACTCCGAAATCTGCAAGTGCAGCAGCTTCTCGCAAGACTTCAATTTCTGACTCGTCTTTTATTAGACGTAGTTCATTAAGAGCATCCTCAGCCGCTTGAAAACCAAGACCCGGGTATCGCTTCTGAAGTTCTTCCGCACGTTCATAAGCAAGGGTAGCCTTTTCAATTGATGCCTGCTGCGGGTCCTGAACCCCACGAGCTTTCAAAGCCTCATGAATAAAATCAAATGGTTGTTCTGAATCGCTATAACCAATAATATCGTAAGTCCATCCTGCCTCACGAGCTTGAGAAACTTCCATACCCGGACAAACGAGGAATGGCTCATGATTTGGAACGATAAAAAGACCTAGCAGTCTTTCATGTGGTTCACAATGAAAATTGGTTAGATAAAAAACATTCGAAGGTGAATGAATATAAGCAAAATCCTGTTGATGCTCTATAAGCCAATCTGTCATATCATTTAAACGTTTGTTCATACTGACACATCCTTTTGAATATTAATCGGTTCACTGCTGGTAATTCATAAACAAGGGGGAACCAGAATTGTTCCTATCCTAGCTTACCATACGTAGCCTCATTTATTACATACACCATTATAGCTAGAACAAAAAACCCTGCTAATTTATAGCAGGGCAACAAATCTATTCTAACTCTTTTGCAAAACTTGGTTTAATTAATCCTGCGTCTTCAAAAATCGTGCCCATTTGATCCTCAAATTTAGTAAAATGCTCTGAAGCCTTTTCTTGTACAGTTGGATCATCGATCGCTGCTTGTTCTGCACGAACTTCATAAGCTTTTACTAGTTCATCAAGAGCACTTTGGATCTCTGATTTGGAATCATCCAGTTCACCAGGAATCTTCAGCTCTTTTATTCCTTCCACTGTTGCTTTACTTGCCTCCACCGCATCTGATTTTAACTCTTCCAGTTCTTCAGCTGATGGTTTTTCTTCTTCTGGCGTTTCACTATCTGACATTGCTAGTTTTGCTGACTCATATGCTGAAATTGGCTCATTATGTCCTTTTAGCACACTAACGACTTCAGCTTGAAAGTCCAATAAAACGCTTTTCACATCTGTATCTGACTGCTCGGTATCTGCGTTTGCCTGAGTGGAATCGTTTGTATTTGAACCACATGCCGCTACAACTAAAAGCAATGATAAACTTAGAATCGATAGTAATTTCTTCATCTGTTTGACCTCCTGAGTATGTTCACTTCCAAAAAATAGTTTAGCATGTATTCACATTTTGTAAATGAGAAATATTGGATTACGATTACCGTAAATAACTCAACGTGTACACTTTCATGAATATTTATTACTGAGGGCACATAAAAATAGCTGCCGGTGATGGCAGCTATCGAATTCAAACAATTGGAGAAGGGGGAACTTCTTTGGCATTGTTTGTGTATATTACATTTGCATTTGAACGTGTTGGGGAACACCATTCATGTTTATTCTCTTCTATGTTGATAATGATAATCTTTATCAATTAAAAAGTCAATACGTTTTTTTAAATGACAGAGCGGGTGCCTGTTTGAATGAGTGAACTGCCTTCTCACGCAAGTAACCACTTCTCATAGCTTCTGCTCTAAGAACTACTGCAAATACAGTAAAGGAAAGGATCAAAATTAAGAAAAACATTGAGATTTGTAATGTTTCAACCATTTTTCACACCTCTTATTCACTCGTTTTCATCAGTATAGCACGCTTCAATGATAATGAGAAGCATTATCATTGAAGCGTGCTACTAAAATATTACGAACGTTTGAAAATGCTGATCTTTTTTCGGCTTGACTCACCATAGGAAGTTACCATAATGAATACTATTCTTAATTTAGTTCAACTATTACTTTCCAGCTAAATTGGAACTGAGGGCTTTTTACAATGGTTGCAACATCTACATTTCATCCTCCCCACCTTGAAAATAATCAGATCCCAAAAAAATCAGCACTTCAATGATGTCCCGATTTAATGAGTTATTTATTGTTGCCCATTAGTTCTGTAAGAGAGAGCTTCCTACTACCGGTTACGGCTAAAATAAGCGACAGTCCTAGAAGCGAAAGTGGAAATTCAAATCCACCGATTAGTCCTGTCTGAAGCTTTGCAAGTAAGATGGCGGCAATCATAGTAAGACCGAGTATGATAGCTGAGGGGATGACAAAAACTCCTGCAATTAGAAACGCACCACCAACAGCTTCAATAATAGCTGTCGCAAAAGCTAGCCAGGCTGGCTGACCAATTTTCTCAAACATTGCAATTGTGTTTTCCATGCCCCCAAGCTTCTGGATACCATGAGCTAACATAATAATCCCAAGAATGATTCTTCCACCTAATAAGCCCCATTCAACTCTTGCTTTCATAACTAACACCTCACTTTTTGTTTCTTAGCTAACGTGTTAGAAATACCGATGGATCACTATACAAACGATATGATTCAGGTTTTATTCGCAATAACCTTGCTTGATCGAACCGTTTCCTAACGATACTCCCTAACCAATAAGACCTGTTACATAACCCTACACAATAAAAGCAATGCAAGGAAGTATCTAGATCCAGATGTATCCTCCGGTTGGTCCGGTGTAGGATCATTTTTCACGGCATGCTTTCATCAATCATCTCGAACCCCGGAATCATCTGCGATAACGGTACAATAATGGCCTCGTTTTTGTATAGAGGAATAAATTGATTTAATACAGCTACCATCTTTTCACCTGCAATACCGACATGGCCAATTGCGATGTGAGCACGGTTATCTTTCAAACGTTTCGCTAGCTCCTGTGCCTGTCTACTCATATGTTGCATCGTGTAAACATCATCGAAGAACAATTCATTTTCGAGGTAAGGTACTCCTATTTCTTCTGAAAGCTCAGGAATAACACTCTTTCCAGTTGTTTTGCTATCAAGATAATACAAACCTCGCTCTCGACATACATCAAGGACAATTCTCATTATTCGTTTATCCGCTGTTGCTTTAGAACCCATATGATGGTTCATACCTACAGCATGAGGAACAGCATCAATAGCCGCATTCACGCGCTTCCTGATTTCTTCATTTGATAGATCCGTCGTTATCGCGCCAGGACCGAGCCAGCTTTTTTTCCCTTTTACTGGTTCCATCGGAATATGAACAATGACCTCATGCCCAAATCGATGTGCCTGTTCTGCATCATGTTCCGTTGTTTCAAGAAATGGCATGATCGCAACGGTCAATGTAATCGGAAGACGGAGCATTTCTTCCGTCCCACCCATGTTGTTTCCAAAATCATCAATGACAATCGCAAGCTCTCGGTCACTTTCTACACTTTCCGCATACACCTGACTCGGTAGGAACATTACCACTAACAATATCAAACATAGTGTTTTTCTCAATTCCTCACACCCTTTTTATTTCTTACTATCCCCCATCACAAAGGTGTTAATGAATGTATGTGTTGATGAGTTGCTTTCTCATATTAACTGCGTGAAAATAACTAGAAGGGAGGAAACTTATGAATGCGAACGACTATTTAAAACGTCTAGGTGTGGCGAAGGTTGAAGCCGATTATGAGGGTTTGAAGGTACTTCAGAAACACCATATGTACGTAATTCCGTTTGAAAACCTAGACATTTCAAGAGGAAAGATGGTATTTCTAGACCTTGAAAGCATGTATCAAAAAATAATTAAAAACAATCGTGGAGGGTTGTGCTTTGAATTAAACCCATTGTTTCACTGGCTTTTAAACCAACTTGGATTCGAAGCCACGATGATCACTGGAACAGTAGCGATCAATGAAAAAAAGTGGGGAAAAGAAAACACTCATCTCACCACGCTTGTAAAGCTTCGTGATACCACCTATTTAACCGATGTCGGATTTGGCAACTCCAGTTTAACTCCTCTTCCACTAACAGGAGAGACAATTCATGACGAAAGCGGCTCCTACCGTGTGATTCATGAAGAGCATGATAACTTTTTCCTCCAGAAAGAACTAGACGGGAAATGGACTACTCTGTTTAAGTTCACAACTACACCACGTACGTTTTCGTTCTATCAACCATTAAGTGAGTATATTCAAACGAACCCTGACTCTCCTTTTACTAGTGGTCCATTCATCACAATCGCATCAAAAGATGGACGTACTACCTTAACTGCAGATTCACTCGTAAGAAAATACCAAGAAAAGAAGACAGTAATTGACGTGAAGGAACACGAGTGGAATAATTTATATGAGGAGCATTTCGGAAAATGCCATTATCCTTCATTGTAAGATGAAGGTTTTTCACCGCTCATTCAAGGGCATAGTAAGGATAGACTACAAGAAAAGCATACTAAGGAGAGACAACCATGGAGAGTAAATATATTCGTGAATCACGTGTTGTGAAAACAAGCCACGTATTCCCTGAAGCAACAAATAACCACAATACTTTATTTGGCGGCCAACTGATGAGAGATATCGATGACATAGCATCAATTGCAGCAATGCGCCACTGTCGTAGTGAAGTTGTAACAGCCTCAACTGACTCTGTTGACTTCTTACACCCGATTACACCGGACGACTCTGTTTGTCTCGAAGCATACGTGACATTCACCGGAAAGTCATCTATGGAAGTGTTCGTGAAAGTAATTGCAGAGCACCTCCTATCAGGCGAACGACATATCGGAGCAACAGCATTCCTTACATTTGTATCATTGGATGAAAACAAAAAACCACTGCCCGTTCCAAAAGTCATCCCTGAATCAGAGGAAGAAAAAAACCTACACGAAACAGCTCCCGTCCGAGCAGAAAAACGCAAAGAACACCGCCAGGCCAGTAAAGAACTAGCCGGCCTCCTAACCACAGAAAAACCCTGGGAATAACAAAAGCGGAAGGGACCCGGTTAGCCCGACAAGCGCTGGAGGCATTCAAAAGAACACGCCCTTTGTGTTCATTTGAAATGGTGAAGCGATCGAGAGACTGGGGCCCTGCAGCTGGATGATACAAAAGCGGAAGTGACCGATTAGGCCTCGACAAGCGCTGGAGGCATTTCAAAAAGAACACGCCCTTTGTGTTCATTTGAAATGGTGAAGCGGTCGAGAGGACTGGTCACTGCAGCTGGATGATAACAAAAGCGGAAGGGCACCGGTAGGCCCGAAAAGCGCTGGAGCCAATCAAAAAGAACACGCCCTTTGTGTTCATTTTGATTGGTGAAGCGATCGAGGGACTGGGGCAATAACCCAAAAAGCGACGGCCAATTTTATTGGCCGTCGCTTTTTTCGTATTAAATCCAGTTATATCCGATTGAAATAATCACTAAAATAAGAACAATACACGCGAGCCAAAGCATCTTTGTCGACTCACCGCGTTTTCTTTTTCCAACAATCATTTCCATAACCCCGATTAAAACAATAGCCAGGATCCCTTTGAATACATAAAGCAGTGGAAAACCAAGGATGAATAGCATCCCTATACCTGTACCAAGCATAATCAGATAAAATAAGCGTTGAATCATAAGCGAGATCTTTTGCTTTGGCGCAAAATAACTGATTACTAAAAGCAAAACAAGGATCGCCCATGACCCTGAATGAGACTGTAACAAAATATTAAACATTCGTGTTCCCCTTCCCATTAAAAATGGATATGACTCATGTCATACCCTAATAGTAGAATTGTATAGAGAATGGCACAAGTCCTAATGCCAAATCGTAACAAAAATATACGAATTAAGACGAACTTTATTGGTGATAATGAATGGATTTTTTAACACATAAAGGGAAGCTCCATTCGCGGAGCCTCCCTTACTCTTAGAATTTACACCATTTCTTTATAGTGCTTACTAATTAAATCAAATAAAATTTCTCCCTCGGTTACTCCTGTAAAAGCAGTAATCGCACTAGAAAGACCCTCATTTTCGATTTTACTCTGAATCGTTACAGCATCTTCATCTTCTTTAGGATCGAATCGTAATGCTGCTGCAATTCCTTTTGCAAGGTAGTTCGGTTCTTTGTTTAATTCCGAAAGCTGACGTGCTGGGCCGACAAGGCGGTCGTCAGGTCCAATTTTACGAATTGGCGCACGACCTACGCGAGTCACTTCATCCACTAGATGTGGATTTAGAAAACGACCAAGAATTTTCTTAATATAAGCCTCATGTGCTTCTTTTTCAAAGCCGTGCTTATGTTGCAGCAATTCACCAGACTCTTCAAGTGCTTTCTTAACATCATGATAGATATCTTCGGTGTCTAGTGCTTCTTTAATAGTCTCATACCCTGCCTGATAACCAAGGTAAGCTGTCACTGCGTGTCCTGTGTTAACTGTGAACAGCTTCCGCTCAATGTAAGGAGCAAGATCTTGAACGTACGTAAGGCCAGCAATATCCGGAACCTCTCCAGCCATCATTGTTTGATCGACTACCCATTCATAGAAAGGTTCAACCGCAACCATTAACGGATCTTCATGAGTTTGATTCGGAACAATGCGATCTACAGCAGCATCTGGAAAACCAGCGTACTGATCAAGCACTTTACGATCCGCTTCATCCATCTTTTCTTCAACCGCATTTCGAAGCATTGTACTGCCACCGATCATATTCTCACATGCAATAACGTTAACGGGAGCTTTTCCATCTGCGATGCGTTTTGAAATCCCTTCTTTGATAGCAGAAGAAATTAATTTCAATACGGTCGGACCAACTGCGGTCGTAATAAGATCAGCTTGATAGATCGCATCGACCACTGCCTCAGGATTTTGTTGGCTGTTAATACCTCTCACGCCTTCAACAGCAATCTGCTCCTTATCCTGACCTAATATTTCTACCGTATAACTATTTCGTTCATTAAGCTCGTTAATCACAGTCTCATTAATATCTACGAAGCATACTTCATATCCTGATTGAGAAAGAAGCTTGCCAATGAAGCCTCTTCCAATATTTCCAGCACCAAAATGAACGGCAAGCATGATTAATTCACCTCGTTAAACATTGAGATTAACGTTTCTTTGGAATCCGCTTGAATCAACTCTTCCACATTTTCTTCTTCAGAACACACAATGGCAATTTGAGAAAGGATCTCTAAGTGTTCATTATCCTTACCAGCAATACCAATGATAATCTTCGCAATATTTCCATCTCCGAAATCAACGCCTTCTCGCAATTGGATGATGGATAGTCCAGAATGCTTCACAGCTTTCTTAGCATCCTCCGTACCGTGAGGAATAGCAACAGAGTTGCCCATGTAAGTCGTTGTGATCTTTTCACGTTCTTGCATTTGCTCAAGGTAGCTTTCATCCACATAACCGTTGTCGACAAGGATTTGACCAGCCATACGGATTGCGTCTTCTTTTGTTGCTGCCGTTTCGTTTAGTAATACGTTCTCAGTTGATAGAATTTCTTTTGCCATTTTAATCTTCTCCTTTAAATCCCAATTGTTTTTCTACATGACTTTTCATTTTGTTTGCGAGGTACAATCCAATTGATTCTTGAGTGCTTCCCGAAAAAAGCGCGATGCTTTCATTTGATTCAATGATAAGAGAACTAATGTAGCTCATGATCTCAATGCTTTCAATAGGCGAATCTTCTGGTGCCAGTTGTAAAAGGACAGTGTCCATTTCAATGAATGAACCATCCATTGCCTTTCTCTGAACAGGTTCCATTAATCGGACAATGGTAAACACAGGCTTCTTCACTTCAGGTGTCCGTGTATGAAACAATGCAAGTGAAGTCTCCGGAATACCCACTCCACTAATGGTTTCGCGCTTCAGAAGTGCCTCTTTAACTTCCGATGCATCACTAATAGCTTCAAGTGTTTCTAGACGCACACACTCTTCTTCTAATAGCTTCTCTACCTCTTTTTGTTCAGAATGATTCACTCGAAATAATTCCACTACCGAAGCTGCAGTCGTGCTATATAATTCAGTTTTACGAAACCAGGTACTTGCTTCATCGTTTGAATGAAATAAAGATTCCTTGGCCGCCTTAGGATTTTCAGCCGTGCTTCTTTTTTTCAACATCGACTTCTTTTGAAGTGTCGAGCGAATGCGTGTTGCCTCTTCCTCCGTTAAAAAAGGATTTACCTTTATATACTCTCCTTCATATTCAGGGAGAGGGATCGTTGAAACAATCAAATCATAGTTCTCAGTTTTTTCATCTTGTAGATCAAATAGTGAAGCGCTTTTGATGGTTTGGATTTCTGGCAATTCCTGTTTCAATCGAGTCGCCAGCATTTTAGATGTACCAATACCACTTGAGCATACAGCAAGAATAGTCACTTCGTTATGTTGAAAGCGACCTTCAAGGGCCGAACCAAAGTGAAGAACGAGAAAACCAACTTCTTCATCAGGAATAGATACTCCCGGAAAAATTTCTTTTAACGCTTCTTCCAGCAGTTGGAATAAATCAGCGTAATCTGCTTTGATTTTTGTGAGCAACGGATTATGAATATTCATGTTCTGCCTAACACGATGCGTAGCAGGACCGAGATGCGTCACTAACCCCTCTAGAAGTGATTCATTCGTTTCTAAATCCGCATTAAGATGCCTATCTACATAGCGGATTAACTCCTTTGTTTTAACAAGGATCGGATAATTCGTTTCTTCTAAATAATAGTCTCCAGTATTTCTTAATTTCGCTCCGCGTAAATGCATAGTGATATAACCGATCTCTGCCTCAGGTATTAAGACACTGAACGATTCTTCAAGTTTTGTAGCGATGATTCTAGCAAAACCAAACTCTTTCGTATTCCTTAGCGTGGCTAAATACTCTTCATCGATCTCGATTTTTTCACCCTTTTGAATACGCTCAACAGCCAGAGTCAGATGCACAATTAAACCAATATACGCGCTATCAGCGATCAAATAAGGTAACTCATTGTTTACATCATCAACGATTGTTTCAACTTTCAAAAGTTTATCTCGATCAACTAACCCTAGCAATCGTTCGGAAGCAGATTCGAGAACATTGCCTTGAGATTTCTTTTGAATCGACTTCTTTAACAACGTAAAAAAGTCTGAATCATTAAACTCAGAAGCAAGCAAGGAGCTCATGGCGTGCCTTTTCAGGGCTTCCGTCCCTTCAACCTGCACGCCATATCCCCGCCTTCGTATTAATGAAAGCTGCATTCTTTCAAGCCATTCTTCCGCTTTGTCTAAATCATGACTGACAGTAGCAACTGTCACTCTCAAGTCATTCGCTAGGCCAATCAACTTAATAGGATCAGCTGATTCTAACAGCTTACATAGAATCAGCGTCTCTCTTTCTTGTTGCGTATATTCTGTAATGGTGAGATCAACTAGATAGCTTTTCAACTCATTTCGGTTGGTTTCTTCACCATCAATTTGAACCCCTACTCCAGCTTTCTTGTTTAAAGTTAGATCATACTGAGTGAGAATATCCTCTACCCCGACTAAATCACGGTGAACCGTTCGTTCGCTTACCTCAAGTTCCTGAGCGATTCCTTTGACCGTATAATAGTCATTACTCTCTAATAGAAGCTGAAGAATTCTTCGTTCCCTTGCTGAAATAAACACATGGTTCACCTCGAATTCTGGCTATACCTACTTTTTAAGTCTTTCAACAAGCTCTTCGTATTTCGGGCTATTCATAAAGTTTGCCACTGAGATATGCTCAGCATCAGGACGTTTCGCTTTCGCTCGATCTGTTAAATCCTGGTGCGTTACGATTAAGTCGGCATCATCCGGTAAGTTACTAATAGCCGTATTTGTCACATCAATGTCTTGTAGTCCAGCTTTCTTGAACTTATTACGAAGGACTGATGCACCCATTGCACTTGAACCCATTCCAGCATCACATGCAAAGACTACTTTATTAATTTCTTTCTTCTCAACTTGCTCTGATTCTACTTCTTCTTTCACTGGCGCTTCACCTGCAGAAGTTAACTCAGCAACAAGTTCATCGTATTTCGGACTGTTCATAAAGTTTTTAACCGAGATGTGATTCGCTTCTGGAAGCTTATCCTTCGCACGATCGGTTAAATCCTGATGAGTCACAACAAGATCCGCATCATTAGGTAAATTGCTAATCGAAGTATTTGTTACTTCAATATCTGTTAACCCTGCTTTTTTGAATTTGTTTCGTAGTACGGATGCCCCCATTGCACTTGATCCCATTCCAGCATCACATGCAAAGACTACTTTGGCTATATTGCCATAAGAAAATGTTGATTCTTCTTTTGGCTCTTCCGTATTTGTTTTAAGGTTAGATGATACGCTGCTTTTCTTTCCTTTCATCGCTTCCATTTTTTCAGTTGCTTCTGAAATATCTTCTCCGCTATCTTTTGATCGTTTAAGAATGATGAAAGAGACTAGGAAAGAAACTACCGTCGCTACAACAACCCCTCCAATAACGCTTAGATAGCCGCCTCGTGGTGACATAATCATAAGAGAGACGATACTACCTGGTGAAGCTGCTGCTAACAGGCCAGCATCTAGAAGTCTAAATGTGAATACACCACTCATTCCACCAAGAATGGCAGCAAGAAGAAGTGCTGGCTTCATCAAAATATAAGGGAAGTAAATTTCATGAATCCCCCCAACGAAATGAATCAGTGCAGCTCCCGGTGCTGATTGTTTTGCTGATCCTTTACCCACAATCGAGTAGGCAAGAAGAATACCTAGACCTGGACCAGGATTGGATTCAACTAAAAAGAGAATCGATTTACCTGTATCAGCTACTTGTTCAAGTCCAAGCGGAGTGAAAATCCCGTGGTTAATCGCATTATTTAAAAAGAGAACTTTACCTGGTTCAATTAGAATACTTACTAATGGTAATAGACCTGCAGCAATAATAGCTTCTACACCAGCAGCAAGTGCTTTGTTTAATCCTAAGACAACTGGGCCAATTGCTAGAGAAGCAATAATTGTTAAAGCTCCACCAATAATTCCTGCTGAGAAATTATTAACGAGCATTTCAAAGCCTGATTTAATTTTGCCATGAATGGCCTCGTCGAATTTCTTAATTAAATATCCCCCAAGTGGCCCCATAGCCATAGCTCCAAGGAACATCGGAATGTCTGCGCCAACAATAACACCTATGGTTGCTGTAGCACCAACTACTCCGCCTCGACCACCATATACGATTTTACCGCCAGTGTACCCAATTAACAGTGGCAAGAGGTAGTAAAGCATTGGATCTACTAATTCTGCAAGACTTGCGTTTGGTAAATAACCATCTGGTATGAATAGAGCAGTAATCAATCCCCAAGCAATAAACGCTCCAATATTCGGCATGATCATACTGCTTAAATAACTACCGAATCGCTGAACTTTTACTTTGAATCCAGATTTTTCTGCCGTGTTCTGTTCACTCATTGTATATCCTCCCTTTCTCCCGTACCGTTAAAGCGCTTTTACTTTTTAGGAGACTTGTTGCCAATATCTTATATTTCGCTTAATAGGAACCCTTATTCCCCGGTACGTATTATTTGTTTAATTACTTATAATGATAATCCCCGGATGGAGTTAGATACAATGAAATCCAAACTCAAATTCGGCATAACACTTGTTGACATGATTAAATAAAGAGGCTGGCTCTACTACTATCTAAAATATTTATACAAAAGGTAACCATAAAGAAAAACCTCTGGGTACCCAGAGGTTTTACGAATGCTGTGGTTCTGCTTCTTTATTAAAATTCGTTTTTTCTACTTTCTTCCGCTCCCAAAGAATTGTTAAACTAATCAACGTAACGAGAATCGTTGCCCCCATGTCAGACAGGATTGCAATCCACAACGTCAATAATCCTGGAATTGTTAGGAGAAGTGCAATTAACTTTAAGCTTAGCGCAAGGGCAATGTTTAATCGAATCGTTCGATTAACCCGTTTCGCAATCGATACAGCTTCAGGTAACTTTCCTAGATGATCCTGCATCAGCACAATATCCGCAGTTTCAATCGCACTATCCGTCCCTTTCCCCATCGCAATTCCAAGATCAGCTGAAGCAAGAGCTGGTGCATCATTAATACCATCGCCGATCATGGCTACTTTGCCTTCGCTTGTTAATTGCTTTATTTTATTCACTTTGTCTTCAGGTAGAAGACCACCAAAATAAGTACGAACCCCTACACGATCAGCTACTTTCTGTGCAGTTTTCTCATGGTCTCCCGTCAGCATCACTGTATTTTTAATACCAGCCTGATGCAACGCCTTAATAACAGACTCACTTTCTTCTCTAATTTCATCTGCAACGCCAAACATACCGAGAATCTTCGCCTCATCGGCTACAAGGACAAGTGTTAGCCCATCACGCTTCATCTCATCAATTGCTAATTGGACATTTGATGGAATCGTCACATGACTAACGCTTTTTTCATTCCCTACCCAGTACTCTTTCCCATTCACTTCTGCCATGATCCCCTGACCTGAAATCGTTTCTATGTTCGTTGCTTCGAATTCACGGTAAGGAAAATCATTTACTTTCGTCATAATGGCTTTAGCCAAAGGATGGGATGAGTGCTTTTCGACTGCTGCTGCTACAGAAAGGAACTGTTCCTGATCATAACTTTCATACTTTTCAACATATGGAGCGCCTTTTGTAAGTGTCCCTGTCTTATCGAAAGCGAGCGTATCAATTTTTCCTAGCTGCTCTAGATACACAGATCCTTTGACCAAAATACCATTCCTAGCATTTCTCGTAATACCCGAAATATTGGCAATAGGAGATGAAAGAATGAGGGCACATGGACACCCCACGATAAGTACAGCAAGTCCTTGATAAAACCAGTCGGTCCAAATCCCACCAAATAACAAAGGAGGCACAAGCATGACGAGTGCTGAGATAAGCATGATGATCGGTGTGTAGTAACGTGAGAAACGATTTATAAATAACTCTGTTGGCGTCTTGGTTTCTTGAGCTTCTTCAACTAAGTGCAGGATCTTTGCGAGTGAAGAGTCTTCATAGGCTTTCGTGATTTTCACGCGAAGAATACCCTCATTATTAATACTTCCACCAAACACGGATTCCCCAGCGCTTTTTTCAACCGGCATAGCTTCTCCAGTAATCGCCGCTTCATTAACTGAGCTGTTTCCGGTCTCCACAATTCCATCCGAGGGAATCTTCGCACCAGATTTCACAAGGACAAGATCGTCTACCTTAAGGTCATTGATCGAAACCGTTTCTTCTTTTCCATCTCGTATTAGAAGAGCTTCTTTTGGTGCAATCTTCAGAAGAGATTCCATCGATTTTCTTGCTTTCTCCATTCCTAGACCTTCTAGGAACTCATTCAAACCAAACAGGATCGCGACGAGCGTTCCTTCCTTCCACTCTCCAATCGATACAGCACCTATTAAGGCGATTGTCATCAGGGTTTCAATATTAAAAGTAAGCTTCGTTAAATTTCTAAGTCCTTTAATAAATGTTTGATAGCCACTCAAAATGATTGCAGCAAGGTAGAATGGGACAGCTGGAATGGTACTCAACCCATCTAGTAGAAGAGCCAGAATGAAAATACCAGTCGAAATACCAAGGTACATCTTGATGTTTGAATGATCGTGATGATGTTCATGGGTATGTCCCGAATCCTCTTTAATGAGGGAAGCATGATCAGAAGCTAGGATTTTCTCAACTTGTTCAAGATTGACTTTTTCATCTATCTTTAATTTCCCGGAGTTGTATTGCAGACGTGCTGATTCGCCATATTCCAATTTATGAATCTGTTGCTCCATACCGGCTGCACAGTTGGGACAGGATAGTCCAGTGAGGCGATACTCCTTCATCGATGTCTACTCCCTTCTAAAGAACTTTCTTTCATTATATTCAATACATGAGCATGTGTTCATATTAACCTATGTACAATTTTACTGAATATTATGGGTGGTGTCAAAAGAATTTATGGGCAACCTCAAGATAACTAGCTAATAGCAGTATTCCCAGAATTGTATATAAAAACAATTCTCTTTTAACAACCCGTCCATATACTTTACCGATCATTTCATGAAGCGCAACGTAAGATATGGAACCAATCGCAATCCCCATAAAGATCCCATTCATGTGATTGGACTGTACCGAAACCATTCCAAGCCACGCGGAGAGTAAGAGGACAGCCGTTACCAGACTTGCTGATGCAATTACAAAATGACCGCTAACCCTACTCACTTGAGTCAGAACATACAATGCGATACCTTCTGGCAAATGATGAATAAACAATGCAAGAAGCAATGCCATTCCAAACCCACCGTTGTTAATCGTCAATCCAAGTGCGATGCCTACAGGTATATTATGAGAAAGAATAGCAAATACAAAAACCATTAATGGTAGATAACTTTTCTCGCTATATTTCGTATGTAGGACACTCTCCATGCAAATAAAGAGAATTAACGAAAGAGAAATTCCAATTAGGAGCGCCCATAAATTAAATGCCTCGATACTCTCTGGTACTAATTCAAGTGCAATAACACCAATTAGCATTCCTCCGCAAATTAAATAGAGCGCCTCTAACCTGTGCTGATAGTAAGTATAAGCCCATTTCCCTGCAGAAGCCCCAAGGATCAATCCGCCAAAACCAATACAGAATAGTTTAATGAAAACTGAAACGATCATTGGATTATTTCACTCCTTTTTAAAAGGGGGGTCAGGCACGTGCCTGACCCCCCTGCATTATATTAGCCAAAACAGAAAGTTATGATTTTAAAAAGCCGAAGAAAGGATTTCTCCCTTCTCCGGCTTTCTGTTTAGACGATATCGTATCCCTGTTCTTCAACAGCTTCATTCATCGCAGGAACTGAAACGCTTGAAGCATCATAAGAGACATTTGCAGTGCCTTCTTCTAAATTCACTTCCACATCTGAAACACCTTCAAGTTCTTTCAATGCTGTTTTTACAGCAGATTTGCAGTGATCACACGTCATACCTTCGATTTTCAATACCGTTTGTTCCATCTTTCATTCTCCTCTCGAAAATTATTATAACTTCATCCGCTTTAAGCGAAGTGAATTGGATACAACGGAAACTGAACTGAACGCCATTGCAGCTCCAGCGACCCACGGTGCTAATAGACCGATAGCCGCAATTGGAATTCCAATTGAATTATAGAATAGCGCCCAGAATAAGTTCTGACGGATGTTTCGCATCGTTTTACGGCTTAAGTGAATTGCTTTAGGAATATGTTCAAGATCTCCACCAACGAGCGTGACATCGGCAGTTTCAATCGCAACATCTGTTCCTGTACCGATCGCCATGCCAATATCAGCAGTAGCGAGCGCTGGCGCATCATTTATGCCATCTCCTACCATCGCTACTCGCTTCCCTTGCTTCTGTAATTCCTTCACTTTATTAGCCTTTTCCTCAGGAAGGACTTCTGCAAACACACCATTTAATTCTACCTGTTGACCGATGGCTTCAGCTGTTCTTCGGTTATCACCGGTAATCATGTACACCTCAATGCCAAGTGATCGCAATTCTCGAATGGCACTTTTTGATGTCTCTTTCACCGTGTCAGCTACCGCTATAATCCCCTTCACTTCACCCTCAAATGCAATAAACATGGCTGTTTTTCCATCCGTTTCATATTGGTCCATTTGTTCTTCATAAGATGAGAAAGCAATCTGTTCCCGCTCCATGAGTTTTCTAGTACCCACTAAAACCTGATGTTCTTGAACAGTCGCTACAATACCATGGCCTGGTATGGCTTCAAAATGATCCGCTTCTTGTATATCTACTTTTCGATCGATTCCAAATCGCACAATGGATTGAGCAAGTGGATGCTCAGAAGCTTTTTCAGCGGCAACCAGCTTTTCTAGAACCTGCATTTCATCATGATCAACTACACTAAAATCAGTGACTTCAGGCTTTCCCTTCGTGATCGTTCCTGTCTTATCGAGAAGGATCGCGTCAATCTGATGAGTGCCTTCTAGAAATTCTCCACCTTTGAAAAGAATCCCCTGCTCAGCACCTTTCCCCGTTCCGACCATGATGGAAGTAGGGGTCGCCAGGCCAAGTGCACATGGACAGGCAATAACTAGAACTGCAATGCCCACCTCAAGGGCTTGAGGTAAATGATAAGGAGCCACAGCGAAATACCAGACAAGAAACGTAACCGCTGCAATTCCAACTACGATGGGTACAAAAATTCCAGAAATTACGTCTGCCAGTCTTTGAATTGGCGCTTTTGAACCCTGCGCTTCTTCTACGATCTTAATAATGCCTGCAAGTGCAGTGTCTTTTCCAACTTTCTCCGCTCTCATCGTTAACGTACCATTTTCATTCATTGTCGATCCAATAACTTTTGCACCTTCGCCTTTTTCAATCGGAATCGATTCGCCTGTTATCATCGACTCATCCACTGACGAACTCCCCTTTTCGACAATACCATCAACAGGTATTTTCTCGCCTGGACGTACTATGACAACGTCATCGACCTGAACTTGATCAATCGGAATTTTCACTTCTTCCCCATCACGAATGACACTGGCTTCTTTCGCTTGGAGGTTAAGTAACTTCGTAATCGCCTGCGTTGTTCTACCTTTTGCAAGATCTTCAAACAACTTTCCTACTAAAATAAGCGTAATCAAAATTGCGCTGGTTTCAAAGTACAATGATGGATTATAAGATGGATGAAGGACACCTCTTACCCCTTCAATAACGCTATAAAAATATGCTGCAGATGTTCCAAGCACCACAAGAACATCCATGTTGGCGCTTTTATTCATAAGTGCACGATAAGCGCCAGAGTAGAAGGAAGCGCCTATATAGAATTGAACAGGTGTAGCCAAAAGAAACTGGAACCACGGCATCATGAATAAATCTGGTACCGGAATGGCTGTCTCAAATGGAAGGTGAGCTAGCATTGTGTAAAGCAATGGTAACGAGAGGATTGTAGAAATCATTAATCGAAGCTTTTTCTTCTTAATTTCTTCTTCCTTATGAGACTTTTGATCTTCTCGATCCTCCTTCACAACAGCTTCATATCCTAGCTTCTTAACCTTCTGTAAAATATCATCGATTGTAATCGCACCAGGCTGATATTCGACCACGCCTGACTCGGTCGTTAAATTCACAAATGCGGTGTCTACACCTTTCGTTCGATTCAATCCTTTCTCAATCCGAGTCGAACAAGCCGCGCACGTCATTCCATGAATATCAAGCTCAATTTTCTCTTTTCGAACACCGTAACCGAGCTTTTCTATTTTGCTTACGATGTCTTCCGTGTTGACCTTCTCTTCATCGTAAGTCACGTTGGCTTTTTCCATAGCCAGGTTCACATTTGCCTCGACACCATCGACTTTATTCAATACCTTCTCAATTCTTGCTGAGCATGATGCACAGGTCATACCAGTCACATCAAGAGATATCTGTTTTCTTGAATTCAATGTGCTCACCTTCTTATTTTGAGAATTGTTGGATAACCTTCATCAATTCCTCAATATGATGGTCTCCATCTCCTTCTTGTATCGAATTCGCCACGCAAGTTTTTGTATGTCGTTCTAGTAATGTATACCCAACCTTTTTTAGTGCAGCTTGAATGGCAGATAATTGGATCAAGATATCAACACAATACCGTTCATCCCCTACCATCTTTTGAATACCTCGTATTTGACCTTCGATTCGTTTCAAACGATTTTGAAGCTGCTGTTTTTCTTCTTCCGTTCTAGGCTCAGAGGGACATTTATCTGGTTGCATTGCAAGTGGTTGTTCATCTTCCATACCCATCATCTCCTACTGATTATCTTAACACCAACATACCCCCTACAGGTATAAAGAGTCAAGTGACATGCTCCTCTTTGAATATAAAAAAACCCACCATTCCTTAACGGAAGATAGGCTTATACAAGATTCTCTATTGTGTCCGAATCAACCCTCCCGCTCCAGTGGCAATGTCATACAGCGAATGCCCCCACCGCCATTTTCAAGTTCATCGACATCAATTTCTACTAACTTTTTACGCTTTAACACAGGATGGTGTTTAAACAAATTTTTGTTCGCCTTTGTACTGATCAACAGTGTTTCTGGATTAAGGTTCAAGAAATTTATATCAGCCACTGTATGCTTAATTTCAGATGTCCACTCCACTTCAAAACCATGGCGATTCAAAAATTCACCGGACATTTGATAACGAAACGTATTTTCTGTTCGAACCTGGACTGGAAGATAGTTCATATAACTTTTTGCAATAAAAAGATTCTCTCCACCAACATTGCAGTTCATATCAAGATGCATCGTATCAGGACGGCGAGGCAAATCGATAATGCCGATTTCTGAAAAACCAGCCTTAAACAAATCATCCTGCAAGGCTTCGACACTTTCAATACTCGTCCTAATTCCTACATTGATCAAAATGGCATTCTTATTTAGAACCATCACATCGCCATACTCCAATGCTTTCAAATTATTGTTGGCACGAATTCGAAACGTCTCTTCATCAAACCACTGCTGAAATAACATGTGTGAATGAAAGTATTCTGGTCGCCGCATGGATGTTCCGGCTGCACCAGGAAAAATTCTCTTACCAAACACACATGCGAGGTCACGAACAAAAATGCGATTAATCAATTGCTCATTCAGTTTAATATCTTCTTGAGATAAATGGACAGAGTAATCTATGACATTAACTCCCGCTTCTTCCATCGTTCGAACCATCTCTTCGTGACTGGCACGTGCCTTCTTTTGTTTCACCGCCTTTTCCCACTGGACGTCTGTCGCGGTTTGTTGATCAGGAACGTCGAGAATAGATGGAGAACAGACGACAACCGTCTTTAATTCATCATATTCATTCCAACAGTTCGGATGGATATTCATTAGTTCAAACTCCTTTACAGCACATTTTCTTCTTACTGTTTCCACTCCTGTTAAAAAGATTCTTCCATTATTAAAAGCACATAAACCTCATTCACTCTTCTCAAACTAACTAAGAGGAGTGGATACAATGGTATGTAAACCTACGAAAGAAGATAAAAAGCTCACCTGGTGGCAGATGTCATTCATCGGTGTCGGATGTGTAATTGGGACGGGATATTTCCTCGGTTCAAGTATCGCGATTGAAAAAGCGGGCTTCTCCGTACTTCTTGCTTATCTAACAGCTGCAATCGGAACCTGGGTGGTTTATGAAGCATTGGCTAAATTAACGGCTCATCACCCTGAGAAAGGGTCGTTTCGTACATATGCAAAACAAGCTTTTGGTCCTTGGGCAGGTTTTAGCAACGGCTGGGTTTACTGGTCATCTGAGATGCTCATCATGGGAAGTCAATTAACGGCTCTCGCTATTTTTGCACAGTTTTGGTTTCCCAACCTTCCTATTTGGATATCTGCTGCTTTCTTCGCCACTCTTGGCCTAACCATTATTTTGTTAGGCGTTAAACTAGTCGAGCGCATGGAGAACATATTTGGAATAATGAAAGTAGCAGCGATCATCATGTTCCTCATCATTGCAGGATTGGCTATAGCCGGATGGATTGACCCAATCTCAAGTACCGTATCTTCTCAGTCCTTTTCAAAGTCACTCTTCCCAAATGGTGGGATAGGCTTATGGGTCGCCTTGCTGTACGCTTTCTATGCTTTTGGAGGAGTTGAGGTGATGGGCTTAATGGCGCAAGAATTGAAAAACCCCAAGGATGCACCGAAATCAGGAAAAATTATGCTACTCATACTTACGATCCTTTATTTGTTATCGTTTATTTTCGTCCTCAAACTCGTATCTTTTTCATCGATTGATTCAAATGAAAGTCCCTTTTTAACAGCGCTTAATCACTTTGAACTCCCTTGGATTCCCCATTTGTTTAATGCGATCTTAATTATTGCTGGTTTTTCCACCATGGTTGCTTCTCTTTACGCAGTGACTTCAATGTTAGTAACATTAGCAGAAGAGAAAGATGCACCACGCATTTTTGCAAAAAAAAGAGGAGAAGTTCCTCTCCCTGCTTTTTGTATGACCGCCTTTGTCGTCGTGATCTCAATTGGGGTTGCACTTATTCTTCCAGAGAAAATTTTTGAATACGTGACTACAGCTGCTGGATTAATGCTTTTATATAATTGGATCTTTATTCTATTTTCATATCGTAAACTAATGGCGAGTACTTCATTTGACCACATTAAAATAATAGCCGCGTTCATTCTTATTTTAGTAGCTGTTAGCGGAACGCTATTCGATTCCATTAGTCGGCCAGGATTCTTTGTTAGCATAGGATTAATTTGTCTGATTGCTACTGCTACTTATTATAAAATCAGAAAAACAGCTTAAGATTGTATTTTCTTAAACTTATTCCTCATCGCAGTAAAGGGACATTTTGATGCAGATGAAGTATCGTCATTCAGAAAATATTGCTCCCATTCATGGTTGTCTTCCTGTCCATACCACTTCAGTGATGGGTGTGGATCCGCTCCATCGTAAGTAGTGAGTCGCTTTCGGATCGCTCGCTTTAGCTTTTGCCCAAATGTCGTTGACGCATTAATCTCATCAAACACCCATCTTGGTTGAAAGGCGATAAGAAAATAAGGGAAATGACGGCTCTTGCGAATCACATGGGCTGGGGTCGCACAAAATGCAAAATACGGCTCCTCGTTGAAACAAAACTCCCATTCATGATCTTCTGGCTCCATTGGAATATGCTCTGGCCACGGTGCATCATCCAATGCATGAACTTTATTTAATATTGACCAGAAAGTTGCTTCAAAGTCTTCGATCGTAGCTTCTTTTGCAAATTCCCTTGAGTCAAAAAAGACAACAAGAGAGGCATACTTTCCCGTCTCACGTGAAATCTCTCCATATTTCTTAAGAAGTTCTCCTAATTGCATACACGAATGATCTTCTTCAGGACAACCCACAAACCCAAACCGTAGTGAACCATTTTCAAACCCTTGCTTTCCTGGTATACAGGGATATAAATGATCTGGATCTCCCATCATCGATTGAAATGATTGAAAAGCACCATATTCCCACTCTTCAAGACGGCTTCCATTCTCTTCAAGCCATTTTTTTGTGAATAATTCCAAGATAAATCCCTCCTAAAGGCTACACGCCCTATCCTATTAGGAGGGACAAAAATAGGTGTCTGTCTATGAAGCTAATACTCGTAACGCTTGGACGCCAAAGTATAGTCCAAAACCAATTAAAACAATGCCAGACAGGATAGATATAGCCTGAAGGACGTTCGGATTGACTAATCGTCTTGCTCCAGTCGCTACCCCCGCCATCGTCAAATCCCACAACGTGATACCGAGAAAAATCCCTGCTGTATAAAGAAGAGAGTATGTTCCATGTACAAGCGCGGTTTGAGCTAGAATCGATCCATAAATACCAAGCCAGAATAGAATGTTGAGCGGATTAGAGATCGCCATAAAGAAGCCAGTTCGAAACGATTTCCCATTTGTTTCATATCGATTTATTCCCCGCTTCTCAACCATTAGCTTTGACTTCACAATACTTTCAATGCCTGTATACGTCAGAACAAAGAATCCGAATAGCCAAAGAAATGTACTCATAAACGGCGTGTCCACAAATTGAACAACTCCAAAGTAAATAAGAAGCATAAAGATCCCATCTGCCACCATTGCTCCAAGACCTACTAGCCAGGCATTCACGAACCCATAACGAATTCCCTTGTCTATCTGAGCAGCATTTATGGGTCCCATAGGAGCTGACAATGAAAGTCCGAGTAGTATGTAACTGAAAAATATACTCATTTTCGTCCACCTTTCAGCATTATTCAAATCATTGTATTCAGACAATCCCTCAAGTATTTATATATTTTCCTTTCTCCCTTTCTTATCGACCACCAAAAAGCGCTCATTTTATAAAATGAGCGCTCTTACTTGTTCAGTCTATTCGATGACTTACCCTGGCAGAACAATTGTAAATGACGTTCCTTTTTTAATTGTACTGTTTACTTCAATCCGTCCTTCATGCCCTTCCACAATTAAACGAGCAATAGAAAGACCAATACCATTACTACCCTGGTTACGTGATCGTGATTGGTCAACACGATAAAAGCGGTCAAATACTTTTTGTTGATGCTCAGGAGCAATTCCGATACCCGTGTCCTCTACTGACATCAAAATTTCAGCATCTCTTTCCGATAATCGCACGTGGATGCTCCCTCCCTCGACATTATATTTCAAAGCGTTATCTAATAGTAAATAGAGTAACTGCTGAAGCCGCTCTTTATCTCCAACCAGATAGACCTCTTTTTCTAATTTGCTTGTGATGGTGATTCCTTCCACTTCAGCAATAGTTGCAAATGAGCGGATAGAACTAGCTATAAGTTCGGAGAGATTAAACCGTTCCTTCTCAAACACTAACTTTCCTGAATCTGAACGTGCCAGAACCAACAAATCGTTCACGAGCGAGCTCATCCGCCTCACTTCTCCTGACATATCCTCCACGGTTTGTTTTGAGAAGTCTGAAAGCCGATCACCATCTTCCGCTTCTATGATTTCAAAACCTGCCGTTAGAATACTCAACGGCGTTCTGAGTTCATGGGATGCATCATTCACAAACTCACGCTGACTCTCGACGGATTGAATGATTGGCCTGATTGCTTTACCTGCCATAAAAAAGGAAAGAAGCGTAGCTGCAAAAGTAAATAGGACGGTCAGAATCAGAAGAACCATAAACAATCGCTTTAATACTACTTTTTGTTCAGTGACATCCACACCACTGTAGACGTATCCTACACCGCTAATCGCTTTTCCAGCAAGCAAATACTCACGGTTGTTCCAATCAGTTTCTTTGGTTTCAAGAGAGGCGGGCTTCCAATCGGCTACCATCTCCTCAATCCCATCTCCCTCTTTCTCCAGAACTTCTCCTGACGTACGGACCAGTGCAAAGAGATTGCGATCAAATGATTTCTCATGCGGTTCACCAGCTTCATGTATTAGACGGGAAAGCGATTCATCAGAAATCATCTTAACCACTTGTTCTTTTTGATCGCTCATAATGGAATGAGAAACCGTCACATAGGTCAGCACAACAAACAAAAGTAAAAATAACATGGTTATGATAGCAAAGAACCACATCAGCCGTCGTTTCGTTTTTTTCACCATGCTATTCATCCGATCTGATAGCCTACGTTCCGTATACTTTTAATGACCTTATCGGCTTTAGCATCTTTCAACTTCTTCCGCGTAAGCTTCACCAATGCATCTAGGTTATTATCCGATACATCTGCATCAAGTCCCCAGATTCGATCAATGAGTTGGTCTCTCGTGAGCACCCTCCCCGCGTTGACCATCAATGATTCCATTAGCTGATATTCTTTATAAGTTAGCGTAATAGGGTCATTGTTAACTTGCAATGAATGGGCCGTTTTATTTAACTGCAAAGGGCCAACAGTAACGACTTCCTCAAGAATTTTTAAATGTGAACGTCTTGCAAGAGCACGAATGCGTGCAAATAACTCATCAAACTCAAACGGCTTAACGACATAATCGTCCGCTCCCGAATCAAGACCAAGGACACGGTCATCGACACTGTCTCTTGCTGTTAACATGAGAACAGAGGAAGGACACCTTTCTCTTCGAAGGTTTGCACAAACCTCTTGACCGGTCATTTCCGGCATCATCCAATCCAAAATGATAACATCATAAAGTTGAGAGAGCGAATAATCCAGAGCTGACTGTCCATCCTGAACCCAATCAACCTGGTGAAATTCTTTCTTTAGCATATGTACAAGAAGACGACCTAACTTCCGATCGTCTTCTGCCAATAATACGTTCACGATCCATCATCCTTCCCTTGGGGCAGGTTTTCTCTTGAATGCTACACTAACCCTCTTTATAAGGAATGCCAACACAATCAAAAAGGAAGTCCCTGCATACATGAATAGCACTGAGGTACGATCAGTCCCAATTAATAGCCCATGCGCCAATGCCAAAAGATAGGCAGGCAATGAGAACAAATGAATTTTCTTCCAAAGTGAGCGTCCTACTCTCTTCATCATATCGGATGATAGCAAAATGAGGAAGACTCCGTAGAAAGCAATTGTTCCAATCCCAGTTAGTATCCTATGTTCGTCAGACATGAACGGGACAAATACTTCATACCATTTGTAGCTAACATACTGATCGAATAATAAGATAACACCGTGAAAAATGATAACTAAAAAACCTAGCCACCCGGTAAATTGATGAAAGAAATACAATGATGTTTTCCAATTCTTCCCCACAAGCGAACTATGCAATAGACCTGCAAATATTGATAGAAATAATAGCATAAATGAAGTTAACCCCGAAGCTCTTGTCCACTCCCATGTGGTCAGGACCATGCGAGATCCACTCCTCCACAAACTTTAAGGATATTTTCGGTAACGTGAATCGTTTTATCTTCCAAAATAATAACCGCTGCAATCGATTCTTTCTGTTTCTTCATCCAGATATCTCCTTCTTCTACATCCATCATGCACAATACCTTCGCATGAACCTCCGCTTCCCGAACTGTTGGTGCAAGAACCGTCACTTGAACGACTGTCGATAACGGATTGCTACCAGTGCGACCATTCAAGATATGATGACGTTCACCGTGTTCAGTTTGCCAACGACGATGCAAAACACTCGACGTAGCCATAGCGCCTTCTCTCATAGAGAATTGCACGATATCCGTTTCATTATGAAAAGGGTTCATCACGCCGATAACCGTAGAATTTTGAAAAGAAAATCGCATATCTCCTCCACCATCGATGAAGAGATTTTCTCCACTAGCCATCTTAAAAGCCTCATCAACACTCCAACCTTTTACATATCCACCAAGATCCACAGATGCAGCCTTCACCTTTTTGATCATTGGACGATCCTGCTGAAACAAAATAGGTCTCTCCTCCACAACTGGCAATCGTGGTTCACATCTCCATATTTCTCTATTAGAAAAGGAATGACTATAACCTAGACCCCTCAACTGTTCACCCAAAAAAGGATTGAATAAAGAATCCGTCATTTGCCTGAATTGGTCCACTTCCTTAAGAATTTGATAAAATTCATTCGAAACCGGAATCCATTCACTTGAGACCTTCAGTCGGTTCAACCATGAAAGTTCACTATCATATCGAAATCGCGAATACTTTTGTTCAACCCCTCGAAACCAAAGCTCAATTTCATTCGCATTACTAGCTTCAACGAAGAATTTCGATCCCATACACGCAAACGATAACTGATTCATCATGAATGCCTTGTCCTCCTCTCTGAAGGCTGAAATCCCTGATTAAATTGCCCATCATCTTGACCAAACGTACCGCTATTATCAGAATCATGATCATATTCGCCAACATCCTCTTCCTCATAATACCCCCTATCATGATCACTACCAGCTTGGTCACCTTCATCTGAATGCGAATAATTTGCAACATCCCCATTAGACCCTGCATTTACAACATTAGGTGGATTGCTTTGCACAAAACCGATAAATGAGGCTGCCGTTACCGCTGCACAGATACCAGAAAACCATTTCATCGTTGTTTGTTTCTTCATTACCTTACCTCCATTTGACCCTTTTAACTAAAAATAGCAGGTAGAAATGAAATCTAGCTGAAAAACCTCTTTTAGAACAAAACGCTACTTGGATGAAAGTCTCCATATATTATGAAAGTGTGCAATTTTCATGAAACCAAAAAAATAGCGTGTAAGCTTTGATTTTTCAAAGCTTACACGCTATTAATAACTTATTAGATATTAGCGACATCGATTCAGTGACTTATTCAACCGTTACGGATTTGGCCAGGTTTCTTGGCTTATCCACGTCACATTCTCTGTGCAGTGCTGCATAGTATGCGAGCAACTGCAGCGGCACTACAGATGCAAGAGGAGTAAGATGCTCATGAACCTCATCTAGAACAATCGTGTCGCCTTCCTCTTCAAGTCCAGCTAGCGAGATTATGCATGGGGAAGCACCACGAGCAACAACTTCCTGTACATTCGAACGGATGCTTCCGTTAACATGCTTCTGAGTAGCAAGGGCAATCACCGGAGTACCTTTTTCAATAAGAGCAATGGTACCATGCTTCAATTCGCCACCGGCAAAACCTTCAGCTTGAATATAAGAGATCTCTTTAAGCTTAAGTGCTCCTTCAAGACATACATAATAATCTACGCCACGACCGATGAAGAATGCATTTCGCGTTACAGAAAGAAAATTACGTGCAACAGTTTCAATCATCTCTTTCTGATCGATCATGGACTCCATCGCTGTAGCGACGATTCCAAGTTCTTGAATTGGGTCGAAATCAAGCTTCATGCCTTTGGCTTGGGCTGTATCGACTGCGAGCAGCGTGAGTACGGCCATTTGTGCTGTATAAGCTTTTGTTGATGCAACCGCAATTTCAGGCCCTGCATGCGTGTGCAGCGTGAAATCAGCTTCACGAGAAAGTGTTGATCCAGGTACATTTGTAACGGTTAACGACTTGAAGCCTTTTTTCTTCACGTTTACGAGCACGCCACGGCTGTCTGCAGTTTCACCACTTTGTGAAATAAAGATAAAGAGTGGATTCTTTGAAACGAGCGGCATGTTGTAAAGGAATTCACTTGCTATGTGCACCTCAACAGGAACCTCTGCAATATTTTCAATTAACTGTTTCCCTACAAGACCCGCATTATAGCTAGTTCCGCAAGCAATAATGTAAATGCGGTCCGTTTCCTTCATCGCTTCTCGAATGTCTTCATCAAGCTTGATGTTATCATTCTCATCTTTGTACTTCGTAATGATGTTACGAATCGCAAGTGGCTGTTCGTCGATTTCCTTCAGCATATAGTGAGGATACGTTCCTTTTTCGATATCACTTTCATCAATTTCGGCAGTGAAAGGCTTACGCTCCATCACATTGCCGTCCATGTCTTTAATCGTGACAGAATCACGCTTTACAATCACAACTTCTTCATCCATAAGCTCGATGAATTTGCTAGTTACTTGAAGCATGGCCATTGAATCACTTGCCACTACGTTGAATTCGTCACCAATTCCAACTAGAAGAGGACTTTTGTTCTTCGCAACATACAATGTATCTGGGTTTTCATTATCTATTAGTGCAAGTGCATAAGAACCATGAAGTTCCTTCAACGTCTTATGGAAAGCATCTTCCACGTTCAAATTTTGTACTTCTACAAAATTGGCGATCAATTGAACAACAACTTCTGTATCTGTTGCACTCACAAAATCAACTTCGGATAAGAAGTCACGTTTGATTTGTTGATAATTTTCAATTACGCCGTTATGAACAAGTGTGAAGCGTTCAGTCGTGCTCTGGTGTGGGTGAGCATTGACATGGCTTGGTTCACCATGTGTTGCCCAGCGTGTATGTCCAATACCAGTTGTTGCTTCCACACTTGTATCAACCTCTTTTCTAAGATCAGCAATACGGCCTTTCTCTTTAAAGAGGTTTAGTCCACTGTCGTTAAGAAGAGCAATACCAGCTGAATCGTACCCGCGGTATTCAAGCTTCTCCAGACCTCGTAATAGAATTTCTTTAGCATCTTGATTTCCAATATATCCAACAATACCACACATGTAAAAGTCCTCCTTCGATTGAAGGAGCAGGCATACACTGGGGGCAGACCTGCCCCTTCTTTTCCGATTTATAATTAGCTTTGTCACCATGGCTTTGCTTTTGTTCAGAAAGTCGCCTCTCTGTTTTTCACAAAACCGTTCGATTGTGGTGTCGCAATCGAGAGGTATCCGCCGATAGTCGATGAACCTCTTCCTCGTCAACTGCTTTCTTCCGTTCGAAAACAGTCCAGGCGCTTTATTTTAAACAAACTCAACTTCCCTCTCTTTCCCTTCTAGAATAAGATGAAACATACTCATACTATATTACATCATTTGTAAAAAGTCGGTCAATTCTTTTTTATTTCTTGATCTAGTCAGTACAAAATCTATGCTCTTCTCTAGTTTCCAATAGCTTTCTAGAAAAATGCACAGTCATTTTATCTCTTAATAAAAACATATGCATATGCGGCTTCTAGTGTACCGCATATGCATACCTTTCGTATAAAAAGTTGTTTTTTGTCGACTAAGCCCCAAGTTCCTCTTCGACTTTCTTAACAACACGATCAACATACTCATCACAAAGCTCTTTCGTTGGCGCTTCTGCCATAACACGGACAAGAGGCTCTGTTCCAGACGGGCGCACAAGAATACGTCCTTCTCCATTCATGTCACTCTCTACTTGCTGAATTGTTCCTTGAATGCTTTCATTGGAATCTACTTTGGTTTTATCTGTTACCTTAACATTCACTAAAGATTGTGGGTATTTCTTCATCTCACCCGCTAGCTCCGATAGAGGTTTATTCGTAACCTGTATAATGTTAGCTAGCTGAAGTGCTGAAAGCATGCCATCTCCTGTCGTAATATGATCAAGGAAGATAATATGGCCGGACTGCTCCCCACCAAGGTTGTAGCCCTCTTTACGCATTTCTTCCATCACATAACGGTCGCCCACTTTTGTTTGAAGTGATGTAACGCCAACTTGTTCCATCCCTTTATGAAATCCAAGATTACTCATGACAGTCGAAACAACCGTGTCATGGCGCAAACGTTTCTGATCTTTCATGAATTTAGCACAGATGAACATGATTTGATCGCCATCAACAATTTCTCCATGTTCATCAATAGCAATAAGACGATCCCCATCACCATCAAAAGCAAATCCTACATCAGCGTTCTTTTCTTTCACGAATTCTGCAAGAGTTTCTGGATGAGTAGAACCTACACCATCATTGATATTGGTTCCTGTAGGATTCGTACCAATCGTTGAGATGTCTGCTTCAAGATCAGCGAACAAGTGAGCCGCAAGAGATGAAGTTGCACCATGTGCGCAATCAAGAGCGATATGAAGACCTGAAAAATCTTCATCGATTGTCTGTTTCAAGTATTGAAGATACTTCTGACAACCCTCGAAGTAATCACTCACAATACCAAGGTCAGCCCCAGTTGGTCGAGGAACTGTATCTTCGTCGCTATCGATCAAGGCTTCAATTTCATCTTCTTGAGAATCGAGTAGCTTAAATCCGTCTGGACCAAAAAATTTAATACCATTATCTCCTACAGGATTATGGGAAGCCGAAATCATAACACCCGCTTGTGCACTAAGTGCTTTCGTCAAATGAGCAACCCCAGGTGTTGAAATGACACCAAGACGCATCACTTCAGCCCCAATTGATAGAAGACCGGCTACTAGCGCTCCCTCGAGCATATATCCTGAAATGCGTGTATCGCGTCCAATTAGAATTTTAGGTTTTTCAGCATTTTTCGTTAATACATAACCACCTAAACGCCCCAGTTTGAATGCCAGTTCCGGTGTGAGCTCTGTGTTCGCGATGCCTCTCACTCCGTCGGTACCAAAATATTTACCCATCGTTATACTCTCTCCTTTATTATCGCGCAGTTCCCACTACTAGGATGTACTATTATTTATTGTAAGAGTTACTTTCTTTAATGATCCTGACCAACGAACATAAGATGGTCCATTCCACTGTAAATCCACCTCATGTTCACCTTCAGAAAGTCCACTTGCATCAATATAAGTTTGGAAGTCACTATTCTGAATATTATCAAGTACATTCGAAACACCATATAAGGTTAGATCCGTTGAGCCCGTTTGAGGTTTTGATATGTTTGCTGTTAATCCGTCTGAAACCCCAGTGACTTTAATCGGCACATTTTTAAATGCCTTTTTATCTTCTTTTCCTACCCTGATTTTTGCCTTAACCTTTTCGGGATCCACCTTTTTCATACCTTTAGGAACAGGAATATCAAGTTCAATCGTTGTATCCTTCGAAATCTCCGAAAGATCTAGAGGAATACCATCAAGAAATTCAAGTTTATCTAACTTCTCCTCAGGTCCAAAAACAGACGCCTCGGACGGCTCAAGTTCGATTGAAGAAATACTAACACCTTCTGGAAGTTTACCCTTTTGATCAAGCTTAATTGGTACTTTCTTAAAAGGAGCTGTAACTGGAACCTTTACATCAACAACTGCAGGATCAATCGATAATCCCTCTATCTCTTCCATATTCGCATTGTACGTATTTAGTGTAATTCGCTCGTTTACTTCTTCCTTGGCACCGCTCACGTTAACATATCCTCTAACAAATGCAACCTGGTCAAGCTTAGAACTTGCCCCTGTCACCGTAACCGTCTTAGGAGTAACAATTGGTTCTTCAGTGGAATACCCTTCAGGAATCTCTTCTGATTTAAGTAAATTAATACCAGCCTGGAATGTATCTGATTTCTTTTCTTCAATCGTGACAGACACTCTTGCAGGCTCTATTGTCACATCAACATTTTCAGGAAAATCTCTATGCTTCACCGTGACGAGATGCTGGCCAGGGGTTAGATTACGCAAATCCACATAAATTTCCTTGTTCTTAAGCTTTGAAAGCATCACACCATCTGTTCGACCTTCAACAATGACATCCACCGTTTCCGGCAAATCAGATACGACGACATTTTCCTCATCATAAAGCACTTCTAATTCCATGTCAGGGAGACGGTCAGATTCTGTTTCAGGTTGGAACAATGCATTTGAACCTGACGTAGAGGCATCTGGCATCGCCACAATCGTATACAACATAAGAGCTAAAAGAAAGGAAATGATTTTGACAAACCAGTTGCTCGTTAGTAACTTATCCATTACTTTTTCCCCCTCCAATTACTAAAACGGTTGGAAGTCTCGGTCTTCGAAACAGCAGGGTTCAATTCAGCAATTAGCAACTCACGCAAAACCTCTTCAGATAAATTTCGATGAAGCTCGCCATTCTTTGTCAGGGAGATGCTCCCTGTTTCCTCAGAAACCACTAGCGTTAAGCTATCCGTCACTTCGCTTATTCCTAGCGCCGCTCTATGCCGCGTGCCTAGCTCTTTGGAAATAAAAGGACTTTCTGAAAGTGGCAGGTAACAGGCAGCAGCTAGAATTTCATCTTTCTTCAAAATAACCGCTCCATCATGAAGAGGCGTATTCGGAATAAATATATTAATGAGAAGCTCTGACGTCAGTTTAGCATTCATGGGAATGCCTGTCTCTACATAGTCATTTAACCCCGTTTCACGCTCTATGGATATAAGGGCACCAATGCGACGTTTTCCCATATAAGAAGAAGATTTAATAATGGCCTCAACCATTTTAGTCGTTTCTTCTTCTTCCACAGCTGTACGTGCAAATAGTCGTCCACGTCCAAGCTGCTCAAGCGCTCTACGTAGCTCTGGCTGAAAGATAATGATGATAGCAAGGAGTCCATAGAGAACCACCCTTTCCAAAATCCAGTGCAACGTATTCAACTCGAAAAAGCTACTTAAAAACCATGCTGCAATAATAACGGTTATTCCCTTAAGAAGCTGAACAGCTTTTGTGCCGCGAATAAGCATAATGATTTTATAAATCACATAGGTCACAAGCAGAATATCTATAATCTCAGTTATGTAATCAAGTATATTAACATTTCCAACAGGCAGCACGGCTCTTCCTCCAAACGTATTGTATTTAGCCTGAAGTTCATCTTCTATGTATCGCTAAAATACATTTGTAACTTTTTAATTATATCATATTTATTCCATGTTCAAAAAACGCAAGTCCATTAGATCAAAAACTTGGTTGTATAGACTCTTTCTTTAAATCCCATTCTCATCTAACAAAATCCACTCAAAAAATAAACCGTCCAAATGGACGGTTTATTTTTGATCATCACCTGTTAATAAATCCCCTATGTCATGAAAGAAGCTTTTTAGCTGGTACCATGTCCAGTCAAGTATATGATCAACTTCTTCAATTTCGCCTGTTACCTGTCCAGCTGAAGCCATATATTGTTCGCCGTTAATAACAAGTACATCACCGTTGACCTGTCCTTCAATTTCAAGGTTTCGGTTTTTTACGGTAAGATCGCCTTCTACAACTTCACCCTCAGGTACGATAACTGTATTTGTATCCTGATCAAATCGTAAATTTCCAGATAGAGCCGAGAGCTGATCTTCACTCGTCCATGATGAGTACACAGAGCCCGCCATCAAAGCAAGGAACAAAACAGCTGCTGTAATAAATGGGTGTGATTTCATCCAACGTTTAATCCAAACAGTTCGCTTCTCCTGCGGTAAATGCTCCATTACCTTTGATGTAAAACCATCGGGTGCCTCGATAGAAGGCGAGCTGAGGAGAAACGATTCCGTTTTTTTCAATTCTTCATAATGCTGTTTGCAATCATTGCATCCTTGTAAGTGATTGAATAACTGACGTCGCTGCTCCTTCGTAGCTTCGTCATCAAGTACATCATGCATGATCGCAATTGTTTCTGCAGGGCATTTCATAGCTTCTCCCCCTTTCTCATTGCTCTCGAAGCTTCTTTCTAAGCGCTTCTCTCCCCCGATGAATTCGGGTTTTGACTGTCCCAACCGGTAGATCGAGAATTTCACTAATCTCCTTGAGCGATAATTCTTGAATGTATTTCAATGTAATTGCACTTCGATACTTTGCCGGAAGACTTAAAATTGCCCGATGTATGTTATCTTGTGCTTCTAACGACACAACTTCATCATCTGGTAATTGCTCATCTGTTGAAATTTGAGAATACATTGTCAGACCATCCGTTCCTGAAACTTCAGCATCAAGATAATAGTCTGGCTTCTTCTTACGCATCCGATCGATAGATAAGTTCGTTGCAATTCGATATAGCCAGGTAGAGAATTTACGATCGATTTGGTAGCGATCGATATTCGTATAAGCACGAATAAACGCCTCCTGTGCCACATCTTCCGCTTCCTGTCTATTTCCGAGCATTCGATAGGTTAGTGCAAAAACTCTATCCTTGTAGAGTTCTACAAGCTCACCAAATGCATTATGATCCCCTTTTCTCACTTGCAAAATAATTCTTTTTACAATCGCATCCATATCTTCTCTCAACCCCCGCTGATTCCTGCGGCTATTATAGTTACGTATCAGGAAAAACAAAGTTTCACTTTTTTTAAAAAAAAATCTAACTGCATCTTCATCTATTTTATCATGTTTATTTCATTTAATTTAATGAAAATACATATTTTTCTAACAAAAAAGTTTATATTTATTTTGAAGTGGGTATTTAGGAAATAAATTATGGAAAGGGTGATTCGACTTATGGAAAGGATGAATCGACGAATTAGCTTCCAAATTGGGCGGGAAAAAGATAATTTATTATGTGAAATTGAAGAATCTCGAAAAAAAATGAATTTGTTAGCAAGAAACCAACCATTAAGTTCTTCTGAAATTATAGAGATTAGTACTTATCTTGATTTTTTATTAAACGAATATGACCAATGTCGAAACCAAAAGACAGCGGCTCTCTAATAGAGATAACCGCTGTCTTTTACATTTATTTTAATTTTTCTCCAAATAATGAACCCATTAAAGCGACAGCCACAGTAGCCGTTTTATTTTTCTCATCCAGAATCGGATTAACTTCGACGAATTCTGCTGATGTGAGAATTTCGGATTCCGCAAGCATTTCCATCGCAAGATGACTTTCACGATAGCTAATACCTCCAAGAACTGGAGTTCCTACGCCCGGTGCGTCGTGTGGATCAAGTCCATCAAGATCAAGACTTAGGTGTACACCGTCAGTTCCCTTTGATACATACTCAATCGCTTCCTCCATCACTTTCGTCATACCCATTCGGTCGATCTCATGCATCGTGTACACTTTAATTCCTTTTTCCTTAATCAGTTCACGTTCACCTTCATCAAGAGAACGAGCGCCAATAATAACAATATTCTCTGGCTTAATTTTCGGAGTATATCCAGAGATGCCGGTTAAAGACTCATCACCTATCCCAAGACTAACTGCGAGTGGCATACCATGAATATTACCTGAAGGAGATGTCGCAGAGTTATTTAAATCTCCGTGAGCATCATACCAGATTACACCTAAATTTTCATAATTTCTCGCTACACCTGCAAGTGTACCGATTGCAATACTATGATCACCACCGAAGACGAGCGGGAAACGCTTACGATTCACAACCTCATTAACAACGTTAGAAAGTTTTTCGCTCGCTTCAGCTACTTCTTTTAAATTCTTTAGCTGATGATCCTGTTCTTCTGGACGTTTCTCAGGTCTTCCGATTTCAATATCCCCAAGATCTTCAATTTCATAATTCAAATTTGATAAACGTTCTACAATACCAGCATATCTTATTGCACTGGGTCCCATATCAACCCCGCGCCTCATTTGGCCAAGATCCATTGGTACACCTATAATCGAAAGTTGATTATTCATTATGTAGTCCTCCTCGTATCCTAGTCTAGTTTTATTTTACCCATATCCATGCAAATGACTCAACCAGACATAAATTACGAATAAATATTCATACAATTACGTAAATTGGACGCTTTTGCGGATAAATATAAGGAAGATTCCCTCTCTCTTTTCTGAACTTTTAAGATGCAAACAACTATAAACCGTCAAAAAGCATGAAAATGACTCATTTTCGTTGGTTAACTAACAAATTTGGACATAAAAAAAACCCTAAACATTGTTTAAGGAAAATGGTGGAGCCTAGCGGGATCGAACCGCTGACCTCCTGCGTGCAAGGCAGGCGCTCTCCCAGCTGAGCTAAGGCCCCATATTGGAGCGGGTGATGGGGATCGAACCCACGACATCAGCTTGGAAGGCTGAGGTTTTACCACTAAACTACACCCGCATATGAAATTTGGAGCGGAAGACGGGATTCGAACCCGCGACCCCCACCTTGGCAAGGTGATGTTCTACCACTGAACTACTTCCGCATATGATGAGCCATGAAGGACTCGAACCTTCGACCCTCTGATTAAAAGTCAGATGCTCTACCAACTGAGCTAATGGCTCTTACTGGTGGAGGGGGACGGATTCGAACCGCCGAACCCTGAGGGAGCGGATTTACAGTCCGCCGCGTTTAGCCACTTCGCTACCCCTCCACAAGTGAGAAAAAATGGTGCCGGCCAGAGGACTTGAACCCCCAACCTACTGATTACAAGTCAGTTGCTCTACCAATTGAGCTAGGCCGGCGAAGTATTTGTCATACTGACAAACAAAAAACAGTGCACTCTATTGAGTACTCCTGAAAATAAGTCGATTTTAATTAGAAAAAAAGT
>CAVUAW010000009.1:0-94460 GCA_963739655.1 uncultured Bacillaceae bacterium | reverse complement strand
AGGGGGAGATCCCCCAACTACCGTCGGCGCGCGAGCTTAACTTCCGTGTTCTCATACGGGGCGCGATAAGCGGCAAACTTCTTCGTCAGCTGCGCGCTGACAGATCCTCATGGATCTCTCGAATATCCACTCCGGTCTGTCATCACTTGCTTCCTCGAATTTCTTGCTTCTCCCACCCCTACGAAGTTTTCGAAGAAGTCCTTTATTGTCTTTCATGAAGGTTTTCCTCTTACGAGGTTTTATCACTTTTAAATACAAAAAAGCGAGAAACCATTTGGTCTCTCGCCTTTCTTCTTTGCCCAGCGACGTCCTACTCTTGCAGGGGGAGATCCCCCAACTACCATCGGCGCTAGAGCTTAACTTCCGTGTTCTCATACGGGGCGCGATAAGCGGCGAACTTCTTCGTCAGCTGCGCGCTGACAGATCCTCATGGATCTCTCGAATATCCACTCCGGTCTGTCATCACTTGCTTCCTCGAATTTCTTGCTTCTCCCACCCCTACGAAGCTTTCGAAGAAGTCCTCTATTGTCTTTCATGAAGCTTTTCCTCTTACGAGGTTTTATCATCATTTGAATACAAAAAAGCCAGAGACCATATGATCTCTGACTTCTCTTAGTTTGCCCAGCGACGTCCTACTCTTGCAGGGGGAGATCCCCCAACTACCATCGGCGCTAGAGCTTAACTTCCGTGTTCTCATACGGGGCGCGATAAGCGGCGAACTTCTTCGTCAGCTGCGCGCTGACAGATCCTCATGGATCTCCGAATATCCACTCCGGTCTGTCATCACTTGCTTCCTCGAATTTCTTGCTTCTCCCACCCCTACGAAGCTTTCGAAGAAGTCTTTTATTGTCTTTCATGAAGCTTTTCCTCTTACGAGGTTTCAACATCTTTTAAATACAAAAAAGCGAGAAACCATTTGGTCTCTCGCCTTCTCTTATTTGCCCAGCGACGTCCTACTCTTGCAGGGGGAGATCCCCCAACTACCATCGGCGCTAGAGCTCAACTTCCGTGTTCTCATACGGGGCGCGATAAGCGGCGAACTTCTTCGTCAGCTGCGCGCTGACAGATCCTCATGGATCTCTCGAATATCCACTCCGGTCTGTCATCACTTGCTTCCTCGAATTTCTTGCTTCTCCCACCCCTACGAAGCTTTCGAAGAAGCCCTCTATTGTCTTACATGAAGCTTTTCCTCTTACGAGGTTTTATCATCATTTGAATACAAAAAAGCCAGAGACCATAGTGATCTCTGACTTCTCTTAGCTGCCTGGCAACGTCCTACTCTTGCAGGGGGAGATCCCCCAACTACCATCGGCGCTGAAGAGCTTAACTTCCGTGTTCGGCATGGGAACGGGTGTGACCTCTTCGCCATCATTACCAGACTTATTACTGGCTTCCACAACCAAGTGATGAACCAGAGACAAAATATATCTTACTATATTCCGTCAGTGTTTTCAAGAGAAATATAATTCCCTGAAAACTAGATAGCACGCACAATTTCTGTCCAATATATTTAGGTTAAGCCCTCGATCGATTAGTATTCGTCAGCTCCACGTGTTGCCACGCTTCCACCCCGAACCTATCTACCTCATCATCTCTAAGGGATCTTACCAGCTTAATGCTGTGGGAAATCTCATCTCGAGGGGGGCTTCATGCTTAGATGCTTTCAGCACTTATCCCTTCCACACGTAGCTACCCAGCTATGCTCCTGGCGGAACAACTGGTACACCAGCGGTGTGTCCATCCCGGTCCTCTCGTACTAAGGACAGCTCCTCTCAAATTTCCTGCGCCCGCGACGGATAGGGACCGAACTGTCTCACGACGTTCTGAACCCAGCTCGCGTACCGCTTTAATGGGCGAACAGCCCAACCCTTGGGACCTACTTCAGCCCCAGGATGCGATGAGCCGACATCGAGGTGCCAAACCTCCCCGTCGATGTGGACTCTTGGGGGAGATAAGCCTGTTATCCCCAGGGTAGCTTTTATCCGTTGAGCGATGGCCCTTCCATGCGGAACCACCGGATCACTAAGCCCGACTTTCGTCCCTGCTCGACTTGTAGGTCTCGCAGTCAAGCTCCCTTGTGCCTTTACACTCTGCGAATGATTTCCAACCATTCTGAGGGAACCTTTGGGCGCCTCCGTTACACTTTAGGAGGCGACCGCCCCAGTCAAACTGCCCACCTGACACTGTCTCCGCACCGGATCACGGTGCTGGGTTAGAATGTCAGTACAGCCAGGGTAGTATCCCACCGACGCCTCCATCGAACCTGGCGGTCCGACTTCTATGGCTCCTACCTATCCTGTACAAGCTGTACCAAAATCCAATATCAGGCTACAGTAAAGCTCCATGGGGTCTTTCCGTCCTGTCGCGGGTAACCTGCATCTTCACAGGTACTATAATTTCACCGGGTCTCTCGTTGAGACAGTATCCAAGTCGTTGCACCTTTCGTGCGGGTCGGAACTTACCCGACAAGGAATTTCGCTACCTTAGGACCGTTATAGTTACGGCCGCCGTTTACTGGGGCTTCGATTCAGAGCTTCTCCCGTAAGGGATAACCCCTCCTCTTAACCTTCCAGCACCGGGCAGGTGTCAGCCCCTATACTTCGCCTTACGGCTTTGCAGAGACCTGTGTTTTTGCTAAACAGTCGCTTGGATCTTTTCACTGCGGCTCCCCTGGGCTATAAACCCGAGGAAGCACCCCTTCTCCCGAAGTTACGGGGTCATTTTGCCGAGTTCCTTAACGAGAGTTCTCCCGATCGTCTTAGGATTCTCTCCTCGCCTACCTGTGTCGGTTTGCGGTACGGGCACCTCTTTCCTCACTAGAGGCTTTTCTTGGCAGCGTAGAATCAGGGACTTCGGTACTTTAGTTCCCTCGCCATCACGACTCAGCCTTCACGGTGAACGGATTTGCCTATTCACCAGCCTAATCGCTTGGACGCGCATTTCCAGCAGCGCGCTCTCCCTATCTTTCTGCGTCCCCCCGTCGTTCAAACGGAAAGGAGGTGGTACAGGAATATCAACCTGTTATCCATCGCCTACGCCTTTCGGCCTCGGCTTAGGTCCCGACTAACCCTGAGCGGACGAGCCTTCCTCAGGAAACCTTGGGCTTTCGACGGACAAGATTCTCACTTGTCTTTCGCTACTCATACCGGCATTCTCACTTCTAAGCGCTCCACCAGTCCTTTCGGTCTGACTTCACAGCCCTTAGAACGCTCTCCTACCATTGTCGTAAGACAATCCACAGCTTCGGTGATACGTTTAGCCCCGGTACATTTTCGGCGCAGCGTCACTCGACCAGTGAGCTATTACGCACTCTTTAAATGATGGCTGCTTCTAAGCCAACATCCTGGTTGTCTAAGCAACGCCACATCCTTTTCCACTTAACGTATACTTTGGGACCTTAGCTGGTGGTCTGGGCTGTTTCCCTCTCGACTACGGATCTTATCACTCGCAGTCTGACTCCCGCGGATAAATCGTTGGCATTCGGAGTTTGACTGGATTCGGTAATCCGGTAAGGACCCCTAGTCCAATCAGTGCTCTACCTCCAAGATTCTTGCCGCGAGGCTAGCCCTAAAGCTATTTCGGAGAGAACCAGCTATCTCCAGGTTCGATTGGCATTTCACCGCTACCCACACCTCATCCCCGCATTTTTCAACATGCGTGGGTTCGGGCCTCCATTCAGTGTTACCTGAACTTCACCCTGGACATGGGTAGATCACCTGGTTTCGGGTCTACGACCACGTACTATTTCGCCCTATTCAGACTCGCTTTCGCTGCGGCTCCGCCTTATCAGCTTAACCTTGCACGGGATCGTAACTCGCCGGTTCATTCTACAAAAGGCACGCTGTCACCCATTAACGGGCTCCAACTAGTTGTAGGCACACGGTTTCAGGTTCTCTTTCACTCCCCTTCCGGGGTGCTTTTCACCTTTCCCTCACGGTACTGGTTCACTATCGGTCACTAGAGAGTATTTAGCCTTGGGAGATGGTCCTCCCGGATTCCGACGGGGTTTCACGTGTCCCGCCGTACTCAGGATCCGTCTCGGAGGGCAGCGGATTTTGACTACAGGATTGTTACCTTCTCTGATGGACCTTTCCAGGTCGCTTCGTCTATCCGTGCCTTTGTAACTCCAAAGAGACGTCCTACAACCCCAGAGGGCAAGCCCTCTGGTTTGGGCTGATTCCGTTTCGCTCGCCGCTACTCAGGAAATCGCATTTGCTTTCTCTTCCTCCGGGTAATGAGATGTTTCAGTTCCCCGGGTCTGCCTTCCATTCCCTATGTATTCAGAAATGGATACCATCCCATTACGGATGGTGGGTTCCCCCATTCGGAAATCTCCGGATCAAAGCGTACTTACAGCTCCCCGAAGCATATCGGTGTTCGTCCCGTCCTTCTTAGGCTTCTAGTGCCAAGGCATCCACCGTGCGCCCTTAGTAGCTTAACCTTCGATTCATTAGACTTGATTGCTCAAGCTAACTCATCAGTTATTACTAAGTTTTGCATAAAAAATAATTATTGGATGTCGTTGTTTGTGCTATCTAGTTTTCAAGGAACATGGCTAGTCATCAATGCTGCATTGCTGCTTCATTGAATAGCCTGTTTTGAAAGAATACAATCATTCTTTCAAAACTAAACGAAACGCTCATGTAAGGTTGGTAACGTAAGTTACCTCGTAATTCTCCATAGAAAGGAGGTGATCCAGCCGCACCTTCCGATACGGCTACCTTGTTACGACTTCACCCCAATCATTTGTCCCACCTTCGGCGGCTGGCTCCATAAAGGTTACCCCACCGACTTCGGGTGTTACAAACTCTCGTGGTGTGACGGGCGGTGTGTACAAGGCCCGGGAACGTATTCACCGCGGCATGCTGATCCGCGATTACTAGCAATTCCGGCTTCATGCAGGCGAGTTGCAGCCTGCAATCCGAACTGAGAACGGCTTTATGGGATTCGCTTCACCTCGCGGTGTCGCTGCCCTTTGTACCGTCCATTGTAGCACGTGTGTAGCCCAGGTCATAAGGGGCATGATGATTTGACGTCATCCCCACCTTCCTCCGGTTTGTCACCGGCAGTCACCTTAGAGTGCCCAACTAAATGCTGGCAACTAAGATCAAGGGTTGCGCTCGTTGCGGGACTTAACCCAACATCTCACGACACGAGCTGACGACAACCATGCACCACCTGTCACTCTGTCCCCCGAAGGGGAACGTCCTGTCTCCAGGATTGTCAGAGGATGTCAAGACCTGGTAAGGTTCTTCGCGTTGCTTCGAATTAAACCACATGCTCCACTGCTTGTGCGGGCCCCCGTCAATTCCTTTGAGTTTCAACCTTGCGGTCGTACTCCCCAGGCGGAGTGCTTAATGTGTTAACTTCAGCACTGAGGGTGGAACCCCCCAACACCTAGCACTCATCGTTTACGGCGTGGACTACCAGGGTATCTAATCCTGTTTGCTCCCCACGCTTTCGCGCCTCAGCGTCAGTTACAGACCAGAGAGCCGCCTTCGCCACTGGTGTTCCTCCACATATCTACGCATTTCACCGCTACACGTGGAATTCCACTCTCCTCTTCTGCACTCAAGTCCTCCAGTTTCCAATGACCCTCCACGGTTGAGCCGTGGGCTTTCACATCAGACTTAAAAGACCGCCTGCGCGCGCTTTACGCCCAATAATTCCGGACAACGCTTGCCACCTACGTATTACCGCGGCTGCTGGCACGTAGTTAGCCGTGGCTTTCTGGTTAGGTACCGTCAAGGTACCGCCCTATTCGAACGGTACTTGTTCTTCCCTAACAACAGAGCTTTACGACCCGAAGGCCTTCGTCACTCACGCGGCGTTGCTCCGTCAGACTTTCGTCCATTGCGGAAGATTCCCTACTGCTGCCTCCCGTAGGAGTCTGGGCCGTGTCTCAGTCCCAGTGTGGCCGATCACCCTCTCAGGTCGGCTACGCATCGTCGCCTTGGTAAGCCATTACCTTACCAACTAGCTAATGCGCCGCGGGCCCATCCTGCAGTGTTAGCTCGAAAGCCAACTTTCAACATTGCACCATGCGGTGCGATGTATTACCCGGTATTAGCTCCGGTTTCCCGGAGTTATCCCAGTCTGCAGGGCAGGTTGCCCACGTGTTACTCACCCGTCCGCCGCTAAGATCAGGGAGCAAGCTCCCATCTCTTCGCTCGACTTGCATGTATTAGGCACGCCGCCAGCGTTCGTCCTGAGCCAGGATCAAACTCTCCGATAGAAAGCTTAATCTAGCTTTTAAAACAATGTTTGTTTCCGTAGAAACAACTACTTACATGGCGTTTCGTTCAGTTTTCAAAGATCGATTTGTTTCTTTCGTTGTCGTTTTCAGCGACTTTATTAATATACCATATTAACTCAGTTAGCGTCAACAACTTTTTAAAATCTTTTTTTGCGTCAACCGCTTCGTATCGGCGACCTATATAACTATATCAGGGTTACTTTAGATACGCAACCCCTTTTCCAAAAATTATTTTAGAAAAACAAAAAGGACTCCTCATTGCACGAGTCCTTCTTCTTTACCCTATAATAATAAGTTCGATTGCAGCCAGTGCAACTAGACCTGGCACACCGAGAAATCCAGTGACGATCGCAGTTCCCGGATTGATTGGCACATGAAGATCAATAGGACTTCCAAACGTGTTTAAGAAAAATAATAAAAGGGCTCCGATGGCAATTTTAATTAATCCCTGCCCAATCCATCTCATCGGCTTTAAAGGAGCCCCCACAAATAGAAGTAATACGATACATAAAGCAAACAGCCCGATAATGAGTTTAGGATCCATGGCTGACCTCCGCTCTATTTTTACAGATTTACTAAAGCTTATGTTTGTCCAAATAAAAAAGAACGGGAAGTTTATCACTATCCCATTCTTATTTTCCGTCGCTTTGCTTCTTTTAATAGAAAGAAGTATTTGGCTTCATCAACTTTAAGCTTTGCGAGAACGGCTCCTGAAGGTTCAACACTGCGCTCCACAATTTCTTTCTGCTTGTTCCAAACATCCTTCAATTCATGTAGTGACTGAATTAAACTTTCATCAGACTGCTTACGTAAATATCCCTTACGCTTGAAGAACATATCGTCACCTCCAGTACCTACAGCTCACGACGACCTTCCATCGCTTTAGAAAGTGTTACTTCATCAGCGTACTCAAGATCCCCGCCAACCGGAAGGCCATGTGCGATCCGAGTAATGCGAATTCCTGTCGGTTTCACGAGGCGAGCAATATACATTGCAGTTGCTTCACCTTCTATTGTAGGATCAGTGGCTAGAATAATTTCCGTCACTTTATCATCCTGTAGTCGTTTTAATAGCTCTGGCACTTTAATATCCTCTGGTCCAATTCCCTCGACGGGAGAAATTGCTCCATGCAGAACGTGATAAAGACCAGTGTAGTCTTTCATTTTCTCGATAGCAATAACGTCTTTTGCATCTTGAACAACGCAAATAATCGAATCATCTCGATGACTATCTGAACAAATCCGACACGGATCGGTATCAGTGATGTGATTACAAATCGAGCAATACGTGAGTTGGCGCTTTGCATTCACTAGCGCCTTACCAAAATCAAGTACGTCATCATCATTCATTTCAAGAACGAAAAAAGCCAGGCGGACCGCCGTCTTTGGTCCGATTCCCGGCAATTTCATAAAACTGTCGATCAGTTTTGATATCGGTTCAGGATAATGCACCTGCATACCCCCTAAAACATTCCAGGCATGTTAAGACCCTGTGTGAATTTACCCATGTCTTTGTTAACCAACTCGTCTACATTGCGAAGCGCATCGTTCGTTGCAGCAAGAACTAGGTCTTGAAGCATATCGATATCATCAGGATCAACGACCTCTTCTTTTACGATGACCTCAAGAATTTCTTTATGACCGTTTGCTTTAACAAGAACCATACCACCGCCAGCTGTACCTTCAACGATTTTATCCTTTAGTTCTTCCTGAGCCTTTGCCATATCTTTTTGCATTTTCTGCATTTGCTTCATCATACCGTTCATGTTTCCTCCGCCACCCATGCCACGTTTCATAATAAAATTCCTCCTTGTTTGTAATTAATTTTAAGTTTGAATATCCAACAAGTCATCACCGACAAGACGTCTTGCCTCAGCAATCAGTGGATCTTCTGCTGGCTCTTCGCCTTCCTTATCGGGTTCTGGCTCATCTCTCGTCTTTAAAAACTCTGAGCGAATTTGCTTCCACTCTTCTTCAACAATCGCAACCATTTCTAGCTGTTTGCCAAGCGTGCGTGATAAGACTTGCTCGAGTGTGCCACGAATGTTATCTTTCATCGCCATCTGACAGTGCATGTCGTATTGAAATGATAAGAGAAATGCATTCTCAGTTGCAGCCACCGGTTCACTATCCTTCAACCAGGCGTGAGCAGAGACTTTTTCCTGACGAACATTCTCCATCACTTCTCCCCAGACGCTTTTCACTTTCATTAAATCCTGCTTTGTTGCTTTCTTCAGCATTTCTTTTATTCTACCATGAGATACGCCGGATTTCTGTCGAGAAGGTTTAAATTGTTTCTTCGGTTTTGATGAATCTTGTGTCTCTTCAGTTTGCTTCACTGCAATACCTTTTTCCTTCAATGTAAGCAGTTCATTCTCCAGCTTCTGAATGCGATCAAGGAGCTCACTCTGATCTTGAGTCGCCTGACTACTCGTTTCTTCCTGACAAATTTGCACGAGTGCGAGTTCAAGGAAAATGCGCGGATGATTCGTCCACTTCATTTCTTGTTGGCTTCTATTCAGTGTCTCGATCACAACATAGATCCATTCTTTTGAACAGTTATCGCCGAGATGTTGAAACGTTTCATCGATTTTCACTCGTTCAACTACTTCTTCTAGCTGAGGAGCTGTCTGATAAAGCAACAAATCACGATAATAATAGATCAAGTCTTCAAGAAAACGCGCAGCATCTTTTCCGTGATCCATTAATTCTTCTACAGCAGTCAGTGCATCTGCAACGTCTTTATTGTAAAAAGCCATCGCAATTTTCGAGATCATCTTTTGAGAAACGCTTCCTGTTACAGCAAGCACATCATCGAGGACAACTTCTGCTTCACTATAGGAAATCGCTTGGTCAAGAATACTGAGTGCATCTCGCATCCCGCCATCTGCAGCACGCGCTACTTGATAAAGCGCATCTTCTTTCACTTGAATATCTTGCGCTTCAATGATGGTTTGTAGTCGACCAACAATATCTTGCGCAGTTATTCTTCTCATATCAAAGCGTTGACACCTTGAGATAATCGTTAACGGAATTTTATGTGGTTCAGTAGTCGCAAGTATAAACACCACGTGCTTTGGAGGTTCTTCAAGTGTTTTAAGAAGTGCGTTGAACGCTCCAGTTGAGAGCATGTGAACCTCATCTATAATATACACCTTATAAGAAACAGAACTCGGTGCATACTTCACCTTATCGCGAATATCCCGAATATCATCGACCCCAGTGTTAGAAGCTGCGTCGATTTCAATAACATCTGAAATCGAGCCATCGGTTATTCCTAGACAAGCTGAACATTCATTACATGGTTCAGCTACAGGCGCTTTTTCACAGTTGATCGCTTTCGCAATAATTTTAGCAGCACTTGTCTTTCCCGTTCCTCGAGGTCCTGTAAACAAATAGGCGTGAGAGATTTTTTGCTGCATGAGTGCGTTTTGAATTGTTCTTGTTACGTGCTTCTGTCCAACCACATCTTCAAAAGTTTGCGGTCGCCAAACACGATAGAGCGCTTGATAACTCATTCGCCTACTCTCCTCCTAACCTCTTCATACTTTTCTATTATACCGTTTCAAGGCTCCTAATTCAAAAGGCAATCCTAAGAAAATCACACTAAAAAACTCACCCTTCGAAAAGAGTGAGTTTGAGCATTTAAATAAGTAAACCGTGCACCTTCCTTCGATAAAGCCACCACAGGCGTTACCTGAACAGTTAGCTCGATCCGGGCGCTCCCGCGGCACACAGAGGGTACCTACTTACTGCTGCTTCCTTCCGGACCTGACAGGGTTCGTAGGACTCTGTTGCGCAGGACCCGAATGTCAACACCACTTATTCAGGGCAGACCCTGCAGTGGCTAAACCTCGGGAAGGGATTCAGTCTCGCTATAGCGGATTGCGAGTACAGGGCACCGCTAATTCCCCACCTAGCACGGCAAATTTGATAACATTGTTAGTGCACTCGAATGGTGCAAGATATAGTATATCGTGTTTTAACCTATTTAGCAATAGGTTCGACACACCATTAATTGTAAATGGCGGAGGCGAGAGGATTTGAACCCCCGCAGCGCGTGAACGCCCTAACTGATTTCGAGTCAGTCCCCTTCAGCCAGACTTGGGTACGCCTCCATCCGACGATGTCTATTGACACAAAAGTTACTATATCATGTCTTTTCTTGATTTTCAACGGAGGACAACTCTTGTTTTTTTCGCATTTTTTCTTCTTTACGTTTGTCTCTTAGTTCACGAAAGAAACCTGACAGCATCCCGCCACACTCTTCTTCGCAAACACCTGCGATTACCTCCGCCTGATGGTTAAAACGACAATCGTCAAGAAGATTCATTAACGTACCTGCACAACCTCCTTTAGGATCAGGAGCACCAAACACAACCCGTTCTATCCTTGAGAGAACAATCGCCCCACTGCACATCGCACACGGTTCCAACGTCACATACAGAGTGCAGTCAGTTAGTCGCCAGGAGCCCACTTTTTGACAGGCTTTATCAATGGCCAATAATTCAGCATGTGCGATGGAACGCTGTTCTGATTCTCTTAAATTGTATGCAGAGGCTATGACTTGATCATGTTTTACTACTACAGCACCAATTGGAACTTCACCAATCGCCTCAGCCTTTTGAGCTTCCTCCATAGCTAATCTCATAAAATACTCGTCATTTTCTTTTTGACCTTGCATAAGTTGTCCTCCTTCATCGTCGTTTTATCTATTATCCGTTTGGGTAAACTACATATTATTCTATATCTATTATAAGGAGAGGAGTTCACTTGAGCAAAAAACATATTGAACATAGCGATCAAAATACTTCTGCCGCTCTATTATTAATTGATGTCATCAATACATTGGATTTTGAAAACGCTGAACTTCTGGCCAGATTCACTGAGAAGACAGCAGATAATATTGCTTCATTAAAAAAACAGGCGAAATCGTTAGGAATGCCCGTCATTTATGTTAATGATAATTATGGCTTATGGCAATCTGATTTCAAAAAGGTCATCAACTATGCAGTAGAAGCAAACGGCCAACATCTCGTAGAACGACTGGAGCCAGAAGATGATGATTACACTGTTGTTAAACCGAAGCACTCTGGATTCTTTTCGACACCGCTCTCTACCTTATTAAAATATTTAAATGTTAACACACTGATTCTGACAGGATTCGCAGGAAATATATGCGTCCTCTTCACGGCAAATGATGCCTATATGAGAGAATACGATCTATACATTCCATCTGATTGCTGTGCTTCAAATGTTGTGGAAGATAACAACTACGCGCTCAAATTAATGGAAGGGAATTTGAAAGCCAATACACAGCTTTCTACTAAATTGAACCTGAAGGATTTAATTAAGAAAGCCAACGAACGTAGTAAAACAACCGCTTATGAAGGATAAGAAAAGCCCCTCTCCACAGGAAGAGGGGCTAACGTTATGAGCTCGTTTGAAAATAAGCTGGCCGCTGCTCAAATGCAGCGTTTAAGTAAGTAACCATCAGTTTATCATCAAAAAGCTTACTTCCTTTACGCAGGCTCTGACAATATCCATCTCTAAATTCAAGTCGATCAATCAAGAACGAATTTCCATATTCACTGCTTACCGTAACTTCAATTAAGCGTTCTTTAGCAGTAAAAGCAAGTACCGTATCATTGATTTGGAAACGAACTTCTTCAAGATACTTGGAGTGATAGAGACATGTCATACAGCGGACCACTTCATAATAAGCAACGTCAGTCTTCACACGTTCTGTTTTGTATCGTTTCAAATCAGAATCGATGTACAACATAACATCCTGAACTTTTTTGGTCGAAATGGCTAGTTGAACACTTGTATTCAACGATTGGTAGAACCGTTTTTTGATACCAATTTTATAGAACACGAGCCCCATGCACCAAGTCACGAGGAGAATTGGTAGCAAAATCGCAAGGATTTCTTTTTCAAAAATCGTCCATTCATAATACCAGATAAGAAATAAAACAGTAATCGAGAAAAGAATACTAGCCAAAAACGTCTGCGGCCGATAATCGCGAAAGTCACTTTCTGCAGTAGCAAGCTCCGCTCTCAACCATTCGAGCTCATATAAATCAAAACGCTGCAATTCTTTTTGTTGCCAGGCTGAATCTTTCATCCAACCTTCAGAACGCTTATGATGAAGGAACCCTTTAAAAAAGTTATGTAGATGTGAATTCGTCTCCATTTTCCGCTCAATAGTTTGTCTGAATGCACGATCATATTGTCTGGCAATAGAACTCATGCCTTGAGCGGCGATGAGAAGGATAAGCAATAATAAGAAAAGCTGTCCCCACGGGTTGTCTGAGAAAATAGATTGCAATCCATCAACCATGGGAGCAAGCTCTGATTTAAGATTGATTCCAACGGCTCGAAATAGTTCAGCCAATGTACCTTTCCAATCGTCCAACTTGAAAGCCCCCCAACTTTTCAAACTATGTCTATCATATCACCTTTGCAGTGCTTTAGCTTGCATTTTTTAACAATGGCTCTCACTCATTCGAAAGACTAACCACCCAGTTTGTTTTCACAAAAACCGGGAGATTTGTCATCTTCACCTGGATTTTATTGGAACGTTCATAAAACCCTCGATCAATCATAAAAGTAACCCTTTCTTGTGCATCACCCATTGACTTGAGGTGACGTACTTCATTCTTTTCATTTACCGCTTCTATCATCAACTGCTCTTTATTCATCAAGTTCACGTAAGGGCCCTGTGGTACTACTTTATTGAAAAGTATATGAAATGTAACACCATGCTCATCATAGAAAAGGGACTCTTTTGTCACTTCTGATCCATAAATCTTCATGATTGGCTCGTCTAATCGATGTTCATATGTAGATTGTTTTATTCGCTTATAGATTTCATACTGATTTGGATCAACATCAAAAACGATTTCTTTTGAAGAGGTAGCGATCAATCCATATAAATGTATGTCTTCCGGTAACTCTGTTCCTCCAGGAAAAGAGACCGTGTATTTCTCGTTTGCTACTTGCTCAAATAATAGTGGTGATAGCGATCCATCTGGTGTGAGGATCATCAACGTCATTTGAGCGATTTCCTGGAAAGGAGATTCAATCTCAAGTAATAGACGGCTATCAGACGGTGTTACCTGCCACTCAGAAACAGTCACTTCAGCTCCTTCGAACTTTTTTGTTTCATCAATGGTAACCGTTCTCTTTGTTTCCTTTTCGTATTCATAAGACAGAGGAATGTCAACGGTAGCTGATTTCTTTCCACTCCCAATAGTCGTGATCGACCCAATCACTTCTTTTACAGGTTGATTAGTCTTGGAATCAGTAACAGCTTGAAAAGTTCCCTTCATATAATAGCTGTCTTCAAACAAAACTCCCTCATCTGTTTCAACTAACTCGAGAACAGATGATTTACCTGAACTGTGTTTAACAACCAGACGATCTATTTTAGGAAGATCATCTCTATCTCTTGAGACAACAAATTCACTCTCCGACACATCAACGTGATAAAAAACAGATAACTTATAACGAGAATACCAGACTCCATCCACGTTCATATTGAATTCACCTGGTAGAATACTACTTTCAATTGCTTGATAGTCTCCAGATTCCATCGCTAATTCCAGTCCTGGCGTGATCCTTTTGAAGTAGGGAGCAATGTCATCTTCACTCTCAACTGATTGAGCAACCATGGATGGCTTGTTTTCATCACCTATTAGCTTAAACATTAGAAAAGCTACTCCTACAACAATAAGGAGCAAGACCCATTTCCGCTTCCTCATCATCAGCTCACTCATTTCCACTGAATCGTTCGTTACTCTTTCGCTAAATAGAAGGACAAATCCTCTTATGGAGAGGTTTTTAAAAATTAAAGTGGTAAAAGGAAAAGAAGGAAAAACGAATTCTAGGAGGATGAAAAAGAAGAATGGTTCAATTAAATAAAAAGAGGAAAAAAGACAAAATAAAAAACCCTTATCTCATAAGGATTTAAATGGTGGCCCCGAGAGGAATCGAACCTCCGACCTGCGGTTTAGGAAACCGTTGCTCTATCCCCTGAGCTACGGGGCCGAATGAATAACATTATACAATAAAAAACTAGAAAGCAAAAGAGAATTGAATCATAATAATCGCGCGATCGATCGACCGCGCGACTTCCGTACATTTCCCCCAATTAGTTATTCGGTTACCCAGCTCTTCATATAGCCCTCGTCTTCATACCTTTGAACTTGTTCAATGACCTTAAGCGGCCGGAACGTATCAACCATCACAGCAAGCTCAAGCGTTTCTTTTTTGCCGATGCTTGCTTCAATTTTCCCAGGATGTGGCCCGTGTGGAATACCAGAAGGATGCAAGGTAATGGAAGCCTCCTCGATCCCCTTTCGACTCATGAAATTCCCTTCAACATAATAAAGAACTTCATCACTATCGACATTACTATGAAAATAAGGTGCTGGAATCGACTCTGGATGATAGTCATATAGCCTCGGGACGAAGGAACAAACAACGAAGTTATTCCCTTCAAATGTTTGATGGACTGGTGGAGGCTGATGCACTCTTCCCGTAATGGGTTCGAAATCCTGGATATTAAACTTCCATGGATAAAGATAGCCATCCCATCCGACAACGTCCAAAGGATGGTGATCGAATACATGCCGATGCAGACCACCTCTTGTTTTCGTGAGCACTTCAAACTCACCCTTTTCATTGAAGGAGATGAGGCGATCCGGTCCACCAAAGTCTCGTTCACAGAAAGGACTATGCTCCATTAACTGGCCATACTCATTACGATATCTCCGTGGCGTTGTAATCGCGCTGTTCGCCTCCAAGACAAGCCATCGGTTATCATGGCCTTGAGGAATCACGCGATAGATTGTTCCAATCGGCATCACAATGTAATCACCGGGTTTATAGGAGAGTTCACCGAACATCGTTTCGATTTTCCCAGATCCGTGATGCACAAAGAAAAGCTCATCTCCGTCACCATTTCGATAAAAATAATTCATCGGTTCAGTTGGATTTACCACACCGAGAATCACATCCTCATTCCCCAGGAAATAACACCTATCGACAACTGCATCTCCTTTTTTGTCATATTCCGCGGTTCGGAAATGACGATGTCGGAGAGCACCTTCCCCTTCAAACTCCAGGGCTGTGCTTTTTAAATAAGTTGCTTCTTTTACTGCTGTAGGAAAATGGTGGTGATAGAGTATAGACTGAATACCAGAAAAACCTTTTGTCCCCATTACTTGCTCACGATAAAGGGATCCATCTTCTTTTTTAAAGGTAGTATGTCGTTTATGAGGAATGTTGCCCATCTTCCTATAATAGACCATCCTCTTCCTCCTCCCCTATGACATTCGTTAGAGTACCAAGATGTGAAATGGATAACGCAACTCGGTCACCAGGTTCCAAAAAGTTCCGATCGTTTTGTTCAAGAATACAGCCACTGCCCACTGTGCCTGATCCAATTACCTCACCAGGGTATAACGTCACGCTTTTTGAAGCCTGTTCAATTAACTGACCGAATGAATAATACATGTCCTGTGCATTTCCCAAGGAATAACGTTCACCATTAACATAAGCATTCATCTTAAGATCGAGACGATCCTGTACTTGCGGAAGTTCATCAGGTGTAACAAGAAACGGTCCAAAGGAGGTAGCAAAATCTTTTCCTTTTGCAGGACCGAGACCAACCTTCATTTCTTTCGCTTGAAGATCTCTTGCGCTCCAGTCGTTCATGATCATATAGCCAAAAATATGATCAACAGCCTGATGCGCTTTAATATTACGACCTTCTTTCCCAATTACACACGCAATCTCAAGCTCGTAATCAAGCTTCTTACTAGAAAGAGGACGAGTAATGATTTCATCCGGCCCTTTCACTGCAAGATGATTCGAGAAATAAAACACTGGGATCTCATACCATTCTGGTACGACATCTAGCCCTCTTTTTCCCCTCGCATTGAGGACATGTTCTTCAAAAGCATAGAAATCTCTGATGCTTACTGGACGCCTAAGTGGTGCGTGTAATAGAACATCTTCGAGTTCATAGCCATGATCGGAACATTGTTCAATAAGGGGTTGATAATGTTCGTAACTAGTAATGATCGTCATCAAATCATCTGGTAGCCCACCGTCTGCTTCATTTAAGGCGATAATACGCCCATCTTTATAAACACCCGCTTGTATTCTACCTTCTACTTCAAATGTTACGAATTTCAAAGCTCTCAGCTCTTTCCATCAGGTGTGGTTTTGCGAATGAGCGAAAACGTATCTGTTACAGCTCTCGAATACTCTTGTCCTGCTAAACGACCTACCGGTTGCAGCATCTCTGTATCAATCTTGCCGTCTTTATATAATTCATCACGTACATGAACCATGACGACTTTCCCAATAACAAGACTCCCTGCACCTTCGTGATCGCCAAATTCGACAATCTGATCAAGAACGCATTCCAGCTGTACATCACTCTCTTTCACCCTCGGAGGTCGAATAAGCTCGCTCTCAGCTTTCGTCAGACCAGATTCAACAAACTCGTCCGTGCCTTTCTGAAAGGGTGTTGCACATTCATTCATTTGTTCAGCAATTTTCTCACTGACAATATTGATAACAAATTCTTTCGATTCTTCAATGTTCAAAAGCGTATCCTTCTTATCACCTTCGCCTGCTTTTCGCATAGGTGCAAAACAAACCATCATCGGATCCGCGCAAATACCTGTAAAGAAACTAAAAGGAGCAAGATTCACCTCGCCGCTTCCATCGATACTCGAAACGAAAGCAATGGGGCGAGGTAATACTGATCCGATCAATAATTTATAAGCATCCTTCCATGCTAATGTATCTGGTTGAACTTTCATCAATCTGGCAACTCCTTCTTTAATAGGTTGTTGCTAAACTTCTATAAGTTGCCTCTTCGTTCCTGCTCCCGCTCAATTGCCTGAAACAAAGCTTTAAAGTTTCCTTCACCAAAACCTTTTGCACCTTTACGTTGGATAATTTCAATGAATAAAGTCGGACGATCCACGACTGGCTTCGTGAAAATTTGGAGCAGGTAGCCTTCATCATCACGGTCAACGAGAATTTTTAACTCACGTAATTTGCTAATTTCTTCATCTATCTCACCTACACGTTCGGTTAGCACATCATAATAATCATCTGGTGTTTCAAGAAATTCTACTCCGCCTGCTCGCAGTTTTCCAACCGTATCTACAATATCATTCGTGAGGACAGCAATATGCTGAACACCAGGTCCATTGTAGTAATCGAGGTACTCTTGAATTTGTGATTTACGCTTTCCATTGGCTGGTTCATTAATAGGAAATTTAATTCGTCCACCATTATGCATCACCTTTGACATAAGCGCTGAATATTCTGTGCTGATATCCTCATCATCAAAATGAATCATTTGCTTAAAGCCCATAACGTTCTCATAATAGGAAACCCACTCTTCCATCGATTCCACATTTCCAACGCAGTGATCGATACCGAGCAGTCCTTTATCATCTGAAGGAATGTTTCCTTCAAATTTCGTGAATCCAGGAAGGAAAATACCAGGATAGTTTTTCCGCTCAACTAGCGTGTGTATCGTATCGCCGTATGTTCCGATTACCGCCATTTTTACAACACCATGCTCATCCTTGTATTCTTTTGGTGGACTAAGCTCGATAGCTCCACGTTCCGCCGCTTCTTTGTAAGCGGTTTCAACATCTTCCACAGTAAGAGCAATATCCTTCACACCATCTCCGTGCAATTTGACAAACTCTGCAATTGGATGATCATTCGACAATGCCCCTGATAAAACGAGACGAATATTATTCTGCTGCAATACATATGAAACCTTCTCACGATCCCCTGTTTCAAGACCTGAATAAGCAACGGGCTTAAAACCAAATGCTTTACAAAAATAATGACTCGCCTGCTTTGCATTTCCAACATAAATCTCCAAATAGTCTACATCATGAACTGGGAAAAAATCTGCGGTATCCTGTTGATTCTGATTCAACATTTGTTCCTGCATAATGATCCCTCCAAAATTAGTTTGTCACTCTGCTTAAACGTATAGCTTTTTCTCTAACCTTTCAAGAACATCTGCTAAAGCCATAACGCATTAATTGAAAAGCGGAAGTGGGCGTTTAGACACGGCAGGCACTGGAGCCTTTTCATTTGAACACGGTTTTTGTGTTCGGATGAAAAGGTGAAGTGACCGAGTGTCTGCCCACTGCAGCTGGATCATGAAAAGCGGAAGGGGCCGTTTAAATCCGCAGGATGTTGGAACCTTTGAGAATGAGACGCTTTTTGTCTCAATCGAAATGGTGAAACAGCCGTAGGATTTGGCCCACTGCAGCTGGATCAGAAAAGCGAAAGGGGCCGTCTTGCCTCGACAAGCGTTGGAGCCTTCACAAAAGAACACAGTCTTTGTGTTCATTTGTGGAGGTGAAACGATCGAGAGGCTGGATCAAAGCTAACCAACAAACACTTCGTAGATCGCGGCTTATTTGGCCTTTCTTTCAAAATAACTGGACATTGGATAGATGGTCAGACTTTGAAAAACAAGCGATAGAAACACAGCGCCGAATGCAAGAGACATCACAGCCCCATTACCAGAGCCATACTCTGATTCTAGGCCAAGTAAAAGGGCAACAGACATGGTACCGCGTATACCAGACCAGGTAACGAGTGAAATATCTTTCCAATTAAATTCATTTCGCCATGTTGAGAAAGATTTAACAATAACCGCGAGAACAACAAATCGGACCACAATAGAAGCTAGAAATATGATGCCTGCGAATATCCAATAATTGAAGTCAAGATAATTGGTTGTTTCAATTCCAATTAACAAAAAGATCAAAGCTAGAATACTCGGTTCAACAACCTCCCAGAAACTGTTCAAGTATTCTCTATAGTGTGATTCTTTAATGAAGCCATCTAATTCATAAGAAAGCATAATTCCAGCAGCAACAACTGAAAGGACTCCTGAAACACCTAACAGTTCTGCTACATAAAAACTTCCATAGGCGAGAACGATACTTAGCATAACCTGATATTGCCGTTGGTGTGTGAAATAGATAGCTCTACAAACGACCCATCCAAATAGCCCGCCAATGGCAATCCCACCTAGTGAAACAAGTATAAAGTCATAAACAAAAGTTGCGATGGAAAAGCTCTCTCCACCAAGATACATCCCTGCAATGACAGTGAATAGCACGATGCTTGTTCCATCGTTCACCATTGATTCACCTTCAACAACATCAGCAATCTTTGGATCTTTTGATGCCTGTTTCAAAATAGTTACAACCGAAACTGGGTCTGTAGGTGTTAGGATCGAAGCAATTAACAAGGCACCGACAAATGATAATGTTAGAAATGGTCCACTCACCACAAATAGAAGCCCCCCTAGAAGGAGTGCACTTAATAATAGCCCTAGGGTACTTAATGCGGCGATAATACCAGCATGTTTTTTCAAATGATCGAACGGAAATTGATAAGCTGAAATAAACAGGAGTGCAGGTAGGAACCATTCAAAAATAATTTCTTTCGTAATATGTACTGAATTAAAAAAAGGAATAAACGACAAAACAATACCAAGTAGTAAAAGCACGAGTGGAGCCGGGAAATTTTTTTGCTTAGTATCAATTGTATAAACTAAGTAACCAATAAATAAGAGAATGATTATTTGATAGGAATGCATGTTTCCTCTCCTTTCCATCTGTTACATTTCCCTTTCATGAGGAGGACAAACTGGAAGGCTTTATTTACCTCTAACTTGCATGTTTTAACCCTGTCAACAGATCGAGGTCTATGCTACAATAATCCTTGTCTATTAAATGCTAGGAATAAATAGAGTCAAAAAGATAGGTCTGCTACTGGAAACGACGGAGGAGGATACGTATGAATCAGACCCCATTTATTGCCGTCGAAGGCCCCATCGGTGTTGGAAAGACTTCTCTATCTCGAGCAATCGCGACTCATTATCAATTTGAGCTCTTTCAGGAAATCGTAGAAGAAAATCCCTTTCTCGGTAAGTTCTACGACGATATTGAAGAGTGGAGTTTTCAAACCGAAATGTTTTTTCTAAGCCATCGATATAAACAATTAGAAGAAATGGAGAAGCATCATTTATCAAAACAGCTTCCCGTTATTTCTGATTACCATATTTTTAAGAATAAAATTTTTGCCCAACAGACACTTAGTGACAAACACTTTTCTAAATATATGAAAATCTATGATATTTTAACCGAGGGAATGCCTGAACCAAACGTCATTATATACTTGAATGCAAGCCTTGAAACGCTACTAAATCGTATCTCACAACGGGGAAGACAAATTGAGAAAAGTATTGATCCTGCCTATCTTGAACGTCTTTCTTCTGATTATGAACGATTTATGCAGGAATTTGAAGCACATCACCCAGATATTCCTGTCCTTCGTTTTAATGGCGATGAGATGGATTTTGTGTCGAACGAGCATGATCTACACACCATCTTCGAATCCCTCGAACAAACATTGAAAGAAGGAGACCCTGTTAAATGAACCTCAGAGAAAAATACAACATTCCACAGGATGCAGTCATTACGATTGCAGGTACAGTAGGGGTGGGGAAATCCACCATTACGAGCTCACTTGCTAACGCATTACAGTTTCGAACATCGCTTGAAAAAGTTGATAATAATCCGTATCTAGAAAAGTTTTACAATGATTTTTCACGCTGGAGCTTTCATCTACAAATCTATTTTCTTGCAGAACGCTTCAAAGAACAGAAAAGAATGTTTGAATATGGTGGTGGCTTCGTACAGGATCGCTCTATTTATGAAGATACAGGCATTTTCGCTAAAATGCACTATGAAAAGGGTACTATGTCGAGCGTCGATTATGATACGTACACTAATCTTTTCCAATCGATGGTCATGACACCTTTCTTCCCCCATCCTGATTTAATGATTTATCTGGAAGGATCCTTCGATGATGTGGTTGACCGCATCAAGGAACGTGGACGGCCAATGGAACAACAAACTCCAACTGCCTACTGGGAAGAAATGTACGAGCGCTATACGAATTGGATTGACAGCTTCAATGCTTGTCCGATCCTTCGTTTAAATATCAATGAGTATGATCTTGTCAATGACCCTTCATCGGTTGAACTTATTTTAAAGCGCATAGAACAAAAATTCCATCAGATTCCGTCGTTAAGTAGATAATACAGAAAAAGCTATCCAAATAGGATAGCTTTTTTTGATGTCTACTTCGACATTAAAAAAACCACTGTCGGCGATGACAGCGGTCGAAATATAATCTCCAAATTATATGCGCGTTGGTTATTAATTAGTAAATGGAGGAGGAAGAGGGATTCGAACCCCCGCGGGCGATTAAGCCCCTGTCGGTTTTCAAGACCGATCCCTTCAGCCAGACTTGGGTATTCCTCCGTGTGTTAAGTTGTTAACTAACTGCGACAAGATATATAATATCATCGTATTGAAATAATGTCAACGATATCTCAATACTTTTTCAAAAGATTTTATCTAACTTAAAGAAAGTACTGGTTCTAGAAGAATTTCATCAAAAATTAACCTCCCTTACTGTACACTACTTCTTCATAAAAATAAAGAGCAGAGGGGCCTCTGCTCTTTATCGTATTTATTTAATAACTTCACGGCCACCCATGTATGGACGAAGAACTTCAGGAACAATCACTGAGCCATCTTCTTGTTGGTAATTTTCTAAGATTGCTGCAACTGTTCTACCGATCGCTAGTCCAGAGCCGTTCAACGTATGAAGGAATTCTGGCTTTCCGTTCTTTTCACGACGGAAACGAATGCCTGCACGACGAGCCTGAAAATCTTCAAAGTTACTGCAAGAAGAAATTTCACGATACGTGCCATAGCTTGGAATCCATACTTCAATATCGTATTTCTTCGCTGCAGTAAAGCCTAGATCAGCAGTACACATGCTCATGACGCGATAGGGAAGGTTCAACAGCTGTAGCACTTTCTCTGCGTGACCAGTAAGCTTTTCAAGCTCATCATAAGAATCCTCAGGCTTCACGAAACGAACAAGCTCTACTTTGTTAAACTGATGCTGGCGGATCAATCCACGTGTATCCCGCCCTGCAGATCCAGCTTCAGAACGGAAGCAAGCACTGTATGCAGTGTAGGCAAGCGGAAGATCTTCAACATCCATAATTTCATCACGATGGAAGTTCGTTACTGGAACTTCAGCTGTCGGAATTAAGAAGTAGTCTTCTTCACGAATTTTGAAAGCATCTTCTTCAAATTTAGGTAACTGACCAGTTCCCGTCATGCTCTCACGGTTCACAAGGTAAGGAGGTAGAATCTCTTCATAGCCATGCTCAGATTCATGCAGATCCATCATAAAGTTAATCAAAGATCGTTCGAGACGCGCTCCGGCACCTTTATAGAATGCAAACCGGCTTCCTGTTACTTTTGCAGCTCGTTCAAAGTTAATGATATTAAGGTCAGTTGCGATATCCCAGTGAGGCTTTGCTTCAAAAGCAAAATCGTTCTTCTCTCCCCATGTACGAATCTCGATGTTATCATCTTCCGTATCACCTACAGGTACACTATCATGAGGAATGTTTGGGATTTGAAGAAGAATTTGTTCAAGCTCTGTCTCAACTGTGCGAAGTTCTTCATCAATTGTTTTGATTTTATCGCCAACTTCACGCATTTCTTTAATAAGATGATCGGCGTCTTTCTTCTCACGCTTAAATACCGCCACGTTTTTAGAAACTTCATTTCGCTGACTCTTTAACTGCTCGGTTTCAGCGATAAGGTCTCTTCTACGTTGATCAAGCTCCTCAAAACGATCAAGACCAACTAAATCTTCCCCACGCTTTGATAGCTTTGTTTTTACTTCTTCAAAATTTTTACGCAAATACTTTAAATCGATCATGCTTTTTCCTCCTTTATTAATGAATGACAAACGCGTTAAGGAAACCAGTTTAAAGTGAAAGTAAGGTTTTTGAATACAAAAAAGCCCCCATCCCTATAAAGGGACGAGAGCTACCCGCGTTGCCACCCTGATTGCAGACAATTGCCTGCCTCTTAACAGAATAACGGTCTGCTCCGAGAAAGCCTACTTTATTCAGCATTCTACTCAGGGATGGATTCACAGGGTTCAATGATCGATTCGCACCACACATCGACTCTCTTGGCATTGAACATCTATTACTAATTCCCGTCAACGTTTTCGTTTATCATTCGTCTTATGCAGAAAAAGAATACTCTTCTTCTTAGTACGTAATAATTTACACGAAAAATTACTCTGTTGCAAGCCCTTCTTTCTTAAACTCCATAACCATCTCGATAAACATCTGATGCATGCGATCATCGTCAGTTAGTTCTGGGTGAAAAGCACACGCGAGAAAACGTCCATGACGTGCCGCTACAATTTTTTCATTAAAGGTAGCAAGCACTTCAACATCTTCTCCAACTTCTTCAATATAAGGAGCGCGAATAAAGACACCAATAAAGTCTTCTTCTAGTCCTTTAATTGGTAACGGTGCTTCAAAACTTTCACGCTGTCGTCCGAAGGCATTTCTTTTAGACCTTACATCCATTACACCAATATGAGAGCCATCCACACCTTCAATATGCTTTGAAAGAAGGATTAATCCAGCACATGTGCCGAAAATAGGCTTCTCTGCTGCAAAAGCCTTAAGAGGCTCTAGAAACCCATACTGATCAATTAAACGACGCATTGTCGTACTTTCCCCTCCAGGCAGCACGAGTCCATCTAAATCCTCAAGCTGTTCAACACGTTTTACGACAATGATTTCTGCTTCTTTTGTTTCTAGTGCTTTCACATGTTCTCTGATTGCACCTTGCAGTCCAAGGACTCCGACTTTCACCATACTGCTCTCGACTCCTTCTCTTTATCTAAGTAAGAACCCCACCTTGTATAGCGCAGGTGGGGGATCAATATTTTTACCAGCCGCGCTCTTGCATGCGGTCTGATGGCTTAAGTGAAGAAATTTCAATACCTGGCATTGCGATACCAAGGTTTTTAGAAATGTTTGCGATCAATTCGTAATCCTGGTAGTGAGTTGTTGCTTCAACGATTGCTTTAGCGAACTTCTCTGGGTTATCTGATTTGAAGATACCAGAACCAACGAATACGCCGTCAGAACCAAGTTCCATCATTAGGGCTGCATCGGCAGGAGTTGCGATACCGCCAGCAGCAAAGTTAACAACCGGAAGACGTCCAAGCTCTTTAATTTGAAGAAGAAGCTCAAATGGCGCCTGAAGGTTTTTCGCTTCTGTCATTAGTTCATCTTCAGACATGCTTGAAATCTTGCGAATTTGGGATTGAATAAGACGCTGATGACGCACAGCTTCAACAACGTTTCCTGTTCCAGGTTCACCTTTCGTACGAAGCATTGCAGCACCTTCACCTACGCGGCGCAGTGCTTCACCAAGGTTACGCGCTCCACATACAAATGGAACAGTGTACTTGCGCTTATCAAGGTGGTATTCTTCGTCTACTGGAGTAAGAACTTCACTTTCATCAATGTAGTCAACGCCCATTGATTCAAGAACACGCGCTTCTACAATATGACCGATACGGCATTTTGCCATGACTGGAATGGATACGGCATTTACAACATCTTCTACAATTGTAGGGTCAGCCATACGTGCTACTCCGCCTGCTGCACGAATATCAGATGGTACTCGCTCTAGGGCCATTACAGCTACTGCACCAGCTTCTTCTGCAATCTTCGCCTGTTCTGCATTAACAACGTCCATAATAACGCCGCCTTTTTGCATTTCAGCCATACCACGTTTTACACGATCTGTACCTGTTTGTTGATTCATCTATATTCCTCCCATATATATATTGGAAAACGTCTTTTACATATAACAATCTATCAAACGCCTTTATTGTAACATTTTTTCATGACTTGTCCTATCACATGTGCGGTGATTTCGTAAAAGATTTAGAAAAATACTCTTCGATTGTGTAATCGAAGAGTATTTTACCCATGAATAGTTCCTTTTATTAGCTAAAGAGACCTTTCACTGAATCTGCTACACTCGTCCAAACACCTGAGAAGAATCCACCGATTGAGCGCATAGTCAAAGTGAACCAACCTGCTTTTTCGACTGATTCCGTTGCCACAAGTGGAACGGATGAACCTTTGTCACCTGTTATGTAGCCAAAATCTTCACCTTTTGATTTTAGAACAACCTGTCCAACTTGATCGCCCTCTTTAATAGGGGCTGTTAGTTCTCCATCCTCAGTAAGAAGAGATTTATCGTATTCATAGCTAAGATCGTACGGTTCTTTAGCATTTTTAGCGGTTACTACACTGAATGAATCACCTGCAGCAACGCCTACTTCTTTCTCTTTACCTTTCACTACTTCAACAGAAGAATCACCCTCTGCTTTATCACCTTTATTAATAATTGTTTGTGATTCGAACTGATCAAATCCATAATTAAGGAGCTTGGATGTTTCTTTAAAACGAGCTTCATATGAATTTGTCTTCATAACAACAGAAATCAAACGCATATCACCCTGTTTTGCAGTCCCTGTAAAAGCATATCCAGCAAGGTCAGTAGAACCTGTCTTGAGTCCATCTATACCTTTAACTGAGTATTTATCCGCATATACTAAAGATGGTAGAAGCCAGTTCCAGTTCTTCATCGTAATTTCATCATCTGTACCTTCACGGAATTTCTTTACTGCTGTGCTTGTGGTTTCGATTACTTCAGGAAAATCGTGCAGAAGATTATATGCAAGTAATCCAGTTGAACGTGCGGACATCATATTTTCTTCATCAGGATCTCCAGCAGGATGGTTTCCGACAAGATCTCTGTTATTTAAACCAGTACTATTCACAAATTTATATTCTTTCATTCCCATTTCTTTCGCTTTTGCATTCATCATCTCTACAAACTTTGCCTCAGTTCCAGCAACATGCTCTGCGAGAGCCATTGTAGCAGCATTGGCCGAGTAAATCGCCATCGCTTCATACAATTCCTTTACTGTATACTGTTCACCCACACGAAGTGGTACATTGGAGAGAGATCGATTCTGGGAAAGCTTTTGAATTGTGTCACTAACAGTAACTTTATCATCCCAGCTAACTTCACCTTTGCTAATCGCTTCTAGTAATAAATATTCCGACATCATTTTAGTCATACTCGCAGGCGAGAGCGTAAGTTCAGGATCCTTTTGATATAATATTTTACCCGAATTTGCATCAATTAAAATCGCTGCTTCCGCTTTGATGTCTGGTGCATCTGCAGCCATTGCCACATTGCCTCCACCAGTTGTTCCTGCTAATAGTAATACAACCGCCATGGTTATGATCATGGCTTTTAAACCAAGGTTTTTCAACCCCTACACCTCCAAATAAGTCTCACATAACCGCTATTCTATCACACCTAAAATTAAAAAAATAGATAGAGGAAAGCCCCCCTATCTACTTTTCGAACGTATTGAGCTATTTTTGTCACACACCTGTTATAACTTCAGTCTAAAGCACTATTTAGACAGAGTAGTTTGGCGCTTCTTTTGTTACCTGAACATCGTGTGGATGACTCTCACGAAGTCCTGCACCAGTAATACGTACAAACTGGCTATCTTCACGGAGAGAGTTAAGGGTTTTTGCTCCACAGTAACCCATTCCAGAACGAAGACCACCGATTAGCTGATGAATCGTATCAGTAAGTGGTCCTTTGTAAGGAACACGTCCTTCAATCCCTTCAGGAACGAGCTTAGACATATTTTCCTGGAAATAACGATCTTTACTTCCCTTTTCCATCGCTCCGATTGAGCCCATACCACGATATACTTTGAACTGACGTCCTTGATAAATTTCACGTTCGCCTGGACTTTCGTCAACACCCGCAAGGATACTACCGAGCATCACCGCATGACCTCCTGCAGCAAGAGCTTTTACGATATCTCCTGAAAATTTAATACCTCCATCAGCGATAATGCTAATGCCATGTTTACGTGCTTCTGTTGCACATTCATAGACGGCTGTGATTTGAGGTACACCAACACCTGCGATTACACGAGTTGTACAAATTGAACCAGGCCCTATACCAACCTTAACAACATCGGCACCAGCTTCGATGAGTGCTTTTGTTCCTTCAGCAGTTCCAACGTTACCTGCGATAATCGGGAGGTCAGGGTAGGCGCTCTTAATTTCACTTACTTTCGTCATAATGCCTTCAGTATGCCCATGAGCGGAATCTAACACAATGACATCAACGCCTGCTTCGACAAGTTTTTCAACTCGCTTCAGTGCATCTGTTGTATTACCTACAGCAGCACCGACTAGAAGGCGTCCTCTGCTATCTTTAGCTGATTGAGGAAACTGGATAACCTTTTCAATATCTTTAATCGTAATAAGACCCTTAAGCGTTCCATCATCGTCTACGAGTGGAAGCTTTTCAATGCGATGCTTTTGAAGTACTTGCTCAGCTTCTTTTAACGTCGTACCCACTGGAGCTGTGACAAGGTTCTCTTTTGTCATGACGTCTTTGATTTGAATAGAATAGTCTTCAATAAAACGAAGATCACGATTAGTAAGGATACCAACAAGCTTGCGTTCTTCATTAACAATTGGAACGCCTGAAATGCGATACTTGCCCATTAAATGCTCAGCATCAAATACTTGATGCTCTGGGGTGAGAAAGAATGGATCAGTGATAACACCGCTCTCAGATCGTTTAACACGATCGACATGCTCGGCTTGCTCCTCCATCGACATGCTCTTATGAATAATACCTAGTCCACCCTGTCGCGCCATTGATATCGCCATAGGGGCTTCAGTTACTGTATCCATACCTGCACTAATAATTGGAACATTTAACTCAAGATTCTTAGTTAGCTGAGTTTTTACAGATACTTCACGTGGCAGAACGTCTGAAAAAGCTGGTGTTAGTAATACATCATCGAAGGTTAACCCTTCTTTAGCAAATTTTGTTTCCCACATCCCTTTCATCCTCCTCTAATCGATTTGTCCGAAATTTTATTAGTAGCTTATCAATTGGTTAAACTACTGTCAAGAAAGATAGAATAAGTTTGAATTATCAAACATGGAGGGCGCTTATGGGATATTCTGGACATCGTCACACAAGTAATTATGCGTACCATTCTGCCTCATATGTTCAGCAATATCTGAAGAGATGTTATTCTAACATTGAACTTCAAGATGCAGAACGCAAAAGTTACGATACATGCTATCGATTTATGTATTTTATTGAGTACGGGGAACGTTATTATCACCATGCAGCATCTGCTGATACAGAACTCAAGCCAATTCTATTGTTTTATGGAATGATACAACTTTTGAAAGCATGTCTCCTAACTCTAGATCCTAATTACCCAGGTGATACGCATGTCCTTGCACACGGTGTTACGTCTCGAAAGCGTAAAAAACGACACTATGCATTTATGCAGGATGAAGTGAAAGGACAAAAGAATGGTTTGTTTGAATACTTTTCAAGAAAAATGTTTCATGTGAAACAGATAGAAGGCGAAAAGTATAGAATGGAAGAACTCCTTGCGCTAATACCAGAAATCAGCTTGCTTTTTGAACAACTATTAGGGAGGACCACCTGCTATCAAATGATCCCTCTTACTCCTACCTCTTTTACGATTCAATCATGTATTCTAGACTCCCTTAATATGACGATTGATCGATTTGAATCATATCTTCAACAACAAGGAAACGCTAAGATAAAGGTATTGTCACAGAATAGAGAGTTCATCACTCTGCACGTTGATGAGGGGCTCACCAGTGACTTAAGTGGACGCCCCTTCCTATCTACCCAATATGGACTTTATCTTCCTTCAGAACGTGCACAGTACAATCCTATAGCAGAAGTAATGGCTCATTACCTTGTTCTATATAATTTGAGTATGATTTGTCGATATGAAACCGAGTGGTGGGGAGATCTGTTTCACACGCAGGAGTCAACAGATCTTCCATTTATACTACAATTTTTGGAGGTAACTTCAGAAAAGGTTCCTCATTTACTTTATGGATTTCTAGACGCTCAGAGATAAGAGAGTAGGATGAGGAAATAGTTAGAAGTTGTTTTTTGAACGTTTATCCGCGATATTTTGGATATATCCGCGAAAATGAGGGTTTTATCCGCGCTTTTCGTGATATATCCGCGAATTTTTGATTTTATCCGCGAACGGCAAAGAACAGGATCTTTAGCTAGTCAATAGCATACAAAAAAGCCAGAGATCATTTGATCTCTGACTTCTCTTAGTTTGCCCAGCGACGTCCTACTCTTGCAGGGGGAGATCCCCCAACTACCATCGGCGCGAGAGCTTAACTTCCGTGTTCTCATACGGGGCGCGATAAGCGGCGAACTTCTTCGTCAGCTGCGCGCTGACAGATCCTCATGGATCTCCGAATATCCACTCCGGTCTGCCATCACTTGCTTCCTCGAATTTCTTGCTTCTCCCACCCCTACGAAGTTTTCGAAGAAGTCTTTTATTGTCTTTCATGAAGCTTTTCCTCTTACGAGGTTTCAACACTTTTAAATACAAAAAAGCGAGAAACCATTTGGTCTCTCGCCTTTCTTCTTTGCCCAGCGACGTCCTACTCTTGCAGGGGGAGATCCCCCAACTACCATCGGCGCTGAAGAGCTTAACTTCCGTGTTCGGCATGGGAACGGGTGTGACCTCTTCGCCATCGTCACTAGACGATTCAGGTGTTCCCTGAAAACTAGATAGCACTCGCAACGTTTTCCAATAATGTGTCCAGCTACGTAAGCCAAATCCTCGATCGTTTCACCTTTTGATTCTGACGCAAAAAGCGCGTCTGATTCAAAAGCTTCCAACGCTTGTCGGATTTAAACGGCTTACTTCGCTTTTCGTTTTAGGTTAAGCCCTCGATCGATTAGTATTCGTCAGCTCCACGTGTTGCCACGCTTCCACCCCGAACCTATCTACCTCATCATCTCTAAGGGATCTTACCAGCTTAATGCTGTGGGAAATCTCATCTCGAGGGGGGCTTCATGCTTAGATGCTTTCAGCACTTATCCCTTCCACACGTAGCTACCCAGCTATGCTCCTGGCGGAACAACTGGTACACCAGCGGTGTGTCCATCCCGGTCCTCTCGTACTAAGGACAGCTCCTCTCAAATTTCCTGCGCCCGCGACGGATAGGGACCGAACTGTCTCACGACGTTCTGAACCCAGCTCGCGTACCGCTTTAATGGGCGAACAGCCCAACCCTTGGGACCTACTTCAGCCCCAGGATGCGATGAGCCGACATCGAGGTGCCAAACCTCCCCGTCGATGTGGACTCTTGGGGGAGATAAGCCTGTTATCCCCAGGGTAGCTTTTATCCGTTGAGCGATGGCCCTTCCATGCGGAACCACCGGATCACTAAGCCCGACTTTCGTCCCTGCTCGACTTGTAGGTCTCGCAGTCAAGCTCCCTTGTGCCTTTACACTCTGCGAATGATTTCCAACCATTCTGAGGGAACCTTTGGGCGCCTCCGTTACACTTTAGGAGGCGACCGCCCCAGTCAAACTGCCCACCTGACACTGTCTCCGCACCGGATCACGGTGCTGGGTTAGAATGTCAGTACAGCCAGGGTAGTATCCCACCGACGCCTCCATCGAACCTGGCGGTCCGACTTCTATGGCTCCTACCTATCCTGTACAAGCTGTACCAAAATCCAATATCAGGCTACAGTAAAGCTCCATGGGGTCTTTCCGTCCTGTCGCGGGTAACCTGCATCTTCACAGGTACTATAATTTCACCGGGTCTCTCGTTGAGACAGTATCCAAGTCGTTGCACCTTTCGTGCGGGTCGGAACTTACCCGACAAGGAATTTCGCTACCTTAGGACCGTTATAGTTACGGCCGCCGTTTACTGGGGCTTCGATTCAGAGCTTCTCCCGTAAGGGATAACCCCTCCTCTTAACCTTCCAGCACCGGGCAGGTGTCAGCCCCTATACTTCGCCTTACGGCTTTGCAGAGACCTGTGTTTTTGCTAAACAGTCGCTTGGATCTTTTCACTGCGGCTCCCCTGGGCTATAAACCCGAGGAAGCACCCCTTCTCCCGAAGTTACGGGGTCATTTTGCCGAGTTCCTTAACGAGAGTTCTCCCGATCGTCTTAGGATTCTCTCCTCGCCTACCTGTGTCGGTTTGCGGTACGGGCACCTCTTTCCTCACTAGAGGCTTTTCTTGGCAGCGTAGAATCAGGGACTTCGGTACTTTAGTTCCCTCGCCATCACGACTCAGCCTTCACGGTGAACGGATTTGCCTATTCACCAGCCTAATCGCTTGGACGCGCATTTCCAGCAGCGCGCTCTCCCTATCTTTCTGCGTCCCCCCGTCGTTCAAACGGAAAGGAGGTGGTACAGGAATATCAACCTGTTATCCATCGCCTACGCCTTTCGGCCTCGGCTTAGGTCCCGACTAACCCTGAGCGGACGAGCCTTCCTCAGGAAACCTTGGGCTTTCGACGGACAAGATTCTCACTTGTCTTTCGCTACTCATACCGGCATTCTCACTTCTAAGCGCTCCACCAGTCCTTTCGGTCTGACTTCACAGCCCTTAGAACGCTCTCCTACCATTGTCGTAAGACAATCCACAGCTTCGGTGATACGTTTAGCCCCGGTACATTTTCGGCGCAGCGTCACTCGACCAGTGAGCTATTACGCACTCTTTAAATGATGGCTGCTTCTAAGCCAACATCCTGGTTGTCTAAGCAACGCCACATCCTTTTCCACTTAACGTATACTTTGGGACCTTAGCTGGTGGTCTGGGCTGTTTCCCTCTCGACTACGGATCTTATCACTCGCAGTCTGACTCCCGCGGATAAATCGTTGGCATTCGGAGTTTGACTGGATTCGGTAATCCGGTAAGGACCCCTAGTCCAATCAGTGCTCTACCTCCAAGATTCTTGCCGCGAGGCTAGCCCTAAAGCTATTTCGGAGAGAACCAGCTATCTCCAGGTTCGATTGGCATTTCACCGCTACCCACACCTCATCCCCGCATTTTTCAACATGCGTGGGTTCGGGCCTCCATTCAGTGTTACCTGAACTTCACCCTGGACATGGGTAGATCACCTGGTTTCGGGTCTACGACCACGTACTATTTCGCCCTATTCAGACTCGCTTTCGCTGCGGCTCCGCCTTATCAGCTTAACCTTGCACGGGATCGTAACTCGCCGGTTCATTCTACAAAAGGCACGCTGTCACCCATTAACGGGCTCCAACTAGTTGTAGGCACACGGTTTCAGGTTCTCTTTCACTCCCCTTCCGGGGTGCTTTTCACCTTTCCCTCACGGTACTGGTTCACTATCGGTCACTAGAGAGTATTTAGCCTTGGGAGATGGTCCTCCCGGATTCCGACGGGGTTTCACGTGTCCCGCCGTACTCAGGATCCGTCTCGGAGGGCAGCGGATTTTGACTACAGGATTGTTACCTTCTCTGATGGACCTTTCCAGGTCGCTTCGTCTATCCGTGCCTTTGTAACTCCAAAGAGACGTCCTACAACCCCAGAGGGCAAGCCCTCTGGTTTGGGCTGATTCCGTTTCGCTCGCCGCTACTCAGGAAATCGCATTTGCTTTCTCTTCCTCCGGGTAATGAGATGTTTCAGTTCCCCGGGTCTGCCTTCCATTCCCTATGTATTCAGAAATGGATACCATCCCATTACGGATGGTGGGTTCCCCCATTCGGAAATCTCCGGATCAAAGCGTACTTACAGCTCCCCGAAGCATATCGGTGTTCGTCCCGTCCTTCTTAGGCTTCTAGTGCCAAGGCATCCACCGTGCGCCCTTAGTAGCTTAACCTTCGATTCATTAGACTTGATTGCTCAAGCTAACTCATCAGTTATTACTAAGTGTTGCATAAAAAATAATTATTGGATGTCGTTGTTTGTGCTATCTAGTTTTCAAGGAACATGGCTAATCATCAATGCTGCATTGCTGCTTCATTGAATAGCCTGTTTTGAAAGAATACAATCATTCTTTCAAAACTAAACGAAACGCTCATGTAAGGTTGGTAACGTAAGTTACCTCGTAATTCTCCATAGAAAGGAGGTGATCCAGCCGCACCTTCCGATACGGCTACCTTGTTACGACTTCACCCCAATCATTTGTCCCACCTTCGGCGGCTGGCTCCATAAAGGTTACCCCACCGACTTCGGGTGTTACAAACTCTCGTGGTGTGACGGGCGGTGTGTACAAGGCCCGGGAACGTATTCACCGCGGCATGCTGATCCGCGATTACTAGCAATTCCGGCTTCATGCAGGCGAGTTGCAGCCTGCAATCCGAACTGAGAACGGCTTTATGGGATTCGCTTCACCTCGCGGTGTCGCTGCCCTTTGTACCGTCCATTGTAGCACGTGTGTAGCCCAGGTCATAAGGGGCATGATGATTTGACGTCATCCCCACCTTCCTCCGGTTTGTCACCGGCAGTCACCTTAGAGTGCCCAACTAAATGCTGGCAACTAAGATCAAGGGTTGCGCTCGTTGCGGGACTTAACCCAACATCTCACGACACGAGCTGACGACAACCATGCACCACCTGTCACTCTGTCCCCCGAAGGGGAACGTCCTGTCTCCAGGATTGTCAGAGGATGTCAAGACCTGGTAAGGTTCTTCGCGTTGCTTCGAATTAAACCACATGCTCCACTGCTTGTGCGGGCCCCCGTCAATTCCTTTGAGTTTCAACCTTGCGGTCGTACTCCCCAGGCGGAGTGCTTAATGTGTTAACTTCAGCACTGAGGGTGGAACCCCCCAACACCTAGCACTCATCGTTTACGGCGTGGACTACCAGGGTATCTAATCCTGTTTGCTCCCCACGCTTTCGCGCCTCAGCGTCAGTTACAGACCAGAGAGCCGCCTTCGCCACTGGTGTTCCTCCACATATCTACGCATTTCACCGCTACACGTGGAATTCCACTCTCCTCTTCTGCACTCAAGTCCTCCAGTTTCCAATGACCCTCCACGGTTGAGCCGTGGGCTTTCACATCAGACTTAAAAGACCGCCTGCGCGCGCTTTACGCCCAATAATTCCGGACAACGCTTGCCACCTACGTATTACCGCGGCTGCTGGCACGTAGTTAGCCGTGGCTTTCTGGTTAGGTACCGTCAAGGTACCGCCCTATTCGAACGGTACTTGTTCTTCCCTAACAACAGAGCTTTACGACCCGAAGGCCTTCGTCACTCACGCGGCGTTGCTCCGTCAGACTTTCGTCCATTGCGGAAGATTCCCTACTGCTGCCTCCCGTAGGAGTCTGGGCCGTGTCTCAGTCCCAGTGTGGCCGATCACCCTCTCAGGTCGGCTACGCATCGTCGCCTTGGTAAGCCATTACCTTACCAACTAGCTAATGCGCCGCGGGCCCATCCTGCAGTGTTAGCTCGAAAGCCAACTTTCAACATTGCACCATGCGGTGCGATGTATTACCCGGTATTAGCTCCGGTTTCCCGGAGTTATCCCAGTCTGCAGGGCAGGTTGCCCACGTGTTACTCACCCGTCCGCCGCTAAGATCAGGGAGCAAGCTCCCATCTCTTCGCTCGACTTGCATGTATTAGGCACGCCGCCAGCGTTCGTCCTGAGCCAGGATCAAACTCTCCGATAGAAAGCTTAATCTAGCTTTTAAAACAATGTTTGTTTCCGTAGAAACAACTACTTACATGGCGTTTCGTTCAGTTTTCAAAGATCGATTTGTTTCTTTCGTTTGCGCCTTTGTTTCTTGGCGACTTAAATAATATATCATGTAATGCATTATCTCGTCAACACTTTTTTATAAGTTTTTTGTAACCAATTTTAGAAAGTGTTGGAGACACCGTCAAAGCGACGGAATTACATCTTATCACCCGTATATTTAAAATGCAATAGAAAACAGAAAAAAGGAAGAGGATTTTCCCTCTTCCTTTCATAGATCATTCTTCCTCAGTAGTTGATCATCGTTATCATCGTCTTCAGAGACTTCTTCGAACCTCTTCAGCTTCAACATCGATGATTTCTTCGCCACTCACTTCATTACGTAGCTTCAGTGTCTTCGATGTCCTCGCCTTCGATTCCCTCTTCATTGATTTCAACTTTCGCAACTGTTGCGACTGAGTCACCTTCAGATATACGAATCAATCTCACACCTTGTGTGTTTCTACCAGTTTGCGAAATATCTTGTACATCGATACGGATGATAACACCACTTTCTGTGATGATCATACACTCTTCTTCAAGTGTTACTGTCTTAAGTGCAGTTAACACACCATTTCGTTCTGTTAGGTTGCATGTCTTGATCCCTTTACCGCCTCTTGTTTGAACACGGTACTCTTGGACTGGAGTTCGTTTCCCAAACCCTTTATCGGTCACAATCAGAACATCTTGGTTTTCATCTAGAATCCCAATCCCAACAACCTGATCGTTTTCTTGAAGAGCGATCCCTTTAACACCGGTCGCTGTCCGACCCATGGATCGTACATCTTCCTCGTGGAATCGTATAGCCATTCCTTGTTTAGTCCCCATGATCAGCTCTTTCGATCCATTTGTTAGACGAACCCCCATCAACTCATCATCTTCTTTAAAGTTGATCGCAATCAGGCCGCCTTTTCTAATATTCGCAAAGGCTGATAATGGTGAGCGTTTTACAACACCCTGTTTTGTAGCAAAGAAAACAAACCAATCATCAACGAATTCTTCTATTGGAATAATAGCTGTGATATATTCATCTTTTTCTATTTGTAGAAGATTAATAATTGGAATTCCTTTTGCAGTTCGACTTAATTCCGGAACTTCATATCCCTTAAGTCTGTATACTTTACCTTTATTCGTAAAGAAGAGGATCGTATTATGCGTAAGTGTAGTGAATAAGTGTTCGACAAAGTCACCATCATTTGTACCCATTCCCTGTATACCTCTACCACCGCGCTTCTGACTCCGATACGTATCAATCGGAAGACGTTTAATGTAGCCTTTGTGCGTTAAGGTGATGACGATGTTTTGTTTTGGAATGAGATCCTCATCTTCGATCATATCAAATCCAACCGTAATTTCCGTACGCCGTTTGTCTGCGAATTTCTCTTTTACTTCACTTAATTCTTCTCGAATGATTTCAAGAACTTTCTCATTATCAGCAAGAATAGCTTTTAATTCTGCAATTCGCTTCATTAGTTCTTGATACTCAGATTCTATTTTGTCCCGCTCAAGTCCAGTAAGACGTTGGAGACGCATATCTAGAATCGCCTGAGATTGGTCATAACTTAGAGAAAACTTCGTCATAAGTCCTTCTCTAGCTATATCAGTAGTTTCAGAAGCTCTGATCAGCTTAATTACTTCATCTAAATGATCAAGCGCAATGCGCAACCCTTCTAATATATGTGCTCTTGCTTCCGCTTTATTAAGCTCAAACTGTGTTCTTCTTCTAATCACTACTTTTTGATGTTCAAGATAGTGCTCGAGACACTCTTTAAGCGTTAATACTTTGGGTTGTCCATCTACAAGAGCAAGTGTATTGATACCGAAGCTAGTTTGAAGAGCAGTTTGCTTATACAAATTATTCAGAAGAACATTTGCATTTGCATCTTTACGTACTTCAATTACAACACGCATACCAGTGCGGTCAGATTCATCGCGCAGATCAGTGATGCCTTCTATTTTTTTATCGCGAACGAGTTCTGCAACCTTTTCAACGAGACGAGCTTTATTCACTTGATAAGGAAGCTCAGATACAATAATGGTTTTCTTACCATTGCTGTGTTCTTCGATTTCAGCTTTTGCCCGCTGGATGATTGAGCCACGTCCTGTTGTATATGCTTTGCGGATTCCTTCACGACCAAGAATTTCAGCTGCAGTCGGGAAATCCGGACCAGGAATGAATTCCATCAATTCAGGAATAGTGATTTCAGGATTCACACTCAACTCCAGGATTCCATCAATCACTTCACCCAAATTATGTGGCGGAATATTGGTGGCCATTCCTACGGCGATACCAGACGCTCCATTTACAAGAAGGTTTGGAAATCTTGCTGGAAGAACGATTGGCTCTCGTTCTGAACCATCATAGTTATCTTGATAATCGATTGTGTCTTTATTAATATCGCGCACCATTTCCATTGCGATTTTCGACATTCTGGCTTCGGTGTAACGCATTGCAGCTGCAGAGTCACCGTCAATGGAACCGAAGTTACCATGTCCATCGATCAGCATATTGCGATAGCTGAAGTCCTGAGCCATGCGCACCATGGTGTCGTAAACGGCAGAGTCACCGTGTGGGTGATACTTACCAATAACTTCGCCGACAATACGTGCAGACTTCTTGTATGCTTTATCAGAAGTCATCCCGAGGTCATTCATGGCATACAAAATACGACGATGTACAGGTTTCAAACCATCACGTACGTCAGGAAGGGCACGGCTCACAATAACGCTCATCGCATAATCCATGAAGGAGGTGCGCATTTCCTGACTAATATTTATTTCTTTAACTCTCGATCTTTCCATATCAGACATACGGAAAACCTCCAATTGTACTCTTGGTCATTTAATAATGCTTAGGGTTGTATGAATGTCCGATCCTTATTTAGAACCAACATCACTTTAGACTTTAATACGATATAACAGCAGAAAAGGGGGATTGCCCCCCTTAACTTTTTTTAAACATCCAGGTTCTTCACATAATGAGCATTATCTTGGATAAAGTTCCTTCTAGGTTCAACACGATCTCCCATTAACATATCAAAAACCTCATCGGCTTCAATGGCGTCCTGCAGTTCAACCTGCAGCACTGTACGCGACTCAGGATCCATTGTGGTTTCCCAAAGCTGAGTCGGGTTCATCTCACCAAGACCTTTGTATCGCTGAATACCCGGCTTAGGGTTTTTCGGAATCTCATCAAGAATAATATCAAGCTCGCGATCATTATATGCGTAAGTCACTTTCTTTCCTTGTGTAACCTTATAAAGAGGAGGCTGAGCAATGTAGACATAGCCATTTTCAATCAATGGACGCATGTAGCGGTAGAAGAATGTTAAGAGCAACGTCCTAATGTGAGCACCATCAACATCGGCATCCGTCATAATGATGAGTTTATGATAACGAGCTTTTGCTAAATCGAAATCCTCACCTATACCAGTACCTAGCGCAGTAATGATAGCTCTGATTTCATTATTTGATAGAATCTTATCCAGTCGAGCTTTTTCGACATTAAGAATTTTACCTTTCAGCGGCAGAATGGCTTGGAAGTGGCGGTCTCGACCTTGCTTTGCAGATCCACCTGCTGAGTCCCCCTCTACAATATAGAGTTCAGAAATAGAAGCATCTTTAGAAGAGCAGTCTGCTAACTTACCAGGCAGTGCACTTACTTCCAGCGCACCCTTTCTTCTTGTTAACTCTCTTGCTTTCTTTGCTGCAGCCCTTGCTCTAGAAGCCATTAGGCCTTTTTCAACAATTTGTCTCGCTACAATCGGACTTTCAAAAAGAAATGTAGAGAATTTCTCTCCGAAAATAGATTCAGTAATCGTACGAGCCTCAGCATTACCAAGTTTCGTCTTCGTTTGACCCTCAAATTGAGGATCTGGATGCTTAATTGAAATGATTGCTGTTAAGCCTTCACGTACATCGTCACCAGTTAGGTTGGGATCATTCTCGCGAAAAAGGTTGTTCTTCCTTGCATAATCATTGATTACACGCGTTAATGCTGTTTTAAAGCCATATTCATGGCTTCCGCCTTCATGTGTGTTGATGTTATTTGCAAATGAATAAATATTGCTTGCGAAGCCATCATTATATTGTACAGCGATCTCAACAGAAATCCCTTCTCGTTCACCTTCAACAAAGATTGGTTCTTCGTGCAGCGCTTCACGCGAGCGATTTAAGTGCTCAACGTAAGACTTAATACCACCTTCATAATGGTATTCATTACGTTTTGTCTCTTCAGGACGCTTGTCCTGAGCTACAATCATAATACCGCGATTCAAGAAAGCTAGTTCTCTTAGACGATGGGCAAGAATATCAAATTCATATTCAATTGTTTCTGTGAAAATTTCAGTATCCGGAATGAAGTGTATTGTCGTTCCAGTTATGTCGCTCTCACCAATCACTTTAAGATCTTCATCAGGTACACCGCGTGTATAACTCTGATAATAGACTTTACCTTCGCGCTCTACCGTAATTTCAAGTTTGGAAGATAAAGCATTAACAACAGAGGCACCAACACCGTGCAGTCCTCCTGATACTTTATATCCACCGCCGCCGAACTTACCTCCGGCGTGCAGTACGGTCATGATGACTTCAACTGCAGGACGACCCATCTTCTCCTGAATACCAACAGGAATTCCACGGCCATTATCTTCTACAGTGATGCTGTTGTCTTTTTCAATACTTACCGTAATTTGAGAACAGTACCCTGCCAGAGCTTCATCAATACTATTATCAACAATTTCCCAAACAAGGTGGTGCAGTCCACGGCTACTTGTAGAACCGATATACATACCTGGACGTTTTCGAACAGCCTCAAGCCCTTCTAAGACCTGAATCTGACTTTCATCATAACTTTCTTTATTTGACTGTTGCTCTAATGTCATATTCTTCACCTACATTTCTCTATCAAAGATAGACTCAATTCAGTTTGCTGTTTAACAGACAACCTGGTTGTTAAGATGACTCTCCATTCATCGTTGTTTCCACCCCGTCAGAAACCGTATAAGCTCGTCTTTTTAGGGTGAGGGAAGATAAAGGGGACAGATAAACCGTATCAGTAGTGATCACGATTGATTTCGTTAAGTCTCCGCCGATATCTTCTACTAGCTTGTCTTTCTGATGACGGTGCAAAAACTCACTTGTAATTTCTGCTTCCTCCATGACATGCCAATCAAAAATGCCGACGACATCTCTCGATTGCACAACAACGTCCTCTCCTAAGTGTATAAACACTTCTTCACCTCATTTCACCTTTTCGATTAATCCGGCCTGGACTTGAAAAGTGGTAGCTTTCTCAAGCGTTTCATGGTGAATGCCTTCTACGCTCGTCGTTGTAACGAAAGTTTGGACCTTCCCCTGAATTGTATTTAAAAGATGTGACTGTCTGAAATCATCTAATTCAGACAGTACGTCATCAAGTAGAAGCAAAGGATATTCGCCTACTTCACTATGAATCAATTCAATTTCAGCAAGTTTTAGTGATAAAGCGGTTGTTCGCTGCTGACCTTGTGATCCATAAGTCTGAACGTCTTTCCCGTTTACAAAAAACGACAAATCATCTCGATGGGGACCCGCAAGAGTCACACCACGTTCCACTTCTCTTTCTTTAATTTTATCAAACTTTTGCTGATATCCATCTACTATTTTCGACAAATCCGTTGGTTCTGATACCTCAACTGTGGGATTATAGTGGATTTCAAGTTTTTCAAGCCCTCTACTGATTCCATGATGAATCGGTTCAGCCCATTTTTGTAAGAGTTGAACAAATCGAACTCTGCGTATATAAATATTCGCAGCAGCCTCAATTAATTGTTCGGTCAATATATCTAACATCACATAATCAGGATTCTTTTGATAACGAAGTGTTTTTAACAAGCTGTTTCGCTGCTGAAGAAGCTTCAGGTATCGTCCTAAGTAATAGAGATATACAGGTTGAACCTGGCCGATTTCAATATCGATGAACCGCCTGCGTACACTTGGATTACCTTTAACAAGGTTGAGATCTTCAGGTGCAAACATCACAACATTCAGTGCACCAATGTAATTACTGAGTTTCTGCTGTTCCAATTGATTTAGTTTAGCTTTTTTACCTTTATGGGAAATAACCAGTTGGAGGGAAAGGGGTCCGTTTCGCTTTTCTATTCTACCTTCTATTTTAGCATATTCCTCGTCCCAATTGATTAATTCTTTATCTCTTGGCGTACGATGAGACCTAGCCATAGCGAGTACATAGATGGCTTCCATGATGTTCGTTTTTCCCTGAGCATTTTCTCCGAGAAAAACATTGACGTTATTTTCAAACTGAAGTTCTTGCTTTCCGTAATTTCGATAATTCGTTACTTTCAATGTGTTTAGATGCAACGGGAAACCCCCATTCAGCTAGATACAACAAACTCCCCGACTCCAGGAATCGTAACTTTATCCTGGTTATAGAGTTTTCTGCCACGACGATCTTCTAATTCTCCGTTTACATAGACCTCGTATTCGGACAGAAACCATTTTGCCATTCCGCCTGTATTGATCACTCCAGCTTCCTGAAGAAGCTGTCCAAGAGTGATGTGTTCTTTTATTAATTTAATTTCATTCATTCTCGTTCACCTCAATTTTCCTTCTACCTCATTTTACTATATCGAGTGTGAAGGATGACAATAGTTTATTATAACTCTTTTCTTCACGAAACGCATGGAAATTAGTGCGAAAACATTTCATAACATATAAAAAAGAGAAAGCCGCTGGAAGTAACCTCCTCAGCAGCTCATTTTTATTGGATTGAATTCGGATAAAATTAATAAGTACGAACAGGTAAAATTAATTGCATGATCGCAGCACCTTCAATTGGTTTGATCAGGAATGGTCTCATCGCCCCAGTAAAGCTAATATTTACTTCGTTTGAGTCCATCGATCTTAACGCATCCATCATGTACTTTGCACTGAATGAAATTTTAAGCTCTTCCCCATCAAAAGAGTGCGATTGAACTTGCTCAATAACTTTACCGATCTCAGGAGAGTTGGACGAAATCTCTAACGTTGATTCTTCTAGGCTAGCTAGTTTTACAACATTGTTTCGACCTTCACGGGCAAGTACAGAAGCCCGATCGATTGCTTGAAGTAGCTCTTTCGCAGAAACAGTGACATTGGTTTTGCTTTCGTTTGGAATCAGACGACTAGTATCAGGATAATTCCCATCAAGAAGTCTAGAGAAAAATAGAATGTGATTGGATTTAAAGAGAATCTGGTTTTCAGTCACTATAATATCCACAAGTTCTTCGTTGTCATCAATAATTTTCGATAGTTCACTTAAGCTTTTACCTGGAATAACAACATTCGAGAAAGAGAGGTCATTACCATTCGGTTCAACTTTAACTGTCCTAAGCGCAAGTCGATGACTATCTGTTGCAGTACAGTTCAACTCACCATCTTCTAACTTCCAGTTTACACCTGTCAACACCGGTCTTGTTTCAGAAGTAGAAACAGCGAAAACGGTTTGTCTTATAATGTTTTTCAGTAAGTCTGCTTGGATTTGGAATCCTTCTTGTGCTTCAACTTCTGGAAGCCGTGGATATTCTTCTGGATCAAGTCCATTTAGGTTAAACTCTGAGGAACCTGAACGAATTCTCGTAGTTAAACTATCATGTACTTCTATTTCAACCTGATCTCCAGGTAGTTTTTTTACTATATCTGAGAAGAAACGTGCTTGAAGAACAATGCTTCCCATCTGTGATATTTCAACGATTTGCTTATCATTCTCTTCGGCAGGAATGAAACATTCGATTGAAATGTCAGAGTCACTTCCTGTGAGGGTTATTCCTTCATCACTAGCAACAATTTTAATTCCTGTAAGAATAGGTATTGTTGTTCTTGAAGATACAGCTTTCATCACATCAGATACATTTGAAACCAGATGATCTCTTTCAATCGTGAAACGCATAATTTACCTCCTAAATAAATGACCCTGATTATATAATTATTATTTAAAAAAAGTCGTAGTCATACTAGTAGGGGCTGTGAATTTGTGGATAAGTATTCACGAACCCATGATGCTAAAGTTATCCACCTGTGGATAGGGTGTTAGTAACTATTAACAATTGTACACACACTATTCACTAATATCCACACAAAAGATGTTTAGCCGTTTTTAAGTTGCTCCACAATATCTTGTAATTTCTTTTGAAATCCTTGATCAGAATCCACTAATTTAGAGATCTTCTCATGAGCATGGATAACTGTCGTATGATCTCTGCCTCCGAATTCTTCTCCAATCTTAGGAAGTGAAAAATCTGTCAGCTCTCTTGATAAGTACATTGCAATCTGGCGAGGAAAAGCCACAGATTTTGTCCTTTTCTTAGCAGCAAAATCCTCAAGCTTCACCGAAAATTGATCACCGATCACTGTTTGAATGTCATGGATGGTAATCACTCTTGGTTTCGAAGAAGGAATGATATTCTTTAATGCTTCGGCCGCAAGATCAGCATTCATATCCTGATTGATTAAGGAAGAGTAAGCAACAACTCTTATCAATGCACCCTCAAGCTCACGAATATTCGTATCTATCTGATTCGCAATATAGAGCATCACTTCATTAGGAATATCCAGCCCTTCTGCTTTAGCCTTTTTGCGGAGAATCGCAATCCTTGTCTCGAGATCGGGAGGCGTAATATCAGTTATTAACCCCCACTCGAACCGTGAGCGAAGGCGGTCTTCTAAGGTTGGAATCTCCTTCGGCGGTCTGTCACTTGAAATAACAATTTGCTTGCTTTCTTCATGAAGGGCATTAAATGTATGGAAAAATTCCTCTTGTGTTTGTTCTTTTCCTGCAAGAAATTGAATATCATCGATCAATAGCACGTCTACATTCCGATACTTGTTGCGAAAATTGACGGTTTTATTGTCACGAATGGAGTTGATAAACTCATTCGTGAATTTTTCGGATGATAGATAAACCACTTTAGCATTAGGGTTATGTTCGATAACGTAGTGGCCGATCGCATGCATCAAGTGAGTTTTTCCGAGTCCAACTCCACCATATATAAATAACGGATTGTACGCTTTCGCTGGCGCTTCTGCTACGGCTAATGAAGCTGCATGTGCGAAACGGTTTCCCGAACCGATAACAAACGTATCAAACGTATATTTTGAATTAAGCACGCTTTGAGGATGTTCTTCTTGAGCTGGATTAGCTTTTGGTTTCTTCTTCATAGATTGTTCTAAATCCAGATCAGCATCGGACTGATTTTGCGGAATAATGAATTTTGCTTTTAGCTCACTTCCTGTCAATTCAAGAAGCGTTTCTGTGATTAAACTAGAATATCTAGACTCGAGCCAGTCTCTAGCAAACTCGTTGGGAGCAGTTATGATAATGGTGTCGCCTTCCATTCTGTTTGCAGAAGTGGACTTTAGCCAAGTTTCAAAACTTGGTTTGCTTAGTTTTTTTTCGATTTCTGATAATGCCTGCTGCCAGAGATCCGTGATGTTGTCCAACGAAGTCCCTCCTTTGTTTCCAAAATAAAAACAGGCTGTAACCGCTGACGAGAGTCGCCTAATATGCCAACGTACAACCTTTGTACAATCATTTGAATATTCACGAATAAATATACTATCCACAATAGCGAAGTGAATCATATAATATAGAAGAAAGTCGAATTATCGACTGAGTTCACAAGGTTGTGGACATAAGGATAAACACCTCTGAATAACTGTCCACATATTTATCCACAGTCTGTGGACTTCTGGAAACACGTCTTATCTTATTCACGAGTTAAAACACAAATATCATAACAAAAGAATAGCTTGTTTGCAATGCTTTTCAGTAAGTTATCCACAGAGCGCATATCTTGTGGATTTGATCTGTCCACAGCACTAGATTTTGTGTAGAACCTGTCGATAAGTAATGTGAATAACTGAAAAGTGTCGAAAAAAGTTATCCACACGGTTTTTTTGTAGAAATTTCGTTCATCAATAGTTCGTTAAGTGAATCTATATTGAAAAAGCCTTACCAAAGAAAATGAAGTCCGATCTTTAACGATTAGAAAGTGAATTTTTAGTTGAACTTGACAATTACCTACTATCTTTCTTATAATTACTTGGACTGTCTTTCTACAGTTTATCCTCAGGGAGGTGTAATAGAATGAAAAGAACGTTTCAACCAAACACACGTAAACGTAAAAAAGTTCACGGTTTCCGTGCACGTATGAGCTCAGCTAACGGACGTAAAGTTCTCGCTCGTCGTCGCCGTAAAGGTAGAAAAGTATTGTCTGCATAGACCACTGATAATCAGTGGTCTTTTTTTAAGATAAGGTTTATAATGTGCTTATCCAAGTAACACTGGGAGTGTGCGGATTGAATAGCAACTACCGGATTAAAAAGAATTCTGAGTTCCAGAATGTATTTAAAAATGGAAACTCAACTGCAAACAGACAATTTGTTGTGTATGTTTTAAAGCGAAATGATCAACCTCAATTTCGACTCGGTCTTTCGGTGAGTAAACGAATCGGAAATGCTGTAACGAGAAATCGTGTGAAACGACTCGTTCGTGAGTCATTTCACCAGTTATCCGATCAAATCAAGTATCCTTATGATTTTGTCGTAATTGCTCGAAAGCCTGCTTCTGATATGAGTTTTGAAGATGTGAAGAGCAGTTTAATACATGTGCTTAATCGTGCTCGTGTATTAAAGGGCGTAAAACACGCGAGAAAAGGAAGGGATGTTAAATGAAAAAACTGGCCATGATGCTAATCCGCGTCTACCAGAAGTTCATTTCTCCATTGACCCCTCCTTCGTGTCGTTTTTACCCTTCCTGTTCACATTACAGTTTTGAGTCTTATCAGAAACATGGATTTTTTAGAGGTTCGTGGTTGACGGTTAGAAGAATTTCGAAGTGCCATCCATTTCATCCGGGAGGATTTGATCCAGTTCCGGATAAAAAGAAATAAAGGCATCGCTTTTACTTACATAAATGATTGTCGAGATATGATTGCAAGGAGGATGAAGCGTGAGGAAAAAAGTAACCCTCGCATTTCTATTGATTGGTCTCGTTGCAGTCCTTTCAGGATGTAACGTGAACGAACCGATCAATGCAGAAAGCACAGGATTCTGGAGCCAATATATCGTATATCCACTTTCTATGGTCTTAACATTTTTCGCTGACCTAACAGGAGAAGGAAATTATGGATTGGCTATTATTATTGTAACGATCTTAATTCGTCTGCTGTTACTTCCGTTAATGATTAAACAAACGAGAAGTTCAAAAGCGATGCAGGAATTACAGCCAGAAATGAAGAAACTTAAAGAAAAATACAGCAGTAAAGACCAAAAGACGCAGCAGCAGCTTCAACAGGAAACGATGCAGCTCTTTCAACAAAATGGGGTGAATCCTCTTGCTGGTTGTTTACCTATCTTAGTTCAAATGCCAATTCTACTTGGTTTCTATCATTCCATTATGCGTACAGAAGCGATTAAGACGCATAGCTTTTTGTGGTTTAGCCTGGGTGATCCTGATATTATTCTGGCGGTAACTGCTGGTATCACAACATTTATTCAGCAAAAAATCATGATGGGCAGTAATGGGGCCGTTCAGCCTCAAATGAAAATGCTACTATACGTCATGCCCGTGATGATCGTTGTTTTTGCTATTAACTTCCCGGCAGCCCTTGCATTGTATTGGGTAGTCGGTAACATTTTCATGATTTTCCAAGCTTACTTTATTACGAAACCTAAAATTAAGACCGCGGATACGAATACGGGGGGATCGAAAAAGTGAGAAGCGTCACGGTAACGGGGAAAACGATTGAAGAAGCCGTCGAAGATGCGCTTCGTCAACTCGAGACTGTTCAAGAGAAAGTTGATATTGAAGTAATGGAAGAGCCTAAGAAAGGATTTTTAGGTTTTGGAGGAAAGCCCGCCCGCATCAAAGTAATTGAGAAGCCTGACATCATGGAGCAAACAGCGGCTTTTTTAGCAAAAGTCATAAGCAACATGGGAGTTGAAGCGAAGATTGAGAGTAAAAGAGAAGATCGAGATCTTTATTTTACCCTTTCTGGCGAAAAAATTGCGATACTGATCGGGAAACGTGGACAAACTCTTAATTCACTGCAATATTTGACGAATCTTGCCGCGAACCGTTTTTCTGACCGATTTGTCAGAGTAGTTCTTGATGCAGAGAACTACCGTGAAAGACGTGAAGATACGCTAAAGAAGTTAGCAGATCGTCTGGCAGACAAAGCGATGGTTACGAAAAAGGAAGTACAGTTAGAACCGATGCCGTCGCTTGAACGAAAAGTAATCCATCTTTATCTTAAAGATAAGAAGGGGATTTCAACTCACTCTGACGGAAATGACCCGCATCGCCGTGTGGTTATTGTTCCTCGCATTAAATAACGTTAAACCTCCGGGCAGCTGCTCGGAGGTTTTTTTTAGGAAAAGTTCATATCTTTTTTCTTTTTTGAGATCCCTCTTCTTCCTGTTCAAAGAGGGATATTCACGTAAAGCGTACTTATTTCTTTTTTTATTAAAATGGGTTACACTAAAAGGTATTGTGGATTAGTCTGTGGCTTTGCACTCGGAAGTTATCCACTGTGGATAATTGGTTAAACTGATACTAGCATTCATTATATAAGAACTGATAATAGAGAAATCAACTAGTGTGGATAAGAGAGGTGAATAGTAGTGGAATATGAAACAATTGCAGCGATATCAACTCCAATGGGAGAAGGAGCGATTGCGATTGTCCGTCTTAGCGGTACAGAAGCGGTAGCGATTGCTGATCGATTGTATAAAGGAAAACAATCCCTTGCTTCAGTCGATTCTCACACGATTCATTATGGACATCTTATTGACCCCGATACTAAGCAGGTAGCTGAAGAAGTAATGGTATCAATCATGAATGGTCCAAGAACTTTTACTAGGGAAGATATTGTGGAAATCAACTGTCACGGTGGCCTTGTTTCTGTTAACCGAGTTCTTGAACTTGTGTTAAGGAGTGGCGCTCGTCTCGCCGAACCGGGAGAGTTCACAAAGCGAGCATTCTTGAACGGTCGAATCGATCTCTCACAGGCAGAGGCTGTCATTGATTTAATTCGTGCTAAAACCGATCGTGCAATGAATGTAGCATTAAACCAAATGGAAGGTCGTTTATCGACGCTTATTGCTAAGCTTAGACAACAATTGTTAGAAACCGTTGCTCATGTTGAGGTCAACATTGATTATCCTGAGTATGATGCAGAAGAAATGACCCAGGATCTTTTGACGAATCAACTTAAAGAAGTAGAGGAAGAAATAAAGAGCATTCTCATTACCGCTAGACAAGGGAAGATTCTTCGCGAAGGTCTTTCTACAGTAATCATTGGGCGACCTAACGTTGGGAAATCTTCTCTGTTAAATAGTCTTGTACATGAAAATAAAGCGATCGTAACCGATGTGCCAGGTACAACAAGGGATGTTATTGAAGAGTATGTTAATGTGAGGGGCGTGCCACTCAGACTTGTTGATACAGCAGGGATTCGAGAAACTGAAGATCTAGTTGAGCGCATTGGTGTTGAACGGTCTCGTGAGCGTCTAAAACAAGCAGACCTTATTTTGCTCGTTTTAAACTATAACGATGAATTAACAGTTGAGGATGAAAAGCTTTTTAAAGCAGTTGAAGGTATGGATGTTATTGTCATCATAAATAAAACGGATCTTGAGGAGAAACTGGACTTATCTCGAGTGAAAGAACTAGCAGAAGAGCATCCGATGATTACAACATCACTGAAACATGAACAAGGTGTTGATGAGCTCGAAAAGTCTATTTCAGAGCTATTCTTTGCAGGAGAAGTTGAGTCCCAGGATTTAACATATGTATCGAATTCAAGACATATTGCGCTTCTTGAACAGTCTCGTAAGACGCTTGAAGATGCTCTAAGTGCTATAGAAGCTGGTATGCCAGTGGATATGGTCCAAATTGATATTACACGCACGTGGGAGATTCTTGGAGAAATTATTGGTGATACTGTTTCTGAGAGTCTCATTGATCAGTTGTTTTCACAGTTTTGTCTTGGGAAATAAGAAGATTAAGGGAGGAATACGGCAATGGGTTACAAAGCCGATTCTTATGATGTTATTGTTGTCGGAGCAGGTCACGCCGGTGTAGAAGCAGGTCTTGCTTCAGCAAGAATGGGTGCAAAAACACTCATGCTTACACTTAACCTGGACTCTGTTGCATTTATGCCATGTAATCCAAGTGTGGGAGGCCCTGCAAAAGGAATTGTTGTGCGGGAAATCGATGCACTTGGTGGAGAGATGGGACGAAATATTGATAAAACGCATATTCAAATGCGTATGTTAAACACAGGTAAAGGCCCTGCTGTACGCGCACTGCGTGCACAGGCAGATAAAGTGCTGTATCAAAGTGAAATGAAAAAGACCATCGAAGAACAAGATAACCTCACCCTCCTGCAGGGAATGGTTGAGAAACTAATTGTGGAAGATGGTGTATGCAGAGGGGTTATTACGAAAACCGGTGCAGAGTACGAAGCGAAATCTGTTGTTCTAACAACGGGTACGTTCATGCGCGGACGTGTGATCATTGGTGATCTTTCGTATGAAAGTGGACCAAATAACATGCAACCTTCTGTTAACCTGTCCCATCATTTGGAGGAGCTAGGCTTCGAAATGGTGCGCTTTAAAACAGGGACACCGCCACGCGTAAATAATAGGTCCATTGATTATAGCAAAACAGAAATTCAACCTGGTGACGAAAAGCCACGTGCTTTTTCATATGAAACAACAGAATTCATTACAGATCAGCTTCCATGTTGGTTAACCTACACAGGTGAAGCAACGCATAAGCTCATCAATGATAACCTGCATCGATCGCCGATGTATTCAGGTATGATCGAAGGGACAGGCCCACGTTATTGCCCATCGATTGAAGATAAAATCGTTCGCTTTAATGATAAGCCGCGTCATCAGATCTTCCTTGAACCAGAAGGACGCAATACGAAGGAAGTTTATGTGCAGGGCCTTTCAACTAGCCTTCCTGAAGATTTGCAGCAGCAAATCCTTAAAACCGTGCCTGGTCTTGAGAATGTTGAAATGATGCGTGCAGGTTATGCGATTGAATATGATGTCGTAGTGCCTACTCAATTGTGGCCATCACTTGAAACGAAAACGGTGAAAAATCTCTTCACTGCAGGACAGTTAAACGGTACTTCAGGTTATGAAGAAGCTGCAGGACAGGGAATTATGTCTGGTATTAACGCAGCAAGGAATGCGCAGGAGCGTGAAGCTGTCATTCTCGATCGCTCTCAAGGGTACATTGGCGTTATGATTGATGACTTAGTAACAAAAGGAACGAATGAGCCCTACCGTCTATTAACATCACGTGCAGAATACCGTCTTCTCCTTCGTCATGATAATGCAGACCTAAGACTAACGGAACTCGGCTTTGAGATCGGCATGATTCCGAAAGAACGTTACGAACGTTTTCTTGCTAAGAAAGAAATGATCGAACAAGAAATGAAACGTCTTGAGAAAATTGTCATTAAACCGAGTGAACAGGTAAATGCTGTTCTTCCAGAGAAGAGTACGGAATTGAAAGAAGCGATGCATGCAGCTAATTTATTGAAAAGGCCGGAAGTGACGTATAACGAGATCCATCAACTTGCCCCAGCAGACTTTGAACTACCAGAAGACGTTGCAGAGCAGGTTGAAATTCAAATTAAATACAGTGGCTATATTAACAAAAGTCTTCAACAAGTTGAGCGCATGAAAAAAATGGATGAAAAGAAAATCCCTGATGGCATTGATTATTATGCGATTGGCGGACTAGCAACTGAAGCGAAGCAAAAGCTAGATGAAGTTCGCCCACTTTCAATCGGCCAGGCTTCGCGTGTTTCAGGTGTTAATCCAGCTGATGTTTCCATTTTACTTGTTTATATTGAACAAGGTAAGATCGCTAAAATTGCAAAATAATGTACAAGTGGAGGGTCTATGAACGAGCAACAGTTTCAGGAGTTGTTAGAGGAGAAAGGGATAAACCTTTCTCCTGAGCAGCTTCAACAATTTCAAACATACTATGAAATTCTAGTTGAATGGAACGAGAAGATGAACCTGACGGCTATTACTGAGAAAGAAGAAGTATATGAGAAACACTTCTTTGACTCGATTATGGCCGCGTTCTCATTTGATTTCTCTTCTGATTATCATATTTGCGATGTGGGAGCAGGAGCAGGATTCCCGAGTCTACCTATTAAAATTTGTTTCCCTCATTTAAAAATCACCATTGTCGATTCACTTAACAAACGAATCGGTTTTTTGGAGCACTTATCTTCGAAACTTAATTTGTCAAATGTATCCTTTTACCATGATCGTGCAGAATTATTTGGTAAAAACAAGGATCATCGCGAAACGTACGATGTCGTCACAGCAAGAGCTGTTGCTCGGCTATCTGTACTTGGTGAATTGTGTCTACCTCTCGTCAAAACCAATGGCTATTTTGTAGCGTTAAAAGGCCCCAATGTCGAGGATGAGCTTGATACAGGAAAGCAAGCTATTAAGCTTCTTGGTGGAGAAGTGATTAAACGAGACACGCTTACATTACCAGGCGAAAAAAGTGAGCGTAATATCGTAACGATTAAAAAAATTAAATCTACTCCAAAAAAATATCCAAGAAAGCCAGGCACGCCAAATAAAAATCCTTTATAATGAAGTTGGACTGCATTTGAACGGGAAAGTGTTTCACATGAAACGCTGCGGCGACGGAAGGAATTCGGTTTTCAAGCAGCGAATCAGTTAAGGAGTCGATTAAAGGTGGTGTTAGGCGATGAAGCATACGTTTTCACGTCTTTTCGGTTTGAACGATGAAAAAAGCGAGACGATGGAAGCAGAGCAAGAAGAAGTGAAACAGCTTCTTGTTGAGGATATTATCCCGAACCGTTTCCAGCCTCGAACAATTTTTATAGATGAGAGAATTGCTGAACTATCTCAGACCATAAAGACCCATGGAGTTATTCAACCGATCGTGGTTAGAGAACGTGAAGGAAAGTATGAAATTATTGCCGGGGAAAGACGCTGGAGAGCAGTGAAAAAGCTAGGTTGGGAGCGAATCCCTGCAATTATTAAGGAATTTAATGATTCCCAGACGGCATCGATTGCTCTCATAGAAAACCTTCAGCGGGAGGAACTAACTGCTGTTGAAGAAGCAATGGCTTATGCCCAGCTTATTGAACTTCATGATTTAACTCAGGAAAGCCTCGCTCAGCGACTAGGCAAAGGACAATCAACAATTGCGAATAAGTTAAGATTGTTGAAGCTACCAGAAGCTGTTCAACAGGCGCTTCTTCAGAAGAAAATAACTGAGAGGCACGCTAGGGCTTTGATTCCACTAAAGAATCCCGAGAATCAGTTAAAGGTTCTCGATGAAGTGTTGGAAAAACAGTGGAACGTTAAGCAGACAGAAGAACGTGTCGTTCGTATGCTAGAAGGTACAGTTCCGAAACCGAAACCAAGAAAGAAATCAGTTAGTAAGGATATGCGTTTGGCTGTGAATACAATTCGTCAGTCTCTCGATATGGTAACCGAAACCGGATTGATGATTGATACAGACGAAGAGGATCATGATGAATATTATCAATTCACCATCCGTATCCCCAAAAAGAAGTAAACTCATCCAAGTTGGATGAGTTTTTTTATGAGAATAAAAGCAGAGGTTAAATGGATATCACCTTCCATTTTGAAGAAGACGGATAATTCTATAAAAGAACGTCCAATTAATTTCAAACATGATAAAATGAGAGAAAGAATGGGTGTAAGAGAGAGTGGGTGGCATCTTGGCGAATATTATTGCTGTAGCAAATCAAAAAGGTGGAGTTGGCAAGACGACGACTTCTGTAAATGTGAGTGCATGTCTCGCTTATCTTGGAAAAAGGGTTTTACTTGTTGATATTGACCCGCAGGGGAATGCGACAAGTGGTGTTGGGATTGAAAAAGGGAATATAGAGCACTGTGTCTACAATATTCTGGTGGATGATATGGAACCTGAAGAAATTATTCAGCAGACGATTGTAGAGAACCTTTATGTTATTCCTTCAACCATCCAGCTTGCTGGAGCGGAAATTGAACTTGTTCCGACCATTTCCCGGGAAGTAAGATTAAAAAGAGCACTTATGAAAGTTGAAAAAAACTATGATTATATTATAATAGATTGTCCGCCATCACTGGGGCTGTTAACAATCAACTCTCTCACTGCTGCTAATGCAGTGCTTATTCCAGTGCAGTGCGAATATTATGCGCTCGAAGGATTAAGTCAATTACTCAATACGGTCCGCCTTGTTCAAAAGCATCTCAACACGGATTTAAAAATTGAGGGAGTGCTTTTAACAATGCTTGATGCTAGAACGAATCTGGGCATCCAAGTGATTGAGGAAGTGAAAAAATATTTTCAAGAGAAAGTATACCGAGCGATTATACCAAGAAACGTGCGTTTGAGTGAGGCGCCAAGTCATGGGAAACCAATTATTGTATATGATCCAAAATCTCGAGGAGCCGAAGTATATTTAGAACTTGCAAAGGAAGTGTTGGGCAATGGCAAATCGTAGATTGGGAAAGGGAATAAATGCGTTTTTTCCTTCTCAAAATGAGGACGAAATGGTGAAAGAAATTCCCATTAACGAACTGCGTCCCAATCCTTATCAGCCAAGAAAGAATTTCAGTCCTGAAGCGATTGAAGAGTTAAGTGAGTCAATTAAGACATTCGGTGTTCTACAGCCATTAATAGTAAGACAAAGCATTAAAGGCTATGAAATTGTAGTGGGTGAGAGACGATACCGAGCTTCTTTAAATGCAGGGCTCAAAACAGTACCTGCCGTTGTGAAAGATTTAACAGAACGAAAAATGATGGAAATTGCGCTGATCGAGAATCTGCAACGAGAGAATTTAAATCCGATTGAAGAGGCGCTAGCGTATCAGAAACTTATGAAAGAAACGGATGTCACTCAGGAAGAATTATCGAAGCGACTTGGCAAGAGTAGACCACATCTTGCAAACTTTCTTCGTCTTCTTCAGCTACCTGCTGAGGTACAGGAATACATATCAGAAGGTAAGCTATCGATGGGACATGGCCGGGCCATTCTTGGTTTGAAGAAGAAAGAAGGTAGAAAATCACTTGCTGAACGTGTGTTGAAAGAAAAGTTGAACGTTAGGCAATTGGAGAATTTAATTACACAGTTGAATCAGAATGTTTCACGTGAAACAAAGAAGGTTGATAAGCCTGATCCTTATCTAAAAGAAAAGGAAAACAATCTTCGTGAGCGATTTGGCACATCTGTTTCGATAAAGAGATCTAAGAAAAAAGGTAAAATAGAAATTGAATTTTTCTCTGAAGAGGATCTGGATCGTATCCTTGAAGTGCTAGAAAAAGAAGGTAAATCATAAAAGCATAAACTGATTCTTCAGTTTATGCTTTTATGATAGATAAGCGGTAATTTTATTCGAATTAAATGGGGTGTTCACATGATATATCTTGATCAGGCAGCAACATCTTTTCCTAAGCCACCAGAAGTTGTAGAAGCTATGACTGAAGTAATGATGGAATACGCTGCAAATCCAGGAAGAGGAGGTCATGCGTTAGCTAAACGAGCTGATGGTGTGATTACTCGTGCTAGGGATCAGCTAGCTGCGTTTTTTGGATTTGAGTACGCAGATAGGGTTTGCTTCACTGCGAATACAACGGGAGCATTGAACCAGGCTATTAAAGGCTATCCGTTTGAAGCAGGGGATCATGTTCTTACCACCTCTTATGAACACAACTCTGTACGTCGTCCACTAGAGCATATGAGGCGAGAATGCGGAATTGAAATCGATTATGTAAATACGGGTGAGACTGAAATGTTTGATATAGAGGCATTTCGGAATTGTATTAAATCAAATACAAAAATGATTGTCGTATCTCACGGCTCGAATTTAACAGGTAAAATCCTACCGATTGAGCAGATTGGCGAAATCATCCGCGATAAAGATATCGTATTTCTTGTTGATGCCGCACAAACTGCAGGTATTCTGCCAATTCATATGGAAGAAATGCGCATCGATTTGCTTGCATTTCCTGGACACAAGGGCTTACTTGGTCCCCAGGGAACTGGTGTACTGATGGTTGGGAAAAAGGTGAAGCTAATGCCTCTTCAACATGGTGGTACAGGCAGTCATTCGGAGTTGATCGATCAGCCTGAGGCGCTGCCTGAGAAACTGGAAAGTGGAACATTAAACACGCCTGGCATTGCAGGGTTACTAGCAGGTCTAAATGCGGTTAAAAAGATGGGGCTGGATAAAATAAGGAAACATGAGTGTCACTTAACTGAGCTTCTAATAAATGGATTGAAAAGAATTGATTATGTTCAAATATATGGCCCTAAGAATGAGCGACTAGGAGTCGTACCATTTGTAATAGAGGGTATCGATCCTCAAGAAATTGCGATTATTCTTGATCAACATTATGATATTGCAGTTCGGGCTGGTCTACATTGTACGCCACTTGGACATGAAACAATTGGAACAAGCGGTTACGGGGCAGTAAGAATTAGCGTAGGACCTTACAATACGGAAGATGAGATCCGTAAAGTGGTACACGCAATCGAGGAAATCGTTGAAGGGTACTTTGACTGAGGAGAGGTAACATGGTGTTTTTAGGTACGGTTGTAAATGGTGTGGCTATCATTATTGGTACCTTAATTGGGACGATTAGTAGTAGAATCCCGGAACGAATGAAAACCACGATCATGCAGGGATTAGCACTTGTCGTTGCCGTTATTGGGCTTCAAATGGCAATGAAGAGTGAACAATTCCTCATTGTTATTGGAAGTCTTGTACTTGGAGGAATGGTAGGCGAATATTGGGATCTTGAAGGAAAACTCGGGAAGCTTGGCAATTGGATTGAAAGAAAGACAGGGGCTACATCAGGTGGAAGTGTGGCTCAGGCTTTTGTAACAGCTACACTCGTATATGTAGTAGGCGCAATGGCTATTTTGGGTGCATTGGATAGTGGCCTCCGAAATGACCATTCCATCCTTTTTACCAAGTCACTCATTGATGGATTCACAGCCATTATGTTTACTGCAACATTAGGATATGGGGTTTTATTTTCAGCTATACCTGTCATGATTTATCAAGGGTTAATCGCATTATTTGCCTCTCAAATCAATCAAATTGTTCCGCACTCTCTTCTTGATGCTTTTATTGCAGAGGTCACTTCAGCAGGTGGCATTATGATTTTTGCTATCGGACTTAATTTGCTTGGTATCATAAAGATTAGAGTGGCAAATTTTCTTCCAGCTTTATTAGTAGCGGCACTACTCGTCACATGTGTCTATCTAGCTCCCTCCGTTTTATAGAGCATGAAATGAAAAAGTCTCCATTTCTGTTGAATTAACAGCAATGGAGGCTATTGTTTTTTATGGGAGTTGAAGGAGATCATCGCCCCAATTAGATGCTCTTGTTTTTTCTCTTTGGACGTCTATCCCATACGATTCGATAGAATGGTGGAGACTTTTTGCCATCACATCAGCCATATTCATGACAAGGTTTAGCCTCGTGTTCTGTAAAACAAAATATTCCATAAAGCCACTCACATTCACTATCCCAGTTAAGTGAATATTGCCTACCTCAGGAAGTTCTTTTTTTACCCCAGCGCCAGGTTTAACTGGCCCCTCACCGGCTGTAATAATCCCAACTGAGTGAAGACGACCGAGACAAGCATCGATTCCGATAATAAACGGATTGGTGTGTTGTTGCTCGATCGATGCCATGACCTCATTTAAATTTACGGCATGCACGGGTGACTCGAGCGTACCATATACCGTAGCTCTCGGTTGTAGCTGTTTTAATTTTGTTCCTACGAGAGGACCAAGAGCATCTCCTGTTGAGCGATCGGTGCCGATACAAACAATCACAATTGAATCTGATCTTCGTGCAGGTAACAGAATGGAAATCCTCTCACTAAGTGTTTTTATAGCAAGATCATCCTCATGATGGATTCGATACGCAGCATGCTTTTTTTGAAAAAACTTGTCTCGAAGATTCATAGGATTCTCTCCTTTGTAATAGTAGTAACAGTATACGGATTTCTGATGTGATCTATACATAAAGCAAGATAATTTTCGCGATGTATTTCACTTCAATCGTATAACGAGTAGGCCAAGGAGGGAATGCCATGTGGAGCGGTGGGATGAAATGGCTGTTTCTCATATTAGGAACGATGATCGGGGCAGGCTATGCATCAGGAAGGGAGCTATGGCAGTTTTTTGGTCATGAAAGTGTACTGGCTATTATTTTATTTACCATCATGTTTTCGATTTGTTGTTATGTGATTATGAAAATCAGTTACGAAACGAAGTCAACGCACTATATTCCTATTCTAGAAAAGCTGGTAGGGAAAAAGTTAACGGGAATCTATGATGTATTAATCATTTTGTATTTATTTACAACAACCATTGTGATGTTTGCTGGTGGAGGAGCCACTATGGAAGTGGTTAAGCTTCCTTACTGGTTAGGAATTATTATTCTTGCTGTGCTAGTCGTTATCCTTTTCTTCTGGGACATTAATGGCATGCTATCAATGAATGCATTGATTCTACCTCTCCTTATTCTCTTACTTCTTTCGGTACTGACACTATTTATTAATGCTAATCCAACTGCCATGCTTTTTAATTGGACGAAGCAGTCGAATTGGCCAGCAGCTTTTACATTTACAGCACTTAACATACTGCCGCTAGTAGCCGTTCTCTCAGCAGTTGGGCATCAAATTAAGCATAAAGGTGAGATATGGATCGCTAGTCTTGGAAGCGGATTAATTCTCGGGGGAGTATCTTTTCTATATAATCAATCGTTGATACAGGTTTCTCATGATTTGCTGCTCTATGAAATTCCTCTTTTCGCGATTTTAAAAAACTACCCTTACTATATGATTCTGATCATGTCAGTTCTTTTATGGTCAGCTATTTATACAACAGCAGTCAGTGGAGTCTTTGGTCTCACATCAAGATTTCGAGGTTTTCTCGGTCTTCCTCTATGGGTGGTTGCACTCATAATTGTCACAATCATGCTCCCATTTACTACTTTTGGGTTTTCAACATTGGTTGGTTTTTTATACCCTCTCTACGGTGTGCTTAATCTTTATATTTTAGCATCAATCTTGATTTTCCCAGTTCTAAAAAGGTATGATTTGTTAACATAGCACTAAAAACTGGGAGGGATGATGATTGGATTGGTTAGAGCCATTATGGAGTAGCACCTACGAGTATTTATCCAATCGTGAGCTCTGGACGGGCGGACTTAAAATTATTGCTATCTTAATAGGGACGTGGATTTTTCTCCGGATAGCAAAATCAGCGCTCGGGCAGATTTTTGCTATCCGTTTAAAAAGTCCGCTTCGTTTATCTGAACGAAGAGAAGCTACGCTTATCCGGTTAATTGAGAACATCTTAACCTATGTTACTTACTTTATTGCACTTGTTATGATTTTAAGTGAGTTTGGTGTCGATGTTAGAACGTTGATTGCTGGGGCTGGGGTCGTTGGCCTTGCTGTTGGTTTCGGAGCACAGAATCTAGTTCGTGATATTATTACAGGCTTTTTTATCATCTTTGAAAAACAATTTTCTGTAGGCGATTATGTACGTATCTCAGGCGTTGAAGGATTTGTTGAAGAAATTGGCTTGCGCGTTACGAAAATTAAAAGCTGGACAGGAGAACTACATATATTACCGAATGGTAGTATTAATCAAGTGACGAACTATTCCATCCATAATAGTATTGCAGTTGTCGATGTTAGCATTGCGTATGAAGAACAAATTCAAGAGGCAGAAGAAGTTATTATTGAATTAATGGACGAACTGTATGAGAAATTCGATGCAATGATTGTGAAACCAGAATATCTTGGCGTTCAGGATCTCGGTCCATCTGAAGTTGTTCTTCGTATCATCTCTGAAGTACAGCCGATGGAGCACTGGGTAATCGGACGAGAAATTCGAAAAGCAGTGAAGCAACGATTGGATGAGAGCGGCATCGAAATCCCATTCCCACGTGTCGTCATGTACCAGCGTGATGAGCAGGGTGAAGTGAAAGAAAAAGCATAAAGGGGGAAATGCTTGTGTCTGATAAAGAATTTGGTTTAAATGACGTGGTAGAGATGAAAAAAGCACATCCTTGTGGTGAAAATCGGTGGAAAGTGATTCGGATGGGGGCGGATATCCGGATTAAATGCCTGGGGTGCGATCATAGCGTCATGTTACCTCGAAAAGAGTTCTCTAAAAAACTTAAAAAAGTTCTTGAACATGCTGAATCCTGACCGTCCTTTCATGGCGGTCTTTTTCATTGCTTAAAAAAGGCGGGCGCTTGTTTTTTTACGTCTGCATCTCTATAATTGGAAAAGGTATGTGTTTCTTGAACATGTTGATAGAAAAATTCTATAAATGGCTCATTTAGCCATCTTTATTATGATAAAAAACGCCTTTTGAGGCAGATAATTTAAGGAGTGACTGAGATGGCATTAACTACCGGTATTGTAGGACTTCCAAATGTTGGGAAGTCAACGTTATTTAACGCAATTACACAGGCAGGAGCGGAGTCAGCTAACTACCCGTTCTGTACAATCGATCCAAACGTCGGAATTGTAGAGGTTCCAGATGAGCGTCTTCAGAAGCTTACTGAGCTTGTAAATCCAAAGAAAACTGTACCAACAGCTTTTGAATTTACGGATATTGCTGGGATTGTTAAAGGTGCAAGTAAAGGCGAAGGTCTTGGAAACAAGTTTCTCTCTCACATTCGTCAAGTAGATGCAATTTCTCAAGTGGTTCGCTGCTTTGATGACGAAAACATTACTCACGTTTCTGGGAAAGTTGATCCGATTTCTGATATCGAAACGATTAACCTTGAGCTTGTCCTTGCTGATCTTGAATCAGTCGAAAAGCGCATTGCACGGGTTCAAAAAATGGCGAAACAAAAAGATAAAGAAGCGCTAGCTGAATTTAATGTTCTCACAAAGCTTAAGGAAGCATTCGAAGATGAACAGCCTGCTCGAAGTGTAGAGCTAACAGAAGAAGAAGAGAAAATTGTTTACGGTTATCATCTGTTAACGAAAAAGCCTGTTCTTTACGTAGCAAACGTTGACGAAGATGATCTTCTTGATCCATCCGATAACGAATATGTTGCGAAGGTCCGTGAATATGCGGCAAAAGAAGGTGCAGAAGTAATTGTCGTTTGTGCGAAGATTGAATCTGAATTAGCTGAACTTGATGGCGAAGAAAAAGATGCATTCCTTGAAGATATCGGTATCTCTGAACCTGGATTGAATAAATTAATTCGCGCTTCCTATGATCTTCTTGGACTAGCTACCTACTTCACAGCGGGTGAGCAAGAAGTTCGCGCGTGGACATTCCGTCTAGGTATGAAAGCTCCTCAGGCAGCTGGAATCATTCATACGGACTTTGAACGTGGTTTTATCCGGGCTGAGATTGTTGCTTATGATGAGCTTGTCGATGCTGGTACGATGGCTATTGCGAAGGAAAAAGGGAAAGTACGTCTTGAAGGTAAAGAGTACATTGTAAAAGACGGAGACGTAATCCATTTCCGTTTTAACGTTTAAGATAGGTTCTTTTCTAATAGATTGTTTTACCTGAAAGAGGTTTTGAATAAGAAACCACCCATCATAGTTGATTGGAGCGGAAGGTGCTCGACTCCTGCGGGATTAGCGGGACAGGTGAGACCCCACAGGCGCGCCTAAGCGCACCGAGGAGGCTCACCGCCCGCCCCGCGGAAAGCGAGCACATGGAGCGGAAATCAACCACTACTCTTATCGCAACATTGTCTACGAAAACAGCCAAGATATAAAGTGGACTTGCTAATAAAGAATTAATTTGGTATAATCTAAAGCTGTGAGTAATTATCTTTGTATACTTACTCCTTGCTCTTAATTCCAGTTAAGAGCCGTTAGACCAAAAGGAGGTGAACGGAATGCGTAACTACGAAATTATGTACATTATCCGTCCAAACATTGAAGAGGATGCACAAAAAGCTCTTGTTGAGCGTTTTAACAACATCCTTACTGACAATGGTGCGGAAATTAATGAAACAAAAGAAATGGGTAAGAAGCGTCTTGCTTATGAAATCGAGAATTTCAACAGCGGGATCTACATGCTTCTTAACATTAACAGTAACACTGAAGCGATTGATGAATTCAGCCGTTTGATGAAAATCAACGACGATGTTCTTCGTTTCATGACGATCAACCTAGAAGAAGCTAAAAAGTAATTGTTCTATAAATAGGAGGGGTTCTGATGCTGAATCGCGTCGTATTAGTTGGACGTTTAACAAAAGACCCTGAATTGCGTTATACCCCTAGTGGCGTAGCGGTCGCGAATTTCACACTTGCTGTGAATCGTCCGTTTACGAATCAGCAGGGAGACCGCGAAGCTGATTTTATCAACATTGTTGTATGGCGCAGACAGGCAGAAAATGCAGCCAATTTCTTGAAAAAAGGCAGCCTTGCTGGTGTAGATGGACGAGTTCAGACTCGCTCTTATGATAATAGCCAGGGACAGCGTGTGTTTGTGACAGAAGTGATGGCTGAAAGCGTCCAATTTCTCGAGCCTAAAGGTTCTAACCAGGGCGGTGGCGGAAGCAGCAACAGTAGCAACTACGGTGGCGGCAACCAAAACAGAGAAACCGGCGGTTACGGGAATCAGAACCAAAATCGCGATAACAACCGTGACCACTCCAATTTTGGAGATGATCCGTTTGCGAGCGATGGCAAGCCAATCGACATTTCAGATGATGACTTGCCGTTCTAATACTCTCTGTTTCGAGCGGTGAAAACAGAGAACGAATTTTAAATGCAAAGGAGGTAACTACCCATGGCAAGACCAGGTGGACGCAGAGGTCGTCGTAAAAAGGTTTGTTTCTTCACAGTAAACAAAATCACTTACATCGACTACAAAGATACAGATCTTCTTAAGCGTTTCGTATCTGAGCGTGGAAAAATTCTTCCACGTCGTGTAACAGGTACTAGTGCTAAATACCAACGTCAATTGACTCGTGCGGTTAAACGCGCTCGTCAAATGGCTTTACTACCATACGTACTTGGTGAGTAAATCTAAGCAGAAAGCAGTAGGATTCAGTCCTGCTGCTTTTTTCTATTTTACTTGATCCAGCTGCAGTGACCAGTCTCTCGATCACTTCACCTTGCAACTCGATCACTTTCGTTTTACATGTTTATTCTGAAATGTGGCGCTTTGAATTTTTTATTTTAGGATAAGTGGTTTACGACCTTACTTGCTGAGGGTATAGAAACCTTACAGAATAACTGTAAGGAGGAACCACAATAATGAAGGATGTTCAAACATCAACGATTAATCTGACGGCCCAGCTTGGTATGAACTCTCTTATGGCTTTCGTGAAAAAGGCTAAATCGTTTAACAGCCACGTCTCACTTTATCGACATGGCCATAGTATTAACGGTAAGAACTTATCGAGTGTGATTACATTCAATCTTACGGTGAAAGAAAATGATTCAATTCTTCTCATAACAGAGGGCGAAGATGCTACTGAAGCATCTATGCAATTAGCTGAATGGCTTCTAGAAGAAATGGATAGCACAAAAGAGAAGGCATTATCTCTTATGTAGTACATATCTGGCTGTTTTCGGAACAGCCTTTTATTAATGCTTACTATTCAAATTAATGAAACATTTGCTGAAACGGGCAGAAATTCTTACAATGTAGTAAGGGGATTTCGACCCGTTTTTTGAATTTCATAAAAGTTGGTTTATAGAATCGGTTAAATACGTGATAGCGTTGGCTGTTTGGGTTGTATGGAAGCGAGCGGAAGTGATGGGCTACTTCCGCTTTACACGATCCAGCTGCACGGGCCAAATCCTTCGGCTGTTTCGCCCAATCGAATGAGACAAAAAGCGTCTCAGTCTCATGGGCTCCAACATCCTGCGGATTTAAGCAGGCCCGCTCCGCTTTACTTGATCCAGCTGCAGTGGCCAGACCCTCTGTCACTTCACCTTGCAACTCGAACACAAAAACCGTGTTCAATTTGCAAGGCTCCAGTGCCTGACGGGTCTAATCGGCCACTTCCGCTTTACATGATCCAGCTGCAGTGGGCAGGTCCTCGAGTCGCTTCAGCCATTCATCCGAACACAAAGCCCGTGTTCAAATGAATGGCCTCCAGCGCTTTTCGGACCTAATCGCCCACTTCCGCTTTACATGATCTAGCTGCGCGGGCCAAATCCTTAGGCTGTTTCGCCCAATCGAATGAGACAAAAAGCGTCTCAGTCTCTTGGGCTCCAACATCCTGCGGATTTAAGCAGGCCCGCTCCGCTTTACTTGATCCAGCTGCGCGGCCAAATCCTCTGTTTCACCAATCGAATGAGACAAAAAGCGTCTCAGTCTCTTGGGCTCCAACATCCTGCGGATTTAAGCAGGCCCGCTTCCGCTTTACTAAAAGGAGAAGACTATTGAAGAATCATACTGTTAAGCAGTTAGTTGAAGGGGCTGCGCTTGCGGCTGTGTTTGCTGTTTTATTTTTGGTTACGACTTATGTACCATTGCTTGGTTCGTTGACGCTTTGGGCATTGCCTATTCCATTTATACTAATGATTGTTAGAAATGGTGTTGGTAGTGGAATTGTAATGTGGGGAGTTACGATTGTTCTTGGATTTTTGATTGCGGGTATTCCGTCTCTCGTGGCCTCGCTCACATTTGGCTTGGGTGGATTAACTGCGGGGTATTTCTATTACCTACGTAAATCAGCGCTAGCAGTACTTATTAGTAGTAGCGTGGCGTATGTTGTTAGTCTTGTATTGGTTTTTATCTTCAGTATTTTATTAATTGGTGAGAACCCTGCTGATCTTGCAGTAAATATGCTTACTCAATCGATTAATCAAGCCGAATCAATTTCGAGTGCGATTGGTCAACAAAGTAATCAGTTTGATCAGTTGTTAGAACAAGTGGGAATGATACGTTATCTTATTCCAACTGCACTTGTTTTGTTAGGTGTAGCGATTGCTCTTATCTCACAACTTATTTCAGTTCCTATCTTAAAGAGAGTAGGGGGCTTTAAACCACCTGTATTTAAACCAATCCGAGAATGGGCATTTCCGAAGAGTTTTTTATGGTATTATTTAGTTGTTACCATTCTTATGATGGTGGGATTAGAAGAAGGATCGATTGCTTTTGTAGCAGCTATTAATGTATATTCGATTCTAAACGCTCTTATTTTCGTGCAGGGCCTTGCTGTTATTTACTTTTTTAGTCATCGAAGAGGTTGGCCAATTGTAGTGCCAATACTATTAACTTTTCTTGGCTTCGCACTAACATCAATTGTTGTGATCATTGGTATTATTGATCTTGGTTTTGAATTGCGAAGGAGAATGAAATCATAGGTAGGAGCTGAAAATATGCCAAAGTTTTTAACGAAACGGTGGCATGGTTATCATGTGGTAGCCTTGTTCGTCATTTCCATCCTGTTTATCGGCATTATCACCTATTACAACTGGATACTCGGAATTGGAAGCGTGTTGATTATGACACTTCTTGTTTATACGGCGGTCCGAGCCGAGTCTCAATTTCAACTTGCTCTTAAAAATTACGTCTCTACTCTTTCCCATCGGGTTAAGAAAGTAGGAGACGAGGCGCTGATGGAGATGCCGATTGGAATTTTGCTGTACGATGAAGAATATCATGTGGAATGGACGAATCCTTATTTACCAGTCATGATTGAAAAAGACCGGTTGATTGGCCATTCTTTAAATGACATCTCTGAGCAGATTATTCCCTTCCTTAAATCAGAAGCCAACGAAGAAATATTAACAATTAATGATCGTAAGTACAAAACGTATTTTAAGCAGGAAGAAAGACTACTCTATTTCTTCGACGTAAGTGAGAAGGTAGAAATTCAACGACTTTATAATGAGGAAAAAACAGTTGTTGGCATCATTTACCTTGATAACTATGAAGAAGTAACCCAGGGACTAGGCGATCAGGTGCGAAGTAATTTAAATAGTTCAGTAACGTCTATTCTAAATAACTGGGCTGATGAACAGGGTGTTTTCCTGAAACGAAGTTCTTCAGAGAAGTTCTTTGCTGTCCTAAATCAAAAGATACTTCAAGATCTTGAGAAAAATAAATTTTCTATTCTTGATGAGGTTCGTGAGGCGACTTCCAAGGAGAATATTTCGATCACGCTTAGTATTGGGATAGGAAGCGGCCACAGCACGCTGACAGAGCTTGGACAACTTGCTCAATCCAGTCTGGATTTAGCTCTTGGCCGTGGGGGCGACCAGGTTGCGATTAAGCAAACAACTGGTAAAGTGAAGTTCTATGGCGGCAAAACAAATCCGATTGAAAAACGAACGAGAGTGAGAGCGCGCGTTATTTCTCATGCGTTACGTGAGCTTGTATTAGATAGTGATCAAGTGATTATTATGGGTCACAAAAATCCTGATATGGACTCTATCGGTGCATCGATTGGGATATTGAAAGTAGCTCAGGCGAATGGTAAAGAAGGATCGATTGTTTTCGATCAAAACCAAAAAACGAGCGGAGTTTCACGACTAATTGAAGAGATTGAAGGGAACGAACAGCTTTGGGCTCGTTTTATCGATCCTGAAGATGCACTCGAGAGCTGTACCCCCAACACGCTTCTTGTCGTGGTTGATACTCACAAACCTTCTCTCGTTATGGAAGAACGACTTTTACAAAAACTTGATCATGTTGTAGTTATTGATCATCATAGACGTGGGGAAGAGTTTATTGAGGACCCTGTTCTCGTCTATATGGAGCCCTATGCTTCTTCAACGGCTGAACTCGTGACAGAACTCTTTGAATATCAGCCTAAACGTCTTAAAATGGACATTATGGAAGCGACAGCTCTTTTGGCTGGTATCATTGTCGATACGAAGAGCTTCACGCTCAGAACAGGATCCAGGACGTTTGATGCTGCATCTTACTTAAGGGCGCATGGTGCAGATACAGTTCTTGTGCAAGAATTCCTACGTGAAGACATAGCTCAGTATATTCGCAGAGCAAAAATAATAGAAAAATCCCGTATCTATCGCAACGGTATCGCCATTGCTCTCGGTGAAAAAGATCAAACCTATGATCAGGTTCTGATTGCCCAAGCTGCAGATACCCTCCTATCGATGAGCGGAGTGATTGCTTCTTTCGTTATTTCAAAGCGAACAGATGGTAAAATATCGATAAGTGCAAGGTCTCTAGGAGAAGTGAACGTCCAGATCATTATGGAAGGCCTTAACGGTGGCGGTCATTTAACAAACGCCGCAACACAAATTGATTCAGGATCGATTGAAGAAGCGGAACGATTGCTTAAAGAAACAATCGATGACTATTTAGAAGGGGGAGAAGATGAATCATGAAAGTAATTTTCTTAGACGATGTAAAAGGTAAAGGTAAAAAAGGTGAAGTGAAAAATGTAGCAGATGGGTATGCTCGTAATCATCTGTTAAAGAATAATCTTGCTGTGGAAGCTAATAATGCAAATATGAAGACGCTCAAGGCTAAACAACGTAGCGACGACAAAAAAGCTCAGGAAGAGCTTGATGAAGCAAAAGCATTAAAAGAGACAATTGAAAGCCTTGAAGTGGAGTTGCAGACCAAATCAGGTGAAGGCGGTCGTCTGTTCGGCTCTATTACAAGTAAGAATATTGCTGAAGAGCTTAAAAAGCATGATATCAAAGTGGATAAGCGTAAAATCGAATTAGATGAACCAATCCGTTCCCTTGGTTACACAAATGTACCCATTAAGTTGCACCATGATGTAACGGCTACTGTCAAAGTACATGTGGTAGAGCAATCATAGGTAATCACGGGTGGAAAATAGCGAACTGCTCAGGGGGAAAACAACATGAGTGATTTATTTGCTGATCGTACGCCACCTCAAAATATTGAAGCTGAACAGGCAGTAATCGGGGCTGTCTTCTTAGAAATCGATGCGCTCACAACAGCAACCGAAGTACTGCAGCCAGAGGACTTTTATCGCGCTGCTCACCAAAAGATCTTCTCTGTTATGATCGAACTCTCTGAGAAAGGAGAGCCTGTCGATCTTGTAACGGTTACGTCAGAACTTCAGGATCTTAAGCTACTGGAGGAAATTGGTGGCGTATCTTATCTAAGTGATCTGGCTAATTCAGTTCCAACGGCTGCGAATGTAGAGTACTATTCCAAAATTGTTGAAGAAAAATCGATATTAAGAAGGTTAATTCGTGCAGCAACCGACATTGCTTCGGACGGTTATGCCAAAGAAAATGAAATCGAAAACCTTCTCTCTGAGGCAGAGAAATCGATTATGGAAGTATCGCAACGGAAAAATACAGGGGCGTTTATTTCCATTAAGGATGTACTCGTTACAGCGTATGACAATATTGAAACGCTACAAAACAGTACAGGTGATATTACAGGAATTCCGACTGGATTTTCAGAACTTGATCGAATGACAGCTGGATTTCAGCGCAATGACCTTATTATCGTAGCTGCGCGTCCATCAGTTGGTAAGACAGCATTTGCGCTTAACATCGCTCAGAACGTAGCCACTAAGACTGATGAGAATGTAGCGATATTTAGCCTTGAGATGGGGGCTGAACAGCTTGTCATGCGTATGCTCTGTGCGGAAGGGAACATTGATGCCCAGCGTTTACGTACAGGTGGTTTAACCGGAGACGACTGGCAGAAGCTGACGATGGCCATGGGAAGTCTCTCGAATGCAGGTATCTATATTGATGATACGCCAGGAATTCGTGTTGGTGATATTCGTGCGAAGTGCAGACGATTGAAGCAGGAAAAAGGTCTTGGCATGATTCTGATTGACTACATGCAGCTTATTCGTGGAAATGGATCTGGAGAGAACAGGCAACAGGAAGTTTCCGAAATATCGAGGTCTTTAAAAGGAATTGCGCGTGAGCTCGAAGTACCCCTGATCTCTCTATCACAGCTCTCACGTGGAGTTGAGTCGAGACAGGATAAAAGGCCGATGATGTCCGACATACGTGAATCAGGAAGTATCGAGCAGGATGCTGATATCGTCGCATTCTTGTATCGAGATGATTATTACGACAAAGAATCAGAGAATAAAAACATCATTGAAATTATCATTGCGAAACAGCGTAACGGGCCAGTAGGTACTGTGGAGCTAGCTTTCGTTAAAGAGTATAATAAATTCGTTAATCTGGAAAGGCGTCACGATGAAAGTGAAATGCCGCCAGGTGCGTAGGAAGAGCCTCGAATTGAGGCTCTTTTTAATGAGCATAATGAGAAGGCAGAGGATTCGATTGTCACTAAAATAATGAATAACTCTTTTTAGAACTCTCCCTAAATAACGAACGTAAATATATTAATGTATATAATTGTTCGGTTTTGTTGACTTGTAAGTGTCGAATTGATACACTTAGCCTGGGTTTTTTAAAAAAGAAGCGTGCTTCGCCGAACCATTCGGTGTGAAGCATCTGGAGGTGCTCAAATGCCATCAGTAGTTGTGGTAGGAACACAGTGGGGCGATGAAGGTAAAGGAAAGATTACAGATTACCTCTCGGAAAATGCAGAAGTTGTCGCTCGTTATCAAGGTGGAAACAATGCAGGACATACAATTGTATTCAATGACACAAAATACAAGCTTCACTTGATTCCATCGGGGATTTTCTACGATGATAAAATTTGTGTGATTGGAAACGGAATGGTTGTGGATCCGAAAGCTATTCTTGAGGAACTATCCTATTTACATGAGCGGAATGTTAATACAGATAACCTGCGCATAAGCAATCGTGCACATGTTATTCTGCCTTACCATTTGAAATTAGACATCGTTGAAGAAGAATATAAAGGTGCAAACAAAATTGGTACAACTAAAAAGGGTATCGGTCCTGCATATATGGATAAAGCTGCTAGAATCGGTATTCGTATTTGTGATTTGCTTGATCGTGAAGTTTTTGAAGAGAAGCTTGAACGTAACCTTGCAGACAAAAACCGTCTTCTTGAGAAAATGTACGAGGTAGAAGGATTTAAAAAGGAAGATATCCTTGAAGAATACTTCGAGTATGGACAGCAAATCGCAAAGTATGTGGTGGACACCTCTGTTGTTTTAAACGATGCTATTGATGACGGCCGTCGCGTTCTATTTGAAGGTGCGCAGGGCGTTATGCTTGATATTGATCAGGGAACATATCCTTTTGTTACTTCGTCCAATCCAATTGCAGGTGGCGTTACAATCGGTTCTGGAGTAGGACCAAGTAAGATTAACCACGTAGTCGGCGTTTCCAAAGCCTATACGACGCGTGTCGGTGATGGTCCGTTTCCAACAGAACTTCACGATGAAGTTGGAGATCAGATTCGCGAAGTTGGTAATGAATATGGCACAACTACTGGCCGCCCACGTCGTGTAGGTTGGTTTGACAGTGTTGTTGTTCGACATGCTCGTCGCGTAAGCGGAATTACAGATCTTTCCCTTAATTCGATTGATGTATTAACGGGTATTGAAACTCTCAAAATTTGTACATCTTATAAGTATAAAGGTGAGGTAATTGAAGAATTCCCTGCAAGTCTTAAAGTTCTGGCTGAATGTGAGCCAGTCTATGAAGAGATGCCAGGGTGGACAGAAGATATTACTGGTGTTAAGAATTTAGGGGAACTTCCTCCAAATGCTCGTCACTATATTGAACGTGTGTCGCAGCTTACTGGTATTCCATTGTCGATTTTCTCAGTAGGTCCAGACCGCAATCAAACAAATATGCTTCGTGGCGTCTTCGCTTAAATAATTGAGCCAGCAGTTTAAAACTGCTGGCTATTTTTAAACAGATAAACAGATAAAATACAGCTTGTCTAGCTCTAGCGCCTACCCGCTCGAGGTCTTAAGCCAAGCCTCATCGTGGCAAAAAATGCCACATTGAGGATCGCCTTAAGCTTGTGGCGGGTAAACAAGGCGCTTGCGCTTTTCTTACTAATTTGCTGTTGGAAAATTCTGCGGAAATAAATAATTTGTGGTAAACTTGTTCTATTGAATTAGTGATGCTTTGATGAGGTGTGAGTATGAGTCGTAATAAAAGACAGGTGTTTCGCCAGCAGCTGGACGTTCCTCTTGCTGCAAGGATGCGAGTAATAGAAAAAAATGCCCCAGTCGAATTGGACTATAATCATAAGATTTATATTCATGATATTGGCCTTGAAGGTCTTGGGTTTTCTGTGGACCTAGAAACGCCGATGCATACTGATATGGAATTCGCGATCAAACTAAACGATGAACCCTTCCATATCAGAGGTGAAGTGGTCTGGGGAAAGCCAAATGACCCGAATGATCCGAATACGAGAGCAAGTCATTTTTTTGGTGTGAAATTTTATTTGAATACTGAAAAAGAATCCTCTCTTATTTTCCAGGAAGTCAATCGGTTTGCCATTAAACGCCATCGACGAAAACAAGAAATTCGTGAAATGATGAAAGAGAGAGTAAATAAACAGGCAAAGGGGTAAATTAACATCAAGTTTCTGTACTCCATAACTGTTTTTTATTTTCTTTTGAACAATGCTTGCTTTTTCTGAAATCCAGTGGTAAGATAAATCTTGTCGTCGTTACAAGACATATAAGACGAGCCATTAGCTCAGTTGGTAGAGCATCTGACTTTTAATCAGAGGGTCGAAGGTTCGAGTCCTTCATGGCTCACCATTTTCTTTCTAGAGAAGATGATGAGTAAATATTCATATCGTCGCGGGGTGGAGCAACGAGCGTTACATCATTGAAACAACATCGAGTTGTTTCGACGGATACGCCTCGGAGCATAATCTTGCAGAGGAAGAAACAGTGCACAGCATATTGAATCATGTACAGTATTGATTCATTCATACCGTCGCGGGGTGGAGCAGTTCGGTAGCTCGTTGGGCTCATAACCCAAAGGTCGCAGGTTCAAATCCTGCCCCCGCAACCAATTATAAATTCTGACTGCGTCGAATTTACTTCAGTGTTAGAATTTACTCGTAGTACCAATGGTGCAACCAATTTAAAAAATTTAACTACGTCGAATAATCTTCTTCGTTAAATTTTAATAGGAGTCCCTTTAGGGGCAACCTCAACCTAAACTCACAGCTAGATGTAACTACTTTCTAACGTAAGTGAGCAAAATACACTTTTAACATGGTCTCGTGGTGTAGCGGTTAACATGCCTGCCTGTCACGCAGGAGATCGCGGGTTCGATTCCCGTCGAGACCGCCATTTAATCTATTAAATGGTAGCAACATAGATAGACTCATTACCAACATGGCTCTGTAGCTCAGTCGGTAGAGCAGTGGACTGAAAATCCACGTGTCGGCGGTTCGATTCCGTCCGGAGCCACCATGATTTTTCAATTAACAACGTACATATATCGCATATCTCTCTTTGAGAGATATGCGTTTTTTTATTTGGCTCTTTTCTAAAAGATTATAGTTTTTGAAGGGGTTTTTGTATAAAATCCACACTTTAAAGGTGATTGGAGCGGAAGGGTGCTCGACTCCTGCGGGATTAGCGGGACAGGTGAGACCCCACAGGCGCGCGCCGAGGAGGCTCACCGCCCGCCCCGCGGAAAGCGAGCATCCTGGAGCGGAAATCACCCCTACTCTTATAGCAACAATGTCTGCGAAAACAGCCTTTTATTTAGAGTAGATAGCCAATAGTCCTGATCAACCGATTGTTATCAGAGCTTTTTATTTATAGGCTATGTTAATGATAAATAAGGTGTGGTGAATTTTGAAGGAAACTCATGAATAACCTTCCATTTACTTACCATGACTTGCCACGATCATGACGAAAAGACTACATTTCTATTACAAGTTGAGTACTTATACCCATGTGACTTTCGTTCTGTGATAAAGTGCGAATCGTGAGTAAAAAAGATAGTTTCAGCTATTTCAGGAGGAAGTCTTATGAGTAAAATAAAAGTCCGCCGTTTCTTTCAACTTTCAATCATTGTCACTAGTGTGAGTATGCTTTTTTGGATCGAACCAGTTGGGGCTTCTGTCTATAATTTAATGAAGCCTGTCTATCACGTTTATATCGATGGTGAAGAGATTGGAACGGTAGATAGTAGAGAAACCTTAAATAATAATATAGATGAATTAATGAGTAAACAAAAGGTAGACGGTGTCAATCTATCAGTCGATAATGATGTGGAGGTAGTAACTGATAGACTTTTCCAACCTTCTTACAATAATAAAGAGGTGCTTGAAAAACTAGATGATGAAATTTCCTTCGTAGGTGAAGGTTTTAAGCTTGAGTTTGATGGTAACAACGTTGGGACTTTTGCTAATGAAAAGCAAGCAAAGGATGCAATATGGCTTTACGCCAAATCATTCCTTTCTGATGAGAAAGTAAGTGAGATTGAGAGAACAAGTAAGAATGTACAGGTGAACGGTGAGAAGCCTCATCCAGCTGACGCTATTACATTTTCCGAGCCTTTTTCGATTGAGAAGGTTAAGTTAAATCCAGATGAAATCATCACAACAGATGAAGGTGTTTCAAAGCTTTCAGATGGCTTTGAGAAAGAGACGAATTATGAAGTAAAGCATGACGACTCTCTTGAAGATGTAGCTGATAAGTTTAAGATGGATAAAAAAGAACTATTGAAGCGAAATGAATTATCAAGTGATGAGAAAATTCATAAAGGTGACCAACTTCAGGTCATACAACAGAAAGACTTTGTGAAAGTGCTTGAAACGATTCAAGTAGATGAAGTTAAAAAAGTCGATTATGATACAAAAAAGAAAAAAAGTGATTCACTGCTAAAAGGAGAAATAGAAGTTACGCAAAAGGGAGAACAAGGAAAAAAAACCGTTACTTATGAGATCAAGCGTGAAAATGGGAAAGACGTTGAAAAAAACATAGTAGACGAGGAAGAGACTAAGGCCCCTATAGCGAAAGAGATGACCGTTGGGACGAAGGTCATCCCTTCTAAAGGAACAGGATCGTTTAAATGGCCAGCTGTTGGAGGTACGATTACAAGCAAGCAGGGTGAGCGCTGGGGATCTTATCATAAAGGAATTGATATTGCCGGGGTGACTGATAAAACAATTAGCACAGTCGACAATGGTAAGGTAACAGCTGCAGGAAGAAGAAGTGGGTATGGGAACCAAATTACCATTAACCATAAGAATGGAATTAAAACAACATACTCCCACCTTGCATCTATTTCAGTCTCTGTTGGAGATACAGTTCAAAAAGGTGATAAAATTGGAGTCATGGGGACAACGGGAGATTCGACAGGTATTCACCTTCATTTCGAGGTATATAAAAATGGTGACTTGGAAAACCCGATGGATTATTTACAGAAATAAACCTTCAGTTCTAACTGAAGGTTTTCTTTTTATGCAATATGCAAGAAGTTGTTGCGATTTGGAGGAAGAAACAGGGAGTAGCGTTTCTCTTATAGAAGTTAGGGGAAGAGCTGTAGGGAAGATCGTAATAAAACCTACATAATATGATAAAATAGACAAAATGATGCATGTTTTATATCGATAGATAATTGATATTGTCATATCAAAGAAGGAGCGTTCATAATGGACAAGAAAATTCTTGTTGTAGATGATGAAAAACCAATTGCAGATATATTGCAGTTTAATCTAGAGAAGGAAGGCTTTACAGTTGTTTGCGCTTACGATGGCGATGAAGCGATTGCGAAGGTGGAAGAGGAGAATCCTGATATGATTCTTCTTGATATTATGCTACCTCAGCGTGATGGCATGGAAGTCTGTAGAGAAGTCCGTAAGAAATATGAGATGCCAATTATTATGTTAACGGCCAAGGATTCGGAAATTGACAAAGTACTTGGGCTTGAGCTTGGGGCAGATGACTATGTGACCAAACCGTTTAGTACACGTGAACTTATTGCACGCGTGAAGGCGAACTTACGTCGTCGTCAGCAGGAACCGGAAAAAGAAACTTCGACAAATTCCTTAATTAAAGTAGGGGCTTTGACAATCCATCCAGACGCTTATCTTGTTACAAAACGAGAAGAATCGATCGAATTGACTCATAGAGAATTTGAGTTACTTCATTATTTGTCCAAGCATATCGGTCAGGTTATGACACGAGAACATTTACTTCAAACTGTATGGGGCTATGATTATTTTGGTGATGTTAGAACAGTAGACGTAACGGTACGTCGATTACGCGAAAAAGTGGAAGACAATCCAAGCCACCCGACATGGATTATTACAAGACGCGGAGTTGGTTATTACATGCGTGAACCGGAACAGGAGCAGTAAAGCTTAAATGGGGAAGGTTGGTTTTTTTAAGTCTATCCATTTTAAGTTTGCGATTGTTTATGTACTTCTCATTCTGATCGCCATTCAGTTTATCTCTGTTTATTTTAACGACAAGCTTGAGGACCAGTTTCAGGGTAACTACATTAGTTCAATTCAAGACCGGGCTGAACTCCTTGCAGATAACGTTTCTAATCAGGTAAACAGTAAGAGTGATGAAGAGGAGAATACGATTAATAACTTGATACAAAATTTTAGCCAAAATGAAATTCGTCAAATTCAAGTTGTGAATTCATTGGGGCAGGTTGTCGGGACACTTAATGATGAAGGTATCGAGGGAACCCTCTCGACGAATGATTATGTGAATAGCGCTCTTAATGGCGTAGATGAAGGAGAAATTTTAATCGATAGTGAAGGAGAGCGCTTTTATGCTTATGGCTTTCCTATAACTGGAGAAAGAGGCACTACAGTTGGAGCGGTTTACATTCAAGGAAATATGAAGCAGGTGTTCCAACAGGCGGATGATGTAAATAGTTTGTTAGCGCAATCCGCGCTTATTGCCCTCGTACTAACCGGCCTACTTGGGATTATTATTTCACGTACAATCACACGCCCAATCTCGGATATGAGAAAACAGGCTCTTGTTATGGCACGTGGAGATTTCACACGAAAAGTTAAAGTCTACGGGGAGGATGAGATTGGCCAGCTTGCCCTTGCTTTTAATGACTTAACAAGAAGGCTTCAGGAAGCGAATGCTATTACAGAAGGTGAAAGACGTAAGCTGACATCTGTTCTTGCTTACATGACGGATGGTGTAATTGCAACAGATCGTGAAGGTATGATTATACTAATGAATGATCGAGCGGAAGAGATGATGAGCGTTTCACGTGAAACGGTACTTGGAACGTCATTAAATCAGATCCTTAAATTTTCAGAAGAGAAAACGTGGGATGATGTTTATAATGGTCCTGATTCGATGATTCTTGATTTAAGTGATGACCATCAGACGTTTATTATGCGTGTTAACTTTTCCATCATCCATAAAGAGGACGGTCCTATTAACGGATTGATTGCTGTGCTGCATGATATTACAGAACAAGAGCAGCTAGAGCAAGAGCGGAGAGAGTTTGTGGTGAATGTTTCACATGAGCTACGAACGCCTCTTACAACGATGAGAAGCTATCTGGAAGCCTTACAGGATGGAGCTCTTCAGGATGCTGAAATTGCGCCTCGTTTTTTAAGCGTGGCACAGAATGAGACGGAGCGAATGATTCGATTAGTGAACGATCTCCTCCAGCTATCAAAAATGGATAAGAAAGAAACACGCTTGGAATTTACTGAACTCGATTTTGTTGAGTTGTTTGATCATGTACTTGATCGATTTGAGATGTCAAAACGAGAGAATATTGAGATTGTAAGGCAGCTTCCTCGTGTTGCTATTTATACAAGAGTCGATAAAGATAAAATGACCCAGGTGCTGGATAACATTCTTTCCAACGCCATTAAGTATTCTCCAGATGGCGGGACAATTACCGCCAGATGCTGGACGATCGGTAAGAAAATCCGTATTAGTATTAGTGACGAGGGCGTCGGAATTCCTAAAAACAACCTCTCCAAAATTTTCGATCGATTCTATCGAGTTGATAAGGCTCGCTCGAGGCAAATCGGGGGCACAGGACTTGGACTTGCGATTGCGAAAGAGATGATTCATGCCCATCATGGTGACGTATGGGCAGAAAGTAAATGGGGACAAGGGACAACAATCTACTTTACTCTCCCTTATAAGAGAATAAGGGAGGTCGAGAACAAGTGAGAATTAAGAAGAAGCAGGTTGAGAACGTCAAAACAGTCTTGTTGAACGTTCTCGTTGTGACGAGTTTGTTTCTAACTTGGCAAATCTGGACGTATGAACCTGATTATGAGAAAGAAGTAGCCCCTGCAGAAGCGAGTCCAGTGGGGGTAGCAGAAGTGAATATAAACGATGTGGTGAAACCGAATCAACTCGTTTACCATAAAGGGAATCAACATTTTACTTCATTTTATTCAGAAACAATTGATTCTTTCTATAATGAATTGGTTTCTGGGATCAAAATTAAATCCTTCACAATGGAAAATGATGTTAAAAGCTTAATAGACGTAGACAATAGTGTAGAGCTTATTTTTCCTACATTACTTTCCAACGATGTGCTGAAGAAGCTGGTTAGTATTTCAAAAGATGACATTCCACTTGCATCGTTTGACAGAGTTATTATTCCCTCTTTCTCATCGGGGAAGAACAATGAAATTATTTTTGTGAATACATCCAGTCAAATAGGAATGCGTGCCACTGTCGATGCATCACCTGATATGAAAAAGTGGTTCACTGATACTTTCGCCTCTTTCAATAATAACGATGTCGAAGCAGATGATTCGAAGTTTTCGAGAGCCAAAGCGCATCAATTATCGAAAGATTCACCAATTTTTTATATCCCTATTCAAGGTCAAACAGTAAGCACATATGGCGGCAGTACAGATGAGTTAGCTAATGAAGAAGCATTTAAGGAAGCATTATTTCCAGAGCAGGACCGTGTTGAGAAGAACACTTTTAATATCTCAGACCTTTATACTGATGGTAGTCGTGATTTAACATTTAGTCATGACAGCGAATATATGATTTTTAAGAACCCGCCTTCTAATCCAAGTCGCTTCATTGCGAATGAGGCTCCTATCTTAAATGCCTATGGATTTATTAATAAACACTACGGATTTAGAATAACGAATTATGACGATGAGTATGTTCTAAACGAATGGGTGACGTCATCTGAAAGAAAAAGTGATCAAATCACATTCCGTTTAAATACAGAGGGTTATCCTGTTTTCAGTTCTTCTGTAGAGGATTTAGATGAGATTAATGTAACGCTTGAGAACAACGAAGTAAGTACGTATAAGCGAATGCTTAAAGTCATTCAATATGCAAAAGAAACGGACGAGCGAAATCTCCCAGGTTATAGTGAGGTTCTCACTCTTCTAGAGGATGGAAGTTTTAAGGAAAGTGAGATACAGAACATTACGATTGGCTATACGATTGATCGATCTGTGGATCAATCTTACGATTTCACTCTTGTTCCACAATGGTATGTCAAAGTGAATCAAAAGTGGACGCCACTGCAATCGATAAGTAACGAACAGGGAGGGGATTAATTTGGATTGGAATAGAACGAAAACTATACTTATTCTGACTTTCCTTGTGTTTAATATCTTTCTTGTAAGTGACTTATTTAAGAAGCAAACCGATATCAGTGAGGCTCAGCAGATTAATAAGGTGACGATTGAGCAGCAACTTAAGAAATTAAATGTAACGTATAAGAAGAATCTCCCTGAACAGTCGGAGAAGATGTCTTTTATTAGTGGTGACGTCCACGAATTCACTGAAGAAGAAGAGAAAACCCTTGAAGAAGGGACGAGCCAGGACATTACGTTGGATGGTCGTAAGCTCATATCAACCCTAAAAAAACCATTTCCGATAAGTGATCCGAAAGCACCTTCAGCTTTTTCTATTTTTCTAGAAACGTATGTTTACGAAGGTGGGAAGTATCAGTATTATACGACTGCCCCTGATAACCCAAACATAAAATATTTTGTTGAAACGTTCGAAGATCTGCCAATCTATAGTCAGGATTCCGGTATGTTGATCGTCACGCTTGAGGATGACAAAGTTGTCTCCTACACTCAGACGTACTTAAGCCTAAAGAATATTGGTAAAGAACGTAAAATCGATCCTGCTTCAGGAACCATAGGTCTGCTCGTAAATCAACAGGATATTAGTATAAATGATGAAGTGAAGGATGTATCGATCGGATACTATACAACAGTACCGAATGAAGATGCACGTGATACGTTTGTGTTTGTTCCAACATGGCACGTTGTTGTAGAAAATAAAAAAAATGATGAACCGGCGAGAAATTATTATGTGAATGCTATTGAAAAGACCGTTTTTAGTGATCGGGATGAGAGTAATGGAAGTAAGGAGGAAGAGAAGGAGAGTAAGGATCAAACACCTGCTAAGCCTTCAGCGCCTCAAGCTTCCACAAGCGATAAGTAGGAGAGGAATGTAGTATGTCTCTTGAATTTAGTGTGCTAGCAAGCGGGAGCACTGGTAATGCTATTTATGTCGGAACAGAGAAGCATAGACTTCTCGTAGATGCCGGTCTAAGTGGGAAGAAACTCGAAGAATTGTTTGCAAAAGCCCATCTTGATCCAAAAGATCTGGATGGGTTACTTGTGACACATGAGCATAGTGATCATATTAAGGGACTTGGCATTTTTGCTAGACGTTATAAACTCCCCATATACGCAAATGCAAAAACGTGGCAGGCCATGTCAGGATTAATTGGTGAAATACCAGTAGAGCAAAAGTTTCAGTTCGATATGGATAGTGTAAAAACATTTGAAGATCTTGATGTTGAATCGTTTGGTGTATCACACGATGCTGCAGAGCCGATGTTCTATGTATTTCATCATGAAGGTAAGAAGCTTAGTATAGCGACAGACCTGGGATATGTTAGTGATCGAATAAAAGGAACGATTCGCGATTCAGATATGCTCGTATTTGAATCGAACCATGATATCAATATGCTTATGATGGGACGATACCCATGGAATGTGAAACGACGGATTCTCGGTGACATGGGGCACGTATCAAACGAGGATGCAGGTGCTGCATTAGCAGATGTGATTGGTGATCAAACAAAGCGTATTTATTTAGCCCATTTAAGTAAAGATAATAACATGAAAGACCTTGCAAGATTGTCTGTCCAACAAACCCTTGAACAACATGGATTCGCTGTAGGAGAACAAATTGATTTATTTGATACGGATCCTACTGCTCCAACTCTTGTTACTAAGCTATAGCAATTTTGGTCTTTTTTAGAGCTGCTAGTAAAAGTGCTAAGGTCACTACGGTATCGCTGAAGAGATAATAGGGTATAGGACGCATGAGGGCTTAGGTCTCCTTTTTTACTGAAAGGAAAGGTGAAGAAATTGGGCTATTATGATGGCGACGATTACAATCTCCCTAAGAAACAAAAAGGTAATCGTGGTGGGGCATTTATCGCTGGACTCCTTGGGGCAATTCTCGGCGCATTATTGATCCTTTTTACCGTACCTGCTATATCAGATTTAGGGGTACTACCTGATGTAGCTCCAGCTCCTCAGGAAGAGGCTGAAACTGATACCAATCGTGGAGCTATGACGAAAGATATTAGTATTGACGTAACGAATGATATTACTTCTGCTGTTGCGAATGTTAGCGAAGCGGTAGTAGGTGTGATCAATTTGCAGAAAACAGATTTTTGGGCAGAGGATTATGGGGAAGCTGGAGCTGGATCCGGAGTTATTTATAAGAAAAAGGGTGGAGACGCATTCGTTGTGACAAACAATCACGTTGTTGAAGGTGCAGGACAGCTTGAGGTGAGTTTAACGGCCGAAAAGCGGGTTTCTGCAGAGCTAGTAGGCACTGACCCTCTAATGGATCTTGCGGTCCTTAAAATCCCTTCTGAAGCCGTTACAATGGTAGCAGAGTTTGGGGATTCTGATACGCTTAAACCAGGAGAGCCAGCGATTGCAATCGGAAATCCACTTGGTTTTCTAGAGGGGACCGTGACACAGGGAATTATCAGTAATCCTGAGCGGTCGTTCCCGGTGGATACGGATCAAAACGGTACAATTGATTGGAATGCTGACGTGATTCAAACAGATGCCTCAATTAATCCGGGTAACAGCGGCGGTGCATTGGTCAATATTTCTGGACAGCTAGTAGGAATTAATTCAATGAAAATTGCTCAATCCAGCGTAGAAGGCATAGGTTTCTCCATACCGATTAATATTGCTGAGCCGATCATTAAGGATCTTGAGTCGTATGGGGAAGTCAGAAGACCTCAAATTGGAGTTGGAACGAAATCTCTCTCAGAAATCCCAACGTATCATTGGAGCGAATCGCTCAAACTACCTAAGAAAATAGACTATGGAGTTGTTGTTATGAGTGTGTTTCCTACCTCATCAGCTGATCTTGCAGGCTTGAAAGAACTGGATGTTATCACAGCAATGGATGGAGAAAAGGTCAAGAACTCAGTAGAATTACGTAAGTTTCTATATACAAAGAAGGAAATTGGAGATCGTGTAAATTTAACGATTTATCGGGAAGGAAAGAAACAAGAAGTGGAAGTAACACTTGCCGAACAGCAAAGTTCTTAAATAGTGCAGGAGGGGAAACTCTCCTGTTTCTTTTTGGAGAAACTTATACAAAGCGTTAAATGAATAAGAGGAGAGATAGAATGAAATTATTTTGTTGTGAAGATCATGTCGAGTTAGCTCTTGATGTAGCCGTCGATGAAACGGGCAGCTTTCCAGTGCTAGAGCAAATGGAAAAAGAAACAGATAAGTTGTCCACAGTTTGTGAGTATTGTAAAAAAAGAGCAACATATATTGTGTCGAACTAATATTCGGTCACGATATGTGGATAAAAAATGTGTATATGTGGATAAAATCTGTGGATAACCTGTTTGTTTTCTGTGGATTCAAGTAATTATGTACAGGTGGGGATAACATATGAATATAAGTATTGTTACTGTAGGGAAACTGAAAGAGAAATATTTAAAGCTGGGAATTGAGGAATACACAAAGCGGCTTGGTCCCTTCGCTAAAATAGAAGTGATTGAAGTGCCAGATGAAAAAGCACCTGAAAATCTCAGTGATACTGAAATAATCCAAGTAAAAAAAGCAGAAGGCGAGCGAATTTTGAGTAAAATTTCTTCTGATGCCTACGTAATTGCTCTTGCAATTGAAGGGAAAATGAAAACATCTGAACAGCTAGCTCGGGAACTTGATCAACTAGCTACATACGGAAAAAGTAAGATTGCCTTTGTCATTGGTGGTTCTCTTGGCTTAAGTGATGAAGTTCTCAAGAGAGCAAATGATACTTTATCCTTTTCTAAGATGACTTTCCCTCATCAGCTAATGAGGCTTATTCTTGTTGAGCAGGTGTATCGAGCGTTTAAGATTAATAGAGGTGAACCGTACCATAAATAGAGTAAGCTAGTGAAAGGAAGGTAAGGTCAGAAGAAAGTATTATAGTCAAAAGATTAAGAGCATTAGTGGTCAGGAGCGAGCAATCTGGAGTGGAAATAAATCACTAATCTTATAGCCAAGGTGTATGAAAACAACCTTTTTATGAAATGATTTAAAAACTACACTTTGTGATTGGAGCGGAAGGATGCTCGACTCCTGCGGGACTAGCGGGACAGGTGAGACCCCACAGGAGCGTAAGCGACGAGGAGGCTCACCGCCCGCCCCGCGGAAAGCGAGCATCCTGGAGCGGAAATTAACTCGATATAGCAACAATGTTTACGAAAAGAGCCTTTTATAAAAAAGAGAGGAAAGCACGAATGGCTCTCCTCTCCTGTAAAAATCTCATGTTGATTTCGTTGATACGAAACAAATCTTATTTAAGAAACAGAAAAACCTTTCTGTTCATTCAAGCCCTCTTTCTCTATAAACTCATCAAGAAGAGCACGAGCTTCATCAGTGGATTTTGTGTTCATCAGCTGATTCCTGAGTTCACTCGCTCCTCTAAATCCGCGAACGTATATTTTAAAAAAGCGGGGAAGTGCTTTGAAGAGACGAGGCTCGAGTTCTTCGTTATATTTATCATGAAGGTCGAGCTGTAATCTTAGGAGATCGAGCAGTTCTTCACTCGTGTGCTCTTTTTTCTCTTTTTCAAAAGCGAACGGGTTATGGAAGATCCCACGTCCGATCATAACGCCATCGACTCCATATTTCTCTACTAGCTCAAGTCCCTTCTGACGGTCTGGAATATCTCCGTTGATGGTAAGAAGTGTATCAGGTGCAACTTCGTCACGAAGTTTCTTGATCTCCGGAATCAGCTCCCAGTGAGCATCAACATCGCTCATTTCTTTCTTTGTACGCAGATGGATGGAAAGATTCACAATATCCTGTTCCAGAAGGTGCTTCAGCCAGTGACGCCATTCTTCTACTTCCGTATAACCAAGACGGGTTTTCACACTGACGGGCAGTCCTCCGGATTTGGCTGCTTGAATGATTTCTGCTGCAACATCAGGACGACGAATCAGTCCGCACCCTTTTCCTTTCGGTGCAACATTAGGAGCAGGGCAACCCATATTAATATCCACTCCACGATATCCCATTTCTGCCATCCCAATACTCATTTCCCGGAAGTATTCGGGCTTGTCTCCCCATATATGGGCGACGATTGGCTGTTCATCTTCCGTGAACCTCAGTCGCCCCCGTAAGCTGTCTTTTCCTTTCGGATGGCAGTAGCTTTCCGAATTTGTAAACTCAGTAAAAAATACGTCAGGTCTTGCTGCTTCACTCACGACATGTCGAAAAACGACATCTGTTACTGCTTCCATTGGTGCCAAAACAAAAAATGGACGAGGTAACTCTTTCCAAAAATTATCTTTCATCGTATATCTGAACCCTTTCCATAAGGGAAAACAAGTTCCCAAAATTAAAAAGTAAATATGTTTTCGTTTTATCCATTGGTGGTTAGACTGTTTTTCAACCGATATATACTTTAATAGTATTAAACAAAAAGTGCAAGGGAAGTAATTATCTGGTGTTAATGGTGGTTCTGATTGAAACAAAATCTACTTCAACAATAAGGTGGCACAAAAGGTGAACAGCAGATTTTAAGACGAGACTGAAGGGAGACTGGGTGATAAATGCTCATTGCTGTTTTGTATCTGTTACAACTAATTTTCGCCATTTTCTTATTCAAATAACGCGTAAAAGTTAGTAAAAACGCATCAGATTAATAGATATTTTTTCTACAATTATAACAATTGACTGTGATAAGGTATAATTAAGATAGAACATGTTGTGTACCTAAGGTTAGCCTTGCTTTTTATAGCATTTGAGCAAGAGCGCCTATTCTTTTTACAAATAAATGAGACAAGGAAGGGTATCATGAGCAAGAATCAAAAAAAAGACGTTATCTTAATTGGTGCTGGAGTCATGAGCGCAACGTTGGGATCGTTATTACAAGAATTAGCACCTGAATGGAATGTAAAAGTATTTGAGAAACTTGGTAGTGCAGGAGAAGAAAGTTCTAACGAATGGAATAATGCGGGTACTGGTCATTCTGCACTGTGTGAACTAAACTATACGTCCGAAAAAGCTGACGGATCGATTGATATTAGCAAGGCAGTAAAAATCAATGAACAATTCCAGCTGTCAAAACAGTTTTGGTCTTATTTTGTAAACAAAGGTTTGATTAGTGATCCACAGGATTTTATTAAACCTATTCCTCATATGAGCCTTGTATTTGGCGAAGATAATGTGACGTTTTTGAAAAAGCGCTTGGAAGCGTTGTCAGGAAATCCACTTTTTCAAGGAATGGAATTCTCTGACGATCCTGAGAAACTTAAGGAATGGATTCCACTTATTATGAAAGACCGTACAGTAGATGAGCCGATGGCAGCTACAAAAATCGATTCCGGAACAGATGTGAATTTCGGGGCGTTAACTCGTTTAATGTTTGAGTACCTAAAGCATGAAAACGTAGAGATAAACTACAAGCATAGTGTTGAGGATATTAAACGGTCAAATGATGGGCAATGGGAAGTAAAAGTACAAGATATGGATAATAACAAACTTGAATACCATACCGCGGATTTTGTCTTTATCGGCGGAGGTGGCGGTAGTTTGCCGCTATTACAAAAAACGGGGATTCCTGAGTCAAAGCATATTGGCGGATTTCCAGTAAGTGGACTTTTCATGGTGTGCAATAATCCTGACGTTATTGAGCAACATCATGGAAAAGTATATGGGAAGGCAAAGGTTGGAGCTCCACCGATGTCTGTTCCACACCTGGATACAAGATACATTGATAATAAGAAGAGCTTATTGTTTGGTCCTTTTGCAGGATTTTCTCCTAAATTCTTAAAAGGTGGTTCTAACTTAGATTTGATTGGATCAGTAAAGCCGAATAATGTGTTAACGATGATGGCGGCTGGTGTAAAAGAGATGGGTCTTACAAAATATCTGATCCAGCAGGTGATGCTATCACATGAAAAACGTGTCGAGGAATTGCGTGAGTTTATTCCCACCGCTAAGAGTGAAGATTGGGACACAGTGGTAGCAGGTCAACGTGTACAGGTTATCAAAGATACGGAGACAGGTGGGAAAGGAACCCTTCAATTCGGTACAGAAGTTGTTACAGCTGAAGATGGCTCAATTGCAGCGCTGCTTGGTGCTTCTCCAGGAGCTTCTACCGCTGTTCCCGTCATGCTTGAAGTATTCGAAAGATGTTTCCCAGAGCGACTGAAAGAATGGGAGCCGAAATTAAAGGAAATGATTCCATCTTACGGTGTATCCCTAGTGGAAAATCCTGAATTATTCAAAGAAATTCAGAGATCAATAGCACAGACACTTGCTCTAAATGAAGGAGAACCGGCATATAGTTAAGATTTTCTCCGTAGAGTAGGGTAGAGCACGAAGGATACTATATTTTAGTACTAGTTTCTCACTACCTTTCAATACAAGGTGTTAAATTTGATTCATGGCATGTGGCAATAGCTGCATGCTTTTTTTATTGGTATAAAAAGAGTGGAAGTATAATAAATTCAATTATGTAAAAAAACAGATTACTAAAGAGAGAGTGATTGTAAAGGGGGAATTGATTTGGAAGGGAACGTAAATACAAGTCCTCAGCCAGAAAGTAACGGGTTAGCAGTATCTTCAATGGTGTTAGGTATCATTGGTCTGGTCCTCTTTCTAGTACCTATTATTCCTTACCCACTGGCAATTTTGGCCATCATTTTTGGAGTGATTGGTAAGAAAAACTCTTTAAAGAAAGGGTTTGCTATTACCGGTTTAGTAACCGGGATTGTTACTCTTGGTTTGAAAGTATGGTTTTGGGCAGGGGTTGCCTCTTTAATGTAACTTGCACCTTCAGCGAAGAAGAAAAGACGAACACCATCGTCTTTTCTTCTTATTTTGTATACCATCATTTCTCCTATTTAGGAACCCGAATGGATACTTATATGAAATTTTGATAGAAGTAGGTAGCAAGTGAGAATAGGGGACGAAAAAAGAAGAATAAAATCCGTGTAAACAATAATTGTTTACTTGAATACAAAAAAGTATACTTGTAATCATTATTTGTATACAAGTAAACAAAATGTGAACACATGTTGCTGTGTGGGGATGTATACATAAAAGTTTACAAGTATTCAATTAATGTATACAAGTATACGTTTTTGTTTACTTGTAAACAGAAATGTAAACTAGATAGAATGACTCATTGACTTCGAGGGTGAATTTATATAAATTTTAAGTTAATAGTAGAAATACTAGATTTTAAATATGAAAGGATGGATTGTTTCATGAGTAATTCAAGAATTGCAGCAGTCGATGTAGGTAACGACTCGTTAAAAGGAATCTATGGAAAAATTGAATCTGATCTATACATACCAAACGTTATTGCAAGAGATATAGAAGATCGGCCGGTAATTGGAATTGAAGAACTAGATACGAAAGATCCTCTTGATGGTATTCACATTCGTGTCCACTCCCCTGCTCTAAAGGATAACAATGCCATTTATCGTGTTGGGAATCTAGCAACCAAAAGTGATAACCCTACAGAGCTAGATCCAGGTAGTGCAAAATCTGAAGAAGATCAAACGCTTGTTATGTTGTTTGCTTCCCTTGCTTTAGATGCTGTGGATCCGAAGAACTCAGCAAACTTTAAAACCCAAAACGGTGTAACAGATGCGAATTACACGCTTGGTACTGGTCTACCATTACGTGAAGTTAAAGAAGGTAAAGACGTTGGATACCGTTCAAGACTTCTTGGTTCTGTTCACCAGGTAGAGTTCCTTGTGACTCCGAAGTACCAGGGTAAGAAAGTGAATATCAAATTCGACGAAGTGAAAGTTTATCCTGAAGGATTTGCAGCTTACATTAATCTAGTAATGGACAATGATTTGAATATCATTAACAAAGACTTAATTGATAAGCGTATCCTTATTCAGGATATTGGTGGACTATCTACTGATATCGCAGTCATTAAAAATCGTAACGTTGATGATGACAAAGCACAGGGCTTTAACCTTGGTGTGGCTGAGTCTCTTGAAGCGATTCGTGAGGAAATCCGCTCAAAGCATGGCGTAGAGCTCGACAGCCGTCGTGACGTCGTTGATATTATTACAAAGAAGAACGATCGCAATCATATTATGGTACGCGGAAGTCGTACAAGCGTTCACGATATAACAGATCGAATCCTACTAGAGCTTGCTAAGAAGCAATATCGTCACCTTCGTAACGTATGGCAGAAGAACTCTCAATCAGAGATCTGCTACTTCGTTGGCGGTGGTTCCATTGTTCTAAAGGATTACCTTAAAACACTTAATAACAATCTTGATGGCTATAACATCGACTTCTTTGAAGATGAGAAAGAAAGCATCTGGATGATGTCTAATGCTTATTACAAGCTCATCTCTGATTTTAATCGAAAGAATAACAAAGAGAAGCCTCAAGAAAAGAGAGAAGAAAAGAACAAGGTCAAAAACTAGTAGGGTGATTTGATGAAAAAGGCGGGGATGACTGGGATTCAGAGGGGACAGGCGATTACATTTCGCCTCCCCTCTGATACACCTGATCATATTCTTAAGCAGCTGCAGAAGTTAAAGGAAGAAGAAAAACGTAACTTCTCCAGCCGTATTGCAGAGTATGTTTTAGATGGTGTCACGCAAACGATAAGACGCGACAATGATGCCATTACTGTGCCTTTGCCAAAGGGATTAAGCAAAGCACAAAGAGATTGGCTTAAGCATGAACATTCAGAGGCGCTTCTTGGCAATATCGTTTACCAAATTTTATCAGATCCTCTGCGCGCTGCTTCACTCCTTGCATCGTTTAATAGCAACTCGATTGATATTGATCAGGCGCTTTATTTGCAAGAAGAAGTTTCAAACAGAACAGTGCAAAGAGAAGTGTCAGAACCTGTTGAAGTTCCTAGTCCAATGTCTGATGATGATCTGATGAATTTTGATTGGGATCAGGCGAAACAGGAGCAAAGTTCAGCTGTAGAAGACGAGGAAGAAGAGAGTGTAGATGATTTGCTCGGTGGATTTCTCGATAAAATGAATAAATAATAGAGAAAGGCAGCGAATTTTCGCTGCCTTTCTCTATTTGTCTATTACTGAATTGAGAGGATACCAGAATCGCCCTGATTAACGTTACCCGACTTATTAATTTTCAGTGTTTGTAGATTAGTGAAGATAATAGGAGTAGCGATGGAAGGGACAGAACGTCTCACGCTATCAAGATCAACCGACATCAGTTTCTGACCTTTTTTAATAGTGTCGCCCTCTTTTACAAGTGTTTTAAAACCCTCTCCTTTGAGGTTAACGGTATCAATCCCGACGTGAATCAAAATCTCTACTCCGCTATTGGACTTGATACCGATGGCATGCTTTGTAGGGAATACGCTCATGATCTTTCCGTCAACGGGAGATATGAAGTTACCTTCCTCAGGAAGAATAGCGAATCCGTTCCCCATCATCCCTGCAGAAAATACTGCGTCAGGTACTTCTTTAAGTGGAATGATTTTACCTTGAACTGGCATAATAAAATCTTCCTCAGCTATTGTTTTTGTAAGAGTAGTCGTTGAGCCCTCATTCTCTGCTGGAAGGTTGGAATTCGTTCCGCGCATAGCGTCTGCAACAAATTCTACATCTGTTCCGACAATAATCTGCAAGTTGCGATTATTCACTTTCACGACTCCCCGGGCCCCGTGACGCTTTAACTCTGCTTCATCTACTTTTGACATATCATTCATTTGTAAACGAAGTCTTGTCGTACAGTTGTCGATAGATGAAATGTTATCAATCCCACCTATACTTCTAATGAAGTGCCCTGCCATAACATCGTATTTATCACCTTCACCCGTTATGCTTCTGCTATCCTGTAATGTCATATCTTCATCTTCGCGACCAGGTGTTTTTAAGTTCAATTTTTTAATTAAGAAGTAGAACACAATAAAGTAAATGGCGCCATAAATAATGCCGATGACAAGTAGTAGTCCTGCTTTCTGTGCCAGGCCGTAATTAAGGAAGAAGTCAATAGCGCCTGCCGAGAAACCAAATCCGTGATGGATATCAAGGACATATGCAAGAACCATTGAGCTGGCAGTTAAGAGCGCATGAATCCCATATAATAGTGGTGATAAGAACATGAAAGCAAACTCGATCGGTTCAGTAATACCGGTTAAGAATGATGCAAATGCAATACCGATTAACATCCCGCTGACTTCTGCTCTTCGATCCTTTTTAGCAGCTGCAATCATCGCAAGACAAGCAGCCGGAAGACCAAACATCATTATAGGGAAGAAACCAGCCATAAATATCCCAGCTGATGGATCTTCTGCAAAGAACCTGTTTAAATCGCCTGTTGCGCCGTTATATTCACCGAATACAAACCAGACAAGGCTATTCAGTACATGATGGAGGCCGAATGGAATAAGTAGACGATTTAAGAATCCGAATACCCCAACACCGAGAGCTCCTGCACCAATAATCCATTCACCGATAGCGTTGATTCCTTCTTGTATTGGTGGCCAAACAAAGCCGAATATACCTGCAAGAATAACCATAGCAGTTGCAGTTACGATAGGAACGAAGCGTCGTCCACCAAAGAAACCGAGCCAGCTTGGTAGTTTGATATCATGGAATCGGTTATATAGAAGCCCTGCAACAATACCGGAGAGAATTCCTCCAAGAATTGCCATGTTAATGTTTTCATTGATTGCTTGTGTTCCCTGTGTGAGAACAAGATACCCAATTGCACCTGCTAGTCCAGCTGCACCATTACTATCTTTAGAGAATCCAATGGCTACACCTATTGCAAAAATAAGTGCTAAGTTATCAAAAATAGCTCCTCCTGCTGCTGCAACAAATGGGACATTAAATAAGTCGTCCTGCCCCAATCTGAGTAACAAGGCAGCAGCTGGAAGTACTGCAATTGGAAGCATTAGTGACTTACCAATGCGTTGTAAAGCTCCGAGCATATACATTCAACCCCCTTCAAATTTTGAAAACGTTTTATTGTCATTTTTATCATAACAGCACTCAATATAGTTGTCTATACCAATTTGGCGAAATGGAAATGTCTCAGAGACGTATACTGGTATAGACAACTGTACTTAATGGTGATACTATTTTATTAACAAGACGAACCAAAAGAAGGAGTGTCTGATCGTGAATAAAACATCTTTTGTTATTGATGATGTGACGATATATAGCGAACAAGAAACGATCGAGAATGGATATCTAAAAGTGAAGAACGGTAAAATTATTGAAATAGGCAATATAAATGAACGGACTGCAGAGAACGAAGAAAAGGTTTATTCGTTTAATGAAAAAGTCATACTCCTTCCTGGAATGATAGATGTTCATATCCATGGTGTGAATGGAGCAGATACTATGGATGCTTCTACTGAAGCGCTTGATACCATCACTAAAGCCCTTCCAGAAGAAGGTACTACGAGTTTTCTTGCCACTACGATTACCCAGGAATCTAAAGCGATCGAGCGTGCTATTCAGAATGTAGGCGAGTATGTAAATGAGAAACAAAAACCAGGACATGCTGAAGTGCTGGGCATTCACCTCGAAGGACCTTTTCTAAATAGTGATCGAGCGGGAGCACAGCCATTGCATGCGATGCAGCGACCGGATGTAAATGTATTTGAAGCGTGGAATGAGCTTGCAAAAAATACGATCAAGTTAGTTACGCTTGCTCCCGAGAAAGAAGGCGGCATGGAACTTATTCGTTATTTGACGGATAAAGGTGTTGTGGCATCAATCGGCCATTCTGATGCTACGTATGAGCAAGTAATGGAGGCAGTTGAAAATGGGGCGTCACACATTACGCACCTTTATAATGGTATGAGAGGGCTCCATCATCGTGAACCAGGTGTAGCAGGAGCAGCTTTATTAGATGATCGACTCAAGACAGAAATCATTGCAGATGGCCACCACGTCAGGCCTGAAATGATAGAGTTGGCTTACCGTCAGAAATCAGATGCAGGAATGGTATTGATAACAGACGCTATGCGGGCTAAATGCTTGAAAAATGGTCGCTATGATCTTGGTGGACAGGATGTAAATGTGCAGGATGGAAAAGCACTATTGGATAATGGAACTCTTGCAGGTAGCGTACTGAAGATGAAGGATGCAGTAGCTAATATTCAAAAGTTTACAGGGTGTTCTCTCGAAAATGCGATCAAAATGGCAGCAGAGAATCCAGCGAAACAGCTTGGCGTATTCGATCGAATAGGCAGCATTGCAATTGGGAAAGACGCAGATCTTATTCTACTTAATAAGGGTGGAGAAGTGGTAAAAACCTTCTGTAAAGGACATATAGCATATACGAATTAGGGAGTGAAAAACGATGAGAGTGATTGAAGCAAATGACTATCAGCATATGAGTGAGCTTGCCTCAAGCTATCTTGTTGATAAGGTTCGAACGCATCCAGAAGTAGTGCTTGGACTTGCGACAGGTGGCTCACCGAAAGGAACTTATGAACGGTTGATTGAGGACCATCGTCAGAATGGTACTTCCTATAAAGGAGTTAAAACGTACAATCTAGATGAGTATGTTGGTTTTTCAGCTGATCATCCGAACAGCTACCATGCCTTCATGTATAAGAATTTATTTAGTGAATTGGACATTTTAGATGCTAATATTCATCTTCCCAATGGGATGGCACATGATCTTGTTGAAGAGTGCAAAGGTTATGAAGAGCGCATTGAAGAAACAGGAGGCATTGATGTTCAGCTTCTTGGTATGGGAAGTAATGGCCACATTGGCTTCAATGAACCAGGTACATCATTTGAAACGACAACGCATATTGTTGAGCTAGCCCAATCGACTAGAAAGGCAAATGCACGGTTCTTTAATCATATCGACGAAGTCCCACATGAAGCGATTACGATGGGAATCGCTACAATCATGAAAAGCAGAGAAATCTTATTACTTGTGTCAGGGGAAACAAAAAATCTTGCGATGAGGAAGCTGATGAAAGGTAAAGTAGAGGAATCGTTTCCAGCATCGGTGTTAAACAAGCATTCTCATGTTACAATTATTGCTGATAAAAAAGCGTTATCAGGCGTAACAGCGCGCTGAAAGGAGTTTGTTCTGATGATCGATAAGACCTCACCGCTACCCATATATTATCAGCTAGTAGAATGGATAAAGGGATTGATTGAAAAAGGAGAATTAAAACCAGGTGATTCTCTTCCTTCAGAGCGAGAGTATGCGGAGCGATTTAGTATTAGTCGTATGACCGTTCGGCAGGCGATTACAGAGCTTGTTAATGGAGGGTATCTTTACCGCCAGAAGGGTGTAGGAACCTTTGTCGCTGAGAAGAAAATCGAGCAGCAGCTAATGGGATTAACGAGTTTTACTGAAGATATGAAATCACGAGGTATGGAGCCAAGTAGCAAACTTGTCGGATTTGAAATCGTCCCAGCTCCAACTTATATATCTGAGCAGTTGCAGATACAGGAACACGCCCCCGTCTATGAAATTAAGCGAATTAGACTCGCCGATGGGATTCCGATGGCACTGGAGAAGACGTATATTTCAGCCAATCTCGTCAAAGGATTGACGGAAGAAACAGTACAGCACTCCTTGTATCATCACATTGAAAATCAATTGGCGATCAAAATTGAAGAAGCTACACAGGTTTTAGAATCTTCTGTAGCCACGCAGCAAGAGGCAGAATACCTCAATATTAAAAAGGGGGCTCCCATTCTACTCATACAGAGAAACACAAAGCTTACGGATGGAACTCCACTTGAAGTAGTGAAATCTTCTTACAGAGCCGATCGATATAAATTCATGATTACGCTCAAGCGTTAATAGAGGAGGCGTTCGTTTGTTTAGCGATTACTTCACAAAGATTAGAACAGCGCTTCAAGTTATTGAAGTCCAAGAAGCAAGCTCTATAAAACGAGCTGCTTCTGCTGTAGCAACCAGCATTGAAAATGGAAAAATCGTCCATGTATTTGGATGCGGGCACTCTCATATGATGGCAGAAGAAGTATTCTATCGTGCAGGGGGACTTGTACCGATTCGGCCAATTTTAATCGAAGACCTAATGCTTCATAGAGGTGGAACGCGTTCATCAGCTTTAGAACGAACAAACGACCTCGCTGAGGGCTTTATGGCGAATCAAGATATCCAAAAAGGGGACGTAGTTATTGTCGTATCGACGTCCGGACGTAATCCAGTTCCAGTGGATGTTGCCCTTCTGAGCAAAGAAAGAGGAGCTTATGTCATCGGGTTAACATCGCGAACCGCTTCAATCGGTCAGCCATCTCGTCAAAAAGAAGGTTTGTATTTGTATGAGGCGGTAGATCTTGTTATAGATAACCATGTTGAGTCGGGAGATGCGGTTATGCATGACCAAGAGAATCATATCTCATTTGGTTCAACTTCTACAATAATTGGGATGGGATTAATGAACGGCATTACCGTAGAAGCGATTCATCTATTAATCGAACGAGGAATGGATCCCCCTGTTTTTAAAAGTGGAAATGTAGATGGATCAGATGAATCGAATCAAGCATTAATTGAGAAATACAAAGTTCGTATACCTCTCCTGGAAAGTAGAGTGGATCCAGCAAAAAAAGCTCCCCTTGACTGAAAAGGAGAGCTTTTTTCTTTAGATTGAAGCATTTTGTATACTTTCTTTTTTATATTTTGTTTCTGACCTCTGGATGAAGAGGATGCTTGCTAAACCAATAATGGAAATAAGCGTTCCGCCAAGCATTATGACAAATGCAGGACTATAAAGATTACCTAAAATTCCGTTTATGGACATGCCAATAATGCTTATGAGACTCAACGCACTAGTAAACAATCCCATAAATCTCCCTAATACCTTATGAGAAATATTTTCGTGGAAATAAGTTGGCGATGAGAAATTATAGACACCGTTAAAGCAACCAACAAGAAATGAAAATACGAGCATGAGAACAATATTATGAGATATACCAATGCTAAAGAAAGTTAGACCAAGAAATAAAGCTGATCCCCCAAGTCTGATCGATATTGGCCATGTTTTAACGAATCGTGGTCCGATTAGTGTTGTTAGTATGACGCCAGTACTTAAAGAAGCGATGATGTACCCAACATATATGGTGGGAAGGCCATTCGTAAAAATGTGAGCGGATAAAATAACATCAAATCCTGATATTCCGAGAACAATAATAAAATAAAGGACCATGATTGCTGCGATAACGGGGTTTTTAAAGGGTACCCAACCTTCTACCCAATCTGCTTTGAATTTCTCTATCCCTTTCAGTTCTGTTTCTTCAGATTCAGGTTCTATCGATAGTTTCAGAAACGTTCCAATAATAATTACCCCGGCAATAATGTACGAAAATCCATCGATTAAAAAACCTAATCCTTTCCATTCTACAGAAAGCAGTGATAACACAAATGCGGCCGCTCCAGGCGCAAGTATTCTTGTGAACTCTCTAATTGTTTGATAGCTGGCATTAGCCTGCATGTAATCATCTTTATGTATGATAGTAACCTGGATTTTAGTGAATGCTGGAACATTAAATGCGTTCAAGACTGCGATTAAAAACACTGCAATGTAGTAGTAAAATGGATTGTACGGTAGAAAGAACAAACTAATAATGACGAATGCACTTAAAAAGTTCGTCACAATAAGAACCTTCACAGGCTGCATCCGATCTACGAATACACCGGCAAAAAGCCCTGCAAGGAGAGCACCGATCGCAGATGAAAGGGTAATACCCATCGTTGAAGTAAGCGATTGGGATTTTTCATAAGCGAGTACAATCACGAGCATATACGTAAAAAATGCTCCAAATACCGATATGGCAGAGGAAGCGACAAGGAAACCAAATTTTTTATTTTTTACCAAAAAGGTGAACATGAGAAACCTCCTGAAAATAGTTATCTAGTAACTATTCCGCAAGCACTCACTAATTCCTTTATTTACCATGAAAAATATTAAAATCCTACATTCAGTTGAATGCAGGATAGATGTTCTAATAGACACTTGCGTTTCCACTTGAAAGGGAAATCTTTACTTGGTGTTTTCCGGATCCGTGTACTCCTGATATTTTCTTGTTGCTAACAGTCTGCTCTTTCAGAGTGAAGTTTGTAGAAATATTGCCGCTGCTTGCTTCTGTATCTAGTTTGAAATCTGCATCATCTGGGAGATCTAGTTCCACATCGCCTGAGCTCAGATCAAAC
>CAVUAW010000008.1:0-236736 GCA_963739655.1 uncultured Bacillaceae bacterium | reverse complement strand
GATTCAATAGCTTCCAACGCTTGTCGGATTTAAACGGCTTACTTCGCTTTTCGTTATGTCTAGTTCCGCAGGCTACATTCTTGCCCATTTCACTCTTTCACTTCAGGCGAAAGGCGCCTTACGTTCAAGAGCTCCAATGGTCTGCGAATGTGACCAAGCCTGCTTTACTTTTCGTTTAGGTTAAGCCCTCGATCGATTAGTATTCGTCAGCTCCACGTGTTGCCACGCTTCCACCCCGAACCTATCTACCTCATCATCTCTAAGGGATCTTACCAGCTTAATGCTGTGGGAAATCTCATCTCGAGGGGGGCTTCATGCTTAGATGCTTTCAGCACTTATCCCTTCCACACGTAGCTACCCAGCTATGCTCCTGGCGGAACAACTGGTACACCAGCGGTGTGTCCATCCCGGTCCTCTCGTACTAAGGACAGCTCCTCTCAAATTTCCTGCGCCCGCGACGGATAGGGACCGAACTGTCTCACGACGTTCTGAACCCAGCTCGCGTACCGCTTTAATGGGCGAACAGCCCAACCCTTGGGACCTACTTCAGCCCCAGGATGCGATGAGCCGACATCGAGGTGCCAAACCTCCCCGTCGATGTGGACTCTTGGGGGAGATAAGCCTGTTATCCCCAGGGTAGCTTTTATCCGTTGAGCGATGGCCCTTCCATGCGGAACCACCGGATCACTAAGCCCGACTTTCGTCCCTGCTCGACTTGTAGGTCTCGCAGTCAAGCTCCCTTGTGCCTTTACACTCTGCGAATGATTTCCAACCATTCTGAGGGAACCTTTGGGCGCCTCCGTTACACTTTAGGAGGCGACCGCCCCAGTCAAACTGCCCACCTGACACTGTCTCCGCACCGGATCACGGTGCTGGGTTAGAATGTCAGTACAGCCAGGGTAGTATCCCACCGACGCCTCCATCGAACCTGGCGGTCCGACTTCTATGGCTCCTACCTATCCTGTACAAGCTGTACCAAAATCCAATATCAGGCTACAGTAAAGCTCCATGGGGTCTTTCCGTCCTGTCGCGGGTAACCTGCATCTTCACAGGTACTATAATTTCACCGGGTCTCTCGTTGAGACAGTATCCAAGTCGTTGCACCTTTCGTGCGGGTCGGAACTTACCCGACAAGGAATTTCGCTACCTTAGGACCGTTATAGTTACGGCCGCCGTTTACTGGGGCTTCGATTCAGAGCTTCTCCCGTAAGGGATAACCCCTCCTCTTAACCTTCCAGCACCGGGCAGGTGTCAGCCCCTATACTTCGCCTTACGGCTTTGCAGAGACCTGTGTTTTTGCTAAACAGTCGCTTGGATCTTTTCACTGCGGCTCCCCTGGGCTATAAACCCGAGGAAGCACCCCTTCTCCCGAAGTTACGGGGTCATTTTGCCGAGTTCCTTAACGAGAGTTCTCCCGATCGTCTTAGGATTCTCTCCTCGCCTACCTGTGTCGGTTTGCGGTACGGGCACCTCTTTCCTCACTAGAGGCTTTTCTTGGCAGCGTAGAATCAGGGACTTCGGTACTTTAGTTCCCTCGCCATCACGACTCAGCCTTCACGGTGAACGGATTTGCCTATTCACCAGCCTAATCGCTTGGACGCGCATTTCCAGCAGCGCGCTCTCCCTATCTTTCTGCGTCCCCCCGTCGTTCAAACGGAAAGGAGGTGGTACAGGAATATCAACCTGTTATCCATCGCCTACGCCTTTCGGCCTCGGCTTAGGTCCCGACTAACCCTGAGCGGACGAGCCTTCCTCAGGAAACCTTGGGCTTTCGACGGACAAGATTCTCACTTGTCTTTCGCTACTCATACCGGCATTCTCACTTCTAAGCGCTCCACCAGTCCTTTCGGTCTGACTTCACAGCCCTTAGAACGCTCTCCTACCATTGTCGTAAGACAATCCACAGCTTCGGTGATACGTTTAGCCCCGGTACATTTTCGGCGCAGCGTCACTCGACCAGTGAGCTATTACGCACTCTTTAAATGATGGCTGCTTCTAAGCCAACATCCTGGTTGTCTAAGCAACGCCACATCCTTTTCCACTTAACGTATACTTTGGGACCTTAGCTGGTGGTCTGGGCTGTTTCCCTCTCGACTACGGATCTTATCACTCGCAGTCTGACTCCCGCGGATAAATCGTTGGCATTCGGAGTTTGACTGGATTCGGTAATCCGGTAAGGACCCCTAGTCCAATCAGTGCTCTACCTCCAAGATTCTTGCCGCGAGGCTAGCCCTAAAGCTATTTCGGAGAGAACCAGCTATCTCCAGGTTCGATTGGCATTTCACCGCTACCCACACCTCATCCCCGCATTTTTCAACATGCGTGGGTTCGGGCCTCCATTCAGTGTTACCTGAACTTCACCCTGGACATGGGTAGATCACCTGGTTTCGGGTCTACGACCACGTACTATTTCGCCCTATTCAGACTCGCTTTCGCTGCGGCTCCGCCTTATCAGCTTAACCTTGCACGGGATCGTAACTCGCCGGTTCATTCTACAAAAGGCACGCTGTCACCCATTAACGGGCTCCAACTAGTTGTAGGCACACGGTTTCAGGTTCTCTTTCACTCCCCTTCCGGGGTGCTTTTCACCTTTCCCTCACGGTACTGGTTCACTATCGGTCACTAGAGAGTATTTAGCCTTGGGAGATGGTCCTCCCGGATTCCGACGGGGTTTCACGTGTCCCGCCGTACTCAGGATCCGTCTCGGAGGGCAGCGGATTTTGACTACAGGATTGTTACCTTCTCTGATGGACCTTTCCAGGTCGCTTCGTCTATCCGTGCCTTTGTAACTCCAAAGAGACGTCCTACAACCCCAGAGGGCAAGCCCTCTGGTTTGGGCTGATTCCGTTTCGCTCGCCGCTACTCAGGAAATCGCATTTGCTTTCTCTTCCTCCGGGTAATGAGATGTTTCAGTTCCCCGGGTCTGCCTTCCATTCCCTATGTATTCAGAAATGGATACCATCCCATTACGGATGGTGGGTTCCCCCATTCGGAAATCTCCGGATCAAAGCGTACTTACAGCTCCCCGAAGCATATCGGTGTTCGTCCCGTCCTTCTTAGGCTTCTAGTGCCAAGGCATCCACCGTGCGCCCTTAGTAGCTTAACCTTCGATTCATTAGACTTGATTGCTCAAGCTAACTCATCAGTTATTACTAAGTTCTTGCATAAAAAATAATTATTGGATGTCGTTGTTTGTGCTATCTAGTTTTCAAGGAACATGGCTAGTCATCAATGCTGCATTGCTGCTTCATTGAATAGCCTGTTTTGAAAGAATACAATCATTCTTTCAAAACTAAACGAAACGCTCATGTAAGGTTGGTAACGTAAGTTACCTCGTAATTCTCCATAGAAAGGAGGTGATCCAGCCGCACCTTCCGATACGGCTACCTTGTTACGACTTCACCCCAATCATTTGTCCCACCTTCGGCGGCTGGCTCCATAAAGGTTACCCCACCGACTTCGGGTGTTACAAACTCTCGTGGTGTGACGGGCGGTGTGTACAAGGCCCGGGAACGTATTCACCGCGGCATGCTGATCCGCGATTACTAGCAATTCCGGCTTCATGCAGGCGAGTTGCAGCCTGCAATCCGAACTGAGAACGGCTTTATGGGATTCGCTTCACCTCGCGGTGTCGCTGCCCTTTGTACCGTCCATTGTAGCACGTGTGTAGCCCAGGTCATAAGGGGCATGATGATTTGACGTCATCCCCACCTTCCTCCGGTTTGTCACCGGCAGTCACCTTAGAGTGCCCAACTAAATGCTGGCAACTAAGATCAAGGGTTGCGCTCGTTGCGGGACTTAACCCAACATCTCACGACACGAGCTGACGACAACCATGCACCACCTGTCACTCTGTCCCCCGAAGGGGAACGTCCTGTCTCCAGGATTGTCAGAGGATGTCAAGACCTGGTAAGGTTCTTCGCGTTGCTTCGAATTAAACCACATGCTCCACTGCTTGTGCGGGCCCCCGTCAATTCCTTTGAGTTTCAACCTTGCGGTCGTACTCCCCAGGCGGAGTGCTTAATGTGTTAACTTCAGCACTGAGGGTGGAACCCCCCAACACCTAGCACTCATCGTTTACGGCGTGGACTACCAGGGTATCTAATCCTGTTTGCTCCCCACGCTTTCGCGCCTCAGCGTCAGTTACAGACCAGAGAGCCGCCTTCGCCACTGGTGTTCCTCCACATATCTACGCATTTCACCGCTACACGTGGAATTCCACTCTCCTCTTCTGCACTCAAGTCCTCCAGTTTCCAATGACCCTCCACGGTTGAGCCGTGGGCTTTCACATCAGACTTAAAAGACCGCCTGCGCGCGCTTTACGCCCAATAATTCCGGACAACGCTTGCCACCTACGTATTACCGCGGCTGCTGGCACGTAGTTAGCCGTGGCTTTCTGGTTAGGTACCGTCAAGGTACCGCCCTATTCGAACGGTACTTGTTCTTCCCTAACAACAGAGCTTTACGACCCGAAGGCCTTCGTCACTCACGCGGCGTTGCTCCGTCAGACTTTCGTCCATTGCGGAAGATTCCCTACTGCTGCCTCCCGTAGGAGTCTGGGCCGTGTCTCAGTCCCAGTGTGGCCGATCACCCTCTCAGGTCGGCTACGCATCGTCGCCTTGGTAAGCCATTACCTTACCAACTAGCTAATGCGCCGCGGGCCCATCCTGCAGTGTTAGCTCGAAAGCCAACTTTCAACATTGCACCATGCGGTGCGATGTATTACCCGGTATTAGCTCCGGTTTCCCGGAGTTATCCCAGTCTGCAGGGCAGGTTGCCCACGTGTTACTCACCCGTCCGCCGCTAAGATCAGGGAGCAAGCTCCCATCTCTTCGCTCGACTTGCATGTATTAGGCACGCCGCCAGCGTTCGTCCTGAGCCAGGATCAAACTCTCCGATAGAAAGCTTAATCTAGCTTTTAAAACAATGTTTGTTTCCGTAGAAACAACTACTTACATGGCGTTTCGTTCAGTTTTCAAAGATCGATTTGTTTCTTTCGTTGTCGTTTTCAGCGACTTTATTAATGTACCACATCATCCAACTTCGCGTCAACAATTTTTGAAAGTTTTTTTCGTCTTCGCGTTAATCTCTCGCGGCGACAAGTAATAATATACCATGGAGAAAAAACACGGTCAACCCTTTTTTAGATATTTTTTCTCCATGTGGATAATGTTTACTTAGCTTTGTACTCACGTATGAATATGCCGCTGCCTTTCGTTTCGCTTCGATGCACTTCAATCAGTTCCTTCTCAATCATATACTCAAGAAGCGCTCCAAGGTCTATACCATATTCTTTCAACTGCTCTTCCTCCATCAACTCCTGATAGGTCCATGCAGTCTCACGTTCGTTCATAACATTTCGAATATGAACAGTCGCGTTTCTAGATTTTGAAGATAGAGAGAAATCGTTAGCTAAAAGGAGCAGCTCCAAACGTTTATCCAGAGGATCCTCTCCTGAAAGAAGTTCATTATATAATTTAAAAATCTCTGGTTCAATATGTTTCACCTGATTCCAAACCGTAATTTCAGGATGAAACCCATGTTCGATCACTGAAAGGCGAGCAAGGTGATGAAGAGCATGTAGGATAAAATTATAAGCATCCATGTATTGTTTGGAAGCAAACAACTCTTTACCATCTGTATAACGTCTTATAAGTCGTGCGAATTCCACACCAATTCTACGAGTACGTTCTTCATAAGGAAAGTCACGAATCCTTTCCTTCAACCCTGCTATGTACTCGTTACGATCGAAAATGATCTTCCCATTTACCAGCCACGCTACCAGACGACGATGACTGCCAGAAATTAACCATTCATTAACCTGCTGTTCTGATACGACATGCATCGCGGCTTTTTTTCCTTCAAAATCGTAATGTTTAACGAACCACGGCTTTTCATTATCACTTACAATTATTAGTAATACAACATCAAAGTTATCGGTCAGTGGATGAAACGGCTTCGTTTTTTCAATAACAAGTACACCAAGAGTCCCCGGATGACTAGCTCTCTCTTGATAAATTGGCCTTAAAAGGTTTTCCATTATTCTATCCTCCAAAAGTACTTATACTTTTTTCCATTTGCTAACATTCTTCTACCTTTTTCTCTATAAACTTAAGTATTCAACAGTCCATATTATAAATCCTGTTATAGATTAAGCAATCCCTAAATTGAACTTTTTACGGCATACCAAAAGGAAAGTGCTTACAACAAGTCCATATGCTATACTTGAAATCAGGAGGGACATGCAATGCAATTAAAATACACTAATAAGATTAATAAAATTCGTACGTTCGCACTGAGTTTAGTTTTTATCGGAATCGCGATTATGTATATAGGAATATTCTTCAAAACATCGGTTCTACTTATGACCATCTTTATGCTAATTGGATTTCTTGCAACAATCGCAAGTGCTGTTGTTTACTTCTGGATCGGAATGCTTTCCACGAGAGCGATTCAGGTGGTATGTCCAAACTGCGAGAAGCCAACGAAAGTTCTTGGACGTGTAGATGCATGTATGCATTGTAAACAACCACTTACAATGGACCCTGATCTAGACGGAAAAGAATTTGATGAGAAATACAACATTAAGAAAATCCAGAAAAAACTTCAATAATAAAAGGCTATGTTAGCTTATATTGTTGATTTCTCGATTTTTGGCTCATTCGAGTGAAACCTTCGTTTCACAGAGCGTAAATGAGCCAAAAATCAACACCGTTCATTAACATAGCCTAATAAAAAAAGCTTCCGTCACTAGTTGACGGAAGCTTTTTTATTAATGTTTGTTTTGTTGACAATCAGGACATGATCCGTAAATTTCCATTCGATGATCGCCAACTCTGAAACCAGTCACTTGTTCCGCAAGCGTCTCAACCTCATCCAATCCCGGATAATGAAAGTCTACAATTTTGCCACAGTCATCACAAATAATGTGATAGTGATCAGTTGTTACACAATCAAATCGGCTTGAAGCATCTCCGTACGTTAACTCTTTTACCAGTCCAATTTCCTTAAATACTCTCAAGTTATTATAAACTGTTGCTACACTCATATTAGGAAACTTGCCTTCAAGAGACTTATATATTTCATCTGCTGTAGGGTGTGACATGGACTGGATTAAATGCTCCAGAATAGCATGACGCTGCGGGGTAATTCGCACTCCTGAATTTTTCATTGCATCGATTGCTTCATGCAGTTTTTCTTCAGCCATTCGTCATGCACCTCGCTTTCAACAAGCATTCTTACTTTGTAATGTTTATAATTAGTGTACATGGTGCCAGCATGATTTGTCAATCACAGCCCACTATTCCGATACACCCTACTTATTTTCTTGATGAAGAATAGCTTCCTTTTCTCCCATGTGGTAATTAATGTAACGTGCTGCCACAAATAAAAAGTCAGACAAACGATTTAGAAAAGACAATACAAGTGGATTTGCCTCTTCTATCATTGTTGTGTGACGTTCTGCTCGACGAACGATTGTACGTGCTACATGAAGGCTTGCTCCAGCAGGATGTCCACCTGGAAGTATGAAATTTTTAAGTGGTTCTAACTGCTTTTCCCATTCATCAATCTGTTTTTCCATTTCAATAATATGCGCTTCTTCAATCGTCCATCCAACTTTTTTCCCTTTTGGTGTAGCAATCTCTGATCCTACATGAAATAACCAGGTTTGTTGTTTTCTGAAAATGGAATCCCATTCTTTTTTCTTATCAAATTGCGCATTTGCTAAATAACTTAATGCGAGTCCAATTTGCGAGTTCGCCTCGTCACAAGTACCATAAGCTTCTACACGAATGTCATGTTTAGCTACTCTCTGTCCGTAAAGAAGTGATGTTTCACCTTGGTCTCCTGTTCTTGTATAGATCTTCAAATTTAATACCCCCTATCAGGATCAATCACATTCTTCATCTTACCGTTATGCTTTTGATATTCGATTAAATTATGTTCAAAAATTTCAATAGCTCTGGGCTGGTAGCCCCCTGAAATAGCTGAGTGGTGGGGTGTAACAGTCACATTCTCCATCTCCCAAAAAGGGTGGGATGATTCAAGCGGCTCATTCTTAAATACATCCAACACAGCATGCTTAATGTTGTTGTTCTTAAGAGCTTCTAATAGATCCTTCTCTTTTACAGTATCCCCTCTTCCTATATTAATGAATACGCCTGTTTCTTTCATTGAAGCGAAATGTTCTTTCTTAAAATAGTCAGTCGTTTCGTCCGTGCTCGGGAGTACACTAACCACATAGTCGCATCGGGGAAGCATAGATAGAATTTCTTCATTCTTATAAATCTCATCAAAATTCTCTGCTTCATGTCCGGATCGATTCACACCAAGTGTTTTCATTTGAAAGGCACGTGACACTCTTGCAATCTCACAGCCAATAGCTCCTGTTCCCACAATTCCAATGGTACTCCCTGTGATTTCTTGCATCGGTAGATTTTTCTTCCAGACTTTCGCAGATTCATTTGCGATTACTTGTTTCGTATCCCTGGCCACCTGAAGCATAACAGAAATGGTATATTCCGCCATTGGAATGCTATGAATACCTCTTGCGTTTGTAATCAGAATCTCTTTTTCTTTAATAATCTGCAATGGCATCCGCTCGAGTCCTGCCGAAAGAACCATGATCCATTTAAGACGAGAAGCTTTCTGAATGAGATCAGCTGTTAGGTCTTCGCCATATGTAAGCAGAATGTCTGCTTCAGGAAGATAAGGCTCAGCTTCCTGCATTGATCGTAAAAATTGAAACGTTATTTCTGGATATGTTTCTTTCAGATGATCCTTAATAACTGTTCGTAGCTTACCAGTAGATAGTATCTTCATCATTTCACCACTCTCCAATTGTTTAACTGCACTTTCTTAAAGTATAGCTGATTTCCTGTTATGCCTTAAGCGAAAAACACTGATAATAATGAATACGAAAAAAAGAGCGCATTGCGCGCTCTCAACTGAAGATATGATCTACTATACTCTATGTATAAATAATTCACAGGTATAGTCGGATGCCCCTTAAGACAGTCGTCTAAGAAAGATTTTCCTTAATAAACTTCAGAGCAGACTCTACGTGCTCTTTCACGCGAACTTTACGCCACTCCTTGACGAGGTTTCCTTCTTTATCAATCACAAAGGTTGAACGTACGATTCCCATATATTCTTTACCGAAGTTTTTCTTCAACTGCCATACATCATATGCTTCTGCAGCAACATGATCTTCATCTGCGAGAAGAAGAAACGGTAGATCATATTTGTCTATAAACTTCTTATGCTTCTCGACAGGATCCGGGCTAACTCCTAAAATAACAGTGTCTAGTTCCTCAAATCCTTCAATATGATCACGAAAATCACACGCTTCTGTCGTACATCCAGGTGTCATATCTTTGGGGTAAAAATAAAGAACAACATTTTTCCCTTTATAGTCGGATAAAGATACTGTCTCTCCTGTACTTGCTTCTAACTTAAAGTCAGGAGCTTTCTTGCCAACTTCAACACTCATTGTTACGCCTCCTTTGATCATCTTACGTTAAGCGTAACGAAATTCATGGGAACTTACAACTTCGAGCTGTCGCGATAATCAACGATCGTCGTCACAAAAAAGGCGGCAGGCATTAAGTAACCAATTAAGGCCTCTATAATAGCAATCCACCTCCCTATACCGATCGGTGTAAGGTCACCATAACCAACTGAAAGGAGCGTGACCGCACTGAAGTAGAGCACAGATTGAACTCTTGTGAGCGATGTTATGGTCATATCTGCAAGATCTACTTGTCCTTCTTGAAGAACGGGAACATCAAGTATTACCAAACTTAAATACATACTTCCAAAAGCTATGATCATTGTTAAATAAACTAAGAATAACAGAAACAACTTATACACAGAGAGAAGACTACCAGGTACTCTTGTTCTTTTCATAAGCGAAACCATACTTTTTCCTACGCTCAAGGAAGCGAGCACAATCGAAACAACGATTAATAAGAACATAAAAACACCTCACAATAGGTTTATGAGGTGCTTACATACTTTAGGACAAACTTATTTTGAATGGAGGATCGTATACACAACCATTCGTTCCTCATGCGTTCCTGCATCACGATTGAATGTACCTGTACACGTAATCAAGTTTAGACCTGATTGAGAACTTGTTCCAAAAACCTTTTCAAGCGGAGCTTCGTTTCTTGGATAGGATTCAACCTTTTTTACTTTGAAGTCATACACTTTCCCATTTTTATCTGAAACGGAGATCACATCACCGGGTTCTAAATTACCAAGATCAAAAAATACGGATGGTCCTGTTTTGTTATCAACGTGACCCGCAATAACCGCATTACCCATTTCACCAGGCTTCGCTCCAGGCTGATACCACCCAACGTTATGATCGTTTTTCGGAACATCCATTTGACCATCTGGTAATTGACCAACATGTTCAACTTCAGCATCTACATTAATGGATGGAATGGACAATCTCTCAGGTATAATGCCCTCCATGCGAGGTTCCTCGGAATTTTCATCCACAGATTGAGAAGTAGCAGTTAATTTCGGTGCAGAAATTAGCTGAACTTCTTCATTAGAAGTAATTTCATTCTTTTCATTTGTTTGATCAGAAGTCGAAGAGCAGCCTGCCGCTACTCCTAAAACGATGACAATAGATAAAAGTTTCTGTAACGGCATCACTACTCCTCCTTCTGCTATGATTTAAGCCGTTTGCTTCTTACGTAAATAAATTCCTGTTCCCGCTGCTAAAATTGCTCCGCCAAGAAGTGCCCATGCCACTGTATTCGATTGATCCGCGGTTCCACCCATACCTGTTTGAGGCATTTCTGAAGGCATATTTGTCGCATCAACCATAGGCCAAGCTTCAAGAGTTGGTTCCCCTTCTACAAGACCAATAGCATATACCGAATAAACATAACCTTCCTTCAACTCAACTCCAGGAATTTCAAGAACGACATCTTCAGAACCTGCTGGTCTAACTTCAAGATCAACTGTCATAGGGTCAACTTCAGCATAATCAGAAGTTGATTTAAATGCTACATCTGAGAATAGAACGTCACCATCTTTAACAGCTACATCAACATTGGGTGCATCCGGTGAAGCATGTACAACTCTCACCTTTGCTTTTCCTGCAGAAGCTTCCATATCATCGCTTAGTGCCCAAAGTGAGATGCTATCAAGTTTGCCAACAGCTGCAGCAGAATATTTCATACCTTCTTCAAGTGTGACAGATTGACTGATAACTGGATCCCCTTCTCCATTCTCTCCCGCTGGGAATACTTCGATTTGATGATCTCCTGCTGGAAGAGCCATGTAATCTGTCGCTTGTTTATATTCTGCACCCTCTACGACTGCTTCACCATCTACATAGACGTCAACTGCTGGTGCATCAGGAGATGCGTGAATGACTCGAACCATCGCTTCATGGTTGTCTGCGAAAGCCGTCCCACCAATCATTCCGAATATCATAACCATTGCCACTGCAGTTGCCATAAACTTCCTAAGCATTCAATCCACTCCCCTTATTTGATTTTTGTTATACTTTTGTATAACCTTTGTTCACTTGTTAATACGACAAAACCTTTGCGATTGGATCACTTTTTTTACACTTTTCTTGTTTTTATTTCGAATTCAAGGGAATAGAGCTACTAGAAAAGCTCGGAGGAGGAGCCTACTAATGAGTAAAGGCAATTATGCGATTGCTTACTGGGATAATGGAAATGAAGAGCATTTCAAAATCTTTTGTATGGAAAATCATCAGACACTTTTACGAATCGCGCGTCGTATTGTTAATGACCAGCAAATTGCCGAAGAAATCGTTCAAGATGTTTATTTAGAAGTTTGGAATAAGCGAAGCCAATTCCACCCCGATAAAGGGAAGCTCTCTTCATGGGTAAACCAGATTACAAGAAACCGAGCTATTGATCGGATTAAGAAAGAACAGCGCAATTTTAAAGAAACGGTTGTTGAAGATCACCAATTGGTCGATAAAGAATATTACATTCAAGAAGACTTCGGAAACAAAGAAATGATTTATGAAGTCTTAAACTCTCTAAAAACTGAACAACAAGAAATTTTGAAACTCATCTATTTCGATGGGTATAGTCAAGCCGAAGTAGCTTCTAAAAAGAAGATTCCACTTGGTACCGTGAAAAGTCGTGCAAGACTCGGTATGAAAAAATTAAAAGAAACGATTCACTTATCACTGCTAGATCCTGTATAAAGAGAATACAAAAGTCCAGAGGGAGATCCCTCTGGACTTTTAGTTACCTGCACCTCTATACTTTGTTACACCGATATTCCACATAAAGATAGCAAACCCGAAGAATACCGCTCCCATGACTGGTGTTAGAAAAGCATATCCATACCACTCTTCACGACCCAAGAAGTAGGCAGATGGATAAACACCTACAAAGGCAAATGGCAAAATCCAGGTTAATACAAAACGAATGACTTTATTGTAGATATCCACTGGGTATCTACCATAGTTTCCAATATTGTACATCATTGGCATGATACTTGTTCTACTATCTGACCAAAAGCTAATGCTTGCTAGTAAAATAAAAATACCTGCATAAACAAATGCTCCACCTAAAACCATAAAGAGAAATACAATAGGATCGTACCAGGACATACTGAGATCAAGTCTGCTCCCCGCATAAATCATAACGGCAATTCCTGTAATAACTCCAAACAAAGATTCTAGTTCCATTCGCTCTAAAATAATCTGAAACAAACTATGAACAGGTCTTGTCAAAATGCGGTCCATTTCGCCTTTAACGATATACCGTTCATTAAAATCCCAAATGTTAAAGAACGCACCGAATATAGCAAACGGAACGAGAAAGAAACCATAGATAAAGATAATTTCATCTTTCGACCAGCCGCTCAGCATATTTGTATGCCCAAAGACAACTAAGATGAAAATCAGGTTAACTGCCTGAAACAGCAAGTCAGACATAATTTCCATTATCATATCAACGCGATAAGTTAATCTTGTTTTCATATATTGTGAGACATAGAGTAAGAAAATCGTAGCATGCTTCATCTGTTACCCTCCCTGTACAATCAAGCGTTTTTTTGCAATTACCCATAGCGCTTGAATTGGAAGAATCAAAATAATCGCCCAGACAATCTGGAATAGAATCGCTTCCCAGACAGCACTACCCTCAAAGCCTTCTGTGAAGATCATACTTGGGATATAGCTAATGGCTTGGAACGGAAGAAAGTCCATTACATTCTGTGCCCAACCCGGGTAGAAACTAATTGGAAGTAGCAAACCCGAAAACAAATCGATCACAACGCGCTTTGCTCGAATCAGTCCATCGTTGTTAAAGAAGAAGAAGGTCATAACACCTGTTAGTAAGTTGATCTGTGTATTTACAATAAAACTTAGAATAATAGCAATCATAAAGAACATCCACGTAGAAAACGCAGCTGAAAATTCAATCGGAAAAATAAGGCTAACAATAATCATGCCTGGAATTGAGAAAAAGCTTAATCGAAAAATCCCTTCACCAAGTCCTTGCATCGTCTTCATTATTAAATAATGGTAGGGGCGAATAAATTCAACTGCCACTTTGCCTTCTTTAATTTCTTGAGCAATTTCTCTATCGATATTGTTAAAATAAAACGCCCTTGCCATCCAAGCAACAGCAACATAGGTTGTCATTTGGATAACCGACAATCCCTCAATCTCACCTTTTCCACCGTATATCGCATTCCAAAGAAAATAGTAAGCACCAATGTTAATGCTATATATCAGAATACCACTATAGTAGTTTGTCCGATATGCGAGCATCATGAGAAAGCGGACGCGAATCATTTCAATGTACTTACCCATTCCGCATGCCTTCTTCATAGATATTTCGAATAATTTCTTCAGTTGAAATTTCATGAATCTTTATATCCGTGATTCGGTTTGCTGCTACCACTCGGCCAATCACTTCTGAAATGACATGCTCTTCGTTCACAACATTAGCAATCCATACATTTTCACGATCGCCTTTGGTCCATTCCGCTTCAAGTTCTTTTAATAAAGGTTGAAGGTTCTCAAGGTCTACCTGTTCACCAAACTGAAATTCGATTTGTTTTCCTTCTCCCCAGTTCGAGCGAAGCTTAGCAAGCTTTCCATCATAGATGATTTGCCCTTCATCCAGCATAACGACACGATCACATAACGCCTCTATATCCGTTAAATCATGTGTCGTAAGTAGAATAGTCGTCTTATATTTCTCATTGATTTCTTTTAAGAAATTACGGATTTTTAATTTAACAAGTACATCAAGACCAATGGTTGGCTCATCAAGAAAAAGGAGCTTTGGATTATGGAGAAGCGCTGCCGCTAGCTCACATCTCATCCGCTGTCCAAGAGATAACTTCCGTACCGGTTTATCAAGTAATGGGCCAATATCAAGAGATTCAATAACATGATTCATATGATCGTTGTACACATCATCAGGCACATTATAGACTTTTTTAAGAAGTCGAAATGATTCTTGAACCGCAATATCCCACCATAATTGCGAACGTTGACCAAACACGACACCAATCGAACGAACAAATTTTTCACGCTCTTTATGTGGGTCCATTCCGTTCACTCGGACAGTTCCAGAAGTCGGTGTTAAAATTCCCGTTAGCATCTTGATACTTGTCGATTTACCAGCTCCGTTTTCTCCGATGTAACCTACCATCTCTCCTTCGTTCACTGTGAACGAAATATCTTTTACTGCAGAGATCACCTTATAGTTACGCGTAAACAAGTCTCGAAATGCTCCTTTTAAACCAGAACGACTTGAATGTGATTTAAAATCTTTACGCAGTGACTGCACATCAATAACCTTTTCCATACGTTTTCCTCCTTTTAACACACCAACTTAGTTTACAAGAGCAGTGCCTATTAAACAATCATTGCGCTTTTGTATATAGAGGGAATAGTGTTTTGTTCTACTCTACTCATGCTACAATGTAGTTTGATGAACGAGTATCACAAGGAGGTAAACATGAATTTCACTAAATCAGAACAACATCATAAAGAATCACTTGATATTATGCTTGGCGGTGTGAACAGTCCATCTCGCTCTTACAAGGGCGTTGGTGGTGGCGTTCCCGTCTTTATGGAAAAGGCAAAAGGACCTTACTTCTGGGACGTCGATGGAAATAAATACATAGACTATCTTGCAGCGTACGGCCCAATTATCACCGGGCATGCTCACCCTCATATCACAGAAGCGATCACAAGAGCTGCTGAAAATGGCGTGTTATATGGTACTCCGACCGTCTTAGAAAACCGATTCGGTTCCATGCTTCAAGAAGCGATTCCTTCTCTTGAGAGAGTTCGATTTGTGAACTCTGGTACAGAAGCAGTCATGACTACAATTCGTGTAGCAAGAGCCTATACAGGACGCAACAAGATTGTTAAATTTGCTGGTTGCTACCATGGACACTCTGACCTAGTGCTAGTTGCAGCTGGTTCAGGCCCTGCAACGCTTGGAAGCCCTGATTCTGCGGGTGTTCCTAAGAGCATTGCTAGAGAAGTAATCACAGTTCCATTTAATGACATCGAAGCTTATAAAGAAGCAATGGATAAATGGGGAGATGAAGTAGCAGGCGTCCTCGTTGAGCCGATCGTTGGTAACTTCGGGATTGTTGAGCCTGAAGAAGGTTTTCTTGAACAAGTTAATGAAATCACCCATCAGCATGGTGCTCTTGTGATTTATGATGAGGTTATTACTGCTTTTCGTTTCATGTACGGTGGTGCTCAGAACCTCCTTGGTGTTGAGCCGGATATGACTGCGCTCGGTAAAATTATCGGCGGCGGTCTCCCAATTGGTGCCTACGGTGGTAAACGAGAAATCATGGAGCACGTTGCGCCGCTAGGTCCTGCTTATCAGGCAGGTACAATGGCCGGAAACCCAGCTTCTATCTCAGCTGGAATCGCATGTCTTGAAGTTCTTCAAGAAGAAGGCGTATACGACCATTTAGACAAACTTGGAGAGCGACTTGAAGCAGGGATCGATCATCACGCGAAGGAAGCCGGTATCCAAATTACGATCAACCGTCTTAAAGGAGCCTTGACTGTCTACTTTAATGACGAGAAAGTCATCAATTACAAACAAGCAGAAGACTCTGATGGTGAGAAATTTGCTCGTTTCTTCAAACTTATGCTCAATGAAGGAATCAACCTTGCGCCTTCTAAATATGAAGCATGGTTCCTAACAACAGAACATACTGAGAAAGACATCGATGATACGCTAGAAGCCATTAAACGCGTTTTCCATCAAATGGCTTAGCGAAAAGACAGAATGAAGTTCCTTCATTCTGTCTTTTCTACTATCTTTGTTATTATTGAAAATAGGGCTTGCTATCCTGACCATTCCGATGTATAACTAGTACGTCTCATATGTTTAAAAGAGGAAATAGAGGATACTCTCTATATTAAAAGACTCGACGAAAGGACTTATAAAAGAATGAAGTTTGGTGCCCGTATTTTTAAAACAGGGCTTGCGATTACACTCGCACTTTATATCTCAACATGGCTCGGTCTTGAGCCGCCCACTTTTGCTGGAGTAGCTGCATTATTTGCTATTCAGCCATCGATCTACAGGTCCTATCAAACCATTATCGATCAGTTTCAATCCAATATAATCGGTGCCCTGCTTGCGGTTGGTCTCGTTATTCTTTTTGGAAACCAGCCCATCGTAATCGGATTAGGTGCAATCATCATTATTGCTATCAATATTAAATTGAAAATAGAAAGCACGATTCCACTAGCAATCGTGACCGTTATTTTAATCATGAATGCTCCTCAGGAGGAATTCATTACATTTGCAACCAACCGTTTCTTAGTCATTATGGTTGGTGTCATCAGTTCCTTCTTTGTGAACTTGATTTTCGTTCCACCGAGATATGAAACGAAATTATTCCATAAAATTGTGAGCAATACAGAATATATTTCACAGTGGATCAGACTTGCTACTAGAAACGATGCTGAACACAAAGTATTGAAAGAGAACTTGATCAAGTTGAAGGAAGACACGGTTAAAAGCGATCAATATTTCCTTCTATACAAAGAAGAGCGTACTTATTTTAAACGAAGAGATTTCGTAAAAGCACGGAAGCTCGTCCTATTCAGACAAATGATAGCTACGACGGAAAAGTCACTCGCCATTCTTAAAATGCTTGATCAGCTCGATGTGAAAATTCTCATTATGCCTGATGAAGTAAGAAAGATGATTCAAACTCATCTCGATGAACTTACAAACTATCACGAACGCATCCATTTAAAATACATCGGTAAAGTGAGACATCAGTCTCCAGAGGAAATGTTAAACACCGTTGGATCTGGTGAGTCTACCTTAACCGAACGCTATGTTGACCTTTATGAAAGTGGCGAATGTAATCGCGAGCTTTGGATGACAATTTTCCCACTGATCGGAATGATTATCGACTATCATGATCAGCTCGAGCATCTTGATTTGCTCGTCGATAGCTTCCATTCCTACCATCAAGAAGAAAACGAAGTCGATATACAAGAACTTCATGCTAAATAAAAAGGCTCTTTTCGTAAACATTGTTGCTATTCGAGTGGGGGGATTTCCGCTCCAGGATGCTCGCTTTCCGCGGGGCGGGCGCTGAGCCTCCTCGGTGCACAAAAGCATTGCGCCTGTGGGGTCTCACCTGTCCCGCTAGTCCCTCAGGAGTCGAGCACCTTCCGCTCCAATCAGCTAAGTGTGGTTCTTTATACAATAATTCTTTCAAAAACAACAATCTTTGAGAAAAGAGCCAATAAAAAAATCAGCCGATTATTTCGGCTGATTTTTTCTATTTTTTCATTTTAGGATCGAGTGCATCACGTAGACCATCACCTAATAAATTAAAGCCAAGCACTGTCAGCATGATAGCAAGACCAGGGAAGAACACTGTCCATGGCGCCTGGATAATATAAGAACGCGAATCCGCAAGCATTTTCCCCCACTCTGGCTGCGGTGCCTGAGCACCAAGCCCAAGAAAACTAAGAGCAGCCGCTTCTAGAATAGCAGTAGCGATGGCAAGCGTTCCTTGAACGATGATCGGTGCCAGGGAATTCGGTAACACATGATGGAAAATGATTCTCGAATCTTTCATCCCGACGGCTCGTGCTGCCATGACGTATTCTTCCTGTTTCACACTCAATACTCTCGAACGAACAAGCCGTCCAAAGTTCGGAATATTAATGATCGCAATCGCAATCAGTGCATTTCTCAAGGAAGGGCCAAGAACTGCTACTACAGCAATCGCTAGAAGAATACTTGGGAACGCCAGCATAATATCAAAAATACGTGAAATGAACGTATCCACCAATCGTCCATAATAACCGGCTACCATTCCTAATAAGCTACCTATCGCAGCTGAACCGAGAACAGCAAAGAATCCAACCCATAGTGAAATTCTTGCACCATAGATAATACGCGATAAAATATCGCGTCCAAAATCATCCGTTCCAAACCAGTGACTAGCGGATGGCGATTGGAGACGTTCAGCTAATTTCTGTTCGTTAATTCCTTCCGGAGCGATAACTCCAGCAAAAATCGCTAGAAGAATAAAAAAGAGAACGATACCCATACCGATCATTGCCAGCTTATTTCTCCTGAATCCTTTCCAGGCTTCACGCCATGGTGATATTACTTCTTCGTCAGGTTGCTTTTGTACATTCACTTGTTTCTGCGGAGCAATTTCAGCCATTTCGAAGCCCCCTTAGTTGTATTTGATTCGAGGATCAATTGCAGCATATAACAGATCGACAATCAGATTAATAAAGACAAAAATAATGGCAACGATCAAGATACCAGATTGAATAACAGGATAATCTCTGAAATTAATCGCATCGTAAATATAACGCCCAATACCGGGCCATCCAAAGATGGTTTCCGTCAGAATTGCACCACCAAGCAGAAGTCCCATTTGAAGACCAATAACCGTCAACACCGGGATAAATGCATTTTTCAACGAATGCTTATATACAACCCAAAACATCTTCGTCCCTTTCGCTCTAGCTGTTCGAACGAAATCAGAACGCATAACTTCGAGCATACTTGAGCGCGTCATCCTTGCAATAATAGCCATCGGAATTGTACCTAGCGCTATACCAGGAAGAATCAAATGTTTAATTACTTCACCGAATTGATCCATTCGACCTTGAAGCAATGTATCAATCAAGTAGAGATGAGTAATCGCATCAATAGGGTTTCGCACATTTTCGCGACCAGTAGATGGTAGCCATCCAAGTTCAAGGGAAAACGCCCACTGCTCCATTAATCCCAGCCAGAAAACAGGCATGGATACTCCGATTAGCGCAAGGACCATAGCAACGTAATCAAACCAGGAATTCTGGTACCAAGCACTTATAATGCCGGCATTTACACCAATAAAAATCGCAATTACCATTGCAACAATCGAAAGTTCTAGAGTTGCTGCAAGGTATGGCCAGATTTCTCCGCTAATATCTGAACTCGTCCTTAGAGAAGTACCAAGATCTCCAGTAAATAAGTTCTTGATATAGTCTATATATTGGAGATACCACGGTTGATCGAGTCCAAGCTGTTTCGTCAAACTCTTAATAGCCTCCTCTGTAGCTTGTTGTCCAAGGATAACCTGAGCAGGATCACCTGGAATCGCCCGGATCATGAAAAACACGATCAATGTCATTCCAAATAAAACAGGTATCAGCATTAACAATCGTCTAACAGTATAAGCAAGCATGTACTCACCTCTTCTTCCTTATGTAAAATTCATGTTTGATTTACATTTGGTTATGTATTCAATAGGTGTGCTCCTTAAATTAAGGAAAGGGGAGCATATCACTCCCCTTCATTTTTTCTACTGCATTGTCACTTTTGTAAGCTTGTCAGATCCAGTTGGATGCGGAGTGAATCCTTTGATTGAGCTCTTACCACCAAGTGCTGGTTTCGAGTGAACAAGTGGAATCCACGGTGCATCTTCATGAATGATTTCCTGCGCTTCAGCATAAAGCTTGTTGCGCTCTTCCTCATCCGGAGTGGATTGAGCCTTGATCAATAGATCATGAAGCTCCTGGTTTTCATAGTAAGTGTAGTTATTGCTTCCGATGTTATCTTGATCAAGAAGAACATATAAGAAGTTATCAGCATCACCATTATCACCAGTCCAACCAAGCAAGAAGCTATCCGCTTCACCGTTACGAGCTTTTTCAAGGTAAGTTGCCCACTCGTAAGACTTGATCTCAGCTTTTACACCAATCTCAGCGAAGCTTTTCTGAAGAACTTCAGCTACTTTCTGTCCATCTGGCATATATGGACGAGGAACCGGCATTGCCCATAGTTCCATTTCAAATCCATCTTCATAGCCAGCTTCTTTCAAAAGCTCTTTTGCTTTATCAAGGTCATACTCATAAGCTTCAACGTCGTCGTTATAGCCACCGATAACAGGAGGCATAGGGTTTTTCGCTGGTTCAGCTTGTCCAGCATAGAACGAATCAATAAGCGCTTGCTTATCAACAGCATGGTTTAGAGCCTGGCGCACAAGCTTGTCTTTTAATGGACCACGATTCGTTGTCAACCCAAGGTATCCTACGTTCATAGAAGGACGGAAGAAGGTTTGTAGATCTGGGTTATCCTCAACCTGTTGAACGTCAGAAGGATTAAGACCGTCCATCAAGTCGATTTCACCAGCCATCAGTGCATTTAATCGTGCTGAGTTATCAGGGATTGCTCTGAAAATAACACTATCAAGCTTTGGATAACCGTCCATCCAATAATCTTCATTCTTATTAAGGACAATTTTGTCATTACGATTCCACTGATCGAAAACGAATGGACCAGTACCTACAGGATTCTCACCAAACTTGTCACCTTCCTTTTCAAGCGCATCCGGGGATGCGATCGCAAAAGGAGACATCGCAATATTCTTTAAGAATGGTGCCTGCGGACGCTTTAGTTTAAATTCAACTGTGTAATCGTCTTTCGCTGTAACACTTTTAATAACATGACCTTCATCGCCTTTAAATCCACCAAACATCGATTTGTAGTAATAGAACGCTTCTTCATTTCCATTCATCCAGCGTTCGAAGTTGTAGACCACTGCATCTGCATTAAAGTCAGTTCCATCATGGAATTTAACACCTTCACGCAGTGTAAAAGTATACGTTTTACCATCATCGGAAACTTCCCAATCTGTCGCGAGAGCTGGTTGTACATCAGTATTATCATCACCATAATCAAGTAGCGTATCGAATATGTTCTTGGTTACTTTAAATGATTCCCCGTCTGTAACTGATGCCGGATCTAGTGAGACAGAGTCTCCACCACGTCCAAAGATTAATGTTCCACCTGCTGCTTCGCCATCGCCAGAGTCTCCACCACCGTTGCCATTCGTTTCGTTTGAACCGCCGCAACCAGCAAGTCCCATCGAAAGAAGCAATACAAATACTAATGAAAAAATAGCCTTTTTCTTCATCTTCTTCCCCCTTATTCATCTTTGTTATTTATACATGGTCTTCCTCATACAGATGACACGCTGTGTGGTGTCCCGGTTCGACCTCCCTAAATTCAGGAACAACTGAACTACAAACGTCCATCGCCTTTGGACACCTTGTATGAAACGGGCATCCTGATGGTGGGTTCGACGGACTTGGTACATCTCCAGTAAGGATAATTCTGTCTTTCCCATACTCAGGGTCTGGAACTGGTACTGCTGAGAGAAGAGCCTGTGTATACGGATGTTTCGAATCAAGATAGAGCTTTTCACTATCTGCCATTTCGACAATGCGACCAAGATACATGACACCTACTCGATCGCTGATATGACGAACAACTCCAAGGTCATGTGCAATAAACAAATATGTTAGTCCAAGCTCTTTCTGAAGATCTTCTAGAAGGTTTAATACTTGCGCTTGGATCGATACATCAAGAGCTGAAACAGGTTCATCTGCAATGATTAGCTTTGGATTTACAGCAAGTGCGCGGGCAATTCCAATTCGTTGACGCTGACCACCACTGAATTGATGCGGATATCGTTTTGCGTGATAAGAGCTGAGACCTACAATTTCGAGAAGTTCTTTTACTCTCTTTTTCCGCTCAGCCTTGTTACCAAGCTTATGAACAATGAGAGGCTCTTCGATGATTTTCTCTACTGTATGTCTTGGATTAAGTGAAGCGAAGGGATCTTGAAATACCATCTGGATGTCTTTTCTGAGGTGACGAAGATCTTTCTTGTTCAAAGTAGTCATTTCTTTTCCATCATAGAGAACTTCACCTTCACTTGGTTCGAGGAGCCTCATCAACATACGACCTGTTGTAGATTTCCCACATCCACTTTCCCCAACCAATCCGAATGTTTCTCCTTTATGTAATGTGAACGTTACGCCATCAACGGCTTTAACGGTCCCTACCTGCTGTTTGAGCACGCCTCCCTCGATTGGGAAATGCTTCTTAAGTTGTTTTACTTCGAGTAATGCTTCCTGCAAAATAGAAGCCCCCTTTAGCTTTTTACTCTCTCTAATACAGCTGCTTTTTTCTCATCCTCATGAAGCCAGCACCTTGCCTTTTGGTTAGGTCCAGCCTCAAGTAACACTGGATTCTCTTCATAGCACTTGTCAAAAGCAAAACTACAACGTGGTGCAAAATGGCATCCTTTATGAATGGAGCCCGGCTTCGGGACGTTTCCTGGTATGGAATACAACCGATCTTTTCTCACTCTTACATCAGGAACAGATTCAATTAGCCCAATTGTATAGGGATGTTTTGGATGTTCAAAAATATCTTTTGTTTTCCCTTGTTCAACGATTTTCCCCGAATACATGACAACAATTCGATCACAAATTTCAGCCACCACACCAAGATCATGCGTGATGAGGATAATCGACGTATTCGTTTCCCGGTTCAATTTTTTCATTAGCTCAAGGATTTGAGCCTGAATGGTTACATCGAGTGCTGTTGTTGGCTCATCCGCAATTAGAACCTCTGGATCACACGCCATCGCCATGGCGATCATGACACGCTGACGCATACCACCAGATAATTGATGAGGATATTCATTCATCAGTTCTTCTGCTCTCGGAAGTCCTACAAGCTTAAGTATTGAAATTGCATGTTCCCAAGATTTTTTCTTGTTCCATTTTTTATGTATTCGAATCCCTTCGATCAATTGATTTCCAATTCGAAAAACAGGATTGAGTGATGTCATCGGCTCCTGAAAAATCATGCCGATTTCATTCCCTCTAATCTGTCTCATCTCTTTCTCTGATTTTGTTAGGAGATTTTCACCTTTATAACTGATTTCTCCACCGACAATTTTTCCTGGAGCCTGAATGAGCTGCATAATGGATAAAGATGTAACGCTTTTCCCCGAACCGGATTCTCCCACAATCCCAAGAACTTCCCCTTTATTCACATGAAAATCAACGGAGTCGACTGCCGGAATTTCACCATCATCGGTAAAAAAGTGAGTTTCTAACCCGCTGACTTTTAACACTGGCTGTTCCACTCTTTCACCCCTTTCGTCAAAATTCAGAATTTTTTAATTTAACTAAAATCTGTTTATCATTATTACATTAATTTGTTCGATTGGCAATGTATATTGAGGTAATTTTCTGTCTTTTTTTGGCGCTTTTACGCGACAATGTGCATTAAAACACAAAAAAACACCCTATCAGGGTGCTTTTTTGTTGAAGAATTATAAATTTTGTACTTGAAACAGGTTATGGTATGACCCTTTTCGCTTCATTAATTCCTGGTGATTACCTGACTCTGAAATTTGGCCATTTTCTACGACAACAATTCGATCAGCATGAGTAACCGTTGCGAGACGATGAGCAACAATAAATGTTGTGCGATCTTTCGCAAGGTCCTCTAGCGCTTCTTGAATCAGGTGTTCACTCTCAAGATCAAGTGCAGATGTCGCTTCGTCTAAGATAAGGATAGGTGGGTTTTTAAGAAAAACTCTCGCTATCGCGATCCGCTGCTTTTGACCTCCTGACAACTTCACACCTCGCTCACCCACTGGTGTATCGTATCCTTCTGGAAGACTGGATATAAACTCATGAGCATTCGCTGCTTTTGCAGCCTGAATCACCGCTTCTTCTGAAGCTTCTGGATTCCCCATCATAATATTCATTCGAACTGATTCACTAAACAGAATGTTATCCTGGAGAACCATTCCAATATTATCCCGAAGACTTCGCGCCTGATAATCACGAATATCTGTGCCATCGATTAATATTCTTCCTCCTGTAACATCATAGAAACGAGGAATCAAGCTCACCAGTGAGGATTTTCCTCCACCGCTCATTCCCACGAGTGCAATCGTTTCTCCAGCAAGAACATTAAGGTCAATTCCTTTTAGAACAGGAAGGTCATTTTCATTATATTTGAAAGAGACATTTTCAAAGCTTATATTTCCTCTAACATCATTCAATGTTCTCGCATCATCACGATCAACGATATCGTATTTCTCGTCTACAAATTCAAATACACGATCCATTGAAGCAATCGATTGTGTGAGTGTAGTAGACGAATTAACAAGACGTCTCAGTGGACTATATAACCGGTCCATGTAGGTAACAAATGCTACCATCTCACCAATCTGTAAACTTCCTGATATCACGAGGTATGCTGAGAAGGCAATAACGATCAGTGGAGCAACGTCCGTTATCGTGTTAACAACAGCGAACGTTTTCGCATTCCATCGCGTATGGTCCAATGCCCGATTCAGGAAGTTTGTGTTCCGTTTATTGAATTGCTCTTGTTCATAATCCTCAAGAGCAAAGCTTCTGATTACAGACATGCCCTGTACACGTTCGTGAAGGTGCCCCTGAACTTCAGCAAGAGCTTGAGAACGATCTTTAGTTAAATCACGGAGTCGTTTGTAGAAGAACTTAACTGATAACCCATACAACGGAAGAAGGACAATCGCTGCTAAGGTTAACCATATATTCATAAACGACAGGATAACAATAATAATAGCGATTGTTATAAGGTCAAGCCAAACATTCATCATGCCTGTAATAACAAACGTTTTTGTTTGCTCCACATCATTTATAACTCTTGAAATGATTTCGCCCGCTTTGTTATTTGAGTAAAATTTCAAACTCAACTGCTGAATATGAGAAAAAAGCTTATCACGGATATCATACAGAATTTTGCTTCCAATCCATTGTGCATAATATTGCCTAAAATATTCAACCGGTGGGCGGACTACTACAAATAAGAAAAATGCTCCTCCCATTAACCATAGTAGCTGTTCATACTTATCCCCGGCTGGCATTTCTGCATTTATAATATCGTCAATCACATATTTTAAAATAAGGGGCAAAAGTAGCGGAATGCCGAATTTCAAAATACCGATCCCTATTGTTATTCCAATCTGTTTTCGATATGGCCTGACAAAGGTCATATATCTTTTAATACTACCCAGATGACATCATCCTTTAGCTATGACCTGTTTGTACAACAGTTCGTTTTTTATCCACAGAGTTATCATATAAAAACCTGTTGAAGAATATTCAACAGGTTTTTCTTACCTATATTGAAGAAATTGTTCATACCATTGATCTACAAATCCTGGAGCAAATGGTCCTTTGCGCTGATGAATCCAATTCATCAATTCTTTCACATTTTGTTGTATTATGCGGTCTATTGCTTCGGGATAATTCATTTCTTCACGGTGCGCCTCGTATTCATCTTCATCCAATAGCTTAAAAGTCATATCTGGATAAATCTTAATATCAAGATCATAATCGATATATTTCAAAGCTTCTTCATCGTAAGTAAAGGGGGTCCCAAGATTACAATAATAGTACAACCCATCCGTTCGAATCATGCCAATGACATTAAACCAGTGATCTGCACTAAAATAACAAATTGCCGGTTCACGCGTTCTCCACTGTCTTCCGTCAGCTTCTGTCACGAGAATACGATCGTTTCCTCCGATTATTTCTTTAGAGGTTCCTTTAAGTACGATGCTTTCTTCCCATGTTCTGTGTAGCGAACCACGATGCTTATAACTTTGAATTTGAATTCTCGTCCCGGTCGTTGGGAAACTCATCTTCTTCTCCTTTCCTAAGAAATTCCGGAAAACGATGAATGCCTATTTCATACAGGCAGACTCACAGTATCCTTTCTTTCTTACCGTTCAGTACATGTCTATCATAAAAATCTTACATCTCATCTATATTCTTCTCCATTATAACGCTTAACAAAATAAAATTAAAATAAAAGCGCCATTCAAATAGAATGGCACTTCAATTCACTTTGTTAAATTGGTGTTTTCTCAAAGCTCGATATAACATCAGAGATAAGTCGTTCGAAATCATCTTCCATTTCCGCCAATTTTACTTTGCTTTGTAAAACCATTGCTTTTTCGTCGTCACAACAAACCTGACCCTCTAACCTTTGAATTTCTTCTCTCGTATGAATCATTTGATCGGCAAGCCTGAGCTGTTGCTGAATAAGCTCATCGAATCGATCCATTTGACCTCTCCTTTCATTCCACTAAATGACTGTGAAATCCTACCCTTTCAGTAACTAAGATTGGTTCAACCATCTTAAACTCTAATTTGAATGAAAGACACACAACACAGTTTCTTCAGAAAAGGTATTCAATAGAAAACCATCATCTCCTTTGGCAACTTCTGTAGAGATGTAAGAAATTTTGTCACATATTTTCAATCGGAACGATACAATCTGGTTTTTCATTTCTTGGAGAGTTAACAAGTGTTGAAACTTCATAAGCAGTCATTTTTTCAGATGGATATGGTTGCATGCATTCTTTCAGTTGATCCAGACCATCAATATCAGGATTTAGCCAAACCTCTTCCATTTCTTTCGTTAGAATAACAGGCATACGATTATGTATCTCTTCCATTAGTTCATTTGCAGCCGTAGTCAGTATTGTACATGTGTAGATAGTTTCTTCACCGTCTTTCCATTTTTCCCATAATCCAGCCATCGCAAAGGGCTCACCATTATTAACTTGAATACGCAGTGGGATTTTGCGATTATTCGTCCGTTTCCATTCATAGAAACCATCAGATAAAATAAGGCACCGTCGCTTTTTCAATGCATGTTTAAAGCTTCCTTTCTCATGAGCAGTTTCACTGCGAGCATTAATTAATTTATTCGATATAGATGGATCCTTCGCCCAAAAAGGAATCAGTCCCCATCGCAAAGTACCTAGTCTGTTCATGTCATCTGCTTTAATCACAACAGCGATCTGTTGTGAAGGGGCAATATTAAAACGTGGAACGTAATCCTCTATCCTCGTTTGTTGGATTTGGAAGCGTTCAAGTAAATCATCAAGTTCTATCGTTAAAGAAAAACGGCCACACATTAAATCCCCTCCTTCATGTAATAGTGCTTCGCTCTCTATCGCATAATTCCTTTTTCAATAAAATAGCAGGGCTGACTTAGTCAGCCCTGCTGGGAAGTACTCTATTGTTGCTGCTGGTTCTTAGCAGATGCTTGCTGCTTGTTTTGAGCAGACTTCGCATTGCGAGCTTTTACTTGCTGTGCATCTGTTTCACTTGCAAATTCAGCACCGTATTGTTGCTGAGCTGCCTGACCTGCAGATGCTTGCTGCTTGCTTTGAGCAGACTTCGCATTGCGAGCTTTCACTTGCTGTGCATCTGTTTCACTTGCAAATTCAGCACCGTATTGTTGCTGACCTGCTTTACCAGCAGAAGCTTGTTGATTCTGCTGTTTTACGTGTTGTACATTTGTACCAGCTTGAGTTTGTCCTGGTTTCTTTGCCATGGCTTATCACCTCCCACAAACAATAGAATATCCAGTTATTTAAATGTTATGTGCGTTCTTTCAGAAAAAATTTAAATCCATAACAAATCCAAGGCAGTCATTTGTTATCCCATCTTTCCTTTCCTCACCAAATCAAATACCCTTCGTAAATATTAACTTTAGAAAACATTTCCCCGCTTTCCACTCCTCCTCTTTCATACCGCTATTCTTTATGTTGCACAATAAGAAAAGGAAGGAGGTTGAACGATGGAGAATCATCGAGATATGACAGAACTATCTATGATGTCTAAAGAAGAATGGGCTGATAACGAGCTCTCCTTCTTTCATCATAGCCTGCAACAAATTGCCCCCTATTTAAACAGTGAAGGCGTGGCGGTCCACAGAGAAATTATGAAAGAGATCGAACAACGTGGCGGACTTTCTGCATTCATGCCAGATTAACACTTCTGTTAACCATTTTCCCAAAAAGAAACAGCCCTCCGAAGTCACCTTCAGAGGGCTGTATTATTATGACCAAGTTCTATCCTAGAAGTTTGACTTTGATTGCCCACCATCAACGTTTAGCGTCGCCCCAACAATCCACGAGGCTTTCTCAGACGCAAGGAACACTACTGCATTCGCTATTTCTTCAGGGGTACCAAATCTCCCTCCAGGTATTTCCTTTTCTACAAATTCGTTTATTTTCTCCGGATTCTCCTCAAGGCGCTTCTGCCAATTTCCTGTTGGATGAAGGATTGCTCCTGGAGCTACACCGTTTACTCTTACTCCAGCGCCTATCAGCTCATCTGCCATCGCCTTTGTAAAGCTGATCATCGCAGATTTTGAGTTGTTATAAGTCGGTTTTCCACCAGATTCTCGTCCAAAAATAGAAGAGATATTAACAATAGCTCCGCTTTCCTGTTTTTTCATTTCTGCAGCCGTAATTTGACTGAGGTGAACGGCTGAATAGAAATTAAGCTCCATGGCTTTATGAAATTGATTAATATCCGTCTCCATAATTGTCGTTCCACTGCTTCCACCAGCATTATTTACTAAAACGTCAATAGCCCCGAACTCCATGATAAATGAATCAAGTAGCTGCACACGTTTACGGTCATCCGTAATATCCGCTTCAAAAATGGCGATGTTTTGACCTATATCTTTCTTCGCCTGTTCAAGATCCTCTCGATTTCTAGCACAAATACCTACCTTTGCACCTTCATCATAGAAAGCTTTTGCAATAGCTTTGCCAATTCCTTTTGAACCACCCGTTACTAAAACTCGTTTATCTTCCAACTTTAAATCCAACCTTCTTCATCTCCTTCCAAAATCATTTTGACGATCTTTTGATAAGCGACAGGAAAAGCATATTTTTCAAGATCATTCCGATTAACTAATTTGGCGTTATTGTAATCTAATTCCCCTTTATATGACCCTCTAAAAACAGTTAATTGCCATTTAAGATGACTGAAAATATGATTAAACGATGCTATTTCTTTCTCAATCGTAGCTTGGACGTTATACACTTCTTGTATATGATTCTTCAGCTGATCCTCTTTCAGACCGCCTTCTAACAATTCAACATTCGGAAGTTCCCAGAGATTTGCTAGTAGACCAGTATCCGGGCGCTGTCTAATCAAAAAATTCCCTTTTGAATCTTCCAAAGCTAAAACAGCGATTGGCACAGGTCTCGGTGCTTTCTTTTTTGATTTAATCGGCAACTCTTCTTGTGAGCCTTCTGAAAATGCTCGACAATGATCCTGAACAGGACATAGAAGACAAGAAGGTGATTTTGGTGTACATACGATCGCACCAAGCTCCATCATGCCCTGATTGAATGAAGATGGATCATCCTGTGAAATGATACGTCGCGTGACTTCTTCAAACGTTTTCCTAGTAGAGGGCTTTGCAATATCCTCCCAAATCCCGATAATCCTTGATAGGACACGCATTACGTTACCATCAACTGCTGGCTGCGGGATATCATATGCGATACTCAATATAGCGCCTGCTGTATATGGACCTACGCCTTTAAGTTCCGCTATCTCTTTTGGATTATTTGGAACAACGCCACCATAGAATTCTGCTACTTCTTGAACCGCACTCTGAAGATTCCTTGCTCGTGAATAATAACCCAGGCCTTCCCAAGCTTTTAGTACATCGGCCTCGTCCGCATTTGCCAGATCTTCTACCGTTGGGAATAGCTTCATAAATCGCTCAAAATATGGGATGACCGTATCAACTCTGGTTTGTTGGAGCATAATTTCAGAAACCCACACGCGGTATGGGTCCTTATTTTCACGCCAAGGAAGGGTCCTCTGTTCTTCTTTGTACCAAGAAATTAAATCTTTCTGAAATTGCTGTTCATCAAAATAATGTAGAAGGTCTGTCACTTTCTCATTCATGTATCAACTCTCCGATATGATATAGTAAAGGTATCATCAACCATCATTTAAATTCACTAATAAACTTCCTCAACTTTCATCTAACACATATAATAACGTAACATATTTTTTCAATCACCTTTTAACTTTTCACAAAGCGACTATTTGGGTATAACTAAATATAGGACAATCAAAATCCAAGATCTCAAAGTTGGTATACTTTTCGTATACAAATCGTATCATTCGTTTCATAAGGAGGATTCTTACCCTATGGATACTGGGACTCATGTGGTCATGGGACTGGGGATTGGTGCTCTAGCAACATTGGATCCTGCCATTGCACAGGACCCCATCACCGCACAAAGCGTTCTAATCGGAGCGCTAATTGGATCGCAGGCCCCGGATTTCGATACTGTGCTGAAACTTAAAAATAATGCAGTCTATATTCGACACCATAGAGGCATTACACATTCGATTCCTGCAGTCCTTACATGGCCGATCATAATAAGTAGTGGGATTATGTTATTCTATCCCGAAACAAATTGGTTACATCTCTGGTTATGGACATTTCTAGCTGTCTTTATCCACGTATTTGTAGACATTTTTAATGCGTACGGGACACAGGCTATCAGACCATTCTCTAACAGATGGGTTGCCCTTGGTGTTATTAACATTTTTGATCCGTTTATTTTCTTAGCTCATATTGGTGGTCTTGTCCTCTGGTACATTGGAGCTAATCCAGGTTATACATTTCTTGCGATATACGCCATCCTGATTCTTTACTACTTTTGGCGAATTTATGAACAGAGAAAAGTAATCAAAGCTGTTAAAGGACGTATACCAGATGCAGTGGAAGTGATCGTATCACCTACAATCCGCTGGAGTAGATGGCATATTGCCGTGAAATCAGAAACACAATTTTACGTCGCCCGTGCAGAAGGAACGACCATTCATGTGCAAGATGAATTTGATCGAGTTCCTGTTCCGAAAACCCCTGTACTCGAATCTGCAAAAGAAGATCCAAACTTAAGTGCCTTCTTATCCTTCTCACCTGTTTACAGATGGGAAATTGAAGAAAAAGAAGTTGGCTATGAAGTACGTTTTATTGATCTTCGCTATCGAAACAAAGGCCATTATCCATTTGTAGCCGTTGTACAGATGGAGGACCAACTTGAGATAACAAGTTCCTATACTGGCTGGGTATACAGTGAAGACACATTAAGAAAAAAGTTAGATCCTGCTATTGATTGATCATGGTGCTTCCCTCAAGTTTTACACTAAAAAATAAAAAACGGCTGGACAAATGTCCAGCCGTTTTTTATTAATGCTTGATGCTTTGATCGTCATCAAAGTATCCTCTATACTTCGGGTTGTTCATCATAAAATCATGTAGGACCGGTCCGTAGTAATCAATCCACTGCTTCACAATTTTTTCTGTAACATCGCTACCTTTATATTCTCTCCCAGCTTTTGCTCGTGAAGCTTCAAAATCTTCCCAAAGTAGCTCAACCATCGTTCTAGCCTGTCCATATGAGAGATGATCATTTTTCTCAAGAAGGTTATGAGTAAGCCTTTGAAATAAGTCTTCCATCAGGCATTCTCCTTTCATGTTGTTCTTCCATCGCTTTCCGTTTTTTTAGAAATGTAGTGCCCACATAAGTTCCATCATTCGTCCACATACTAGAAATGTGCCTGTTCAACTAACGAAATTCGAAAGGGGCGCACGACGATGAGAAATAAAAAAACCGGTTTTCCTGATGCTAAATTCTCTGGTGAACCACGTGCTAAAGAAGAATTTGCATCAAAACGTCCTGACGGTTCTACAAACACTCATCCACAGGAGCGGATGAACGCTTCAAATCGTACAAACCATCGTCAGGGGTAACTCTCATAATAGGAGGTAAGCAACTATGGGTAAAAAAAACCGAGATAGGCTTCATCCGAAATATGAGGATCCTTTTCAATCTCCTCGTGCAAATCCAAAACACGCTCATAATCAGGTGAACGGTGAAACCCAGCAGGCATATAACGACATCGTTCTTCAGATTCAGACTCGAAAACGGTCGTAATGAAGCACTTAACTTAAGAGCAGCTTACTGCTGCTCTTTTCGAATTAACATTGATATAGGGAACGCTTCAATTTCCTGTTTGCCTGAACGATACCCCCAAGCAAAAGTCCCATTCATATAATCGATCGTAAATGTTGAACCGGGATCACCATCGATTTCATATTGTTCTCCTGGGACAAACTCTTCAGGATTTAACAAATACGACTTAGCCAGTGCGATTTTTCGTTCATGCACTGAAAATTCATTTACCATTCCCATCTGCTCAGCTCTACGTGCCTTTTCACTTAGTAAGGCAATTTCACTTCGAAGCTCTTGATCACTCATTTGACTGAAACGCTTTTCCATTCCTAACCTCCATGACTAATAAAGCATTATTCCCCCAAGTATAGTTCATTTTCTACTTCATGACAAAAATATGCTACGCTTACATAGAGGAGTGATTTAGATTGAAAACAATTCTAATTACTGGTGCTGGTTCAGGACTTGGCGCTGAACTAGCTAGGCAGTGGTCAATCCAGGGAAACCACGTACTATTGGTAGGAAGAACGAGACAGAAACTTGAAAATACCAAACGAAGTATCAACAATCCCGACGGTTCAATTTCTATTTATCCTTGTGATGTCACCAATCCAAATGATACTACTCGTCTAATGGAAACAATCGTCATGGATGGAATAGTAGTGGATATGGTTGTGAATAATGCTGGTGTAGGTGCATTTGGAGCATTAGAAGAATTAAGTATTAATGACATCCATCACGTCATTGATACCAATGTAAAAGGGACGATTTTTCTAACACAAGCCTTTCTCCCTCACTTGAAGAATGTGAAAGGTCGTATTATGAACATCATTTCAACTGCCGGTCTTAAAGGAAAGAACCACGAAACGGTTTATGTCGCTTCAAAATATGCTGTTCGCGGCTTTACAGAAAGTCTCTGGAAAGAACTCGAAGGAACTGGTGCTAGTGCAACAGCCGTTTATATGGGTGGAATGGACACACCATTTTGGTCGAACACAGACCATATCAAAGATTCAACTAAGCTTAAATCCCCACTTGCAAAAGCGAAACAAATCATCAGTCAGGATGAGGGACAAAAAGAAATCTTTATTGATCGTTAAGCTCTTCAAGGTACCTGTTTATAAGCGGGAAAGGAAATCCTTTACGATATAGAAATTGCTTCATTTTCTGATCGAACTCTCGACGTCCAAGATTATGATAACGGCGCTCAGCTTTCTGTGCCTGAAGCACAAGTGCGTCATATTCTTCATCTTCATCTTTTTCTAAATCAATTTGCTGCATGACTTCCTGAATAATGTCACGATCAAATCCCTTTGCTCTTAGCTCTTGATTTACTTTTTGGCGTTGTTCAGTTGCAGAAGATTTTTTAAGCTTCGACGCTTTTTTCTCAGCTAATTTCATGGCAAGTTCAAGCTGCTGTTCATAAGAGTACTCTTCTAGTGCTTTATCTACCATTGTTTTATTAACCCCTTTTTGTTTAAGTTCTTGCCCAATCACAAACGGACCTTTACCACCTGCATTAATTTTTGTTCTGACAAATGCTATAGCAAATTCAAGATCATTTACATACCCATAGCGATGAAGCTTCTCGAAAATAGATGGGAACGCTTCTTCAGGAATTTCCTTTTTGAGAAGATAATCTTTTACTTCTTTCTCAGAGCGCATACGATAAGATAAATAATTTAACGCGAGGTTCATGCCTTTTTTTACTTGATCTTCAAAATGGATGCCTTCCATCATTTCATCGTTTAATTCAACACCCTTACGAAGGCCGAAGCTGATTAGAACGTCCTGATCGACGCCGAAACCGAACTCTTCGCCGGCGCCTTTATCAATAAAAATAGAAAAACGCTCATTATTGTTTTTTTGTGTTGTAATACGCGTTATCTTAGCCAATGCACTCACCTCCAACCACATTGTAGCACTTTGCGGTAATCGAGATGAAATTAAAGCATCAGATTAAAGGAATATCAATAAGGGTAAAGAAGTAATAAAGTATATTGAGTACGCCTAGGAGGAAGATGTTATGAACATTGCAATTACCGGGGGAACAGGCTTTGTCGGAAGCGCTTTAACTGAATCATTCGTGAATGACGGTCACTCCGTTTACGTTCTTACACGTAACCCTGCCAATAAACCAGTTAAGAAAAATGTTACGTATGTAAAATGGCTTCAGGACGACGCTGAACCAGAGAAAGAGCTTGAAAATATTCACGCCATTGTTAACCTTGCAGGTGAGTCAATAAATAGTGGACGGTGGACAGAGGAGCGTAAACAACGAATACTCGATAGCCGCATTTCATCAACCCGAGAAATTATTTCGATTATTGAAAAACTGGAGAAAAAACCACGGGTTTTAGTAAATGCTTCAGCCATCGGATATTACGGCTCATCTCTGGACAAATCTTATACTGAGAATGATACTGATCCTGGTTCAGACTTTCTCGCTGAAGTAACCATGAAATGGGAAGACGAAGCAATGAACGCCCAAAATCATGGAGTCCGTACAGTTCTTGCTCGTTTTGGCATAGTTCTTGGTGAAGAAGGTGCTCTTCCTCTTATGGTACTACCATATAAATTGTTTATGGGAGGCAAGCTTGGTGACGGTCGTCAATGGTATTCATGGGTGCATATTCAAGATGTCATCGGAATGATTCGATTTGCAGTAGACCATGAATCCGTTCAGGGGCCGCTGAACGTAACAGCACCAGAGCCCAAACGTATGAATGACTTTGGTAAAACGGTGGGAGAGGTTCTCCATCGTCCACACTGGATGCCAGTCCCTGAAGCACCTGTACAGGCTGCTCTTGGTGAAAAAAGCGGCATCGTGTTAAAAGGGCAGTGTGTTCTTCCTCAAAAAGCAAAAGAACTTGGTTATCCCTTCCGCTATATTAAGTTAAAGGACGCACTCGAAAACCTGCTGGTCTAATATCAGCAGGTTTCTTTATACACTTTTGATGTCAGATTCATTTTTAATGATCTTCTTTTTCTAACTAGTTGCTTAATTATTGGCTATGTTAGCTTATATTGTTGATTCCTCGATTTTTGACTCTTATCTTAAAGAATGTTGTTTTTGAATGAGTTTTTAAAAGCAACAATCAAAAATTGATTGGAGCGGAAGGGTGCTCGACTCCTGCGGGATTAGCGGGAGAGGTGAGCATCCTGGAGCGGAAATCAATTACTACTTTTATAGCAACAATATCTGCGAAAACAGCCTTATTAATAAGTACAGAGTGATATTTATACTTCTGCTTATTATGCATAAACATCGGAGAAGCTATCGCTATAGCATCCTAAATCCTAAATAGATATAATAAATTAACTAGATGGTTTCAAATCTGTCTAGAACCAAAACTAACAGATAATAGGTGAATAATTTGACCACATTAATTAAACAAGCGCGAGTTTATCCTATTTCTTCTCCTATTCTTTCATGTGCTGATGTTCTTATAAAAGATGGACTTATTCATGAAGTAGCACCTTCCATTCCTGAAGAACCTGATATGAATGTGATCGATGGTAAAGGCTACCATCTTCTTCCTGGTTTAATTGATGCTCATACACATGTTGGTCTCTATGACGAAGGGACTGGTTGGGCGGGAAACGATGCGAACGAAACCTCTGAAGCACTTACCCCTCATGTAAGAGCGATTGATGGCGTGAATCCTCTTGACGTCGGTTTTAAAGATGCTATTGCATTCGGAGTAACTTCCGTTCAAGTCATGCCTGGTAGCGCAAATATAATTGGCGGAACGACAACTGTCTTAAAGACTCACGGGAAGAATGTAGAGAAAATGATCGTTAGAGAAACTGCTGGCCTCAAAATTGCTTTAGGCGAGAATCCGAAACGCGTTCATAGCAATTCTAACAATGATTCGATCACAAGAATGGGCATAATGGGACTGCTACGTGAAGCTTTCTATCATGCTGGACGCTCTGACCGGAAAGAGCATCCACGTTACGCTCCAATCATTGCAGCACTAAATCGAGAAATCCCCGTCAGAATTCATGCCCATCGCGCTGACGACATCTTAACTGCTGTTCGCTTCGCTCGTGAATTTGATCTTGATCTTAGAATAGAACACTGTACAGAAGGACATTTAATAGCTGATGAGCTAAGTGGACAGAATTTAAAAGTAACTGTTGGGCCATCCATGACAAGACGCTCCAAAATTGAACTTAAAAACAAAACATGGGCAACCTATGGAATTCTAAATAATCACGGCATAGAAGTATCCATCACAACCGATCATCCTTACGTTCCCATTCAATACCTGAATATCTGTGCAGCGCTTGCCGTTCGGGAAGGTTTAAGTGAAGAAAAAGCGCTTGAAGGAATTACCCTTAATCCTGCCAAAAGTCTCGGAGTCGATAAACGGATAGGCAGTATTGAAGCCGGTAAAGATGCCGATTTAGTACTGTGGTCCCATCACCCATTCCATTATGAGGCACGTCCTATATTGACCATGATCAACGGTGAAATCATCTACAAAAAATAAACAAAAAACCAGTATCTTTTTCGTAACAAATCGAGTATGATATCTTTGTAAATGCAATAAAATGAATTGACAACTTCATATATGAATATGGGAAGGCAATTGGTGCGCCACCAGCAATGACTGGTCCTAGTGGGTTCGATTCCCACCCCGAATAATAATTCAACATACTATTATTCGAGGGTGGGGTAAAGTCTGCCCTCGACAGGAGGAAAACTCATGATTAAACATCGTGACCTGTCGGAATGTCATGTGCTATTTGACTTGATGGTTGATCCAGCTGTCTTCCCATTTGTACGCCATAAAGCAAGCTCTTACGAAGAATTTTTATTCCTAACTAAACAGATCATGGAAGCTGAAGAACAAGGCGAACTTATTTCCCGTACCATTCTTGATGAATGGGGGAGCCCCATCGGCACAATTAACTTATTCGATATCCAACAGCAAACAGGATTTCTTGGTACATGGATCGGCACTCCTTATCACGGAAAAGGATACAATCAGCTTGCTAAAGAAGCTTTCTTCAATGAAGTGTTTTTTGAAAAACAAATTCAAACCATTTTCATGAGAATCAATCAAGACAATATCCGCTCTCAAAAAGCAGCTGAGAAGATCCCTTATGTAGAAATAGCTAACGAAAAGTGGCCAGATATTTATCAGAAAATAAATTTAGGTGTAAAATCTTATCACTTATATGAAATTGAACGAGACAATTATCTCCTTCACACGATGCGTGTAGGAACAGATAACGTAGAAGTTCAATTGGAAGCTTGAGTTCCTTTTAAGGAACTTTTTTTATTTCACCTGTTTCTAAGTCGCTATACTCAACACTTTTACACAATTCAAATGAAAACATTTACTAAGGACGATTGCATAGATATTTCTTTGATGGCAATGCTAGTACCATCTTAAAGAAGAGAGGGATGTTTGTGGATAAACGTAAAGGAAGGGAAAATAAGGAATCAAAAATGACCCTGACTAAAACCCAGGATGTTCTATTCGGGCGAGAATTTAAACGTGCTGATCGCGCAGGACAAAAGTAAATATTGATGAATAATTTGAACACAAAAATGCCATTCTAATTACTGGAGAGAGGTTCTCCAAACTCAATTACAGGAGCTGATTAAGATGGCAAAACGTCCAAATTACTCAGAAGGTAAACAGAAGCGTCAAGCAAAGAATCCAATTCCTGCAGCACAAAATGAAGATGTCGAGTTCGCAAACGAATTTGACACCGCTGATTCAAAGGCAGCAGAAAGAGCAAAAGCCGCGAATCAAAGAGCTAAGAAAAACAAATAGTATATAAAGGAGACCAATAATGGTCTCCTTTTTAAGTTAAGAAAAAATAGAGATCTTCTTATATTAAGGCTCTTTTCGTAAACATTGTTGCTATAGCGAGTTCATTTCCGCTCCAGGATGCTCGCTTTCCGCGTGGCGGGCGGTGAGCCTCCTCTTCGCTTATTCTCCTGTTGGGTCTCACCTGTCCCGCTAGTCCCGGAGGAGTCGAGCATCCTTCCGCTCCAATCACAAAGTGTCGTTTTTATAAATCATTTCAAAAGCAACAATCTTTTAGAAAAGAGCCTATATTAAAGGTCAGGATAAAAAATTCAAACTGTGGAAACTTTTTATCCACAAACTGTTAACAATGTGGATAAACTATTTTCACCCACTCTTGTCAGTTATTATTTATAAACAGGAATGATTGTGGATAACTTCCATCTATTATGTGGATAGTGTGCATAAACTTGTGTATAAGGCTTAAAAACAATCTTTATCCTGTGTATATCCTTGTGGAAAGTGTTGATGACTATATTAAATAAACAGTCAAAAAGTTTAGATAACTTTTATTTTTCAAAAAAAAAAAAAAAAGACCACCTAAGCGGTGGCACCTTACTCTTTAAACTTATTGCCTTCTTTTAAAAATGGAAACCACCTCAACATGAGCCGTCTGTGGAAACATATCGACTGGCTGTAGCTGTTGGATATCAAAACCCTTTTTCTTTAAGTATGCTGCATCTTTGGCTAATGTGGATGGATTACATGATACATATATAATTCGATCTGGTTTTGCTTTGACCATTGTGGACAATAACTTATCATCACACCCTGTTCGAGGTGGATCGACAACAATGACATCTGGTTTAAAGCCATCTTTGATCCATTTTGGTACTAACTCTTCTGCCTTACCGACTTCATATTGCATGGTGCCACCATAACCGTGACGTTTGGCATTCTTTCTCGCATCATCGATGGACTCTTTGATCACATCCATTCCTCGGACTTCCTTCGCATCTCCAGCAAGCCATAAGCCAATCGTCCCCACTCCACAGTAAGCATCAATCACATTTTCTTTTCCAGTGAGCGCTGCTGCTTTCTTCACTTCATCATATAACTTTACTGTTTGAATAGGATTGAGCTGGAAGAAAGCACGCGCAGATAGTTCAAAGTTTAAATCGCCCAGTGACTCTTGAATGACTTCCTCCCCTTCAAGTACAACTGTTTTTTCACCAAAAATGAGCGACGTGCGCTTTCCATTTACATTTTGAATAACAGACTTCACTTCCGGAATTCGCTTTTTAATTTCTTTGATCAGTAGCTCTTTACGTGGAATATTCTCTTCTGAAGTGACAAGAACGAGTTGAATCTGCCCTGTTTCAAAGCCAACTCTTGTCACAATCGTCCGTACAAGCCCATTTCGCTTCTTCTCATTGTAAATGGAAAGGTTTAAATCTTCTAGAATGCTGACGACCTGTCGTGTAACACGATTTGTTTCGGGATGTTGAACGAGACAATTCGTTAGCTCAACTAGCTCATGCGAACCAGCACCGTACAACCCTGCGATGACCTTTCCCTTCTGTTTTCTTACTTGAAGCTGACTTTTGTTACGATAATTCCACGGATCTTCCATACCTATAACCGGCTGGATGGTTATATCCTTTTCACCTAACTTCGCGTGACGTTCGAACGACTGAACGACTATGTCTCGTTTCTCTCTCAGTTGTCCCGAGTAGCTTAGGTGTTGAAGCTGACACCCTCCACATTCTTCATATACAGGGCATGGTGGCGTCATTCGATCATCAGATTTCTTCCGAAGACGCTTCACTCTTGCTTCTGCACGGTTCGGAAAAACCTTTGTGACTTCCGCCGTAATTTCTTCACCAGGTAATGCCCCCGGCACAAAGACAACTGTTCGCTTAAAAAAACCTACACCTTCTCCATTTATACCTAATCGTTTGATTGTAAGAGGAATTGTCTGCCCATTCATAAGGGGTGTTCCCTTCACATCTTTATTATTCAACTAAATCTCTCCTTCATCTATCCGCTTAAGCTTTCCCACAAATACATGGAAACATAGCTTGAGTATGGGGACCATTTTTCATTATAAGTGTACAGCTCTTCTTTTGATGGTTTTGTGGATAGATTGAACCATTTCTTAAGTGCATTTTGTATTCCTACATCACCAGCTGGCAGAATATCTTTCCTTCCTAGCCCAAAGAGAAGTACGCATTCAACCGTCCAAGGTCCCACACCTCTTAGTGGAAGCAACTTGTCATACACTTCACTGTTTGACAGGTTACAAAGCTCTTCTATCATAAGGTCTCCTGTGACAATTTTTTCAGCTATTCCAATAACGTATTCTGCCTTCCGTTTGCTAAATTGTAGCTCACGTAACTCTTCGACTGTCAGCGTGCTCACGACTTCTGCTTCGGGGTAAAACCAGACGCCTTCCTTCTCTTTCCCATAACGAGTCACGAATCGATGCGTTAGCGTATAGGCGAACGTCATGTTCAATTGCTGATGAACAATATTTTTGAGTAATGCACTATACACATTAGGCTCGCAAATAATTGGCATTCCTAAATATCGATCAACTAGAGAGCCAATGTCAGTGCCTTTAAATGCTGCTGAGATAGTCTCAGGTCTCATATCAAAATCAAACATGTCACGAATACGAGTCATCGCTTCCTCTTTTTGCAACATCTCTTCCCCTTTAATCTGAAAAGCAGGTTTAGAGGTAGTTCCTATCGATTGAACGGACACTACCGCGTCCCCGCTCTCCAACTTGAGAGGGACCTTCAATAATTTTCGTTCGATATCTTTATATTGAAGAGGGTCCATGTTAACCCTTCCGAATAATCGATCCACATCATACGGGGCTTGAAGAGTTATCATTTCTGTCCACATTCTACCGCCTCCGTTCAATATCATTACCTTCATTATCGCAAACCACACAAATTATTACTAGTTGGACAAGCAGTGTTTATAAGAGTGAGCCTAAGTAGTAAAGCATTTGAAACATGCAAAAGAACTGCCATTTCTGGCAGTTCTTTTTAAGGTGCAAGTGGTTTGGGTAACGTGCTTGTCATGACCAGATCATCGATGCTTTTGAAGGTATAGCCCTCTTTCTTAAGATCCTGTATGACTTTCTGAATAGCATCTGCGTTATCTTTAGATACCGTATGAAGAAGTAAAATCGCTCCGGGGTGAACTTGTTTCATAATGGAATCGTATGCATACTGACTCCCTTTTTGCTTATTCGTCTCCCAATCCTTATAAGCAAGGGACCAAAAAATATTTCGGTACCCTTCTTCATAGGAAATAGCAAGAGATCTTTCGCTAAAAACCCCGCGCGGTGGCCTGACATATTGCATCGTCTGATCTCCTGTTATTCGGGCATATTCTTCTTTCACTTTCCGTAGTTCTTCTCTTATTCTTTCGTCAGAAATCGCTGTCATGTCAGGATGACTCCATGAATGGTTCCCTACAATATGCCCTTCCTTCACCATTCTTTTAACCAGATCAGGTTGATCCTTCAAATAATGACCTGTAACAAAAAACGCTCCTGGCACCTTTTCTTCTTTAAGAACATTAAGAATTTTTTCTGTATATCCGTTCTCATAACCATTATCAAACGTCATGTATAACTCTTTTTGATCGGTGTTTCCGATAAAATAGCCTCCATAAGGCTTTAACAGGTCAAGATATTCAGGTTCAGTCGTAGCTGGAGCATGACCCTGACTTCGTTTAAAGTACCAGTCATGTGATTCATTATTCAAAGCAGAAACGTTGATCGGCATTAATCCTACAAACAGCAACAAAGCGACTGCTATGGTTTTCATCTATACCCCTCCTTCGTCTAGCACTATTTATTGTGTGAATACGACTACTAGTTCTATCCCTACTTCATCAGATTTTAAATCGGAAATTAAAACCAGAATAAAAAAACTATTCTATAAAAACTCATTTAAAAAAATAACCAGCATTTCTGCTGGTTATTTGCGTGTACTGAACTCAAAACTCAAATAATCCTGAACTGGTATCCAGGCACCAATTCCCTGCTGCGTCACATTTCGCACTTCAATTTTCATCTTACTACCCTTCAAAACAAGATACACTTCTCCGTAAGTTACTTTTCCCTTTTCATTTACTGCTGGCACATAACTCGTTAGCGTAGCATAGTTTTTTGGCGCAACATTATAGACGTTGCCTTTCTTTGTGTCTTTTCCAATCATCGTTTGAAAAGAGAGAGAAAGCTTGGTCTTTTCTGATGCTTTCATCATCATCATCTTCTTCACATCTTCACTATCAGGAATTGAAGCCGTTAAACCACCATTCACTTTCTTTTCCTCTTCCTGACGATAGGTCATCTGAGTTGGAACATTTCCTCCCCTGTTATCAATTCTGTTAACATTGGCCTGTTTGTATTGCCAATTTACATTTGTTTCATTCGATTCATAATTTAAAGCCCACTTCCCTAGATAAATATTTGCACGGTATCCTATCGCAAGTTTCGAGGGTGAAATCGAAGAATCATTTAATATTTGAATGAGCTCAGGATTTTCAATCTTTACCGTTGAAGAGTCGGTCAATTCTCTTGTTAATTCGCTTGGTTGCAACGTTGGAAGGTCCTGTGCTGGATTGGGGTACGTGTTCTCTTTCGAAATATTTACAGTAGAATCAGGGACTTGCATCGATTGATCCTTCCCTGCGTTCTTACCTTCTGCTGTCATTGTATTTAAAGGAAAGACAACGCTTAGAAAGATTATCATAAGAACAATTTTCTTCATTTGAATTCTCCTTTGTATGCATCTGTTCAAACGGAATACATCAGATTCTTACCTATATTTTTTTCTAGAAACATTCCTTTTATCCAAGAAATATTTAGTTTAAAGAAATGCTTGTTCAGAACACTTGAACAAGCAATAAACGTCATTTTTCCATTTCCCCACAAAAAAAATGAACGCCTAGGCGTTCATTTTCTCAAAAGTCGGATAGAAAAACTGGACAAGTGGTCCGATTCCAAAAGTGATAAACAACGTTCCAATCCCAATAGGGCCACCCAAAAGAACTGCAGCTAAAAGAGCCATTAGTTCACCTATTGTTTTGGAAGTGCGAATCGTTAAGCCTGTCCTGTGGTGAATAGCAAGCATTAAACCATCGATTGGGATAACGGCAAATTTTGCTTGCATATAAATCGCAATCCCAAGACCAATTAAAATCATCCCAACGATAAAAACACCATAGGCAAGAAATACTCCTTCAATTGTCCAGTTATCAAAAATTGTAATCAACCAGAAATCGATTAGCAGTCCTGTCACAAATATTGTAATCAGGGCAAAAAAGTCCGGCCACGCTTTCATAAGAAGAGCATTGATAATAATCAATACAATCCCCACAATAATCACCCAGCTACCTACTGTTAGACCGATTGTCTCAGAAAGGCCTACATTAAGGGCATCCCATGCTCCAGCCCCAATATCAGATTTAATCGTTAACGTTATACCAGCTGTTAATACCAAAAGTCCTATCACGTAAAACATGAATCGTTTCAATTTCACTTGATGCATCCTCTCATCTAACTGCCTTCAATTCCATCATTTATTGTAACTCAGATGACAGGTAGAAGACGACTCTTCTCAAAAACTTTCTTTAAGCTTTTTTGTCTTGAGGAACGTCAATCTTCTCTTCTTTTGATTCTTCATCATTATCGAAAATTTCAATTTGACGCCATTTCCCATATTTGTAATACGCAATTGCAAAAATACTTGAAATGATGAAGCTTACACCGATTCCGTATGCTATTCCTTCCGCACCTAGCCACCTAGAGAACAGATAGGTTAGCGGTACCCGAAGGATCCAGAACGAAATGATATTTAACACGAGAACCTGTACCATAGCTCCAGCTGCCTTAACAACGCCATTCAGCACAAAATTGATTCCGAGGAACGGATAGAAAAAAGCAACTGTTTTTAAATATGTTTCGCCAAAAGCTATCGTTTCAGGGTCGTCTATAAACAGTCTTATCATTGATTCAGCACTTAAAAAGATAATTGCGCTAATCGTCAAAGATACTGAGAGAATCATGATGATACCATTTTTCGATATATCCGAAACTCGTCTCCATTTTCCTGAACCTATATTCTGTCCCGCCATACTATTAACCGCTGCGCCAAGTGTAAAAGCAGGCAACATGATAATACGATCAAGACGTTGAGCTGCACCGAATCCTGCAACAACCTGTGTACCGAACCCTGCAACAATCCCCATTATAGCCGTTACGCCAGCCGATACAGTCATCATCTGGAGACCAGCCGGGATTCCAAGCTTTGAAATACGCTTCAGCTCTTTCATATCTGGTAAGTGTGGGATAGTAAATGGAATTTTAGATTTCCAAATCGAATAGATCACACCATACAAAAATGCTGCCCCTTGAGATAGAATCGTTGCATAGGCAGCCCCTTCAATCCCCCAATTGAAGTACCCAATAAAGAGGGGGTCGAGTAACGTATTCAAAATGACTGCAAAGAGGACGAACCGTATTGGCGTTTTGCTGTCTCCCAGAGCACGTAGCACTGTCCCAATGAAGTTGTAACCAAACAAAAAGAGAATGCCAAGAAAGTTAATACGAAGATATACTTTAGTGCTATGAAAAATCTCTTCTGGGGTTCCGAGAAATTTCAGGATTGGATCTGTAAACAGAAATCCAATAACACCAAACGTCACCGAGAGGACGGTTAATGTTACAACAAAGGCGTTTAAGGATTCTATCAGTCCTTTATCATCTGAGGCACCTTTTCGCTGCGACAGGACAGTTAATGTCGCGCTGTTCACACCGATAATGAAAGAAAGCACTGTAAAAATGACAGGCGCCGCAATAGAAATAGCTCCAAGTGCGTTTGAGCCAAGTAGATTCCCAACCCAAATACTGTCAATAAATTGATAAGACGTTTGCAGTAAATTCGTTAGAAAAATCGGTAGGGAAAAATATATCATTTGTTTTGCAATATTACCCTCAGTAAAGTCATAGGTTTTGTTCATACGATTACCTTCTTATGTTCATATTAGAGTCTCTCTATGGTATACCCAGGGACAACAATTGAAAAACAAATGAATGCGCAAAAAACCCCATTAGTAATTAATGGCATATTATCGCGTTTTAGAATTCAAGAATTAAGGAAGATTAAGACTAGAGTTAAATTTGAAAGGAGAATTCTTAATGGCAATGTCCCAAACTGAAATAAAAAATAAAGTATTGAGTATTTTTGATTCTCACTATGTAGGTACACTGAGCACGGTGCAAGATAATAAACCGCATTCAAGATTTATGACATTTTTCCACGATGAACTTACGTTAATGACTCCGACAAGTAAAGAAACACATAAGGTTGAAGATATCGAGCAAAACCATAATGTGCACGTTCTTCTTGGTTACGATGGTGAAGGATGGCATGATCGATTTGTTGAAGTTCAGGGCCACGTCACGATCGATGATTCAAAAGAAACGAAGGAAAGACTATGGGGCGATCAATTGAAAAGCTGGTTCGATTCTCCTGATGATCCGAATTTCATCGTTTTGAAAATTACACCCGATACGATTCGATTAATGAACGAAGGTGAAAACACACCTGTTACACTTGATCTTTAAAAATCACTAAATGAAAAAGGGACACCGCGGTGTCCCTTTTTCATTTATTTTAGTTAACTATCTCAAAAGTTTCCTTAAGTTCGATACTTCCGATTACGGATTGTGCCATTGAACAGTGCTTCTTCGTCAGTTCAAGAGCTCGCTCAACCTTTTGTTCATCAAGATCACCTACTAAGGTGAAATGAAGATGAATGTTCTCTACTCGATTGGCTTCTTCTTCATTACGTTTTACATCGGCTTTTATCTTAATATCTTCATACTTCATGCGCTTTTTATCTAGAATCTGGCGAAGAACGCCACCGCTACAAACAGCTACGGATGACACGAGAAGTTGGTATGGACGGAATCCAAACTGGTCATCTCCGGAAATATGCAGCGTTCCGTATTCAAAGTCAGCAGTAAAACCTGTTTCTTCTTTTTTCATGTTAAATTCCAACATGTCCACTCCTTTTTTAAGACGTTTATTTTATTTTAGATCATGAATATAGAAATTGCGAACGGTAGCCCTTTTTCACCCATTCTATTATAATGACACTGATAAGAATTTCCTTTATTGGCCAGACGGAGTGTGAACAGAGTGTTTGAATCAAATCGTTATCGCTTTTTTATTCTTATATCTATTGTCTTTATCTCAGGTTACTCCCAGGGCATGCTGCTTCCACTATTGTCTATTCTTCTCGAAGAGGCAGGTGTCTCTTCAAGTATGAACGGATTAAATGCATCTGCACTTTATATCGGTATTCTATTTGCATCCCCTTTTATTGAAAGACCCGTAAGGAGATTTGGCTATAAACCAGCTATTGCTTTCGGTCTGCTCCTAGTTATCGTTTCAATCTCGCTCATTCCAATATGGCAGGCATTCTGGTTCTGGTTTATTCTGCGAATAATCGTCGGAATCGGAGATAACCTACTTCATTTTGCAACACAGCTCTGGATTACAACGACAACTCCTAAAGAAAATCGTGGACGGAACATCGCCATCTATGGCTCAGCATTTGGACTCGGCTTTGCAGCAGGTCCACTCTCGACTATACTCGTTCAAATTTCAATCTATTTACCTTTCATAATCGCCACAGGCTTTGCAGTAATTACTTGGTTTATGCTGACCAGAATACGGAATGAATTCCCTGATCCGCTAACTTCCGGCAGTGAAAGGGTCCTATCAAAATACGCACATGTCTTGAAAATTGGCTGGGCTGCACTTCTTCCATCTTTCGGTTATGGTTTCCTTGAAGCTTCCCTACATGGAAATTTTCCTGTTTACGCCCTACGCTCTGGACTTGATGTTAAAGCTGTTTCTATTCTTCTACCAGCTTTCGTGGTTGGAAGTCTCATATTTCAAATGCCACTTGGGATTCTAAGTGACAAATATGGAAGAAAGAATATTTTGCTTTTTAGCATCTTGATTGGTTGGCTCAGTTTCTCAGTTGCGATTTTCACCACAGCAGTGCCAATCCTTTTTGTACTATTCTTCCTTGCAGGAATGATGGTAGGCTCTCTGTTTTCGCTAAGTATTACCTATTTGGCTGACCTTCTTCCGAACAATCTGTTGCCTACCGGGAATATTCTTGCTGGGATTTTCTTTGGAATCGGTAGTATACTCGGTCCATATTTAGGTGGGATTTTTATTGATCTATTTGATAAGGGGAGTATTTTCTATGCCATCAGCAGTATGCTACTTTTCTTATTTCTTGCGACAGCTATTCACAAGAGTCCCGAACATACAGCGAATTATTCTACTTCTTGATGAGTAAAGAAACATCTTATTAGCCACTTTAATACTATAATTAAAACTGTTTCGTTGACTTATGAATTGAATGTACTATAATAACAATTGTGATTATCTGATAATGATTATAAATAAATATCAATAAAGGAGTCGATACAGGATGAAACTACGCGAAGAAATGCCTGAACTCGAAGGCGCTAAAGAATGGTTCAACGGAGAAGTGAAGAAAAGCGACTTAGTTGGAAACAAACCACTCACTCTTATTCATTTCTGGTCAATCAGCTGTGGTCTATGTAAAGAAGCAATGCCTATGGTTAATGAATTCCGTGATGAGTATAGCGAAGACATGAATGTCGTTGCTGTTCATATGCCACGTTCTGAAAAAGACCTAGATCTTGATGAAATTAAAGAGGTTGCCGAGCAACATGATATCAGTCAACCAATCTTTGTGGACAGTGACCACAAACTTACTGACGCATTTGATAATCAATATGTGCCAGCCTACTATGTATTTGATTCAGAAGGTAAACTTCGCCACTTCCAGGCTGGTGGAGAAGGTCGTAAGATGCTTACAAAGCGCATCACTAAGCTTCTAGATAAAGCGAAGAAAGAAGACTAGAATGTTATAACCATTAAAGAGGCAGCATGTAGCTGCCTCTTTATTTAGTTTTATTAACCTTTCTGTATATGCTAAGAACTATTCTGAAAGCAACATACCCTACTACCGCACCAAGAGCGTTCAATAGAATATCATCGATATCAAAAATTCTGTGAGCAACGAAATATTGCAACGACTCAATTACAGCACTTATCCCAAAACCAATCAAGGCAATAATAAAACCAGAGCTCCCCTTCTTGCTAACAAGGGGAATAAGAAACCCAAGCGGCATAAACAGCAGAATATTTCCTATTATATTCTTTAGAATTAACCAATAGCTACCACTTTCCCACATGAGTTTAATACTATCGAATAGCACAAGGTTAACGGATTTCCCGTATGGATAGTAGTTATAAATAAACAATGTCGCATAGAAAAGAGCAAGTAAGTAGATACCTAAAGCGAATGCTCCACCCTTTTTCACCCATTTCTGTGTTGTCACGCCTTCATTCTCAGTCTGCATAGTTCTTGTCTCTCCCTAATCTTCGGATGCCTTATAGCCAGTCTATATGCTATAGTATTCTATACAAAATATGTTCATGTAACAAAACTGAGGTGGAAAAATGCCCGATCAGCAAAATGTCTTACTACAACTTTCTTCAGACCTGAACAACTATAACATTCCTCATTTTTTTATAAATGAAACAGCGCTCTGGCTTCAAGGTGCGCTCAATTCGCCTTATTCTATAGCCGTTTCGGTACAATGGGATAGTTTTGAGTCGGTCATTCATGAATTCAATCAAAAATACGGCGAGGCAACACCCGAGCATTCTAACGACTCATCGTTCGTCACGTATGAAATTTCTGAAAGATCTGTTCGAGTTGAATGTACTTACAACACCGTAATTCGAACAAACCCTTACTTAATCGAAGTACCTATAGAAGAACACATTGTACCCTGCCTTTCAATTTATTATTATCTTCAACTTCCAGATTGGCAAGAAATCGTCCGAACACATCTTAGAGATACACAAGATAAAATAACAGAACAGAACGAAAAATCTTGGAACCAACAAACCTATGAAGCACTTCTCAACCGTTTTGGCACACCTGAAAAAGCTGCAGCTAAATTGAAAGAGAATCCAGAAGCACGTCTAAAATCCCTTATGCCTTATCTTCCTCCATTAGAAGGAAAACGTGTTGCTAATTTAATGGGCTCCCATGGAATGAAGGCATCTGCAATGAGTTTACTCGGAGCAAATGTAACAGTGATCGATTTCTCTTATGAAAACGAACGCTATGCCATGGAGCTTGCCCAAGAGTGTGATGTAGAACTTTCTTATTATGTATCCGATGTACTAAAACTTGGTAATGAGCACAACAGAAAGTTTGATGTCATTGTAATGGAGCTCGGGATTCTACACTATTTTCTTGACCTACATCCGCTTTTCAACGTAGTTGCGCGCCTTCTAAAACCCGGTGGCGCATTTGTTATTCAAGACTTTCATCCTATTTCCACAAAACTGATTAGCTCCAAAGGAAAAAAACATAAAGTTGACGGCAACTACTTTGACCCTTCAATTCACAGAACTGGAGTTGCTTATGAGAAGCATCTGACAGGTGAATCCGGAGAGAATGTTGTAATGCAACGAAAATGGACACTCGGAGAAGTAATTACGGGAATAGCAAATGAAAATCTTGTTATCAAACAGGTTGCAGAGGAACCAAATATCAAGCTTCATGATCGGGGTATCCCGAAAGTTTTCACTATAAAAGCTATAAAACAGTCAATTTAAGTCCAAAAAAAGCACCCTCTTAGGGTGCTTTCTCATTAAGAAACAAGCGCTTCAATAACTTCATCATCGCGTTTATCAGCGTAATTCTTCCCTACTACGATGGATTCTTTATTCATCAGGTCATTCAGTTCTCCTGCTTCTTCCTTTTCACCAGCTACATAAATCTTTTCCCACTGACGACTTTTCGCTTTCTTATCAAGCTTAGCTGCCATTGACTTGTACCACCTTTCGCGATTCGCTTTTATGCGATCTTCATAAAGCTCTCGTTGCGCTGTACTACCATTACCTGAAATATTCTCATTACCTGTCGTACCTTCATAAATTCTCCAATTATCCTCGTCAGGATCCCATGCATATTCTTCACTTTTAGTCAGGAACCCTAGCTCTGTTTCAAGGATACGTACGTAATCATGATGCACAAGAATAATTCCTGTATTAGGATAGTCACTTTTCAATTTTTCTAAAGTATCTAGCTGCGGCGTTTCTTCCCAATAGAGGTTCGTTTCAACTGGAACTTGCGTCCGTTCAACGAACCAAATTTGATCATCTGATGAAGCGATAATGATGAGACCACGTTTTAAGTCATTTTCGATTCGATCTAGTTCATCCTTTACTTTCTCTTTTACTTTTTCATATTTTTCAAGCTCATCGTTATTACCACTTTGTTTCAAGTAATCTTCAAAATTACGAAAGCCATTTTTTAATTGGATTTTCCATTCTCCATTTTGGCGGTCTGCATCACGGCGATCCGTGTTTAAATAGAGAGTAAAAACTTTATCTGGCTTTTGAACCTGAGCGCGTTTAAGTTGATCTAACTTCTCTGCTAAGATCATTGTACTCCTCCTCATTCTTTCCATAGTTATAAATCCATTTCCTTTCTTTCCCTATTTTAAAACGTAAAATCACCAAGCCTAATTGTGATCTTTTCTATAGTCAATACAAGGATCTTATGATAGAATAAAATCATTAAAATATAATAATTATTCTAATTTATTGAAAGTAATTCTCATTAAGAAGTTATCAATCACTGATGTGTCAGCTTTTCAATTGCTGCGACTAATAATTTGGTCGCAGCATTGTACGTTAATGAACGCAATGACGATGACTATCTTTCTCAATTAGAAAACGGAGGAATGATAATGGAACAGGTAAATATTCAAAGCAATGCATATTCTTCTCGGTCTTCTTTTTGGTGGAATGCGATGAAACGACATGGAGAACTTGCAGCTGCATTATTAAGCGGAATACTGATTGCATTTGCATGGATCATGGAAGGCACCTTTGCTCCTTCGATTGAATCCGCGCTGTATATTATTGCATTTGTCATTGGGGGATTTGCAAAAGCGAAAGAAGGAATCGAGGATTCGATTGCTGAAAAGGATGTTAACGTCGAACTACTTATGATTATTGCAGCTATTGGAGCCGGTAGTATCGGCTACTGGACGGAAGGTGCCATTCTCATATTCATCTTTGCTTTAAGTGGGGCATTAGAAACATATACCATGAACAAAAGTGAACGAGAGCTCCATTCACTCATGGAAATACAGCCTGAAACAGCTACTCTCCTAACTAACGGTATGGAAAGAATCGTCTCAGCTAGTTCTCTTTCCTTAGGTGATTTTATTCTCATTAAGCCTGGTGAGCGTGTCCCAGCTGACGGCGTTATCATGAAAGGGCAAACTTCTTTAGACCAATCAGCTATTACCGGTGAATCCATTCCAGTTATTAAACGAATAGATGATGAGATATTTGCTGGTACGCTGAATATATCTGGACATCTAACAATTAAGATCACAAAATCCAGTGAGGATACCGTCTTCCAGAAAATCATCTCGCTTGTCCAGGAAGCGCAGGATCAAAAAGCACCTTCTCAGCTATTTATTGAAAAACTCGAAGGTTGGTATGTCAAAATCGTTTTACTAATTGGAGCCATCTTAATGGTTGCCCCGCATTTTATGTTCGGATGGACGTGGGACGAAACAATCTATCGTGCAATGGTATTTCTTGTGGTAGCCTCACCATGTGCATTAGTTGCTTCGATTATGCCTGCCACCCTTTCTGCCATTTCGGCAGGTGCACGGAATGGCATCCTTTTTAAAGGTGGCGTTCACCTTGAGCAATTAGGAACAATGAAAGCAGTAGCACTTGATAAAACAGGAACTCTAACGCAAGGTTCTCCTATCGTAACAGATGTTTTTACGCGTCATGATACCGATGAAGATTCATTTATAAAAGTAGTTGCTTCGATTGAACGCCAATCTACTCACCCTTTAGCACGCGCCATTGTGAATTACGCGGGAACACTTAACTGGTTGGAGCCTCAAGAAATGACAGATCACTCAGGTTGGGGCGTGGAAGCTAAAATTGATGGGGTACTTTGGAAAGTTGGGAAGTTAGAATTCTTTTCAGAAACTGATGGGTTTGAAACTTTTCAAAATCAATACGAAGATTTACAAACCCAAGGAAAAACAATCGTTCTTGCTTCAGATAATAGGGGAATCACCGGAATCATCGCTCTAAAAGACAAAGTCAGAGATGAAGCTGGTGCTTTGATTGTAGCGTTGAAAAAGCGTGGAATAGAACCTGTTATGATTACAGGAGACAGCGAACAAACGGCAAGGGCGATCGCTGAAGAAGTTGGAATTAGTACTTACTATGCAAACTGTCTTCCAGAAGATAAAGTAACTCGAATGAAAGAATTAAAGGAGAGACACGGAATAGTTGGCATGATCGGAGATGGAATAAATGATGCCCCTGCACTAGCCGTTTCCGATGTTGGGATTGCGATGGGGCAAGGAACCGACGTTGCTCTTGAGACAGCTGACGTTGTATTAATGAAGAATGACCTTGGTAAGCTCACTCGTGCCGTCAGTCTTTCCAACAGACTTAATCATATTGTGAAACAAAATGTGTTTTTCTCGATTTCTGTTATTCTCCTTCTCATCGTTTCGAACTTTTTTCAATTTCTTACACTCCCGCTTGGTGTAATTGGACACGAGGGAAGTACGATTCTTGTCATACTCAACGGACTTCGCTTGTTGAAATAGCATAAGCGCAATAAAAAATAGCAGCCATCAGCTGCTATTTTTTTATTGTGCTTTTTTGCGAAAATAATTTGAAGTAGCATTCACTTCTCCTCCGATAATGATCACAAGTCCAGTCAAATAAAACCAAAGCATGAGGCCAATGACACCACCCAGGCTTCCATAAGTCGCAGAATAATTACTGAAATTATTAATGTAGTAAGAGAATGCAAGTGAGACAAGCTGCCATAATACTGATGCTGAGATAGAGCCTAGCAAGACGTCTTTGTAGTATAATCGCTTATTTGGGGCGTAATAGTATATGAACATAAATACCACGATCATTATAGACAAACTTAGGAACCAGCGGATAATTGCAAATATAAAGCTTAAGGACTCAGGAAGATCAAAGAAGGTAACAAAGAAACGCCATAGTGTTTCACCGAATACCGGTAAGATAAGAGCAATCACGATGACAAAGATCATCCCTAGAGACAATAATACAGATAAACCTCTCGCTAATAAAAAATGTCTACTTTCTTGAACGTTATAGGCTCGATTTAACGACTTAATTATGGCATTAATTGCGTTAGATGCTGACCAGATTGTTGCAATGATCCCAAACGATAATAATCCTTTGCGAGCGCCATCTCCAAGAAAAAGATTCTCTTGTATTGTTACAAAAGATTCAGATGGAGCGTATTGCGCAATGAGATCAAGAATTTGATCCTGAGAGAAATCGAAATGGGTCAGAAGGGTTATGGCAAAAATCAGAAATGGAAATAGAGATAGCAAGAAATAATAGGCGAGCTGCGCCGACAAATCCGTTACCTGATGCTCTTTCATTCTTGTGAAAAGCTGCTTCGAAAATTTCCCTAGCGATACATCCACCATACACCCTCCTGCGGTTCGATCAATGCGTGATTGTCCCGCCGCTGTTACCCGTCAACTCTTCACCAGCTTCAACGACTCTCGAACCTATTTCTTTAAGATCATGCTGTGTTTCCTTCACTAAATTAAATGCTTCAACAGAACTGTCCTTAAGTCCGTTAAATTTCTCTGATAAGGTTGAAATGTCATCCTGAACTTCTTTCACAAGTTCACTTGCATCATCAACTGTTTGCTTCCATTTATCCGTATAATAAGAAGGATTGTTCTTCACATCACGTAATATGTTTCCAGCTCGCTCGGAACCACTTCTAATCGACTCTCTTGTCCCTTTATCAAGCAGTGAGATAAGGGCCCCTGCAAGTCCACCAATAAGGACTGCCTTAAACAGTTTATTTTGATTACCGCTCTGATATGTCTGACTCATTTGATTTCCTCCTCATTTTATAAAGATGAGATATTTTTCCCTCTATTCATAACCATGAAACGCCTTCACTACACTTATGTCGTATATTTTTTGAGAATGCGATCCACCGCACCTCCATAGCTTTCCCCAAATAAGATAAGATGAACAAGTAAATAGTATAACTGATAAATGGGGATTCGATCCTCCCATTCCTTCTCCAGGGGATAATCAGCGTTGTATTGCTCATAGAATTCTTTTGAATATCCACCAAATAAGTATGTAAAGGCGAGATCTACTTCCCTATCACCATAATAAACAGCTGGATCAATAAGGTAAGGGTGTCCACCTTCACTTTCTAACCAATTCCCTCCCCACAAATCGCCATGTAGAAGTGAAAAATCCGGTTCATGATTTAGGAAAGAATGAAGGTTTTGACCCAATTCGGTTAATCGACGATTCCGCCATTTCGAGAGAATACCTTGTTCATTCGCGACACGTTGCATTTCACCGAGTCGCTGATCTCTATAAAATGTTACCCAATCAGTCGATTGTTCATTAGGCTGATGGAGCTCACCAATAAAATTTGATTGGGACAAGCCAGCTCTATTTGCTTTCGTTCGGTGCATATCTGCAACAAGACTACCCAGCGCACGATCCGCTCTTCCACTTCTTGGTATAGATGGTATCCATTCCATTAAAAAGACCATTTCCGTATGTTCACGTGGAAGAATTAAAAGGGGCTTTGGAACACGAATCCCATTTTGATGAAGGTGATGGAGGCCATCTTTTTCAGCCTTAAAAAAGCCTTCAGCTGCATTTGAATTCAATTTCGCAAAATATTCTCTACGACCCGTTCGAATGTAAAATGCTTTATTAATTGATCCACCTGAGACCGGTTTCAACTGAACAATGGAGGATTCATCACCCGATGCAAGTAACGCTGCTTCGATTGCCTTTCTCATATGCCCTTATCTTCCTTAATATGCTCAAGAAGCTTCTCACATCCTATCTCAACCATCTCATAAACTTCCTGGAATTTCCCGTCAAAATAAGGATCTGGAACATCTTCAAACTCACTGTCAGGTACATAATCCATCAATCTAGATATCGAACAAGCTGGATTCCTCCCAGCCATCTCATGTAGTTCCCCTAGATTACCTGCATCCATGGCAACAATATAGTCAAATTGCTCAAGATCTGTCGGCTTCACCTGTCTCGCTTTCATACCGTCTGATGAAATACTTTGTTTAAATAGAATTTCCCTTGTTCCTTCATGCGGAGGTTCACCTACATGCCAATCACCCGTACCAGCAGAGTCCACATCAATCTGATCAGCTAAACCTGCTTGAAGCACCTTAGCACGAAGAACAGCCTCTGCCATTGGTGAACGACAAATGTTCCCAAGACAAACGAATAGTACTCGGATCATCGTTATCCCTCCATTGTTTTAATGAAAACGGTCCGGTTACGTGGCCCATCAAACTCACAGAAATAAATTCCCTGCCATGTACCAAGAATAAGTTTACCCTCTTCCACTATTACTGTCTGTGATGCACCAACTGTACTAGTTTTTAAATGAGAAGCAGTATTCCCTTCAGCATGTCGATATTTTGGGTGCTCCCAGGGATACACTTCGTCTAATCTCATTAACATATCATGTTTCACATCAGGATCGGCGTTTTCATTGATCGTAATCCCTGCTGTTGTGTGCGCTGAGTAGACCAATACGGTACCCTGCTTGAAATTCACTTCACTAATGGCATTTCGAACTTCGGACGTAATGTCGATCATTTCATCTCGTCGATTTGTATTAACAGAAATTTTTTTTAGCATTCTATCCCTCCCAGTCTATCTATACTTCTACCCTTCTTCTCTTAGTTTCATTCTAGCGATGTCATAATACTTTACTCTTATTATTTTACTACGACTATGTACAAGATTCATCGCTAATTGAAAAAAGCCGACTCAAGGTCGGCATTATGATGACTAATAATCATCTCTTTCATATAGATAGAGGTAAGGAATATCGAGAAATAAGTAATGGGTCTCATTAATTGGATAAGAGTAGGTACGAATCATTTCGTTCGTTTCAATATCACTATAGAGATCTGAAAGGATTCCAACCTGTTCATGTCTCATTCTTACGATATTTTCGAGAAAATAAGGACGCCAGCTCCAGTTGTCTCCCTCATACTCGGGTTGGAATTCCCATCCCTGCTCGTTGTTACGATAATAGTTGGCTGATACCTGATGGCCATCTTCATCACAAATGTAGCCTCTAAAACACGCATCACCAAGAGAATGTGCAGCTTCTGAAACGATCAAATTCCATTCATTGTGCCTGGTTCGTTTAATTTGATGTTGTAAATGACGATTGAAATTCTGTGACAGCTTGTAAAGAGAAAGAAGCCGTTTTCTCTCATGCACAATAAAATGGTCAAACTCTTTCGTTAAAAGCGGTTTGCACTTATCAATAGAAAGGAATTCTGGCCCAGGCCTTCCAAGGTAGAAGCCCTGATAATATCTACCGCCATTTTCCCATGCATACTTTAACTGCCCGACCCCTTCAATCCCTTCAAACAATAGGGTTGAACCAATTTTTCTACCAAGCATAGAAAGCGCATAGAGAACCTCACGATACTCAAGTGGCATTCCTTTATTTTTCAAATTCATTAAATCTACCTTAATGATAGAGGGATTGAGGATTGCGATTTTTTCAATATTACTCATCGTATTACCTGCATGACTGACTGCAACTTGTACGCCAAGACTTTTATAATAAGTGAGAATGTGCTGAAGCTTATGAAGTTGCTCATCTGCCAGGTCATAATCAGATACTTCAATGACAATCTTTTCATAAGGAATCCCCTTATTAGCATACTCCTCAAGAGACTTTGTCATTGTTTCACCATGATCAAATAGAAGGTGTCTTGCACTACAATTGAAAAATAAACTCAGATTACTTTCTTGCTCTAGAAGAAAGTCAATGGCCAAATTTCGTATATGTGTATCGATCTCGAGTATGTATTCCTCTGGAACCGACTTATCGAGGAAGAAGAAACCAAGGCTTTCAACACCAGCTTCCGTTCGAATTCTACCAAGAACTTCATATCCAATAATTTGTTGCTTATCAGCGCTTACAATCGGCTGGAAGTATGGGAAAACATCTTCTTTTTTACCCATGACATCAAGTGCATCCATTACTAAATCCCTCCCACTCATAAAAATAAATACTATTATTATATCATGAATAGTCAGTCTACTCCTTCACAACTATCGCACTTACAGATACATTTTCTATAGATTCCTTCCTAATAATTACAATCTTTTTTAAATAATTGGGTTTTCGTTGGATTTTGCAACTGTTAGTTTTATACTAGTAGTAACATTGAATGTAAAAGGTGATGATCGAATGAGAAAGAATCAGTCATGGAGATGTCATTATGAATGTAAATAAAGACCAAATTAAGCGGATGAAAAAGAATGAATTTGTTAGAACTGCTATCGAATACGTGGACGCCGGTGTAGTGATAACAGATCCTGAGCTTCCAGATAACCCGATTGTCTATGCGAACCACGGCTTTGAGAAATTAAGTGGCTATTCAGCTGAAGAAATTCTTGGGTATAATTGTCGTTTCCTTCAAGGAGATGATACAGATCGAGCGGCTATTGATCAGATCAGAACAGCCATTGAAAAAAAAGAAAAAGTTAAGATCGAAATCAAAAACTACCGTAAAAACGGGGAAGCATTCTGGAATGAACTGCAAATTTATCCTGTCTATATCGAAAGTGAGCACCAAACGTACTTTGTTGGTGTGCAGCAGGATGTTTCGAAAAGGAAGGATGCAGAAGAGAGATCTGACCACTACCTTGAACAGGTCAAGCGTCTATCTACGCCGATTGTGCCGATTGACCGTGACATTTCTATTGTTCCACTTGTAGGAGAAATTGATGAAGAGCGTCTTGAATTACTTCTTCATCATGTTAGTGCCCATATTCAAAAGAGCGGTGATGAGTATCTTATACTTGACCTCTCTGGTATTAGCCACTTCACAAGTGAACTTCATAAAGGGGTATATCAGCTTCATCAACTAATTAAATTAATGGGAGCTACCCTTATGATAACTGGCGTCCGACCGGAGTTTGTTATCGAAGGAATACAAGCGGACTTCTCACTTTCATCTGTGAGGAGCTTTCCATCTGTTAAACTTGCCTTAAAGGAAATTCAATAAATTCTATCTAAAATAGCTTTTTTTCATTTCTATTCCAATTCTTAAAAGAGCTTTCGTTCCAGCGCGTTCGAAGGCTCTTTGCCTTATGTTGAAGGCCATTTTAACTCAGATTATAAACGCTTCCTCAACTATAATATATGAGGTGTGGAGATTATGAGAGACCATCTGGGATGATCTTGCTTTCAACAGGTGTCGTACATTTATCGTTACCACATCTAGAATAGAGGTTCTGTCAATGTTTACTTTCTTGGATTGGTCCACAAATAGTCGCTTCTCCCTTTTTTCTGCTCCACACCTTCTTACTCTTGGTATCGTTGCCACCCTCATGCTCGTCATGTTTATTTACAGAAAGCCATTAAGAAAAAATGGACCTAACCTCACTCTAAGAGTAAGCATCGCTTGTTCGCTCATGCTTTCTGAGATTAGTTTCCACCTCTGGTTTCTTTATCATAATCAATGGGATCTTGCTACGACTTTACCGCTCCAATTAAGTAGCATTTCTCTCTTTCTAGCAGTATTTTTAATTTTATCGAAACGTTTTTTACTATTTGAACTTACTTATTTCGTCGGGACAGGCAGTGCACTTCTTGCTATGATTACGCCGGATCTGGGTGTGTATGCCTATCCACATTTCCGTTTCTTTCACTTTTTTATCGCTCACGGGGGGATTGTTATTGCAACTTGGCACATGACGATAATCGAAAGATTTGTACCCCATTATCGTTCGGTTTGGAAAGCATTCTTCAGTTTGAACATATATGTAGTCGTACTCTTTTTGGTAAACCTTGTGTTGGATGCCAACTATATGTTTTTAATGGAGAAGCCCATAAATGATACATTGCTTACCTATCTTGGACCCTGGCCATATTACTTATTCTCACTAGAAGGTGTGTCGATCATTGCATTCCATCTTCTCTACTTGCCTTTCTACCTTTCAAAACGGGTCGTATCAAACCATTCAACTACACCTCCCGTTTAGCAATCAATCAGATCGGTAATGAAATAGATATCAAGGGATTGGAAAGGATGATTTCACATGAAACGTTTTCATATTATTGTAAAAGGAAAGGTTCAGGGAGTAGGTTTTCGAGCGTTCACTCAACAAAAAGCAGCTCAATATGAGCTGAGTGGTTACGTCATGAACCATATGGATGGATCAGTTGAAATTGAAGCACAAGGAGAAGATTCACATCTCAATCGTTTTATATCTGCGGTTCAATCAGGAAGTCCTTACTCCTCAGTTGATAGCGTCGATACAGTAGCAAAAGAAACGCAAGAAAACGAACGCTCCTTTTCCATTCGATATTGATGGGAATCTCAGACCTTTTAAACTATAATACTAGTAAAGTAGTTTTATTAATGCGGAGGTAACGAATTGGACGAAACGTCTTTTTTCTCACATAGCGAAACAAACAGGGTACTAAATAGTCTTGGAGATAACATCTTTGTATGCGATCTCGACTTAAATATTGTTTGGTTCAATCAACCAGCGTCAGTATTATTGAATTCGATCATGGAATATCTTCATATTGATCAACCGACTGATCTCATTGGAAGAAGCATCGATGAATTTCACCGTAGTCCAGCACATCAGAGAAACATACTATTGAATCATTTACCATATGAAAGCACCATTACATTGTTCGATCAATTCGCTGCAAATATTGTCATCTCTGAATATCTAGATGAACAAGGAAACAAGTCGGGTTATTTGCTCGTCTGGCGAGACGTAACCCAAAAGCAGAAAGAACTTGATGAAAGTAAGAGGCTTATCAATGAGTTATCTAACGCCATTATTCCTACCGTTATTGATAATGCAATCCTAGTACCTCTTGTTGGAACGATGACGGAGGATCGTTCTGAGAAACTTATTCAAAGTGTTCTAAATTACTGTGCTACACATAACACAGATTATGTTCTGATTGATTTTTCTGGCTTAACAGAGATGAGTGAAAGCTCGGCACATAGGTTATGTGAAACGATGACAAAATCACTGAGTTTAATGGGTGTAAAAGTTGTTTATGTAGGCATTACGAAACGAATTGTTCAATGGTTGATGAATATTAACCTTGATCTCTCTATCCCTACCTTTGCTACTTTTCGTAAGGGAATTCAACACGTCTTTAAGCTTGAGGGCTATGAAATCGTTCCAGTAGATAAAAAACGAAGGTGATCAATAGATCACCTTCGTTTTTTATCACATTTCTTTACTAGAGAACTGTTGAAAGACGGTGTTGGTATTAACAGAAAATAATTCTTCACCAGCCACTCGGTTTAATACACGTTTATTCCGTTCAACGGAAAGAGCAAGGTTTGTTGCACCCGTTCCATGAGAATGATCGAGGTTCGTTAATGTAAAAATATGATTCTCTCGACCGTCTTTAAAGACGAGTTCCTGATCCCTCTCTACTTTGAAACGCTTCTCATCTTCCCATTCAATCTCACCTTCGATTCGATGGAACCACTTTGGAAAGTTCGGTTTATATCCTGTCGCAAGGACAACTTTCTCCGTATCGATTGTAAATAAGTGATCTTCTTGCCATTGTCTGCAGTTCAGTTGATACTCTTCTCCCATTTTCTCAATACCATTCACTTCAACCATAGATTGAATCGTTACGTCTGGCATTTCCTCAAAAGATCGATGGTAAAGCAAATGATAAATGTTTTTCAAGGTCGCAGGATCAATTCCTTTCCGAAGCGTGCCAAGCGTTGATAAGGCTTTTGTACGCTTTTCAAAGGGCAACGAATGGAAGTAGCTCACGTAATCTGGTGAGAATACTTCTTGACCAAGTTTAGCTGATTCAAGCTGAAAAAATCCAGATGACCGGGTTAGCCACCTTAGGCTATAGTGATATTGTTCTTGATCATTTAGTAGATCATAGAATACCTCAGCTGCACTTTGACCCGATCCGACCACCGTAACAGATCCAGATTTCTTTACTTCCTTCTCATGATAGAGATAGTGGTTCGTATGAAGAATATCTTCGATCGGATATTGCGCAAACCCTTCCGGGATGTTCGGTACACTTCCTGTGCCAAGAACCACATGTTTTGCTTTAATGACGTAAGTCTTTGATGTGGAAACATCTTCTATTGATAGTTCATAATATTGGTCTTCTTTTTGATAAATCACATCGATTACTTTCTTTCCAAAGCGACAGTTAGAGAGCCTGGATGCGACCCAGCGTGTATAAGCATTGTATTCTTTTCTGGGAATGTCCAATTTATTAAAAAAGTAAAATTGATAAAGACGATTATGCTCATGCAAGTAATTGATAAATGTGTATGGGCTTTTGGGATCTGCAATGGTAACTAGATCCGCTAGAAAAGGAACTTGAAGATCTGCTCCCTCAATTAACATTCCAGGATGCCAATTAAATTCTTCCTTTTGATCAAAATAGATGGCATCGACTCCCGTTTGGTCGGCTAGTGCTGCCATCCCAAGATTAAACGGTCCGATGCCAATGCCTGCTAGATCGTATAGTTTATCACTGTTCAATGTCTTCACGTCCTTTAATCTACATTCCAAAATCCATCTTGTAGAGGTTCCATTCACAGAGTTACTGTCGCATATCTTGTTTTACCCTAAAGCAGTCACTTTTAAATCAAAAAAACATATTCATCATTTTCTTATTTTGTAAGGATTACAAATCGATCGTGTTTCCCCGTGCGCTATAACGTATTCGCTATCACTTACTTCGTAAAAGTGATTCCGTGGTAGATCCCTGATTACTCGATAGAACGTTATAAAAGCTAGCTTTACCAATCGCATAGAGTTATGAAAGCATAGTGGTATCTTGACATTTCTTCAAATTGTTTTTGATTGAGGTAATAATGTATAAAACCATCAGAAGTGAGAAATTCCCTCCTGATGGTTTTTAGTGAAAGTTATACCAAATCTATCCCCTTCGATTAATCTACTTTCTGAAATGGGATGCTGCTCCAACAAATTAACCCGCATCCCTCTAGCTAACCTTAATCAGCACTCACTGCCTTCGATGCACTTACAGCTGAAAATGTAATCGTGATCGCACATAACAAAGCAATCACTAGAAACCCTCTTACAAGCGGCCATGCTTCCCATCCATTAATAAGAACAGAACGCATTGCTTCAAACAAGTATGTGGTCGGATTAATGGTAGCGGCTACCTTCAACCACCCAGCTTCAATTAGTTCATATGGTACAAATGTTGTACTTAGAAAGATGAGTGGAAAGAATACGAATGTACCCGCCTGAGCGGATTGTGCATTCTTTGTTCTGAGAGCCACACCTACTGAATAACCAGCGAATGCCAGACCCCATCCGAGCGTAAGCAAGAGTACGACGATGACACCGCCGAATCCGGCCGCGACTTCTAGACCAAGAAAATAGCCAACAATTAGAATCAACATTGTTTGAATCAGTAGCTGTAGCATTCCCGCAATGATTGGTCCTAAAACGATTGCGAGTCTTGAGGAAGGGGTTAAGAGTAATCGAGAAAAATAACCATTCTCTAAATCTTTAACGAGAGCCTGGCCTGCTCCACCCGCACCACCAATCGCACCTGACACTATCGATACTGGTAAAATAAATGCCAGATAATTTGCTCCCTCAAATGCAGGAAGCTCTGAAATACCGCTTAGTCCTCCTTCATATACAAACAAGAAAAAGAGACTAATGATCAAGTTCGGAACGAAAATTAGTGGATTTCGAATAATTGTAATGATACTTCTTTTTGTGAAAACAAGAGTATCAACAAGCAAAGACCCCTTTTGTTGATTCGCCATTCCCTCACGCCCTTTCCTTTTGTTCATTCGTTACATTAATAAAAACATCATCTAGTGAAGGAGGCTTTACATTTAATGTTCTTGGAGAGAGGTTATGCTCATCAAGCTTACGAACGAGCTCTGAAAGAAGCTGAGTACCACTTTCTGTATAGATTGTTACTTCTTCTCTTGAGCGTTCCATGTTCTCTCCAACGTCAGCTAGAACCTCACTCGCTCGTTCTGCTTCCACGGAATCATCAAACACGAGTTGGATCGCATCAAACCCAAGCGATCGCTTCAGTTCCTCCGCGCTTCCAGAAGCTACGATTTCACCCTGATTAATAATACTTATGCGATCAGCTAACTGATCAGCTTCTTCTAGATATTGTGTCGTAAGGAAAATCGTCGTTCCTTCTTCTTTATTCAATCGCTTAATTTCCTTCCAAATCGCCTTCCGATTAGAAGGATCAAGCCCAGTTGTTGGTTCATCAAGAAAAAGGATTTTGGGATTATGAACAAGAGTTAACGCAAGATCAAGACGGCGCCTCATACCACCAGAATATTTACCACATGCTCGATCAGCTGCGTCATTTAAATCCACCAACGTGAGTAATTCCACTGCTCTCGTTTTCGCTTCTTTTTTTGAAAAACCAAACAGCCTCGCCTGCATTTCAATTAATTCTCTCCCTGTTAGTACAGGGTCAATTCCTGTTTCCTGTAAAGCAACCCCAATATTCCATCTAACACGTTCAGGCTCTTGACTAACATCTACACCACCGATCTTAATGCTACCTGATGTTGGCTTCACAAGCGTTGTCAAAATTTGAACTGTCGTTGATTTACCAGCACCATTCGGACCGAGAAAGGCGAAAAACTCTCCCTCTGCTACTTCAAAACTTACTCCCTGCACAGCTTTTACGTCGCCTTTATATGTCTTCACTAGCTCGTGTACTGAAATAGATCCATCCATTCTCTAGCCCCCTCTTTTTGAAAATATATCCTTACAAAAAACTTGTATCATCTCATACAATGTTATTCTTACATTCGCTTTCGTTCAACTTTCTCCTCTAAAGGAGTGTGCTAAATTCAACAAAGGAAAACCCTTATCTTCTGATAAGGGTTTCATCTACGCCTCGGATAGTTTACTTTGTACTCTATGTCGATACTCTGGAGCGAGATTGGATCGTCGTTCTTGGGAGAGCTGATTGTATTGAAGCTTTTTTACGGAAATTCGCCCCTTTATTTCTTCTCGATCCTGTTCGTCACTACAATACTTCAGAAGCTCTTCAAGAGAAAATAGTTCTTTTTGTAATTCGGCTTCTTCCGGAAGATATCCGCTGTTCTTCAGGACCTTATAGGCAATGCGCAAATCCTCTGGAATCATGGACAAATCTTCAAGTCTTTGCGGTTTTCCTTTCCCAGGCAAATCATCAAAATCGCCATTTTTCATGGAAGTTTTAATTTTATCTTCCGCTACAATCCAAGCAAAATCCATGCTCATCCCTCCTTACATTTATTATCCATTTCTATATCAATTTTGTCATGAATTTAAGCCATTATTTTCTCTAAAAAAATTTCTCAGAACCCCTTTTCACAACCTTAGAATGGATGTTACTATAATTCACGGTTAAGGTTTATAGAATACTCCTTATAGAATTTTCATTAGAGAAAGGATGATTCGATGCATTACGGAAGCAAAGGTTGGTACGTTGAACAGCTAAAAAAACATGATGTACGTTACATTGAAGGACGCAAGACTGAGAAATTCAAGAAACACGTACTTGCATCTCTTCTTGAAAAGCAATAAAGTGACATTTCCAGTCCTTTTAAGTTGGGATAAACATCACAGAGGGGGAAAGCTCCCCCTCTCTACATAACATCTATCCAAAAATACATAAGTTTTGATACATCGGCACAAATCGGTTATCTTTCCACTGAAGAGGTGTTGAAAGATAACCGAGCCCATCTGCATTATACCGACCGATTACCCTTTGATAAACGAGCAATTCATCCACTCCATTTCGCTGTAAATCAATCGGATATACTCCACCCGGTGGTAAGACATCACCCTGCACAGGTGCTTTTAAGGTACCATCCTCATTGTAAATCTCTGAAAGATATTCATCCCCTTTATAAAGAAGACTCACAATATAGCTCTGATTTAACGTCTGATTTTCTACTTTAGCCTGATAATCATCAAGATAGTTCACGGAGAAGGTAAAGGCATTATAGAAGCTTTCTTGATCAAATAGTAATCTCAACGATTGGTTGAGAAAAGAATATAGGAAATCATACGTAATTCCTCCACTCCCCCCTGAATCCGAACGAACTAATATTTCATTCACTTTATCACCAGTGAAATCACCTAAATAAAGTGTTGGATTGTATCCACTACTTCCAGGCAGAGCAAAGGAAACATCTAACCCTACACGCTCGTTCTTAATCGTTAACATCACTTTATCTACGAAAGGAGATTCATTCCCAAACGGTTTCGTTCCAGTTAATAAGATGAGATCTGCCATGCCATCACCAGTGACATCACCGATTTGCTGATCTAATAAAATTCTTTCATTCCGAATCATAACACTCCCCCTTTTCTTACCTTAAGAGTCTATGATGAATAATTGATCCACTTTCGTTGTAATGATTTGGAAAGCAAGCTAAACTAGATGAAGTATAATTATTGAAACGAGGGATCACCTATGAAGGCTGGAATAGATCAAGAACAAACTATCGGAATTGCATCAGGTGCAGGAGCCTATTTTTTATGGGGCATTCTCCCTCTTTACTGGAAGCTTCTTTCAGGAGTAACGTCTGAGGAAGTTCTTGCACACAGAATCATCTGGTCATTCGTCTTTATGATGGTTATTCTTCTCGTACTTGGGAAATTATCATCCTTTCAAAAAGAGCTTTTTTCTATTTTCAAACAACCAAAAAAACTTACGGCTATTGCATTTGCTTCATTGTTCATCACAATCAACTGGTATGCTTTTATTTGGGCCGTAAATCATGATCATGTGATTCAGACAAGTCTTGGTTATTACATTAATCCACTAATCAGCGTTTTGCTTGGAATTCTTTTTCTAAAAGAAAGACTGTCATTCTGGCAGCTCATTTCTTTTGCATTGGCGACAATCGGGGTATTGAACCTGGTATTTCGTTTCGGAGAAATACCCTGGGTCTCTCTCATTCTCGCAATGAGTTTTGGGCTTTATGGTTTACTGAAAAAAACGGCTAGACTTCATGCATTGACGGGACTTACAATCGAGACCTTGCTTATCACACCGTTTGCTCTCATCTATCTTATCTCGGTCCGCTCTAGCATGTCAGATGCTTTATATATAAATAATGTTAGTATTCTCGTTTTATTACTTGGAGCAGGAATCGTCACTGCCGTACCGCTTCTCCTTTTTGCAAGCGGTGCAAATCGCATATCACTTTCTATGATCGGTTTTCTTCAATACATTGCGCCCACTTTGATGCTCATTCAAGGGGTATTTCTATATGGTGAGTCTTTCACACCTGCACATATGGTTAGTTTTGCTTTGATCTGGGCTGCACTTATCATCTTCACTCTTGCTCGCACGAAGCTTTTTAGAAGAATTGAACCAAGAGCGTTCCAAAGAAAGCACTCGTTGGATTCCTAAACGTTCTCAAACGCCCAAAGATAAGTTGTTACAGATTTAGAAAAGTGAGTAACGAATTCGTCATTATTGCGATAGGGATCAGATAACGTATCACGAAGAACAGCTACGTCGACTTGTTGAAGTGGCCATCGATCGTGTCTAATTTTCCCCTCCATCACTTTACCCTTCCGAACAATAAACAGCCTGTCTCGTTCAGTGAGCCAGAAATCGAGATCTCCTTTTTTTGATATATATGGAACGCCAACTGGTTCGTAGACAACATGATAATCCGCTTGTTCTCCACCATTGTGCGTTCTAGAAGACCAGAAATTAATTTGCTTTCCGTTATTTTTTTTGCCCATCTTTGCTTGAAAATAAGGAAGGTGAAAAATATTCCTTGCAATCTTCACACCTGCTAGATGGCTTGCATCAAGACTAAAAAAATAAACGCCTTGTCTTTCACCGTATTTCACATACGTTCTAACGTTTAGCTCAAGTAGACTTGAAGCAAATGGGATTGAAGGTAATCCTCGAAATCTAATTCTATTCATTTCAAATGGAACAATCCCTATCCACGCTTTATGATCGAATTGATCCACTTCCAATTGTGGTGGGAGCAATGTTTGGAGCCAGGAAGGATCAACAGACCAGTGCAGGAATAGAAGATCCTCCCACGTTTGTTTCATGATCCAACCTGTCTTCTTAGTAGTCATTTTGTAGCCCCCTCTCTTCCTGATAGCATATCCAACTCCAGATGTAGTTTTCAAAAAAGAAGCGTTTTGTAATGTGTTCAAGTGAGAAAGAAGAACATAACGAATTTGAATTTGAGAACAATATGAGATAGCAATACGAATGCTTTGATTAACTGTAATGTTTTGTGGTACCGTTTAGGTGGAACAGCTTAGATATGAAATGAATGAAGCATCAATCATATAATGGAGGGATTATGAATGAGTAAACAAAGACAAATTCACCTAGCAAAACGACCAGAAGGAATGCCTTCAATGGAACACTTCAACATTGTTGAAGCTGATATTCCAGAACCAAAAGATGGCGAAGTCCTACTTCGGGCACTTTACCTCACTGTAGACCCTTATATGAGAGGTCGTATGAGAGATGCAAAATCTTACGTAGCACCATTTCAGATCAACGAACCATTGAATGGTGGCGTAGTTGCAGAAGTAGCAGAGTCAAAGTCTTCTAAATTTAACCAGGGTGATGTCGTTATTGGACACCTTAATTGGGAAGAATATGCGGTTGTGAACGAGAAACACCTTCGCAAGCTGGACCCGAATGTAGCGCCAATCACAACACATCTTGGAATCCTTGGAATGCCTGGACAAACCGCTTACTTCGGACTTCTTGACATCGGACAGCCTAAAGAAGGCGAAACAGTTGTCGTTTCAGGTGCTGCCGGAGCAGTTGGTTCAGTCGTTGGTCAAATTGCTAAAATAAAAGGTTGTCGTGTGGTCGGTATTGCCGGTTCAGATGATAAGATAGACTACATCAAAAATGAACTTGGCTTTGATGAAGGAATCAACTACAAAACGCAAGACGTTTACAAAGCGCTAAAACAAGCATGTCCGGACGGCATTGACGTCTATTACGAAAACGTTGGTGGTGAAATAGGCGATGCTGCCATTAGCCTGCTCAATAAGTTTGCTCGTATTCCTGTTTGTGGTGCAATCTCTTCTTATAACAAGAAAGAAGCAGATATCGGCCCACGCGTACAAGGGAAACTAATTCAAACAAGCTCTCTTATGAAGGGCTTTGTTGTTGGAGATTATTCCGATCGCTTTAATGAAGCGGCAGAGCAACTCGGTAAATGGTTACAAGAGGGCAAGTTGAAATATGAAGAAACGATCGTAGAAGGATTTGAAAACGTTCCTGATGCATTTCTTGGTCTGTTTGAAGGAACAAACCTTGGGAAACAACTTGTAAAAGTAGCAGATCCAGAATATGCAACACTTCCAAATCGCTAAAATCCAAACCCACTCCTCTTATGGAGTGGGTTTTTTACGTATGTGTTCATGCACATAAAAAGAAGGTTATCTTCAGGTTTAAGAAGGAATAGTATGTACCATAGACTTTATCTTAAAGGAGAGTTATAATGGGCAAATTTCTTCTAAATCTAATCGCGTATATTCTCGTTGTGACCGTAAATGGACTCGCTAATGCGCTACCCCTTAATGGCCAAACAACCGGTGAAATCTCCAATAGGTTGAACGTACTTTTCACTCCAGCTGGCTATGTGTTCAGCATATGGGGATTGATTTACATTCTTCTAGGTATATGGATTATTCGCCAATTTCCAGCAAATCGCAGGGATCTCCCTCTCTATCAAACGACAAGTTTCCTTTTTGTCTTAAGCTGCATCCTTAACAGTCTTTGGATATTCATGTGGCACTTTGAATTCTTTGGTGCGTCAGTCATCGTGATGCTCCTCTTGCTAATTACTTTGATACGGCTCTATGTAAAGGTAAAAAAAGCAGATGCTACTTTCTTTGATCTATTGCCCTTCTCCGTTTATCTCGGATGGATTAGCGTAGCAACCATTGCAAATATTAGTTACTATCTCACTTACATCGATTGGGATGGATTTGGTATTTCTGACTCCATTTGGACTTTCATACTCTTAATCGTTGCAACACTATTAGCTCTCATTTTCATGAAAAAAGAAAACGATTGGGTATACCCCCTTGTTTTTGTATGGGCATTCATTGGAATAGGGGTAAGAAATCAGAATACCGATGTGCCACTTGTGGTTTATTCATCTTATCTTCTCGCAGCTCTTCTACTACTAAGTACCATTATCTATGGATTTAAACAACGAAAATAATCCAAAATAAAGCGTCCCTTCCTTAAATTAAAGAAGGGACGCTTTAGAAATTATTATGCAAGTGACTTGAAGTCTTGGCCGAGTATTTCCTTCATGCTATGAACTGTAATAAATGCTTTTTGATCGACAGCTCCAACATGTTTTTTCAGTTTAAGGAGATCTTTTCTTCCAAGAATTGTAGTGATGACTTCTTTCTCATCCGAAGTAAACGCACCTCTAGCTGTATGAATGGTCGCACCTTTACCTATTACTTCAACAATAAAGGATCGAATCGCTTCGCTTTCTTTGCTGATAATGACAATTTCTTTCTTTGCTTCAAAGCTCTGAAGCGTGTAATCGATCACTAATCCATTCAATATCACGCCAAAGATCGCATACATACCGATTTCTGGGCCAAATAGGACTACTGAAAATAGTGCAATTGAAATGTCAGAAATAAGCACCGCTTTACCTACTTCCATTGAAAAGTACTTATTTAGAATCATTGCGATAATATCCGTACCGCCAGTGGATGCATTTTGATGAAAGACAAGCCCCATTCCTGCAGCAGCGATACATTGTCCAATAATCAATTGAATGAGTATATCATGGCTAAACGGCTGTGTGACTGGTAGAAAACGTTCGAACGCCCAAACAGCAAGCGATAGAGCAAAGCTTGCGTAAATCGTTTTGACACCGAATTTCGGACCGAGAAAAAGAATTCCAACTAACAAAAGAACTGCGTTTAAGATAATCATAAACATTCCGACTGACAGGTCAGGGACTAGATGGTTCATCAGAATCGACAAACCACTGACCCCCCCTGTTGCAAGGCTATTAGGAGATAGGAAGAAATGAACATGGGTAGCAACACCGAGCGCCCCCAAAGTAATTAGCAGATAAGTTTTGATGTGATGAAGCATCTATTATCCCTCCCGTTGTTTTGTTTTCGTTTCGTAAGCACAATCGGGATTATAATAGGGATTTAGAGCTTTGTAAACAACCTAAACCTAAGATTTTTAATTGAAGCGTTTACAAACAATAAATAGGTATTTAGAACCATTAATTCTCCCTTATTCGACACTGATATACAAGAATTTTCTTAATTTTCGGTTGCTAATTAGAACGGATTCGATTCCCATAAAGGCTAAAACAATTGAATTAAAAAAAGCAAAAACATTTTCTGTTTTTGCTTCCGTTCCCATCATTTCACAAGATCATGTTTAAAAGCATAAATAACTGCCTGCGTTCGATCGTGAACTTCAAGCTTCCCAAGGATGTTGCTTACATGCACCTTCACTGTTTTAAGTGCAATAAATAATTCATCAGCAATTGACTGATTCGTTTTCCCCTGAGTCATCAACAGGAGGATTTCCATTTCTCGTTCTGTTAGCTCTTCGTGTGGCAGAGTGTGGATTCGACTGCGCATGCGCGACATCATCTTACCTGTCACTTCAGGTTCAAGAACAGATTCACCGTGATATGTTTTTCGGACGGCATTGGCAATTTCCACTGCTTTCGATGTTTTTAGCATGTAACTTGTTGCCCCCGCTTCTAAGGCTGGGTAAACTTTCTCATCATCAAGAAAGCTAGTAACAATAATAATCTTTGCTTCTGGCCATTGTTCGATAATATTCTTTGTCGCTTCAATTCCATCCATTCCCTCCATCACAAGGTCCATTAGGATAATATCCGGACGTAGTGAAAGAGCCAGTTCTACTCCCTTCTTGCCGTTATCAGCTTCCCCAACAACTTCAATATCTACCTGTGCTGACAAGTAAGATGAAACCCCAATTCTCACCATTTCATGATCATCCACAAATAAAACATTAATCACTCTGTTCCCTCCCAACCAGTGGTACACTCACTTCTAGCCTTGTGCCTTTTTGCGGAAGACTGACTACCTTAAGCGCTCCTCCGATTTCTAGCGCTCTTTCATTCATGTTTTGTAGACCATATGAAGCTGCTTTCTTCTCATCCATTTTAAAACCAACGCCATCATCGACGATTCGTAAGATGATTCGTTCATCTCTATGGATGAGAAGCACATCAAGTGTGGTAGCTTTTGCATGCCTTAATGTATTTGACACACTTTCCTGCAATATTCGAAAGAGATGATCCTCCACTCCTTTGTCCAGTTCAAACGCTTCAAGCTTCCACTTCACCCTAATCGGAACCTTCTGAGATAATTCGTTTAGAAGCTCTTTTATCCCTTCTTCAAGGGACTTATCCCTTAGTGCTGCTGGTCTAAGATGAAGCAATAGAGCACGCATTTCAAGTTGCGATTGATGAATCGTCTCTTCCACCATTTTAAGATGCTTCGTTTCCGAATCAGTCTTTTCTTCACGTGTTTCTGTTATCGCGCTCATTAGCATTGAAGCTGCGAAAAGCTGCTGACTGACTGAATCATGTAGCTCCCTCGCAAGGCGATTTCGTTCTTCAGATACAACTTTTTGTACACGCTTTTCATGATCCTCCGCTTTTTCATTCGCGAGCTTTTGAGACAGTCTCACCTGTTCATTCATTCGGTATTGTAGTTTCTCAACCTGTTCAAAAATGGCATTTAGGCTTGTATTGTTTTTGGTATGTATTGTTCTCCCTTTATCAAGCTCTTCAAGCGTATCGGCAACGTACTGAAGCTCTTTACTAGCATAGAAGCCGGAGACTCCTCCTGCTGCTCCACCAATCATCACAGATATGATTGGAACGATAAGTCCGAATGGCAAATCCATTAAATCTTTCTCAAACAATAGGGATAATGATGCAAGGGGATAGACAGATAAATAGGCAACGGTAAAGAGAAGAAGCAGCAGGAGTGAAAGAGACGCACCAAATAACATATGACGCTTGATCACACTCATACTCGCTTCACCTCGAGATCCCCCGCAAACATGGATGTCACTAGCTTCACCTTTTCAAAAGCTTCATCATATCCACTCGTCTTATAGGACATCACCTGATTAAACACACCTGGTTCTTCGTGATCAAATAATGTAGCTGAGCCGATCATAGCTGAATGCTGAATACTCACTTCGGTTTCATATGGAACAAGAACCTGAACTTTCCCCACAAAGTTTCGAATCATAATAACAGATTCTCCTTTTGGGAGAACGGTATAACTTAAATCGATTATGGTCTCACCAAATGCAGCCTGAATGTTGACATCATTCCACTCATACACATGATCGTGCGTTCTCTGTCGTCCGGCCCATTTGTTTTGGAAAAGTGGCTTCTGTTGAACGATTCCAGCTTCAGGATGTGAAGGTTTTTCAAGTACAGGTCTTATTTTCTTCGGCTTTTGTTTGGATTGATAGAATTGAAATCCAAGGTAGACGAACAGTACGAGCAGAAAGAATTTAACAACAACCATATTCATGACGGTCGTTACAAAGAAAAAAATACCCACCCCAAGAAATATTTTTCCTGAAGTACGAGGAAGTCGCTTCCTTCCCATATAAATAAATACAGCTGATAGTATTAATAAGAACAGGAGGCCGCCATTCAAAGAAACTTCTAACAGGATCAGAATAACTCCAATAATAAGAAGTCCATTAACGGTGTCAATATTTCTACCCTTCCACACTGGCGTCCCTCCGTCCATTTCATATGTCTGCATGCAATCGTTATTGTCATGACCAAAAAAGGCGCAAGCGCCTCTTTTAGAATACCATTACTTCTTTAAGAATTTGAATGACTTTCTTGCTTTTTCGCCTTTTTTTCTAGCGAATGAAACTTTGCATCAATGCTCGACATATAGTAATCACGATTCACTTTTTTCTCAAGCTGTTCAATGTAACGTTCCATCTCATCAAAACGGTTGAACGGTTGATCAAGATTACTCTCTTCAAGAACTTGATCCATTTTATGATTGGCCCGTACACTATTTTCTTTTCCCATTAATTCCATTCGCTTGATCGACATGTCTTTAAGCTTGTGCTTCATTTTCTCATACTTCTGCTCAAGTCGTTTAAGCTCAATTCCTGCTTCATCCATTGCTTGTGATAGGCGATCAGCTCGTTCTTCATACTGTAGTTGCTCCTGTTTGGCGAATTCATACAGCTCAGTCTCACCTGCTTCACTCGCCAACACCGCTTGTCCTGCTCGCTTCTCAGCATTCCTTCGCGCCTTATCGAGTTCTCTGCTAAACTCTCCAAGAAGGGTAGATTGTCGCTCAACGAGTTTCCTCGCCTTCTCCACTTCTTGTTCACACTTTCTTAAATAGTGGTTCAACAGTGAAATAGGATTTTTCTGCTCCTTCTGATCGAGGATGCTATGAAAGTCGGCTTCGATTGAATTCTTAAGTCGATTAAGTAAATTCGGCATGTTAGCTTCTCTCCTTTTCTATGATTAGCTTCTCTTTAGTTCATCCCATTGTTTTTCAAAATTTGTGAATGGATCATCGTCTTGCTCCTCATCACTTGCTCCATCCCATTTTTTATAAATGACATAGAGAATATAGATCGCTACGAGACCAAGAATAGCTGGCATATTTGCCACGGCAGTGCTTAAACCGACGAAACCCAATATTCCCCAGATGATTTTACCAGTTGTAGAATCCGTCTGAATGAACTTTTTAACTGCTACGTATAGGATCCCAAGGCTGATGATCATTCCTACTAGTGAACCAAGGTTCGATAGCAATACAATAGCAGCAATGATTCCAATTAACAGCAATCCTGCTTTCTTCATCATATTCGCCTCCTTTCATATCTCTATTCTATCTTCTTGCCCTATCTTGCATAATGAGCTAGAGCTATATTTTCGAATAAGACCAGAGGCTTAGATTAAATAAGCGGTATGGAACTCATACATGATAGAAACAATTCGATATGAAGCAGCTTTGCCAAACTTCTATTTATTACGCATGTTATAGAGCTAGTTCCCTCAACAGCATCTTCTATCCTAATAGAACTAATAATGGTAAAGTGTAAGCAGACATCACAGAAAGGAGTCTGGGAATGGTTATCACCATTACAATTATTGTTGTTGTCTTGATGACGATTGTCATTGCCGCTGCTTTTGGGTTTGCTGTATCAAAAGGATATAGTGTTAAACACACTGTCGATCCGTTGCCCGAAGAAAAAGAGAACGAATCGATAGAGAGAGAGGTTAAGGAATGAACGGACAAAACCGAAGTAATATCACTCCTGGTAAAACAGTAGAAATCGTACTGAAACAGGACCAACGTACAGGAAAAACAACTAAAGGAATCGTAAAAGATATTCTGACTAAATCCGCAACACATCCACACGGCATTAAAGTCCGTCTTGAAGATGGACAGGTTGGACGTGTAAAAACAATCTTGTCTTAACAAAGAACCCCATCGAACTGATTTTCAGTTCGATGGGGTTCTTTCCTATTGCTTGAATGCAAAATGAGGGGTCAGCCCCACTTGTTTCGTTAAACAAACGTTTATTTAAGGTAACAATGGTGAAGCACTACCTATATAGAAGACCTTTAATTCATGGAGAGCACGAGTACAACCAACATACAGAAGTTTCGCATCTTCGGCATCATCTTGGTAATTTTCTTCAGAAGCATCCGCAATGATGACACCATCGAATTCCAGTCCTTTTGTTAGATAAACCGGCACAATCGATAATCCTCCTTCATAGGAGCGATCGTCCGCCGTAATGAGATTTACCTCTTTGTCTTGTTTACTTATTTTATGAAATAATCCACTGCACTCCTCTTCACTTCTTCCTACTATCGCAATGGTATTCATTCCGCGTTTTTTCATTTCTTTTGCAGTCTCTAAAAGATAATTGACCTGCTCAACACGATCTATCTTACGCTTCTCAACACTTTCTCCACTACGAAAAACGGGTACCGCAGGCTGAACTGGAATGTTAGCATGAGAAATAACTTCATTTGCGAATTCAATAATTTCAAGTGTTGAACGATAGCTTTGTTCAAGTTCCATATAGAGCTCGCGGCCATTGAAAAGCTCTCGAAACTCTTCCCATCGATGAATACCTTTATACGCATGGATTCCTTGAGCGAGATCTCCAAGGATAGTGAAGGAACGACTCCGATTCACTTCAAGTAATAACGCTAACTGGAAAGGCGAGAAGTCCTGCGCCTCATCAATAACGACATGCTGAAATACTTCCTCTTTACTAATTCCGTTCAATTTGAATTGGATATAAACGAGCGGAGCAAGATCTTCTGTCGTCACCTGTTTTTTCTTCAAGCGCTTCTCCGTATCCTTAATGATCCGCTGATTTAAGACGGCGTTTCTTTCTGAGACTGTAACATATGGTGGAACATTCGTTTGAAAGAGCGATTTATAGAAAGAGAGTGCTGTTTGCTTCGGCCATTTATTAAAATACTGCTTCAGTTTCTCATTGGCTTGCCTTCGATATTCCTTCTGTAGGTGACTTCCTTCGACCTTCTTAATTTCATCTTTGATCCACACTCTGAAACGGTTAAGCATCATCTCTCTTTTTCTTCCAACCGGATAAGTGGAGAGATCTGTTAACCATTGTTGAATTTTGGTTTCATTCAGCATACTTCCTTCAAATGGAGTGAAGTCACCTGATGGGCCAACAGTAGTACTGAATTTATCGATGGCACTGTCTATCCAATCTTTAAATGCGATCGATCCTTTGATTCTTCCTTCAGCTTCCTCAATATCAGGACGACTCATACCAAACCATCTCTGCAAACCGTTTAATGATGCATCGAATTTAACTTTCTCTTCTAGCACACGTAGCGTCCAGTCTGTAAAAGTCGATTGTTGGATGCCACCAACACCCAGCTCAGGTAGAACGCCTGAAATGTAATCTAGGAACATCCGGTTTGGCGCAAAAATAATCATTCGACCTGCTTGAATCGTATCTCTGTATTCATAAAGAAGATAGGCAAGTCGGTGAAGAGCAACCGTTGTCTTCCCACTCCCCGCAGCTCCCTGGATAATAAGAGGTGTTGTTCGTTCTGCACGAATAATATCATTTTGCTTCGCCTGAATCGTTGAAACGATATCTCGAAGACGGTTATCTTTATTTTCACTTAGACGGTATAGAAGAAACTCGTCGGAACCACTTAAATCATCGCTGCCTTCAACATACGTGTCTACGACTCTCTGAAGTTCTCTTTCTCGAATAACAATATTTCGCTTTAGTTCGATGTTGCCTTCAATGACGCCATCAGGAGAAATATAGTAAACTTCTTCTTCTCCACCTGTGAATGCGTAGAACAGACTCGCGACAGGTGCCCGCCAGTCCACAACTAAAGAATCCTGTGATTCTCCATCCGCCACGCCTACTTTCCCTATATAATAGGCACGCGATTCTCTCTCTTCCTCTTTAAAATCCATTCTAGCGAAATAAGGTTCTTTCTCCGCAATTGCGAGTGAGGTTCGACTTTCTTCCCTTATACTTTCCAATACTTGTTCAGTTACGTTATCTCCCGAGTAACGGGGATAGCGATCCAGTTTTTCCTTTTGTTTTGAAATCTCTGCAGCTATTTTAGCGAGTTGCTGCTTCTCTTTCTGATAGGCACTTTGATTCTTTTGCTCCAAGATCAGTTACCTCCTTTTGAGATTTGTCTCGAAATGTCAGACAGAATATTAATCCTACCACAAAATAGGTCACTCCCCAAATAGTTTTTTGAAACTTCAAAATAAAGCTCTTTGATTTGTTTTTAAAAAAAGTTCCTTTAAAACTGATCCAACCTCTCTTCGCCTACGTTAGCTCTATGAAATCAAAATTAACGGCAATTAAAAATGAGGAGAGTGAATTGAAACATGAATCTAAAAAAAGCATTAAAAAAACTAATGGTTCCAACATTGGGTCTAACTCTATTGTTCCCAACTGTAGCAGGAGCAGCTGAAACTGAACCGACCGTAAATACACCGGCAGCGGATTTAAGAGCGACACTAGACCAGCTTCTGTCAGAGCATTTTGTTCTTGCAGTTACATCTATGACTAAAACATACGACGGTGCTGAAGATGCTAAAGAAGTAACCGAAGCGCTTGATCAAAATGCGGTCGATATGACTCCAGCGATCGCCTCTGTCTATGGAGATGAAGCTGCAGAACAGTTCGAGGATATTTTCAGAGGGCATAATGATTATTCCGCAGACTTTGTAGAAGCAGCTAAAGAAGATGACGCAGAACTACGTAAAGAAGCAGAGAAAGAAGTCGATGAATTTGTAGACGACTTCTCCACTTTCCTTGATACAGCTACTGAAGGGAACCTTCCAAAAGAAGCGGCTGCAGATGTTCTAGAAGTTCATGAAGATCAAGTTCTTACAACGTTCGACGAGTATACAGAAGGAAATTATGAAGAAGCATACACCACTTTCCGTGAAGGGCATAAACATATGTTCGCAATCAGTAAAGCTCTTTCAAGTGCGATAGTGAAGCAAATGCCTGACAAATTCGAAAACACCAAAGCTGATACTGCAGCAGCAAACTTGCGTTCAACACTAAATAGACTTGCATCCGAACACTTTGCTCTATCTTCCCTTGGTCTTGAAAAAGGTTACGATCAATCTGAAGACTATGACTTCGTGAACTGGGCTGAAGACAGAAACACTGCTGATTTCAAAGCAGCAATTGGTTCGATCTATGGTGACGAAGGAGCAGCACAATTCGAGAAAATCTGGCAGGAAGATCACATCGCAGCACAGGCTGACCTTGTAGTCGCTTCCCTTTCTGAAGACGAAGAAGCAATGAAAATGGCGAAAGAACGTCTTCTAACTAAATTCCCTGAAAACTTCGGTGCATTTCTTGGAACAGCAACTGAAGAAAACCTTCCAACTGACGCTGCTACTGAAGCTCTTATGACACATGAGAAACAAGTAGTTGGATCATTTGATTCCTATATGGCTGGTGATTACAAAGGGTCAACTGACCAATTCCGTGAAGGCTATGCATTCATGTTTGGTGTAGGTCAATCTCTTGGTGGAGCCATCGTTCAACAAATGCCTGACAAATTTGCCGGTGAAGCAATGCCTGGTGACATGCCTAAAACAGGTATGGGTGGTGCAAGCCCACAATCATCTAACCTATCTGCATTATGGATCACAATTGGATCTCTAGCAGTAGCCGGTTCTGCATTTGCTATCCGTAGAAAAGTAGTTAACCAGTAGGACACTTGGTACTCCTCTCATTAATAGCTTTATCAAAAACAGAGAAGCCCCCTACTTCTCTGTTTTTGATTTACATAGAAAAACACTTCTAACAGAATGTCAGAAGTGTTTTTCTCATGCGTTATTTTTCTTTAATACACCAACAACTGAATCAATTCTCGCATGGTCTTCTGGGGACTGATCAATATGGTTCCAGATTAATTTCCCTCTGTCATCATAAATCCAGGTTCCTCCTTGAATGTATACATCCTGCGTTTTCATCGATTTCAGCACAAAATCTTTTTTCTGCTGTTCTTTTGGAATAAAACCGTCCATTTTTCGAGTCAGGAATCCAACAGCTGCTTGTCCAAGCAACTTCCATTTCGGCATCGTATGATGGCCCATTCCCCGATACGCTTCTCTTTTCGGATCTCCAGCAATCACAAACGGAAATTCTCCAAACGCTTCCTTGAACTGCGCAATATAGCCTGCATTCGAAGGTGCGATTGCAATAACTTGAAAATCTTCTTTCTCAATTTCGTTTACGCGCTCACGCAACTGCGTAAGATATTGTCTGCAAACTGGTCAGCCAAGGTGGCGAACAAATACGACCATCGATTTCTTATGATTGATCAATTGCTGCAATGTCACATTCTGACTGCCTGGGATTTCAAGCTGGTAATTTAATTCTTGCATCGTCTTGTCATCTCTCCTTACTAGTCGTTCTTACGTTTGATCTGTATTGACTACTTGTCTCTTACTATCAATCTTACACCTTTTGCGATAGTAGTGATAGCCAATGAACCCAACAACTGCCACTATCAATATTAAGAAGACATATTTCTGAATACTTCCGAATATCGCTTGCACCGATTTAATGTTACCATTTCTCCCAATCCACAACATAGCTACTGTCCAAGGAAAAATACCTACGAACGTGAGTGTGCCAAAAATCCACGGCTTTACCTTACTCATTCCAGAAACGTATGATACATAGTTACCTACTCCTAATGGACGAGTGATTGCAATGCTCCACGATCCACACTTTCTGAACCATTTTTGAACCCTCTCCACCTTCTTCTTTTTCAGTTTTTTCTCTACTTTATCTTTAACCTTTAAACCAATCCCATATGGAATAAAACTAAATACGGTATAAATGATGCTCGTAAGAAAAGCAAAACCTATCATTTCAAGAAATGAAGGGTTTAATAAATACCCGTACGTTAGTGTCATCATTCCTCCGGGGAACGGTAAAGAAGATGCTTCTATCGCGTTACTTATGAACAGGCCCCAGATTCCAAGCTCTTTCAGGAAATGAATCAGAAATTCCAGCATAGTGGGTCTCCTTTGTTCTCAAATTATTACTTTTCTCTAGATTCCCTGATTACCCTTCTTGAAACCGTATTTACAGTGTTTTAATCTTCCAGTTTTTTAAGTCATCAGATTGTATTATAGATTTATTCCGCGATTTCGAGAATATTTCCGCGGAAATTAAAATATATCCGCGAAATTTAGGTTTTTTTCGCGAAATCACCTGTTCATCTATAAAAATCCCCCATCGCACGGTATGCGATTGGGGGATTCATGATTTACCCTATAGATACTACCTGCTTCTCCTGCTCAAAAGCGGTTACCGCTTCTTCAAAAATGCGAAGTCCCTCATCAAGTTGCTCTTGCGTTACGATAAGTGGTGGAATCATGCGAATCACTTCCTGATGTTTGCCGCAGAGATAGAACAAAACGCCCTTCTCAAGTGAGAGATCCAGAATGCGCATCATTCCATTACCATCTGGATCACCTGTCTCAGGATCAACGATTTCAATTCCAATCATAAGTCCAACACCACGTACATTTCCAATCACATCATGTCTTTCTTTAATAGCTGCTAATTTGTCTAACGCGTATTCCCCCATACGACGAGAATTTGCTAGTAGCTCTTCTTCCTCAATCACATCAAGTGTTGCAAGTGCTGCTGAACAAGCAATCGGATTACCACCGAATGTTGTTCCGTGAGTTCCCATCGGCCATTGGCTCATCAACTCTTTTGAAGCAACAGTCGCACTAAGCGGCATTCCTGAAGCAATTCCTTTTGCAACAGCCATAATGTCAGGTGTTACATCAAACGTCTGGGCAGCGAACCAATCACCCGTACGACCAAACCCAGTTTGTACTTCATCAAATATCAATAGCATCCCGTGACGATCACAGATTTCTCTTATCTTCTGCAGCCATTCTTTTGGCGGAATGAGATATCCTCCCTCTCCAAGAACTGGTTCTACAATTACGCAGGCTACTTCTTCAGGTGTGACTTGATGATCGAAAAGTGTTTCAAAATCTTTCTCAAGTTCACTCACGCAATATTCGGCTATGTTCTGACCTTCAGGACAGCCAGCGACATCTGCATATGGAATTTGATAAGTTAGTCCATTAGGCTGGAGAAACTTGCGGTATTTACTTTTTGACGTACTAACACCAAGCGCTCCTAGTGAACGACCGTGAAAGCAACCTGTAAATGAAACAACGTATTGGCGTTTCGTTACATATTTCGCTAGTTTCATCGCTCCTTCGATTGCTTCGGTTCCACTGTTTGCGAAGAAAAAGCAATCAAGATTAGGAGGCATAATTCCCTGAAGACGCTCAGCAAGTTCAAGAATAGAATCATACATAATCACACCGGATGGACCATGCATGAGAGAATCAGCTCCCTCTTTAATTGCTTGAACAACTTTTGGATGGCGGTGTCCGGTATTTGCTACGGCAATTCCAGATGTAAAATCTAAATACGTTTTCCCATCTGCGCCATAATAATAGCAGCCTTCCTCTTTTACTACTGGCAAATTTGGATGATCCTTCGCCATACTCGGTGCTAGAAGCTCTGACATACGGTTGTATCTCTGCTCAAAAGATGTCGACAATGTGATATCCTCCTTCAAATTTTAGCTGTTATATAAAGAAATGAGCCATTACTACGATTATTGGAAGCGTAATGATTGTTCGTTGCAAGAAAATAATAGCCAGCTCAAGAACTGAAATTGGAATTTTAGATTTCACTAGTAAAATACCAATCTCAGACATGTAAATGAGCTGCGTTAATGAAACAGCCGCAATGACAAATCGAGTTAGTTCACTTTCAATTCCTGTACCGATGACAGCGGGTAGAAACATATCCGCAAAACCTACTAACATGGCTGGAGCGGCTTCTGCGGCTTCCGGAATTTGCATGAGTTCCAGAACGGGTACAATCGGCATGGATAAGTACTTAAAGAATGGCGTGAATTCTGCAATGATCAGTGCGATTGTACCAAGGGCCATTACAAGAGGGATAAGGGCAAAATAAATATCAAGAACAGTATTTAAACCTTGTCCAGCTACATGCTTCACACCTTTTACTTCCGAAGCCTTCTCAAGTGCTTTCTGCATTCCCCATTTGAAGCTGGAGACACCTTCTGGAACATCCTCCGAAATTTGTTTCCCTGTTCCTTCATAGTACGTATCTGCCTTCCTTGATAGCGGTGGAATACGTGGACAAATGATAGCAGCAGTTAAACCAGCTACAACCACCGTGAAGTAGAATGGAACAAACATTTCTTCAAGTCCAATGAAACTAATCACAACAAGACTGAAAGCAATCGAGTTGATGGAAAAATTCGTTGCGATAACGGCTGCTTCTCTTTTCGTATAATACCCTTCTTCATATTGTTTCGTTGTGATGAGGACTCCTACTGTTCCTGCACCCATCCATGACGCCAGCGCATCTATTGATGAACGTCCCGGCAACTTAAACAACGGGCGCATGACGTAACGAAGTGCCGTTCCGAAGAAATCCATCAACCCAAATTCAAGAAGAAGCGGCATCAGTAAACCTGCAAATAGAAACCAGGCTGCCAGAACCGGTACGAGCGAATAGAGCATTGTTCCACCTGAAACATCAGAAATGATAAATTCTGGCCCAAACTTATACAGCGTCATCACTGCAAAGAGCGCTCCTAAGATCCTCGTACCGATCCAAAACCAATTTACATAGAATAGTTGCTTAAGAAATGGGCGAAGCATGATCGCTTTCGGTTCGAACGCTTTTGAAATAATTGGAATGATAGCAGATAGAATAAGAATAGCGGTCATAAAACCAGGCAAAATAGGAGCGAGTTTTACTTGAATGGATTCAGCTAAGATGCCTACACCAATTGTGATTTTCCCGTTAAAAGGGACAGGTACTAGAAATAATAAGATACCAATTAGAGATGGAATAAGAAACCATGCATAAGCATTTTTAGAATACGAACCTTTTACAGACTGATCGGTGTTGCCTAGTGAATACGACTTTTCCTGTTTAACTTCCATGTTTCACTCTCCTTCGACATTTTTAATATTAATACATATTCTTGCATATAAATAATAAAAGAAGCAAGAGGTTTTTTCACTCTTCGCTTCTTTTAATTTGCAAGTTTCATGCCAATTATTAATTAATTCTGTATTTTTTAAGTTTTCTAACTACGGTAGGCTGACTCATGCCTAGGACTTCAGCTATTCTTGTCGTTGTACGGAAATGTTTTCTCGCCTGTTCAAGACGTTCTTTCTCGACTTTTTCAACGGTCTCTTGTAATGTCTCATTAAAATTATTCATTTCTGAATAATCCCTATATGACTTTCTGTACGTATCCGGAAGATCCTCCTCGTGTATAACAAATGCATCGGAAGTAACGATTAACCGCTCAATTAAATTCATTAATTCTCTTACATTCCCTCTCCACTCATGCTGACTCAACTCATGAATGACAATTTTATTCAATATCCGCTTACGTTTATACTGTTCACAGAAACGATCAACAAACGACTGAATAAGTGGAAGAATATCCTCTTTCCTCTCTCTTAGCGGGGGAATCCATAATGGCACGACATTCAATCTAAAAAATAAATCCTCTCGAAACAATTTCTCTTGGACGGCATATTCGAGGTCTCTATTCGTTGCACTGATTAATCTAAAATCCGAATGGATCTCTTTTCTTCCTCCTAGTCGATAAAAGCGCTTTTCCTGGATGAGTTTTAATACTTTTACTTGATTTTGAAGTGAAAGCTCACCAACTTCATCCAGAAACAATGTTCCTGAAGTAGCCATTTCCGCCAGGCCCATACGCCCTCCTTTTCGAGCTCCTGTGAACGCTCCATCTTCATAACCGAACAATTCTGCTTCAAATAGTGCCTCAGGAATGGCCCCGCAATTTACTTCAATAAATGGTCCGTTCTTACGCTCACTTTTATTATGTATGTATCTTGCCATTTCTGTTTTCCCTACGCCTGATTCCCCGAGGAGCAACACATTAACATCAACACCAGAGACTTGTTTACCCGTTGCCATGACTTTCCTCATTTCATCACTTCTTGCAATAATACCAGAGTCTTCTTGCTGTTGTTTGAGCCGCTCAAGTTCACTTCTCACACGTTCCATCTCTGAAGACATTTCTTCCATCCCGGCTTTAATTTCCATTAATTCTGTAATATCATGTGAATAGCTTACAATCCGAACAAGTTCATCACTCTCATTAAAAACAGGCAAACCAGTCACAAGCAACTTTTTTCCATCAGGACCCGTTTGGACAAATGTCACACGCTTCTTCTCTTTCATAACTAGAGGCGTAGCAAGCGGAGTGAATAATCCTTCCTTCTCAAGCTCATAAACCGACCTCCCCATTAAATCCTTTGCCTTCACTCCATAAACCATGCCTGTCCCTTCACTTACTTTGACGATAATACCATTAGGGTCTGTTACTAGAATATCTTCCTGTAGCGAATGGAAAATTGCTTTATACTCATTCCACTCTTTCATTCCAACACCTCTTCTATTCAATATTGAATAAATTTCATTCTAAACTAAGGTAAATGCTTTTATATAAAGATAATCAGTTATTCATTTTTGAATAATCAGATACTTATATCTTATCACACCTGGATCGTCACTGAAGCAAAATCCTTTTATGAGCCACACAACCCATTAAGTGAAATTTATTTATCTATCGTATAGAATACAATGAAACAGTCAGCCTATTTTGAGGCTGACTGTTTTTATAATCTCTGAAAGACCCATAATAAGTTGATCATTTTCCATAAGAATGTGCACCTGACTTCACTAAACGATAAATATAATATATATAGAAAGAAGCACCTGATCTCCTCCTATTCAGGAAACAGGTGCTTCTTTCTACCAGATTGCTTCCACCCATTCAGGATGGTCGATAAATGGATTGCGATTATGCTGATACTGATCATAAATCACATTATTACGGTTTTGTTCAAAGGAATCAACTGGGTCCATTTCATTCCAGGATTTCAATACAGAAACTTTTCCTATATAAGGTGCTGACCCATTATCAACTAAATCATTCACTTCGAGATCTACTTCCCCACTATCTCCCTCGTAACGAACCGCCATGTAAAAAATCATTCTCGCCACATCGCCTTTTACACTATCACGCGGCTCCCACGAGTCACTATCATAATAGTTGCCAGGTGCTTCAGACTGCGGAGAGCCACCGTTATCGAAGTCAAGATTGCCACGGGTACTATTTACGGTTACATCCGTAGGGCGGAGATGATGTATATCCGTTCCTGGCCCCATAGCTGTTCCGAAATCACCATGAGACTTCGCCCAAACATGCTCACGATTCCAGTCATCTACATTACCACCGTTCTCAAACTTACTTTGAGATCTGCCACTGTAAAGAAGAATAACATTATTCGGATTCGAGGGGTCTTCATCCGTGACACGGAGTGCATCCCACACATCATTATAAGATAGTTCTGTATGATCATCGATGATCAAATGCAGTTCGGTTTTGAGCGAACTACCTGTTTTCCCCATTGCTGAGCTGTAATATGTATCGTCATATGGAGTAGTCGTATCATCCCCAGTATCTCCACCCCCACTATCTTCACTTAGATCCATTGTAGAAACACTCTTCACGCCAGGATGAGCAAAATAGTCTGTAAGTGAGCCGCTGATCAATACCATTTCACCAACTAACCCTGGATTCGTTTGAAGGCCATATTCATTTCTAAATGAAGAGGGAATTTGGACAAATAACATGTCATTTACATTTGTTTCATCGGCTTGATCTGCAATAGCGATCGCATAATCGTCTGAGAAATTACTCGTAGAAATTGAAGAGGTTGATACTGGTTTACCAACTATATAACCTTCCACTGCCACCTGAGAGCTTCCCTGATTCACAATTCCCTGTTCGACTGAGTAGGGTGATGCAGATGTACCAGAGCCAACTGCGAACGATGGTGTGATTGAAAAATACATAATAACGAGTGACACAACCAGCATTAACGTAATCGTTCCATAAGTGCGACGTGCAGTATTCATAGATTTATCCCTCCCCTTATAATAGCTCCTCTGTAAGGAAGCTCCCTTTAGCTTAAACCTACACTATTAAGCTAGAAGAAACACGATGTAAATGTTCCTTTATTTTTCATAGGTACATTGCCTTACAATAGAAAGGTTTATGTCTTTTTTACTACATAAATCATCTAATTTAAAATTCCCATCGATTTCCCCTCTTCCTGACTTTCATCGAAGTCCGTAGTCCGATATAATCAATGAGGATTGCTAAACAATAAACAAAGGGTGTTTTCCTATGAGTATATTAACCGTGAAAAATCTTACGCACGGGTTCGGCGACCGTGCCATATTCGAAGATGTGTCATTTCGTCTGCTAAAAGGCGAACATATTGGGCTAGTCGGGGCAAACGGAGAGGGTAAATCGACGTTCATGAATATCATTACAGGTAAGCTCGAGCCTGATGAAGGATCTGTGGATTGGTCCAAAAACGTAAGGGTAGGCTATTTAGATCAGCACACCGTACTTGAGCGCGGTATGACAATTCGTGATGCTCTAAAAGGTGCCTTTCAATATCTTTTTGATTATGAATCTGAGATGAATGAACTTTTCGCAAAAATGGGTGACGCTTCTCCTGAGGAACTCGAAAAGCTATTAGAAGAAACAGGAACAATGCAGGATATGCTCGCCAACAACGACTTTTACGTCATTGATGCCAAAGTCGAAGAAATCGCACGTGGACTTGGACTTGATGAGATCGGCCTTGAGAAAGATGTGCAAGATTTAAGTGGAGGACAAAGAACTAAGGTGCTTCTTGCTAAGTTACTTCTTGAAAAACCTGATATCCTCCTACTTGATGAGCCAACTAACTATCTTGATGAGCAGCATATCGTTTGGCTTAGGCGTTACCTACAGGAGTATGAGAATGCGTTCATTCTCATCTCACACGATATTCCATTCTTAAATAGCGTGATTAACTTGATCTACCACATGGAAAATCAAGAGCTAACAAGGTATGTGGGTGACTATGACAATTTCCTATCTGTATATGAAGTAAAAAAACAGCAGGTAGAAGCTGCCTTTAAGAAACAGCAGCAGGAAATTTCACAGCTCAAAGACTTTGTTGCTAGAAACAAAGCGAGAGTAGCGACGAGGAACATGGCCATGTCGAGACAGAAGAAACTCGATAAGATGGATGTAATTGAGATGGCGAAAGAAAAGCCGAAGCCAGAATTCCATTTCAAACAAGCTCGTGCATCAGGTAAGCTTATTTTCGAAACGAAGGACCTCGTAATTGGATACGATGAGCCACTGTCCCGTCCCTTAAATCTTTCGATGGAAAGAGGACAGAAAGTCGCACTAATGGGTGCTAACGGAATCGGTAAAACCACTCTACTTCGAAGTATTCTTGGCGAAATTAAGCCAATAGGTGGTTCTGTAGAGCTTGGTGATTACCTCTACACTGGATACTTTGAACAAGAAATCAAAACGAAAACGTCTAACACTTGTATCGAAGAACTCTGGAGAGAATTCCCCCATTATAGTCAGGCACAAATTCGCGCTGCTCTATCGAAATGCGGACTTACTACCAAACATATTGAGAGCAAGGTTGAGGTATTAAGTGGTGGAGAGAAAGCGAAGCTCAGACTGTGTAAACTGATGAACACCGAATCAAATTTACTTGTTTTTGATGAGCCTACAAACCACCTCGATGTCGAAGCAAAAGCTGAACTCAAACGAGCATTAAACGAATACAAAGGTAGTGTCATTCTTATTTCTCATGAACCTGAATTTTACCAGGACATTGCAACAGACGTGTGGAATTGCGAAGATTGGACGACTAAGTTATTTTAAGAAAAGCGCAAGCGCTCCGTTAGTCCCGACAAGCACTGGAATCTTTCACTCGGAACATGGTCTTTATGTTCTGATTGAAAGATGAAGTGTCTCGAGGGACTGAGCGCTGGAGCTGGACATATGAAAAGCGTAAGCGCCTTGTTCACCCGCGACAAGCTTAAGACGAGCATCAATGTGGCGCTCTTTGCCACAATGATGCTTGGCTTAAGACCTCGAGCGGGTAGGCGCTGTAGCTAGACATGAAAAGCGCAAGCGCTCCGTTAGTCCCGACAAGCACTGATGCTAGACTTTACTGCTTTTTATACTTTCTTATCTTCTAAAAAAGAAGGATTATCCGATTAATCGGATAATCCTTCTTCTGTGTCTTCAATGGAGTAATCAGGAATTAAAATTTTGCCATTATTGTGCTGATTCACTAGAGATTTAACAATTGATTTCGTTAAATTTTTCGGAGGATACGGCTTAATCAGATAGTCATTTGCACCTAATTCAAAACCGCGTTGTTTTTCTTCGCTTACTGTGGAAACAAAGATTGGAATATCTTTCGTACGTTCTGATTCCTTCACAGCTTTCAAAACATCCCATCCACTCATTCTGCCATCAAGCATAATATCAAGTACAATTCCTCGAGGCGTTATGTTTTCAAGAAGTTTTATCGCATCTTCACCACTTCTACAGTGTTGTACTGAGAATCCACTTTCATTAATTTCTTCCATTAACAAAAGCGCTAGACTATCATCATCTTCAACGATCAAAACGGCTGCATCCTGCTCTGAAACTGAGCGTTGTACAAGGGGGACTATCTCTTTAATAAGTGGAAATTTCATGGTGAATGTACTGCCTTCACCTAGCTCAGAATGAACCGTCACATCACCATCATGTGCAGTGATAATTTCTTTCGAAATCGCAAGGCCAAGTCCAGTCCCACCTATTTGACGCCTATCAGAATTATCGACGCGGTAGAACTTTGTAAATAATTTTGATAGCGCATCTTGTGGTATACCCAGGCCACTATCATTTATTTCTATTAAGAGATATTCTTCTTTTTCAGAGAAGCGAATAAGGATAGTCCCACCCTCTGGAGAATATTTAATCGCATTACTAACGAAGTTATTAAAAACCTGTTTTACTTTGTCTTCGTCTCCATTAACTTCATGGTAATCAGCAAAATCTTCAATTAAGAAAGAATGTTTATGATTGTTAAGAGGATACCCCTCAAGAACCTCTTCCATGATCAGCTTCAAATTAACACGTTTTTTATCATAATTTTGCTTTCCTGCCTCCATCCGCTGAATATCAAGAAAGTCATTGATTAAGGAAGTGAGGCGTTTGGCTTCTTTATAGATCGTTCTCAAATACTTTTTCTGTTTCTCCGGCTTTAATTCCTTAGCTAACATTAACTCTGTGAAACCAAGCACACTGGAAAGCGGGGTTCTGAGTTCATGGCTCACGGTACTAACAAACTCATTTTTCATTTCGTCTACTTCATGTTCTCGGGTAATATCTCTGTGCACAAAAATAGATCCAATAAATTTATCTGCATTGTGCAAATGCTCGTAATACATTTGGATGAACAACGATGGTTCAGTGTTCGTCTGATAAATCAGCTCACTTTGCTTCGGTTTCTTACCTGCGACCACATCTTTAATATACGCCTGTACCTCGCTTCTGTCTTCAGGTCCAACCTGTTGAAGAAATGTTGCACTCCATTCATCATACGCCTTATCGTGAGTCCCATCAGGAAAACAAGTATCAAGCATCGTGCACATTTGATCATTAACAGCTCTGGTTGTTCCTTCACGGTCAACGAGCTGAATACCTTCTCTGATCGTATTTAATATTTCACGATTTACCATTCGTTCATTCTCAGTTGTCTCATACAACCTTAATTTATCGAGGGCAAGCGATATTTGACGACAGAGACCAAAGACTTCCCTAACTTCCTGGTCAGAAAAATCTTTACCGATCCGTGTCATACATAGAATGGCAGAAACCGAATCATCTGAAAGAATGGGTAGATAAATATCGTTTGCTTGCCCAATTCCTTCGTAATATCCCTGTTCTCCTTCTGAATGTTCCCTTCTAACAATATGGTATTTTTTCTGTTCAATCACTTTGACTGCTGGACTGTCCATCATACGATCAATCCACCGATGCACATTGTCCTGATTAATCCCTAACGAGGCATAGTCTCTACTTTGATTTAATAGAACAATCACACCTTTATCAGAATGAAGAATTCGAATCATATTCGTAATAATACTTTGAAGAAGCTCGTTTTTATTAAGCGTTGAGGCAAGAGAATGATTCAACTCATTACGATGTTCAAGGGCCAGCTTTTGGAGATTCATTGTGCGAACGTTTTGCTCGAGCTCACTCTTGCTCCCCTTCAACTCTTCACTTTGCTTCACAAGTGCTTCGTTGGTTGTCATCAGCGCTTTTTCGTTTTGCTGAATGTTGGTTACCATCAGATTAAATGTTCGTGCAAGTTCACCAAGTTCATCTTTTCTACGAACATGAGGCATCTCCACACTTTCACCGGCTGAAACCTGACTAGAGGCTAAGGCTAATTCTTGCAGAGGACGACCAATTCTTCGTGCCATAATCCCTGCAAGGATAGTAGCAACGACTAATAAGAAAATCACAAAGACAACAAACAATACCTGTAGATCCGAAAGACGTTCAATCAACTCTTCTTCAGTAGCGTAAATTTCATCCTCAATTGAAGTAACTAGTAATCTCATATTATCTTGCATCGTATATACTAAATCGCTACCCCCGCCTGCCTGTGAGAGTGTTCGAATTCCTGCTGAATCATCATCCTTCGCATATCCCTGTGCCAGATCGAAAATTCTATAGTACCGAACTAAGTTATTTCTCAACTCAGTAATGGAATTGTGCTGATCTGAATCCGTCAGACGTTGATCAAGATCTTCAACCTTTTGTTCGATGGTTTCTTTTTCTTCTTCATATTCCATAAGAAAAGGAGATTCCATGCGGAACGCTAAATATCCTCTGGCCTCAAAAAACATATGGTTTAAACTATTCTCAAGCTGCACAGCATATTGCTGTTCACTTCTTAGTTGATTAACTTTCGCACGATATTTCTGTTCAATGGACTGACTATATAGTCCGAGCGCAATCGCAGCAAGGAGAATCAATATAAGAAATCCACTCATAAACCAGACGAACTGCCGTGATAAACTACTTTTCCTTCGCCTATTCACCCAATATATCCCCTACCATGTCTGCTAGTTCCACAGGACTAAAAGGCTTTGAAATAAAGTAGTTTGCCCCCGCCTCTCTCGCAATTTCTTCATCTTTTTTCTGGGCTTTTGCCGTTAGCATCATGATTTTAACTTCCTTAATTCCTTCAGACCTAATTTTCTTAATCACTTCAAGGCCAGTCATTTCAGGCATCATATAATCGAGGAGTACGAGATCATACTCATTCGTTTGCATGAGGTGATAGGCTTCAGCTCCGTCTTCTGCTTCATCAATTTCATAATTATCATCTTCAAGCGTATCAACGATTAACATTCGCAACACTTCTTCGTCTTCCGCTACTAATAGTCTAAGAGCCATACTGTTCACCCATTCCTTTTCATAGTAAATAGAGTTGATTTAAGTCCCTCTACTATTTATATCGGCTAAACTCGTCCTGCATAATATAGTAAGATTGTTTTAATCTTTCATGGTAATCTGGTTCATTCCATTTTTCCCACGAGTATTCATAAAACTGATCGATGGGTAACTGATTGTTTTCCATAGCTGGCGCAGTATCCTTAATAGTTGAAATCGAAATTTGAGACTCAGTAGAATTCCCTTCATAAGTCACAACCCAAACCCGTATGTCATCAATTTGCTCTGTGGATTCAAGCCCATCCTTCCTCATATCTCCCATTATCCCCTTTTCACATGGTAACCGGACTCAGCAAATACCTGGAAGATAATAAAAACCGCATTCATTGCATTAATCGGTCCACTCTCATCTAAATCATTTTCTGAATTAATTTCCTGATTCTCGCTTCAAGCTCTCCCATGCTAAAAGGTTTAGTAATATAATCATCTGCTCCCAGTTCAAGAGCTTTGATAATATCTTTCTCCGATTTCCTGCCTGTGAGCATCATAACCGTATAACGAACTGCACTATTTTCTTTGCGCAATTTACGAAGTACTTCGATGCCATCCATACGGGGCATAATTCCATCCAATAGTACAAGACAAGAGGAAGTCGTCTTATGCCAGCTATCCTCAAAGAACGTTTCGCCTTCTCGATAACTCCTTACCTCTATTTCAAAATTTCCATCCGTCTGAAACTGCTGAAGTTGAGAGGTTAACAGTGTCCTCATGATTTCATCATCATCTACAACCGCAATACGAATCGTTTTTACAGGTTTCGAATTCATCAAGTTATTCTCATAAATAACAACCTGATTGCGTCCGTTTGCTTTTGCTCGATATAGCGCTTCATCTGCAAGATTGAGTAGTTTCTTATTGGAGGAAACACCATCAATATCTACAATTCCTCCAGAGAATGTGACCGAGAAGGTTTCTTCCTTCACACGAAAAACCTTCGACCGAAATCCGTTGAGTAGGCGATTAACAAATTTCTCAGCCTGTCCAGAAATCGTATCCGGTAAAATGAGGACAAACTCTTCCCCGCCGTATCGAATGAGTGTGTCAGTTCGTCTTTTCTCGCTAATAATATATTGAGAGAGTTTCTTTAGAACCTTGTCTCCAATCAGATGACCAAAACGATCATTGATTGATTTGAAATGGTCAATATCAAACATGACGAGAGATGCCGTTTCACCATTTCGCACAAGATCATAACGCATGTAATTCAATTGACTTTCAAGAAACTTTCGATTGTAGGCACCTGTCAACTCATCAGTTAAAACTGAATGAACAACAGTCTTGCGTTTGCCCATTTTAAGGTTAACTCTTAATAAATACTCTTCAATTGAAACGTCCTTGCCTAGAAAATCATCCGCGCCAAAACGGTATCCTTCCATTCGATTGGAAATCGAACCCTCCGAATCAGTTAGAATCATTGGAATGAATTGCAGCTCTGCTTTTTCTTTCATTTCCTTTGCGATTCCAGATTGATCAAGAACGATTAGCTCAAATTCTACGATGATACAGTCAGGGTGCATATCATATAGGGCCATATGTGCTTTCGAAAGATCCATAGCTGCAAAAACAATGTGCCCTTCTTTTTCCAGATTCGCCTTCATCTCAATTAATGTTAATGGGTTCGAGTTAATTAACATGATCATTCTTTTAATCTGCGACTCTCCATCTGCTCCTTTATGTAATGCTGCTTCTTCAAGAATTTCTTCCATTACTCCATCTAGAAATTTGATCGTTTCTTCATTGCTAAACAATCGATCACTGTCCAACTCCAAAGTGGATAGTAACACTTCTGCTTTATCCGCTGCATGACCATAACCTACCGTTCCTGCAGTACCTTTAAATGAATGTAGAAACTGATAAATCTCTTTTTCTGAAACACTTTCATTTCTTGTCTTTATTTCCTCATATTTCTCCTTCATATTAGAAACAAATTTCTTTCTATACTTTTCCAATGTAAAGCCTCCTCTTGATAGCAAGAGTGAATTTTGTCGAATGTTTAAATACTACTATCATAATTTAGATAAAAGTCATCTACAAGGTTGGTTGTGTATTATTTCCATCTTTTTAGTTAATTAGGTCATCGGAAGCGCTCCTTTTTTATCATAGCGATGAATGATTTTCTCCCCAATGGAAAAAATAGGAGGATGTTGAACGTTATGAAAGGAGAAATGATGTTGAGTTCAAAACAAAATTGGCCAGAAGTGCCAGAACCGATATGGAGAGTCGACTCTCAGCTTGATTCATATCCACCACTTAAAGAAAACATGTCAACTGATGTTGTAATTGTAGGAGGAGGAATTGCGGGTATTACCACAGCATATCTTCTTTCTAGTGCGGGTAAAAAAGTTATTCTTCTCGAAGCAAATCGTCTTTTAAATGGAACTACAGGGCACACGACTGCAAAAATCACGGCTCAACACGATCTCATTTATGATGAATTTCTTAATCATTTTGGCAAAGAGCTAGCGAAAAGCTATTACAACGCTAATAATGAAGCCATTCAATTTATTAAAAAGACGATTGAGCAACTATCGATTTCTTGTTCCTATACAGAGGAAAAAGCTTATCTTTATGCCTCAACAGAAAAATACGCACGTAAACTCTCTAATGAAATGCGCGCCTATCAAAAGCTAGGAATTCATGGTGAATTCCTAAACAGCCTTCCTATTGACTTATCTGTAAAAGCAGCCATTTTAATGAAGAGTCAAGCTCAATTCAATCCGATCGCCTATCTAACTCCCCTAGTTGAAAAAGTGAATGAGCAGGGTGGACAAGTATTTGAAAATACATTAGCTGTAGACATCGAAAAGGGATTAAATCCCATAGTCATAACAAAGAATGGAGCAAAAATATCTTGTCAAACAGTCATTGCTTGTACTCATTTTCCTTTTTACGATGGAAATGCCCTCTACTTTTCCAGAATGTATGCTGAGAGATCTTATGTCATCGCTGCAAAAACCAAAAAAACCTACCCTGGGGGTATGTATTTAAGTGCTGAAAATCCGAAACGCTCGCTGAGAAGTCATACGGTTTCAGGTGAGAATCTCGTTTTGTTCGGAGGAGAAAGTCACAAGGCTGGTCAGGGGCACCGGACGAGTGACCATTACCGTGCACTTAAATTTTTTGGAGAAGAAACATTTGGACTTTCTGAAGTCTCATATAGATGGTCAGCACAGGATCTGTATACGCTTGATAAGCTACCTTACATAGGACCCGTGACGAAGGATGAGCCAAATATACTGATTGCGACGGGTTTTCATAAGTGGGGTATGACGAACGGTACTTCTGCAGCTTTATTATTCAGAGACTACCTCCTAGGGAAAGAAAGTCCTTATTTCGATCTATTTGCACCTTCCCGTTTTTACGCTGATCCTAGCATCAAAACATTCCTTGTTCAAAATGCTGATGTCGCAAACCAATTTGTGAAGGGGAAGCTACCTTTCCCTACTCAACAGGTGTCAGATCTTCAAGCAAATGAAGCTGCTGTGGTTAGGATCAATGGAAAAAAAGCTGGAGCATACAAAGACCAACAAGGTATACTACATGTCATAGACACTACCTGTACCCATCTATATTGTGACGTTAAATGGAATGACGATGACCGCACGTGGGATTGTCCATGCCATGGGTCCCGCTTCAACATTGATGGAGAAGTCATTGAAGGACCGGCAGAAAAACCACTTACAAATCTTCAAGATGAGCTTGACTAAAGAAAAGCCAGAAGAATATTCTTCTGGCTTTTCTTTGTTGTGGTTCGTTTCTCTTTACAAAGCAATTGAAACTGAGTAAACTGGTATTTATGTGATTGTTTACCCAGGTAAATAACAGGACGGAGGATTCAATGATCTCAACAAGCGATATTTTTCACTCTCTTAATCAGCAAGTTCGACTTATCACAAAGGAAGTGAACGAACATTTAAAACAATATAACCTCTATAGTTCACAATGGTCGATTCTGTATTGCCTAGATCAATTTGGCCCAATGAAACAAACCGATATCTGGCAATATTTAAACGTTGAGGCTCCTACTACTACGCGCACCCTTGTTCGGATGGAAAAAAACAATTGGATTAATCGTGTTGAAGGAGCAGATAAGCGAGAGCGAATCGTTAGTTTAACTCAAGATGCTAAGGAACTGCTACCACATATTAAAGAATCAATTAGAAAAATGGAAGAGTCACTTCTTGAACAATTGTCAGAAGAAGAGCAGATACTCTTTCATCAACTCTTAAATAAAATCGGTTATCCAAAAGGAGAGTCATCGTATGTCCGATAAGCGTCCAATTTGGACTAAAAGTTTCGTGAATATCTCGATTAGTAATTTATTTATCTTTATTGTTTTTTATGCACTATTAACTCTATTACCCATATACGTAACTGATGCAATTGGTGGAAGTGAATCTCAAGCTGGATTGATCATTACAATCTTCCTGCTATCGGCTATTATTGTACGTCCTTTTTCTGGTAGATTAATTGACCGCTTTGGGAAAAAGAAAATGCTAGTAACGAGCGCTGCTCTATTTGCTGTTGCATCGTTTTTATATCCGCTAATTGACAATTACACAGCACTCTTGTTCCTTCGGTTCTTCCATGGCGTTTGGTTTAGCATTGTTACTACTGCTGCGGGAGCAATCGCGGCTGATTCTATCCCAAGAGAACGACGAGGAGAGGGGCTTGGTTATTTTGCAATGTCGATGAACTTAGCAGTGGTAACCGGACCCTTCATTGCACTTACACTTCTTCAGTTTGTTTCATACTTTACGATTTTCCTAGTGTTAAGTGCAATCATGACAATTGGAGTCCTTTGTACACTTGGAGTTAAAACAATTGAAACAAGCGAACCAGCCACTAAGCAAAAACTATCATTTGATGATCTTTTTGAGAGAAAGTCATTTCCTATTGCATTCGTGGGTCTCTTTGTCGCTTTTTCATATGCAAGCGTCATTTCCTTTATTTCACTTTATGCTAAATCACTCGGCCTCCTTGAAGCAGCAGGTTTCTTCTTTGCAGTATTTGCAGTTGCCATGCTTGTCTCCAGGCCATTCACTGGCAGAATGTTTGATTTGAAAGGACCTAACACCGTCATTCTTCCTGCATTTGTCCTTTTCGCAATTGGTCTTCTTACTCTAAGTTTTACAACTCAAGCCTGGATGCTGTTACTTGCAGGAGCATTCATCGGATTGGGTTATGGATCGATCGTACCGAGCTTCCAGACACTTGCTATCCAAGCTGCTCCTGAATCAAGAAGTGCTCATGCAACAGCAACCTTCTTCACCTTTTTCGATACTGGTATTGCAACAGGCTCTTTTGTTCTTGGAATTATCGTGACAACGATCGGATACTCCAATCTATATATCATTCTCGGAATCTTTGTACTCTGTATCATGTTCTTCTACCAGTGGGTAACCAAACAAAAAAGGACTGAAAACCAGCTTCAATCACAAACAAATTATTAAGGAAATGCTTACCACAACGATTTAATGGGTTGAAGTATCACAGATATGTAAGCTATCATGAGAGAATCTTATTTTTCATGAGAGCGAGTTGACTAACCGTGCAAGTAATTGAAGCAATTAATAATATCCTTTGGGGACCGATTATGATTACCCTCCTCCTCGGAACTGGACTCTTTTTCACTATTCGTCTTGGATTTATCCAGTTTACAGGTTTGAAAGAAGGGTTCCGCCAAACATTCGGTCCTCTTTTCTCTAAAAAGAAACAAGATGGCATTTCATCTTACCAGGCCCTCTCCACAGCGATTGCAGCTCAAGTAGGAACAGGGAATTTGGCTGGTGTTGCGACAGCAATCGCTGCAGGTGGACCAGGAGCGATTTTTTGGATGTGGATCTCTTCCTTTCTAGGAATGGCCACCATTTTCGCTGAAGCTGTTCTTGCTCAGAAATTTCGGGTGAAGGAAAACGGTGTTGTGAAGGGCGGACCTGCTTATTATATTCGTGACGGCCTTGGTAGTAAGAAAATGGCTGCTTTCTTCGCCGTAGCCATCATCGCTGCTCTTGGTTTTGTAGGAAATATGGTTCAATCAAACTCCATAGCGGAAGCATTTAACACAGCCTTTCATATTCCACCCATTGTAATAGGAATTGCCGTTGCCATTCTTATTAGTTTAATCCTGTTCGGTGGGATTAACCGCATCGCCAAATTCGCAGGGAATGTCGTTCCCGTAATGGCGCTTCTCTATATCATTGGGGCGCTCGTTATTCTCATTCTACAATTTGATCAGGTCCTCCCGGCACTTTCTCTTATTGTTGAATCCGCCTTTACTCCTGAATCAGCAGGAGGAGGTATATTGGGGGCATCGATTAAAGAAGCGATTCGTTATGGTGTGGCAAGAGGCCTGTTCTCGAACGAAGCTGGTATGGGTTCAACTCCACATGCGCATGCTGTGGCTGAAGTAAAGCACCCTGCGCAACAAGGATTTGTCGCTATGGTTGGAGTGCTTATTGACACAGTCATCATTTGTACCGTGACGGCACTCGTCATTCTTGTAACGGATGGAGCAAACTCTAACCTTACTGGTATTGAACTGACACAGGCTAGCTTTACGAGCGGTCTAGGTCGTTTTGGTGTTTATTTCATTGCCTTTAGTCTATTATTCTTCAGCTTCACGACAATCCTTGGCTGGGCATATTTCGGTGAAACAAACGTCAACTACTTGTTTGGTGAAAGAGGAGTGCCTTACTATCGTGCGGCAGTTTTACTTTTTATCATTAGCGGCACAGTTCTTAACGTTCCGTTTGTCTGGCAGCTAGCTGATACGTTCAACGCATTCATGGTGTTTCCAAACCTCATCGCCTTAGTAGGATTAAGTAGCGTAGTCAAAAAATCATACAATGATCTGTCTATTTGAAAAAGGTGCACCCAGTGGGTGCACCTTTTTTGTGCGATCTATTTAAGATGAGCATTAATATTCATGCTTCGAATGAGGATGGATCCATCCTCAATATCCAACACGTTAATTCCTGTGTTATCCTGAAAAATTTTGCGGTAGTTTGTGAAAGGCATGCCTAGTATACCTGCTAGGAAGAAACGAATCGTATTGTTATGAGCTACAACTAACACTGTTTCATGTGGATGTTTTTCCCCTAATTCTTTAAAGAAGGAGGACGTACGCTCATACATTTCACATGCTGTTTCACCTGTTCTACCAGCTCTAGTCTCCCAGGGGTTTTCCATCCAACTCTCCCATGATTCCGGATCCTCTGCAATAAATGCTTTCTTGGATCGACCTTCCCACTCTCCAAAGTCTCCCTCATAAATCCGTTCGTCTGTTTGGACAACTAGATCTTGTTCTCCCAGAATAATTTGAGCTGTGTCACGTGCTCGAACTAACGGTGAAGCATAAGCAAAATCAAATGCAACGGTGCTCAGATATTTCCCAGCATCTGTTGCCTGCTTCCGACCTTCAGCAGAAAGACCGATATCCGTTCGACCACAGTAGAGGTCACCTGCTGCGTTCCATTCACTCTCACCATGTCTCACAAGGTAGACGCGTGTCATTTTCTCATCTCCCTGCTAGTTTGTTTAACATTACATTCTATTACTGTCATTTAAATCTCTCCCACACACTTTCTCATCTTCATTATGTCTTTCACTTTTCTAGTATGCAAGTAAGGAATCGTAGAAAAGATCGACAAAGTCAGGTTTATCCACACTAGATGCTTCTCCATACGATAAGTCGTCTTACTATCACCCCGCTACCTAACGCGTTAGGATAGACTCTAGAAGCTCATACTAATGTGCAATCAATGGGAATAAGGAGATGTCATACATTTGATTACATTAAGCATTCTTGATCAAGTTCCAATACCAAAAGGTAGCGATTCATACACAACTCTTGAAAAGACGAGCGAACTGGCACTTCTGGCTGAAAACCTTGGCTACAAACGCTATTGGTTTGCAGAACACCATAGTACAAAAGGACTTGCGAGCACAGCACCAGAAATTATGATCGCTCACGTTGCGGCGATCACAACTCATATTAAAGTTGGATCAGGTGGGGTGTTACTCCCACAATATAGTCCTTTCAAGGTTGCGGAAAGTTTTCGTCAGCTAGAGGCACTTCATCCTAACCGCATTGATATTGGGGTTGGTCGATCACCTGGGGGAACTGCTAAAACAAGGCTTGCTTTAACAGATGGAATTACTAAAAGCTTAAATGAATTTCCACGACAATTAAATGATTTGTCACACTTTCTGACTGATTCCATCCCCCGTGACCATGAATTTACTGGCATAAAAGCAGCTCCCCATACCGAACAACCACCTGCGCTCTGGCTACTTGGAATGGGAGAGAATAGTGCTCTCCAAGCAGCTGAACTTGGGATTGGCTACGTTTTCGGTCATTTCATTAAGCCTGATCGAGGGAGAGATGCGCTGGACACGTATTATCAGAAGTTCCAATCCACTTATTACAATGTGACACCTGAAGCAATCATTACAGTTTTTGTTGTTTGTGGTGAGACGGATGAACATGCTGAAGAATTAGCAATGAGTCAAGACCTCTGGCTACTTAGAGTCGAAAAAGGACTCGACAGCCGTGTCCCTTCTGTTGAAGAAGCAAAACAGCATCATTATTCTAGCATTGAAAAAGACCGTATAAAGAAAAACAGAAATCGGATGATCATCGGCTCTCCCAAAACAGTAAAACGCCAGATGGAGGCACTCTCAGAACATTACCAAACAGAGGAATTCATGGTGCTTACCAATCTTCATAGTTTTGAAGAACGAAAAAATTCCTATAAACGTCTCGCTGATTTATTTCTTTAACTGACGAACTGCCAAGCTAAACCCCTGACCTCTAAAGAAGATCAGGGGTCTTATTATTTATTCAGGGTGCTCCTGATAATGTCGCAACCGATAAAACTTATAAAAATTTTTAAGCGTCACTTTAATTACAGAATAGAGTGGAATCGCAATTAACATTCCGATGAATCCATATAGCGCAGCTGCTACAATAAGCAAAAGGATAATCGTCAAAGGATGGATATTTAAACGGCTTCCGAGTACAACCGGTGCAACGAGGTTTCCTTCAAGCTGTTGCACAACTACCATAATAATGAGAACGTAGAGTGCCATAATTGGGTCCTGTGTCAGGGCTACAACAAGTGCAGGAATCACACCAATAATTGGTCCAAAGAATGGTACGACAGCCGTTATCGTAACAAAAAGACCTAATAACAAGGCATAAGGAAGTCCAATAATTAAATAACCAATGTACATCAGAACACCATCGACGATTGCCACAATGATTTGACCAATAATGTATGCCGACAGCATCTGATCAATGTTGTGTAGAACCTTATTACCCTCTTCCTTATGTTTTGTAGGGATAAATTTCAACAAGAAAGGCTTCAACTTGTGATCATCTTTCAAAAAGTAGAATAACACAAAAGGGACAATAACGAGCACTGTCGTTGCACTCGTCAATGCGCTTATGACTTTCGTGATATGGTTACCGACATCTTTAGTTAAATTTCCAAGGTATCCCGTCGCTTTCTGCCTTATATTCTCCATAGAAAGCATACCCATATCATTTTTCTCCATGACTTTCTCAGCTTCATCAGCTGATTGCTTCAATTTTTCAGGGAGCTCCTTGGAAAATTCAGAAACCTGGTTTTGAATAGGACTTGCAAGAAAGGTGTAACCAGTATATAACACCGCAGCTATACCTATAAATACAATTAAAATAGCAACGATGTCTGATACATATGGTAGCTTTTTTATGAATTTCACAAGCGGCTTAATTGCATAATACAAGAAACCTGCTATCAACACTGGATAGAAAAGCGTACCAATTACAGTTTTAACAGGCTTTAATAAATTTAGCTCAGTCAAAAAGAAGAAACAAATAAGAACAAGTATAATACCGGTAATATATTTAAAAAAATCATGTTTAATCCACATGGCACGTCTCCTCTGTCATTTTATAGTACTCTCATTCATATACCACACACACATCTTTTCTTAACTTATATTGTTAAAATAGATGATAAAAGTTTACTCTTCCAATTACGTCAAATAAACGCAATTCATATAGTTAATCAAACGTTTGATTAATTATTATTTTTCTTAGCTATGTTAGCTTATATTGTTGATTTCTCGATTTTGGCTCATTCGAGTGAAACCTTCGTTTCACTCGCCCTTCAGCATCACAGGGCGTAAATGAGCCAAAAATCAACACCGTTCATTAACATAGCCTTTTTCTTAAACAAACGTTTGATTAAGAAAAAATTTCACAACAAAAAAAGACACCTATACAAGGTGCCTTGTCCTCATTCATTCGTTGATTCCTCAACCATTTTATTTAAATCGGAAAGATTGCTACCTTCAAAGCGTTTTCCGTCTACAAATAAAGTAGGTGTTCCAGTTACATTCATCTCATCTGCGTAGGTAAGATCTGCCTCTACGGAATTCTCTCCAGCTCCACTTTTGTATGCCTTCACAACCTGCTTCATTTCTTCTTCACTTACTAAACCTTCAAGGGTATCTTTCAAGAATTTGTCAGTAAAGACATCCTTCTTTTCAGATTTGGGATCTGAAGGTTGTTTATCATAGAGTACATGATGGAATTGCCAGAACACATCATTTCCAAGTTCTTTATGGACAACTTCAGCGAATTCAGCAGCTCTTTTTGAATCTACGTTAATAAATGGATAGTTAACGAAATAAAACTTTACTTTCCCAGTTGCAATTAGTTCATCTTGAATGAGAGGAAAAAAAGATTCGTTGAAAGATTTGCAAGAAGGGCACTTATAATCACCAAATTCAACTATTTCTACAGGAGCCGTTTCCTCACCAAGGTAAGGTTGAGCATCCAAATTAAACTCTTTGGACTCAGTTGACGGATTGAGGAGCGAGATGATCAATATAGCTAGAGCACCAATTCCAACAATCGAAAGTAGCCACTTTGCACTTCGCTTTAGTTTCTTCTTTGGTTTTGCCATTCGGTCACTTCCTTGTTAGTCTTTCATTTTTTCTTTTGTCCAAAATCCAGTGACCATCCTTTTTTTATTAAATACGTTGATAAACTGTATGGCCCACCACCGCTTAGGAAAAGAGAAACTGACATAGCCAGGAAAGCAATATCTAGTTCATATCCCCCTAACATTCCAGTTGACCGTTTTACAAGGAGCAATGCACCAATAAGAATCATTGTGAACAGGACACTAATGATTCGTGTTCCTATCCCAACCACCATTAGTACACCCCCTGTTAACTCAATTACGCCAACAACATATGCCAGAAAACCAGACAAACCTATCGTTTCAAAAAAGGCAACTGTATTTGTAATTCCCTCTGAAAATTTCAAAAATCCATGAGCGAAAAAAAGCATACCTACGACCAATCGAATTGTTAACAACCCGAGATGGGGATAGGTTTTCATCATTGTTCCTCCCCAGACACTAGCATTTTTTGACACCGTTCGACACAGCGACTCAATTAAACGTTATCACAGCGACTGGATAGATTGCAAAAGGATCTTAACCTATATTTTCACTGCTTTTGTCTTCTAGTCAGGGTAGAATGACGGATAATTTGATTGATGACTTCTGAGAATACTAACCCAACTGCGATCGATCCAGATATCATGAAAGCTCTAGCAGCCAGATTGATTGCACTATTGTAATCATTTTGAACAAAATTCCTCATGGCATCATACGCAAGTCCACCTGGAACGAGTGGAATAATTCCAGCTACACTAAAGATGATCACCGGAGTGCGATATACCTTAGCAAACACCTGACTGATAACGGCAATAAAAAAAGACGCAGTTACTGTGGCAACTACAGCATCAATACCAGACGCTTCCATACAGTAATATATCATCCATCCACACATTCCTACGAACCCACCCTTGATGAGGGAAGATTTAGGAGCATTAAACAATAATCCAAATGCAGCACTAGCTACAAAACTCGTAATAACCTGAGCAATTAGCGTCATAACTCAACTTCCCTTCTACAAAAATGAAACGACAAGTGCGATTCCCGCTCCGATGGCAAACGCTGTTAGAAATGCCTCTGCACCTTTTGACAATCCTGATATCAAATGGCCGGCCATTAAATCCCGAACGGCATTTGTAATCAATAACCCTGGTACAAGAGGCATCACAGAACCAATGATGATTTTATCCAGCTGTTCACCAAGTCCTGTCGAAACAAATAAAACAGCAAGGAGTCCAATGACAAATGAAGCAAGAAACTCAGAGAAGAACTTGATGGGTACGAGCCGATTAAACATCGTTACACTGAAAAATCCGCCACCACCCGCAAGCACGGCAGGAACGAAGTCATTCCACTCTCCTTGAAACATAATAAGAAAACAACCACTTGCAATTGCTGCAGCAATGAATTGTTTAGGAAAAGTATACCGTTCCGTCATTTTGTCCAGTCTGTCAAGTTCCCGATAAGCTTCCGGTATGGAAAGGCCGCCACTACTTATTCTCCTTGAAATACTATTAACCTTCGTTACTTTATCAAGGTCTGTTGTTCGTTCAGATATACGCATAAGCTGCGTCTTTGAAGGTTCAGGTCCTTCGATCGAAAAAATAATTCCTGTAGGCGTTACGTAACTATTCGAATTCACAGCACCATAAGCGTCCGCTATTCTCGTCATCGTATCTTCCACACGATACGTTTCACCACCGTTTTGCAACATAACCTTTCCTGCCAACAGACATACTTGAATAACGTCATATGCATAACTCGTTTGATTTTCCATTGGTCGCTCCTGACAATCTCGAAATCATAATGATTAACTGCTTCTTAGTTTATCTGAAGCAGACGTTGTTTATCAAATGAAAAATAAAGCGTTCGTTTAGTCCTGACAAGCACTAATGCCCGACAATGATCAACTTCAAACAATTATAGCTAAAAAAACAACGCAGGCCTGAGCCTGCGTTGTGACTAATTAGACACTCGTTGCATTTTTGAGTAAATCGACATGTACGTATTCGATTCTTCTACCTTTCCCATTTCACGATATACCTTCGTTAACCACTGAACCGGGGTTGGATCTGTAGGATGCAGCTCCATTTCCCAATCAAAGCACGTTATCGCCTGATCATATTGCTTCAGTTTATGATAGAGTTTTCCGAGCTGGAATTGCTTATCCGGATCATCCTGAATTTCTGCCATTGTCTGGATGGTAGATAAGATGGAAAGATCCTGATTCTCTTCATACAGCGGTTTTACCCAGCTATAAACATAGGAGAGATCAAAGTCATGAAGCAACCTTGGAATGAGTGCATGAAGTAATCCATCCAGATGGAGTCGGTTTTCTTTTGCTTTGAGGCAGTTTTGAAGTGAAAGAAGATCAATTGCAGCAAAATCTGTTTCTTTATCCTCAAATGCTTTTATTAACAGGTCATATTCGCTTGTTGTAATAGCGTCATTTCGTTCAGTCAGCAAGTTAATCGCTTCACTCGCTTTGTGTAAGTGCATAAGAGATTGAAAAGCATTTTTTCTGAGGTTTTTATGATGTGGTGCTTCAGCATACATATTCCATAGCAGAAGAGCACGCTCCGATTCAGAGAGTGAGTAATCGATGATGGAGAGCGGATCTCGATCATCTTGTTCGGAAGATCGAAGATAGAAGTGGATTCGTAATGCATTAAGGTCTATGCTACGTTTTTCTTTCATATAGACAGATTCAAGATAGGAGTGATTTTTCTCTAAGTCTTCAAAAGCAAGGATTTCAGCATATAAAGGGTCTGCTTCCTGAAGTAGCGTACCAGCTTCCTCGTACATACTTCTTACTTTTTGATATTCTAATTTCCGAGTTAATTCAAGTGCCCATTTATTTCTTGGATCAAAATGGAGCATGATGGCCAGAATTTGATACGCCATACGTAATTGACCGTTTCTTCGATATTCATAAAAGTGTTTTCGCATGAGTTTAATAATTGTATCGCTTGAGAGGAAAGAATCAAAGTAAGAGAAAATAAATGAAGTTTCTTGAGGAGTGTAGCTTTTTTGCACAGATTGAAAGACCTTTTTAGTAGATTTAAGCAGAAGGGTTCGATCAGACAAAAAGCGATCAATCAGTGGGTGTGGCGCTTGAAGAATGATTCCTTTTTGGAATGCTTGTTCAATAAGGGAGTCCCTTTTCATTTCGGATGTTTTCCCCGTTATAAACTCATCTTTATAAAAGAAGAGATAAAATTTATTTCCATCTGCCTTTTCGGCTTCGAGTATTTTGATTCTGTGATGGATTGCCAGACGCTCGATGCGTAATTGGACAGGTCGTTGATTCGAGATAACTGTAACATGTTGGGGTTGCTCGATCATTGAAATCCCTCCCGGGCAGAGCTGATTTTAATACTTCCATCTTTATTTTACCACTCTCGCTAAGATGAAGAAAGAGAACACTACTTGTTATCCAGTAAAACGAATAAAACGAGGCCGTAATACGGCCCTATCGCTCATTGTTTACGCAACCAGCTTGCGGTGAGGTTTCTCAATTCTTGATCGATCGGTTTTTTAACTTGGTTTTTATAATCATTTATTACACTTGAGATGCGATAGTCAACGAAGGTTTTCCTTAGTATATGCGTCATACCTTCGATTATATAGGTATCGCACTCGCCTTGAACAAGAGTAGAAATCACCTCCAAGTGCTCACTTTTCACCTGCACATCTTTAGATCCTGTAATTGCAAGAATTGGACAATCTACTTCTTTCAAATACTCCCTTACATCAAAGTGTTCATGCTCCCTATTCCATTTGGCGTTTATTTTTTGTCCTTTGTATCGAATAGTCGGGGCATCTGTTCTTTTTAATTTATCTGTCATCTTTTCATTCATTTTTTCAAGTTTTTTATCCGCTTTAATCACTCGTAAAAGCCATCCTTGAAAACCTTTCATCGTACGCATATCATCTTTCATTTGTTCTCTTTGCCAGGCTGTTGTCTCTGCCAGCGGTTCAGCCGATGGTGCCAGCAGAACCATGCCCTGTACAGATAACCTGTGATGGACAACTGGTGATACGAGACACCCCTCACTATGCCCAAGGAGATAAATTTTGTTCTCATCAATTTTGGGATGTTTTTTCGCAAATTCAACGACTTTTACAGCATCATCAACAAGGTCAAAGAATCCAGTTTCAAAATAATCACCTTTGCTTTTGCCAATTCCACGTTTATCATAGCGAATGGCTGCAAATCCCTCTTCAGTCGCTAGCTCGCTAAGTTCTTTGAACGCATTGATCTTAAGTCTTTTCGCATTCTCATTGCGATCTACAGGTCCACTACCATGAACCATGATAACAACTGGATATTTCTCTTCACCATTTGATGGAAGAGAAAGTGTCGCAGCAATCTGATACTCACTTTCTATGAATACGTCGTACTCTTCCATTTTCCCCACTTCCTTCTTTCGTTTTATTAGGATCTCGTTTGATGATGTTCTGTCGTCATGATGGTCGATAACGTTCGTTTGCGTCTGCTTTCAGTAGGTTCATTTCCGATTACCTTCTTCACGACGTTGCGCATTTCGTTAAGGAAATCCTTAAATTCGTCGTCACTTGCATAGTAAACAGCCTTGCGATATCCTACGCCATCCTCTACCATATTGAAATTTTCTTGATCAACATAGTTCTCGAAATCCGCTAGTACAGTCATTATAAACCTCATAAAATAATCCATATGTTCCTCTTTACTTCCATTTAAAAAATCGTCCTCGTCGATCGATTCAGCACCATCAGTGAGCGCATACACTTTCTCCATAGCTCCTCTTACCTTATTCTCTTCTACACTAACTATAATTCCTGCTTCTACAAGCTGTTTCAAATGTCGGTAGAGTGAAGCCTGTGGTACTTCATTTAGCTGTTTTCCTATCTCTTGAACCGTTAATCTCCGTCCATTAATTAATGTCTGGACGATTTTCAAGCGAATCGGATGTAGCATGATATCAGCCTTTGATTTACTCATAATTCCTCCTGCTTTAATTATTATCATTATTAATAATGATAATAATTAATAATAAACTAATAGTCAATGGTTATTTTTACAATGTAAGATAAACTAACATCTTTTATCCCTCTATACTGTTTGCCATGTATAATGATTTTTTCTGCTCAAGATTCTAACTTTGTATGTTATTTTCAGAAAATACCGTATTTATTCCATTTTTTTATAAAAATTCATAATCTGAGTTAGTTTCTGGTCGATACAGGGAAGTGTCAAAATACCTGACACTCTTTTCTCCAAATTTTTTATAGAAGGGACTTACATATGGATATTCTAAAAACGATTGTTGATGCCGGTAATGAGCTCATCTGGTCTAATGTCTTAATTGTTATTTTGATCGGAGCGGGGCTTTATTTTACGATTCGCTCCCGGTTTGTTCAATTCCGCCTCTTCGGTGAAATGTTCCATGTTTTAGCTGAAAAGGACACGATGAAAGGAAGAAAGAACTCTGTTTCGAGTTTACAGGCTTTCTTCATTAGTACTGCTTCACGTGTTGGCACTGGTAACCTTGCAGGAGTTGCATCTGCTGTTAGTATCGGTGGTCCTGGTGCAGTCTTCTGGATGTGGATTATTGCCCTTCTCGGATCTGCTAGTGGGTTTGTTGAAAGTACGCTAGCACAGATTTATAAAGTTCGCGATGGTGATGATTTCCGTGGTGGTCCTGCCTACTACATGCAGCGTGCATTGAATGCAAGGTGGCTAGGGATTATCTTCGCCGTATTAATTACTTTCAGCTTTGGTCTTGTTTTTAACTCTGTTCAATCGAATACAATAGCACTAGCCTTCGAAAACTCTTTCGAAGTTAATCGCTGGGTACTTGGGGCCATCCTAACTGTGGCTACTGCGATTATTATTTTCGGTGGTGTCCGTCGAATTGCAGTTGTATCTCAGATCATTGTTCCAATTATGGCCGGTATTTACGTGATTGTCGCTGCTTTTGTTCTTATTATGAACTTCACAGAAATTCCAGACATGATCGCACTTATTTTCCAACATGCTTTTGGTTTTAAAGAAGTAACAGGAGGCGGTGTTGGTGGCGCAATGCTTCTAGGAATTAAACGTGGTCTCTTCTCAAACGAAGCTGGTATGGGTAGTGCGCCAAACGCGGCCGCTACGGCAGACGTCTCTCACCCTGTTAAACAGGGACTTATCCAGGCACTTGGTGTATTTGTTGATACTCTATTAATCGCGACTGCTACAGCCTTCATGATTCTTATGTCCGATGGCTACGTTGATTCCAAATTGGACGGAGTACAGCTTACACAAGAAGCAATGAATCAGCATTTGGGTAGCGGAGCAGGCATCTTTGTCGCAGTTGCTGTCCTACTATTCGCCTTTAGTTCGATTATTGGTAACTATTATTATGGTGAAACTAATATTGAATTTATTAAATCCAGCAAAACAGCTCTTCTTACTTATCGTCTTGCTGTTCTGGCTATGGTAATGTTTGGTGCTAAAGCCGGATTCGGTGTCGTCTGGGGCATGGCCGACCTTTCTATGGGCCTCATGGCACTTCTTAACTTAATCGTCATATCGATTATTGGTAAAGTCGCATTCGTAGCCCTAAAGGATTATCGAGACCAGCGTAAAGCTGGCAAGGATCCTCAGTTCTATGCTGATACGATCAAAGGATTGAAATCAGATATTTGGACTGATAAACCAGTTAAAGATAAATCAAACTAATTTACCATTTCTGCCTCATGAAGCAGATAGCTGTTTGCTATCCCCTCTCATGGGGTATTTTCTTTACTAGATACAAGAAGGGAGCGTTTTGATTATGAGTAACAATAAAGGATTAAGTGACAAAGTAAAAGGTGCTGTTTCTAAAACAAAAGGTGAAGTAAAAGATCAGGTTGGAAACGCGAAGAATGATCACCATCTTCAAGAAGAAGGTAAACGTGACAAATCAAAAGGTGAATATCAGGATCGCAAAGGCGACCTTGAAAACAAAAAATGAATGAACTTAAAGCATAAGAAAAGGATCGCGAATGTTCGCGATCCTTTTCTTATGCTTATGAACGTCCTGCGTTATTACCTATCTTCTTCATATTATCTTGAAGCTCTAGGATACGTTTTGTACCTTCATCGCGAAGACGCTTGTTTTCGTCCTCAATTGCGCGCGTTTCTTCCATCCCTTTTACAATTGTATTCCATGATTCTTCAATCGTTTCAATCTTCACACTTGGTCTACCAGACAATTTTGCTATTTCGACACTTTGGTTTGAAATGTTTTGGGCGTTATTTTTTAACATCTCATTCGTACGTCGATCAAGTTCGTTCATCGAGTCTGCTACAAGCTTTTGACGTTTTGCAGTAACGGCTTGAATAACGCCATTTTTGAAAACAGGAATTGTAATAATAAAGGCAGAATTGATTTTACCAATTAGTTTCGTATTACCACGTTGTAAAAGTCTAATCTGCGGAGCGGTTTGAATCGCTACCATTCTAGCCATTTCAAGATCATAAATGCGTTCTTCAAGTGTTTGAATCGCATTATTAAGGGTATCAAGCTCCATCTGCGCCATTTGGTCACCGGCACTTACTTTTTGTTGAATTGCAGGAACTTTCTCTTGAAGCTCTTCCAGTTTAATCTGACCCGCTACTACATATTTCTCTAGTTCAACATAGTAGTTCAAGTTATGCTGATACATTTCATCGAGTGTACCTGTCGAACGAGACATTTCATCTTTATATTTAGAGATTTCAACATGGACCTTTTCGATTTCTCCACCTAGCGTCTGGTACTTGCCAAAAATCTTTTCTACCATGTCATTGCCTTTTTTAAAGAATTTAGACAAAAATCCTGTCTTTGGCTCTTCAAAATCCTTTTTATCAAAACGATCCATGATTTTTCCAAGCTGCTTAAGCATCTCACCAGAATCAGTTACGCTAGTCGTACGCATCATCGATAGAATTTTGTCTGAGAACTTAGAAATCTCAACGGCTGGCTCTTTACCGAATTCGAGTAACGCCATCTGGTCCCTCACATCAATCTCACCAGCAAGTTTCTGAACCTCTTGCTCTTCACGGAGTTTAAGACGTACATCCTCCGCTTTCGCTTCGGTTATTTCCTCGTTTTTATCTAACGTTGTTAGGCCTGTTTCATTTGTCATGGACGATCACTCCCTAGTTATAGTTTTATAGATTTAAATAGTTTTCTAAACACAGAAGGTTCCTTGAAATCCTGTTTGAATGCCATTTCTTCAAGCCAGTGCGTATCAAAATGATTTGAATCGATGTACCTTTCAATACATTGATGCCCTGGAGGATTATAAAGAATGATATCAATACCAAACTCATTAAGTAGATGTAGCACAGCGGCATCTGATCGAGACAGTGCGCCATTCATTTCTGTATTGTATAGAACGACTTTGGGTACTTCCTGAGAATAATCAAACGTTTGCATTAAATTCACAAAATTCTCAGGGATCTTCGTCGTTTGGGAGAAAAGGTAAAGCCTCGTATCCTCATCTCTCTCATTACCTTCAGGAAGTAGTTTAGGATTCGCACACATTCTTGAGATTGCATGTCCAATCGCCTTTTGAGTCTCATTTGGCAAGTGTTTGTACTGCCACCAATTCCCTTGCATCATAAGTTCAGGATCAAGCGTGCCTTCTTGATTCAAAGAATGCTGGTAGTGAAATTTTTGATTGGCTCTCGTCTCATGTGTAAAAGGAAACTGCCGAATCATGACTGTTGATTTTGATTCACTAATATCCTGCAGTCGGCTCCAATACTCTTTCTTGTTCTCAGAGACACCCATAATTTTGGCAAATAAAGAAGGAATGTGAACCGTACCATTCTCTACTTTAAAGTTAGGTCGAATAAATGCTTTCTCCTTCGCGATCAGGAATAATTCATCATACGTCGTTTTGAGGGTAACCGACTTTGGTGAATAACTCCTTAGCTGCCATGGTTTGAATAATTGTGATCCTTCGTGGTGGAGGACCGTATCCATTTCCTTCGTCGCACGATACGCTACTGTAGAACGTCTCTCAGGTTTTTCAATCGGAAATGGTTCAAGTGCTACAGTTGTAGGCAGCGTTCTCTTCTCCATAACCTTTCCATCCGGATCGAGATCATTAAATGAATCGATGCCTTCAGGATGAAAATAGAGTACATCACAGCCCAGTTCGACTAAAAAGAGTAGAAAATATTGCTGACTGGTTGAGGCTTCCCCATACCACACAACTCCAGGCATTTCTGTTTCAAAATCTGTCTCTTCTAACCATGGATCAAGATGATTCCATGTCCATTTCATCAAATCAACAAGTACCCTACGAAATTCAGGGTGACTGAATCCCCCATTATGCTGCTTCTCAAAAAGTTCGAGAATGGATATTAAGGACTTTCGCAAATGACGGTGCAAAGATGGGTTCCGGTGAGAAGGAATTAGTTTTCCTCCTTCTAAAAATGCTACGAATCGATTCGCAGACAGCCCTTTTTCTTTCTGATTAATAGAATGAATCGATTGGATTGCCTGAAGACGCTCAGGAGTAATCACCTTATTCAATTCTTCACTCAATACATGAAACTTATTTGATTTAGATAGTTCGTGCAAGTGAAGAAAATACTCATTCTCGTCATAATAGCTTCCAAGAAATCTTCCAACGATTTGGGTGATGATTAATTCTTTGCCGTTTTCATAGGGTTGTCGTTCTGGAAACGGCTTGAAAAGTAGTTCATTCACATCCTCATCAAGTGATGTTTTCTTAATGTGAATTTGGTCATAGTGACTCATGATGTTCTCCCCGCTTTCTCATTCCTTTCCGGAGGATGGTCAGAAGCGCTTCCTCCTCCATTCGTAGATTACTAAGTCTGCTTTGAGTTTATTAAAAATAGAACTTAAGACCAATTATTCTCAATGTAATTCCTGTCATCTTTCATTCAATATAACATCTTCTATCTTTCAGAATAACATACTATTTCTTCCATACTTAACTGTTTTGTTCTAAAGGCTGAAGCCTTCGTATGCGTAAGTCCTCATGAATCAATTCTAGTATTTCCTCAGAAGCTTCCATTCCAGCCGTATTAGTTTTTCTTAGTCCGGGATAGCTATCGAGAATTTCACCATGCGAAGGAACAAAACCTTGATCACCATTATAAACCAATTCATAATCCAGCAACGAATCTCCAGCTGTATAAATGAAGGATAGCGAAAGTTCTTCCTTCAAAAATTCTACTGCATTCCACTTGTTCACGGAAGCTGGCACAAAGTACAACTTTCTTCCCTGTAAGCTAGGTTGCCACCCTTGCTCTTTTGCCCATTCAAATAGATAAGTCAGTTCTTCAGACGAAACATCATCTCGTTTAATTATTAAATAAACAAATAAGTGATCAGCATGTCTTATTCGTTCAATCCAGCTTCCTGTAACGAGACTCTCAAGCTGGCTTACGAAAACATCGAGTGGCATACATTGTTCTAAAGAAGCTCTTATTCTCTCAGACCATTCATTAACGACTTCTCCGTCCTTCAAAATATGTCCACCATTACTCGTTATCGCATACTCAGGCTTAATCGCTGTTTGAAAAAGAGTAATGCGACGGTATTGGTCAATTGTTCGAGTTGTTACTGGGATAAAATACATTTCATTGTTCATTTTCTGCAAAATTTTATTTGTGCGATCGGATATATAAGAGATTTCTTTCCCATCTAACGTTTCAATTAATTGATAATCGTGAGTAGGATATTGCTCAAGCATTCTCTTTGAATAAATTAATGTCCGATCCAGGTCACTCGCAAATGCTCTCATGACTCTTGCTCCAATGGTTTAATCAAACCACAGCAAGAATAAGACATATTTGAATACTCTTCAATGGCCACACCACGATCTTTTGCAAGAACAAGAATGTGTTCAAGATTCATTTCAGCATTCGGATGAATGAGAATTTTCCAAGGCACGCGACGTAAAAGAACCCGTGTCGTTTCACCTACGCCAGGCTTAACAAGGTGACTATTAGACATACCATAATCACGCTGAATATTTTCAATCGATTTAATGCCTTTCCACTGCGGTTCGCGATTTTCCTTTGAAATGGTATGCAAACCGGCATCAACTTCCTCATCTATGAGAGGAAACTGCGTACAAATGGTATCAACATATAGATTCGATACATCTTCTGATTGAAGATTTGAGTAGTATTTAGCGCCGTGAAAATCACCCTTTTGTATCCAATTCGAATTCAGAACTGTTCGGCTTACGAGACCTGATACGGTAGAATTCAAACAAGCACTTGGAATAAGAAAATCTTCCCGAGTTCCAAACAATGAAGAACAGTCGCCAGGATCAGCAAGAACCGCTAGCTCACTTGAAAGGTCTTTACCAGTACTCGCATTATATTCAGCTACAGATTCCGTTAATTCTTTCGTAATAGCTCCTTTACCCGTCCATCCATCTATAAATGAAATAGAATCATCAGGATGTTTTTGTCCAATATAGTGGAGCGCATTCTCGTCGATCCCTCTATCTCGAATAATAGAAATACTATAATGCGAAAGATCTCTCTTATACTTGTAAGCGATATAGCGTTTTATTAAAACACCAATCGGCGTCCCTGCTCGAGCGAGAGAAACTAGGACAGTTTGAAAGCCTCTTTCCGCAATAATTTGCTCCGCTACAACGCCTACTGCGATAGCAACTTTACGCTTTGTTTCATCGAGTGAGTTATAGAACAGTTTCATATATTCTTCAGTTGGTTTATATTCGATCGGGAGCATTTCCGAATAATGAGTTCCTTGTTGAATCGCCTGTTCTCTTTCCGTAGTGCTTTTCTCCATCTGAATGTCTGATAAATCTTTAAGAAGGAAAGTTACGTCTCGGTCAGGATAACTTCCCATTTTAGTTATCTGTAAAGTCAATTAGCCCACCCCTTTCTTCAAGAACACGTTACAATATGAACCGTTTTAATTTCTCTCTCTTCTAACAATGAGATAAGTGCAGTGACATTATCTTCCGAAATATTCTTTTCAAAGAAAACAATAGCCTGGTCATATTCGCCTTCTGGAATATTGTAGACATAATGCTGAACATCACTGTCTTCTGGATTTGGAAATGTAAAACCGCTAGTAATCGCATACTGATCAGTATCAACAGGCTGAACCGGACTTCTCGTCGTAGCATGATAGAAAACCTCTCCATGAAGATAAGAGGCAACCTTCATCGGGATATACATGAATTCTCCAGTTCCAAGGCAAAGTGTCTTTCCTTTTTTTATTTCTCTATTCAAGTGTTCGGATGCCTTCTGACATGATTTTTCTACTATCTCTTTATCCAATTGGTTTATTCCAAATCTACCACTGTGCGCCAGATAGCCATTTACTGAATGAGACAAGAACTCTTCAGAAAGGTCATGTTTTTTTATAATCGCTCTCCCTTTAGGAATCCCGCCTGAATGAAAGTCGTTTATAGGTTGCTCAAGTGGTTTACCTTCAAATGCTATGGTCCCCTTCAGAAGTGAATGAACAGTAATTGAAATACCCAGTTCTAATTCTAATGCTTTATACTGCTGTAAGTATTCTTCAGAACGCCAGTCTAGTAGAGAGAGTACAGCATAATGTTTGCGAGGGTATTTAGCATGGATCTCTCTAATAATGTTAAGACACGTTTTCCCTGTGGTGATTTCGTCATCTACCAACAAAACAGGGTTAATCTTCTCAAGAATAGATTGATTTGCAAAACATCGTTGATCTACAGCATGAGAATGCTCTTCTTTAAAGTTAAATTCAGGATCCAAACCACTTACATTTTCTCGAGTCGTATGAATATAATATCCTTTAGCAAAGCAGTCAAATACTGCATGGCCAAGAGCAGTAGCCGTTTCAGCAAACCCAATAACGATTGGCTCTTGATTTAAATGGAGAGGCTCTTGATTCAACAGCTCATAGGTCCGACGAAGCTTCCCTCGATCATCCGACAAAAATCCATCTCGAACATCTAATAAGAAATCGACAGAGTGACCAGTCACATTTTCATAATAAGATATTGCCAACAGTCCTGAAGCAAGCAACGGCTTGTATGGATTCAATGGAAGATGTTTTCCAAGCATTTTACTTACAAACAAAAATCCTCTTTTCTTATTAATGCGAGCTGCCATTTGAAAGAATTCACCTACTGGAATAGATAAACGATTATGAGTAATTTCGAGATTCACGCTCATATCCGACAGTATTGGAAAATGGTACTGCTTCGGTAAGCATTTTGAAGAAGTTGTACTTTTCATGATACACCCCGTATATTGTCGATTTCGTCATGATTTTCATCGCCCATTTATAATGGGGTTTGATCTCATTCATTTTGTTTTGAGAATTGCTTTTTAGTACACCCATTTCACCATTTGCATGATCAAGAATGGTAAGAGCATCGAGATACTCCTCTTTCGTTACCACATTCAAACTCTGCACAACATTAACATGAGAAGGGTGGATAACTGTTTTTCCAGTTAAGCCATTAGTAAGATCCAATAATGTCTCATTTAATAATCCCGCATTGTAATCCGCAACGTTTCCATCCGAATGATTAATCAATTCTTGTCTTTTGCTATTAAAATATTCCCAGACTGGCCCGGAAACGACGAAGTTCCTCCCAAAGTAATTTACTACATCAGATATAAAATCTCTCAACACTGAAATATCATATATGGAAGACTGGGCACTCCTTCGAATGCCATATAATCCACAAAGATCTGTCGCTCCAATCCTAACATTCAGTATAGAAGATTCGTACTTCTGCAACAGCAATGAAAGGATTTGGAATTCGTTATATCTGGATTCCTTAAATAGAAGTTCGGGAGATTCTAGGATCGGCATGCCATACAAGATCGTTCCTGCTTTTCTTTCCACCTCTTTAAGACTAAGTAAATAGGCTTCACCGTTAGTGGATGAGAATTTAGGAAATACAAAACCTGTTAAATAGTGAATAGAAGTACCCAGTCTTTCTGCTACTTCTTTTAACTGGGTGGCAGAACGAACACGAATGAATAAAAGCGGTAACGTATCCCAATTAAGAACGTCGAGAATCATTGCTTCCTCAATTTCAGTAAAATGAATGATCGTTTGATCAATGGCCTCAGAAAGATAATTATCTCCTATCGCATCTTCTAGATCGAGAACAATCGTCGTGACCTCTTTGTATTTTTTATTCACAATGAGTTCTCCGATATCTTTTCGAATGGCAGGCATATAAAGGGCTGCCCCCACCGCATATGAAAGTCGTTCCCTAGGTTCATGTTTACTCACTGGAGTTGGTCTTTTGAAGAAAATGAGTTCCCTCTGAATTTCAGAAAGATATTGAAAGTTTTCCAGCACCTTCACCCCCTATTATATAAATTTACTGAACATTCGCTTGTTCCATCGTATTTTTAAGTATAAAAAAGAAGGAGAGCACGCGCGTCTCCTCCTCATTATGCTATTCGTTTTCCTTCGTTGAAGCCGCTTCTTCTGCATATGAACGATTTCTATTGTTAATGTAATGCACAACGAACGTCCCAAGAAATGCAAGGATAATGATACCAAAGAATGCAACGTGCGGAATTTCGATATGAAACACGCTTAAGAACATCTTCGCTGAGATAATTGCAATTAGTACGAATGCTGTATTTTCCATTTCAGGTACTTTTTCAATAAGCTTAAGGAAGACTCCTGCTACTGTTCTCATCACTAGAATACCGATCATTCCTCCAAGAAGAAGGATCCACACCTCATCTGATACCGCAAGAGCTGCAAGGATACTATCAGCTGAGAAAGCGACATCCATTAATTCTACTGAAATGACTGTAGCCCAGAAGATACCAAATGTACGGGTAAGCCAGTTATCCTTACTCATACCGTCCGTATCTTCTTCTTCACCATTACTTCTGAAGTGTTGAATAACGATCCAGGCAAGGTAAGCCGCTCCAAATACTTTGATCCACCAGAATTTAATCAGGTACATTCCTATTCCGATAAATAAGAACCGGAAGAAATACGCTCCGATCAAGCCATAGGTTAGAGCTTTTTTTCGCTTGTCGGGCGGGAGATGTTTAACCATAACAGCTAGAACAAGGGCATTATCGGCTGAAAGCAGACCCTCTAAAAGAACCAACGTACCAATAAGTCCCCACGAAACAGGGTCAGTTAAAACTTCTCCCCACATCTCCCAATCAAAGAAAGAGGCATAGGTGTTTAGAATTTCTTGTAAAATTTCCACTTGATGTTTCCTCCTATTATCAACTTGCTAGGCCTTATACGTCCAGGCCATAGTTTTTGCAAAGTGCAGCAAGTCCTCCTGAGAAGCCACTACCTATTGCATTAAATTTCCACTCGCTACCGTGCCGATAGAGCTCACAAACGACGACTGCCGTTTCAATTGAAAAATCTTCACCAAGGTCAAAGCGCAATAGCTCTTCTCCACTCGATTCATCTGCCAGGCGGACGAATGCATTTGATACTTGTCCAAAGTTTTGATGACGTGCTTCTGCATCATGTATCGTTACGGTGATACCGACTTTATCAACATGGGCAGGAATTTTTGAAAAATCTACAATCAGTTGCTCATCGTCTCCGTCACCTTCACCTGTTCGATTATCTCCAGTATGAATAACCGATTTGCTCGGATGTTCTAAATTGTTATAAAAAATAAAATCTAAGTCGTCCTGACAACGATTGTTTGCATCGACTAGAAATGCAGATGCATCAAGGTCAAAGTCAGAGCCGCCCTGATATTTATTCGTATCCCATCCTAGTCCAATAAGACCTTTAACAAGTCCTGGATTTGTTTTTGTTAAATCAATCCGCTGTCCTTTAGAAAGTTGAATACCCAATGTGATCCCCCAATTCGCGTTTATATTGGAATGGCAAGAGGGAGCATCCCTCTTGCCACAAAGAAGATATTAACCGACTTGCAAACCAAAATCAGTTGCGATTCTAGCAAGACCGCCTTCATAGCCTGATCCTACTGCTGAGAATTTCCACTCGCCATTATGACGGTATAATTCTCCAACAATGATTGCTGTTTCAATCGAGAAATCTTCTCCAAGATCATAACGAATCAACTCATCGTTCGAATCTTCATTAAGGATGCGTACGAAAGCGTTGGACACCTGTCCAAAGTTCTGATTACGAGCTTCCGCATCATGAATCGTGATCACAAACGAAATCTTCTCGATTGAAGCTGGAACATCCTGTAGATTAACTTTCACTTGCTCGTCATCTCCAGCTCCTTCACCAGTACGATTATCGCCTGTATGAACGACAGAGCCGCCGCCACCTTCAGTCTGATTATAGAAAACAAAATCTTTGTCTGAAGCGCACTTGCCGTTACTATCTAGTAGGAAGATACTCGCATCAAGGTCAAAGTCATTTCCGCCATCATATTTATTGGTGTCCCATCCAAGTCCTACAATAACCTTTGATAGACCAGGATTTGTTTTTGTTAAATCTACTTTTTGTCCTTTTGATAATGATACAGCCATGCTATTCAACCCCTTTAGATTTATAGTAGTTTAGTATTTCTTAGCAATATCGCTTAAGCCAGCGTCATTTGTTCCATTTCCGATTGCCGCGAACTTCCATTCAGAACCATGTCGATAAATCTCTGCAACAAATAGGCTTGTCTTACCAGAGTAATTGTCTGTGAGATTAAATTTAATCAGTTCTTCTTGATTGGATTGATTCACTACGCGAATAAAAGCGTTTTGAATCATCCCGAAGTCCTGTTTACGTTTCACTGCATCATAAATATTAACAACAAATACTAACTTCGTAATGCGCTGTGGTACTTTACTAAGATCAACCATGATTTGCTCATCATCGCCGTCCCCAGCACCAGTCAGATTATCGCCTGTGTGGTTAATACTTCCACATTCGCTCTTCAAGTTGCCGAAATAGATCAAATCTTTCTTAGAAGTTAGCTTTTCATCCTCAAGCATAAGGAGAGATGCGTCACAGTCAACATTAGCTCCGCCGTTCCCGCCTCCGAAAAGACCGCCTAGAAGACCGCCTTTCTTTTGCTCGACCGGATCCCAACCGAGACCAACCATTATTTTCGATAAACCGGTGTTTCCCTTAGTTAAGTCAATGCGTTGACCTTTCTGCAAAGAGATTGTCAAATCGTATCACTCCTATTAGTAGATTTAAAAGCGGATATAAGATAATTTTTACATTTAATTTCAAACTGCCTATTCAGTTATACGAGCCTAGATTCAGAAAGTTTCATGTTTCAACAAAATAAGTTTGATTTCACTATGAAAACCTATTCTTTCTATTTAAAACTAACATATTTTCGAACAAAATGAATCCTTTAACCCCTGAGCGACAAATATTGGAATGATAGAATTGTCAATTCTGTTAACAAATCATTGGTAGATTGGATTAAATAAGAACAATCTCTTTTTCAATATGGCTAGCACGGATTCCTAATGCAGGTTTTAAATCAAGGACTTGTTTATTACCGTGTAAAAGCAGTTTGATCGCCTCATATGGAATGTTCACTCCGGATAAGCAGCTAATGTTGAGTCCTCCCGCCATTCGCGGATTAATTTCTAGCAGTTTTGGTATACCCTTACTGAACTTCACTTGAATATTAGAAATGAAGTCGATGTTGTACTCACGGTGGATCGCACGTGCGATATCGAGGAGTTGCTTATTATCTTCCAACTCTCTTACTCTACCTTCGACCTTCTTACGTGGAATAGCAAGATGCAGTTCACCGTTATATGCAAGACAATCAATGCTATACTCATAGCCATCCAAATATTCGAGCACCATTAATTCAGGAAATGATTCTTGTTGACTGAAAATGGAGCAAGCCTGTTCAATTGAGATTTTTCTAGATACTCCTTCTGTAAGTAGTTCTTCAATCGTTTGTTGCCCTTCTTTAATAACCCGAAAGCCATTCGCTCCTTCTCCAATAACAGGTTTAAAACAAACTGTATGACCTTTCATAACGAGAGAATCGTATGCTTTTCTAAAATCACGTACATTATTAACAACAACATAATCTGGAATAGATACTATTGGGATACCCTTTTGATTTTCACGTTCGATGATCGCTCGATACATCGCTGCTTTATTATCCATCAGTGCCATTAATTCTGCGTCACAGACGAGAACTTTTACACCAATGCTATGGAATTTAGAAAGATTCTTTGAAATGAGGACGTTCTCTTTGCGTGGAACGAATAATTCGATATCATGTTCATCACAAAACTGGAGGCAGTACTCGATATAAGCTTCACCGCTAATATCCGGTTCAACGAAGGCATGATCACAATACTGTAAGTACAAGGCATCTTCATTTGGGTGCGAACCGTATACTTCAAACTTTATTCCGTCATCGTTATTTCGAATCAACTCGATATAATGTGCAACTGTTGTAAACCATCTGTTAAACCAAATTTTCATCTTTTCTACTCCTTCTATACCTAAAAAACTATTTAGAGCCAGCTATTCAGTCCATTCCCTAATTATAAGCATCCATTTGTTCGTGGCGATTGAAGTACTTCAATTCAAATTTCTTCAATTCAATTATTAAAACACCTCAATTTTGCTAAATCAGATTCCAATTTTACAAATTCGACAACTTTCAAAATATACCTTTATTCGGTAAGATATCTCACGACTATTCTATTCTTCGACAATTAAAGCTATTTTCTCGAAAAAAAGTGTGCATCTTTGATAGACGCACACCTCCTCGAACCTTCGCACTATTCTATATAAGCTTATTCAATCATAACGTTATCTAACGTTATTGTTGATGGAACTGACATACCGTTAATTTTTCCAACTTCAAAAACTAATTTCCCATTTAGGTTTGTATCATTTGTCATTTCAAAAGTAAATGAATGATTCGTCATCTCCTCACCAATTGAAATCACTTTTGTATCCATAAACGGGGTAAACCATGGATCAGAAGATAATGGCTCCCCGATCAATACATTAATTTCTCTTGCCTCTGTGGATTTTGCGTCAAATGAGACTGTATATTCTCTTCCATTCTCCAACAATAGATTTTCTTGAAAGACTTGTGGACTATAAGATTTGGCTCCTGTCTTGTCAACAATAACCTCCATCTGTCCATCCTTATGAACCACTTCTCCTTCAGCAAATCCACTCCACTGATCTCCCCACCATGATCCCCAATTTTCTAATCCATTAGAGAAATCTCCATTCATTACGACTGATTCACCGGATGCTTTTTTAGGTGCAAACGCCATCCAGTCTAAATTGACATTCGGAGCAGCTAGTTGAAGCGTTTGAAGGCCTTCTTCTAAATAAATCGTGTCAGTCACTGTTTTCCAAACGCCCCAACCACCAGTTTGGGCAATATCAACAGAAGTCTGTTGATCAGCCTCTTCGACAGGAATTTCACCCATTCCACGCGACCCATCATAAGCATTTCCTAATTTGCTTAATAAAGTAACGCTTCCCCCATCCCTTCCGGATGCTACCTGATAACGAACCGTATATGTCCCAGCTTCTTTCACATCTACTGCATACTGCATCCAATCGCCTTCATCAATCCATCCAACACTTTTTCCATCTTCTCCAACCTGAACACCAGACATCGATTGAAAATCTTCTGCTTCCACTTTCGTTACCCCATCAATGATAGTAGGTGGAGCTACACGCTTCATTTCTACATTATCGATCGTAACGCTAGAGCGACTGCTACCACCTAGTAAAAATTCAAATGCCGTTTTAGAATCCGCCTCGTTCATGTCGAGAATAACTTGATACGAACTCATCTCGCTCGTAATGGCGACGCTTTCCTCTTTAACATAATCCTGTGAACGAGATTCATCTGTCAATCGTAAACCGATTGATCGTGCTTTATCCGCTCTTGCATCAAAGGTAAGAACATAAACTCCTTCTTCTACATTCAAATTATCCTGACTGAGACGAACGTCACCGAGTTCAGATGATTTTTTAACTTCAATCGTGATCTCACGAGATGGGATCGCTTCACCTACGGAAGCACTAGCTTTCGCCTTTAGACCCTTATCAAGCTCCCAGAACACCATTCGATCATTACCTTGATCGAATGTTCCATTGTAAATATAGTTCCCTGTAGGAAGAACCTTTTTAGAAGCATTCGGATCCTTTGGAAGCTTAACAAGACTTACATTATCAATCCAGACTGGAAGATCTGAACTTTGGCCCATGTTGAACTCAATGCGGGAATGTGGATCTGTCCCATTCTCCATCTCGAATTCGTATGAATAAGTTTGATAGTCTGAAGCCAGGTTCACGCTTTTATCAGAAAGATACCTAGCAAATCCCTGCTCAGGACCTGAAATATTAACGACCATTCCACGATCACCGCTTGAACGCGCATCAAATGTCAGCTTATAGCGCTCACCATTCTCTAATGGTACATTCGGCTGTACAAATTGAATCGCATATGGCTGATCACCTGCATCAGAGATAGTCACTTTTGCTTCTCCATCTACAGCCACTTCCCCTGCACCCCCAAATAAATCAGATGGTTCAAAGGGTTGGAAGTCCCAGTACTCAAGGTCTGTTTCAAAAGAACCGTTATAGACATAGTCTCCATCTATTGGCGCTCTTAGATCTTCGACAGTTTCTTCCGTCACAGGGCGCTCACCCGCTTCGCGGTATTCTCCATCAAGCTCATATACTTTCACGGAATCGACGAGCATCTGATTTGGAAAAGTTGTTGTTTCATCAGGATATCCTGGCCAGTCTCCCCCTACAGCTAAATTCAACTGCATATAGAAATCACGATCGAAAGGAGCTGGATAGGCGTAAGGAGCTGCTTCATTTTCGTTTTTAGTAAACCAGTCATTCTGCTTCGCATAAAGAATACCGTCTACATACCAGCGAAACTCTCCTGGTTCCCAGTCTAACGTAAACGTATGATACTCATCTGAAAAATCTCCTACAGGAAGATCATATGACTCACCAGTATTTTTCCATGGCTTCCCATAATGAAGTGTGCCATATACCGTATCAGGATCATGACCGAGAAGCTCCATAATGTCAATTTCCCCACTTGCTGGCCATCCTGAGTAGAGATCATAATCGGTTGGCATCATCCAGATAGCTGGCCACATCCCTTGACCCTTTAGGAAGTTTGGCTTTGATTTCATAACGCCCATATGTCCAATCACCTTTATTCTGGGTTGTTAACTTCGCAGAAGTATAATCATTACCACCGAATTCTTCCTTATGTGCTTCAATCACTAAAGAGCCATCTTCCACTCGAGCGTTCTTCTCTCGATCGGTGTAGTGTTGCCATTCATTGTTTCCATAGCCGTCACCACCCTGGACAAAATTCCATTTGTCCTGATCAATGGAATCACCATTAAATTCATCTTCCCAAACAAGATCCCATTCTTCTTTTTGAATATCACTTTTCTTAAGTATGATCTGCTTATATTGAACGACCTTATCAGCTTCATCTACGACATACACCGTTACATACTTATTAATACTGTCATCAACACCGGATAAATCAACGCCAGATACATATGGATCGGTAACGGTACGGTCATCTGGGACAGCCTGTCCTTTCTTAACTTCAACAGGCGCATTTGATATTTTCACTGCAAGGTGAAAACTCTCTGGCAAAGACGCTTTTATTTGCGTTGTGCCATGAATTTTCCCCTTCTTCACGACAGGATTAAATTTCTTCTCAAAGACCAATTCGCTTTTCTTATCCTCTGTCGCTTTATCATGGTCTGCGGCAAAGGATGATACGGCAGGACTCAGCACAAGAACTCCAGCAAGTAGAACAGGTAGTACATTTCGCATATTCAGTTATCCTCCTAATAGTTTGATGAACAGATTATACTAGAAACGTAGAAATGGAATGGGCAGGCATACTAACAAGTATTTTTTCCCCTGAAATTGTGAGAGAAACAGCTACGTCTTCTTCTCCTTCGTTCATAACAACAATGACAGTTTCTCCTGATGGGTTTTGAAAAGCTGTTGATTGAAGATGAGAGTGTGATGCTACACAAGAAATTCTGACAGCACCTGGCTTAATATACTTACTAAAGTGACCGATATAGTAATAAGAACTATTGTAGTGAACGTCACCGGTTTTCGTATCAACAATAACCGGAGCATCACAGTAATTACCGACATGATTCGGACCGCCTTCTTCATTAAGGACAAGATTCCAGTCAATCCAAGCTTCTAGATGATTGTTAAAATCTCCGATAATATTGCGTCCGTAACGTTCACCGGTATGCCACGCTCCAAGCTGGACGCCACCTTCAATACAACCTTCCGTAAAAATCAGATGCTTGTCCGGAAAAGCATCATGAACTTTGGAAAGGTTCTCAAATTCTTCAGAGACGTACCAGTGCACTCCTGTACCCCACACATACTTAGCTGCTTCAGGATCGGATAAAACAATGCTAGCTCGTTCATAAACAACATCTCGGTTGTGATCCCAAATAATTACCTTAAGATCCTCCCGCCCATGTTTATGTAAGGTTGGTCCAAGATAATCTTTAATGAAATCTCTCTCTTCCTCTGCTGTATATAGACAGGAATCCCAGACTTGCTTTGCCTCAGGTTCGTTCTGAATCGTAATGCCCCAGATTGGTATTCCTTCTTCTTCCATCGCATCAATATACTTTACATAGTAATCAGCCCAGATTTGCATATATTCAGGGAGTAGCTTGCCACCATGGTTCATTTCATCATTGCTTTTCATCCAATGAGGAGGACTCCAGGGAGATGAAAGGATCTCCAAATTCACTCCAGCAACTTCTGTAGCGTCCTTGATCAACGGAATGACAAGCTCTTTTTCTCTTTCAATTGAGAAACTATTTAACGAATGGTCATCCTTTTCCACATATGAATAGTTCCCTAGTGAAAAATCGCAACTATTAATATGGGTACGACCTAATCGATACCCGAGACCTTCTTCGGGATGAAAATACCGATGAATGATTTCGTTTCTCTTCTCTTCATTAATGAGAGAAAGGGAATAAGCGGTCGCTTCCGTAAAAGCACCGCCAAATCCTAGAACCTTCTGATACGTTATAGAAGGGTCAATATTAATTTCAATCGCGTCTGGATTGGAATCAGACGCGATTGAAATTGGTTCCTTTACTTGAAGTAGATCGCCAGTATCTCTTGCCGACTGGATTTGAGTAATCGTTTTTGTTTTCACTGACTTTCTCCTTTCTCCTAAGCATTCAGCGGTAGTACGGATCCTCTATTTTTCACGATATCTGCATACCATCGTGCACTATCCTTCCAGATTCTTTCTTGCGTATCATAATTCACGTGGATAATTCCAAAACGCTTATCATACCCAAAACTCCATTCAAAGTTATCAAGTAGTGACCATAGGAAATATCCTTGAATATTCATACCTTCCTCATTAAGATCAGATACCGCTTGAAGATGCTTTTCAACATACTCGATTCGCTTCTCATCGTGAACACGACCGTCTTCAACCTGATCATCATATGCTGCACCATTCTCAGTAATATAGATTGGTAGATTCGTATATTCACTTCTCAACCTTCTGATCAGATCCTTGAACTCATTCGGCGCAATATCCCAGCCCATTCCTGTTTTCTCGTAGTCCGAATGTGCTCCTTGAGTTAGGAAGTCGTTTGCTGCACTAAACTCTACTAATCCTCGACTATAGAAATTAATACCAAAGAAGTCACAAGGAGTCGAAATCACTTTCAAATCACCTTCATGAATAAAGTCATAGGAGTGGACGTATTTAGAGAACAAATTCATCATGTCTACAGGGTAGCTTCCATTAAAAACTGGATCTAAAAACCAGCGATTGGAATAACCATCTGAGTTATTCGCTGCAAGTCGATCGTTAACCGAATCCGTTTTTGGATAGACAGGTGATAGGTTTAACGTAATACCGATCGATGTTGTAGAAGCAAATTCATTCTTTAACATGTTAACCGCTTCTCCATGGGATAAAAGCATATGGTGAACAGCTCTGACAGCCTCATCTAAATTTGTGTGTCCTGGGGCATGTACGCCCATATGATAACCAAGGAACCCTGCACACCATGGTTCATTGTGTGTGATCCACGAATCTACTAATCCATCAAGCTCACGGAAACATACTTTTGCATAATCGAGAAACCACTCTACAGAATCACGGTTGACCCAGCCGCCTTCTTCATGTGCCCACATTGGAAGGTCCCAGTGGTAAAGCGTGACGGCTGGCTTGATTCCTTCTTCTCGCAAACGAGTTGCAAGTGTTTTATAGAATGCCATCCCTTCTGGGTTATACTCACCTTTTGAAGGGAAAATTCGTGGCCAAGCGATCGAAAAACGATAAGAATCTACACCAAGATCTTTAATGATCTGGATATCTTCCTCATAGCGATGATAATGATCACATGCCACATTCCCATTATGGTTTTGATACACTTTTCCAGGAATATCACAGAACATGTCCCAGATCGATGGCGTTCGACCATCTTCTTGATAAGCTCCCTCAATTTGATAAGAAGATGTTGCTGTACCAAACGTAAACTGCTGATCAAACTTCATTAAAACTCACTCCTCTATTCTTTAACAGCACCTGCTGAAATACTGTTAACGATGTATTTAGACAAAAATAGAAATGCAATCATAATTGGAACAACTGAAATAGCGATGCCAAGGTACATAGAACCTAAATTCTGCGCAACCTGCGATCCTTTTAAGAAGCCCATCAATACAGGCAATGTGTATTTCTCTGGTGAAAACAGAATGACTAACGGCATAATATAGTTGTTCCATGAGCCGATGAATGTAAAAATCGACATCGTAGCAACAGCTGGCATCATGATTGGAATTGCAACCGTATGAAAAATTCTTAATTCACTCGCGCCATCAATTCTTGCTGCTTCTATTAAACTCGGATGAAGCGTTGTCTGAATGTACTGACGTAAGAAGAACACGACAAACGGACTTGCAACTGCTGGAACAATCAATGGAATGAACGTATCTAAGATGCCAAGATTTTTACAAAGTTCGTAGAAGCCAATCAGACCTAGCTGACCAGGAACCATCATCATGACAAGCATGAATACGAATAGAAAATTCTTGCCCTTAAACGTATAGAAAGCGAAACCATAAGCTGTTAAAGCTGAAAAATAGCCCGTAAGTAATGTGACAAGAACAGAAATGATTAAGCTATTTTTAAATCCATTCCAAATGTTTACGTATTCCATCATCGTGCGGTAATTTTCCATTAAAGCCGTACCTGGAATTAATGTAAAACCGGTTAGAATTGCATCATTTGAACGCGTTGCATTGACAAGCATCATTAAAAACGGAATAAAACAGATTACCGCAGTAAGAATCAGAAGCGCGTAGATAACTCCTTTTACGATTGATCGACGCTTTTTCATCTTTGTATCTTGAGGCATCAGGGTTCTTTTGGTCAGTTGCTCAGGAGTGACATTATTTTCGAGTTCAGATCTATCTATCATAATTTACACCCGCCTCGCTTGTTTACGCTCGTTACCATACATTGATTTGAATACGATTGCTGAGAATATAACCGTAATGATAAACAAACCATATGCAACTGCAGCAGCGTAACCATAATTGTTGTACTTAAATGCCTGGTTGTATAAGTAGAGAACCATCGTATTTAACGATCCATCCGGTGAACCAATTCCGTCTGTTAAAAGCATAGGCAAGTCAAATAGCTGTAGACCACCAATTAACGAGGTAATCATAATATAGAGAAGGATCGGTTTTAACAAAGGAAGCGTAATTTTTGTGAATGTTTGCCAGCGATTCGCTCCGTCAATAAGAGCTGCTTCATAAAAATCAGTTGAAATCCCTGAGACACCCGCCATGACAACGATGAAGGAATGTCCGAACCACATCCAAGTTAAAATAAGAGATACTGAGAGTTGAGCAGTAGTAGGCTGATTTAACCAGTTAATCGGCTCTGAGATAATCCCAATATTCATTAAAACCATATTCAAGGACCCGTGTTGCCAATCAAGTAAAATTCCAAATAATAATGCTACCGAACTAACCGTAATTAAATTTGGAAGATAAAAGATCGAGCGGAAGAAAGAAAGTCCTTTCATTTTCACTCGTGCATCTGAGAATATCATTGCTAGGATAAGAGCGATCACAATTTGAAGGGCAAAGTTAACACCCCAAATTTTCCATGTATTAAAGAAAGCTTCTACGAAATAAGAGTCAGCAATCAATCGTTGATAGTTAGCGAAACCAACTACTTCTGCCGCTCCGCTTCCGCTGTAGTTTGTAAAGCTATAGTAGAATGTCAAGGCAACGGGATAAATATTGAATATAAGAAAGATAATCCAAAACGGAGCAATAAAAGCATAGCCATAGCGGTTAAGATTTTTCATCTCAGCACTCCTTTCAAAATAAGATAAGCGGCATAAGAATCCTTACACCGCTTACATTACTTACTTTTTAGGTACTTTTAAATCAGGGTAAGCATTTTGAGCTTTCTTATAAAATTCAGCAATGGCCTCGTCTTTCGATTTTTTACCATCTACGTATTCTTGAACAGCATTGCCATAGAATGTATCAAGTTGCTGATCGTATTTTGTTACGATACCTGGCTCAATGCTCTTCGCTTGCTCAAGGAAGAATTGGTAGTTATTCTGTCCACCAAGGAATTCATCACTAAAGTCGTCTTTGATTTCGTTCGTAACTGGAAGGTATGAAAGCACATCCCCAGTTTCTTTCGCCCAATCTGTTAGGAATTCATCATCCTGCGTCATCATTTTCACAAAGTCATAAGCAAGTTCTTTGTTTTCAGATTTGTTGTAAACACCTAACCACGTTCCACCCCAGAAATATGGACTTGGTCCGCTTGTTACTGCCCAGTCACCAGCAGAGTCTTCAACATTCGTCTTCAATACACTGTGTAGTCCCCATGTAGGAAGAACATAAGAGAATACTTCTGTCTCAGTTTCTTTACCATTTTCTTTCACTTTGATAGGCTTATCCATCGCTTCAAACCAAGATGGAGACCATTCTGAGGCTAGAGCTGTATAGCTATTTTCACGAAGTTTTTTAGCGTAATCCAAGAACTGCATTTTCTCATCTGTAAGTTTTAATTCACCTTTTTCATTTACCCATGGCTTTGGATTGTCTCCTTGTGCAAACCAGCGAATCGAACCTTCATCCGGAAACATACGATAGCCTTTTTCTTTCATTTTTTCAGACACTTCAAATACCTTATCCATCGATGTAAGCATTTTTCCTACTTCATCCGGATCGTCTGTTCCAAGTACTTCTTTCGCGATACTACGTTTGTAGTAAAGACCACCAGGTGTCGTTTGCCATGATAGCGCTCTCACATCACCTTTTTCGTCTTTACCTAAATCGAATACATAAGGAACATAGTTATCTGCAAGCTCGTCTACGTTATAAGGATCTTCGGAAAGGTTTTCCCAGTATCCAGCATTCACCCACTGTTTCAAGAAAGCAATTTCACCAGTAAACACATCCGGTGCACCTACACCACTTTCAAGAACCGGCTTAAGCTTTGTTGGGTAGTCAGCAATTGGAACAATTGTAAGTTCAATTTTCACGCCATTCTTTTCTTCAAATTTCGTAATCGGCTTCTTCAATTCATCTGTAAACGACCAAACCTTTAAATCTACTTTCTTATCTCCTTTTGCTTCTCCAGATGTTTCTGAATTTGCACAACCTGCAAGAACTCCAAACAATAAGACGAGTGACATGACAAGACCTACAACCTTTTTCATGGGTGAGCCCCTTCCTTCTCCAAAAGTTTTATTAGTAACGAAACCGGTTTCGGTTCGATGATAAAATAAAATCGAAACCGGTTTCGATTTAACTTAAAAAATATAGTCCTTGTTTTTGAAAGCGGTTTCGTAATCTGCTAAAAAAAATTAATTTTTATTTTTTAGCCTTTTACAGGATTCTCTTTCGATTAGTTGGACTGGAATAATTTCTTCTGTAATGATTTTTTTCTTTTGAATAATTTGCTTCATTAGAAGCTCTGTTGCACGTATACCAATTTTATCTGTGTCCTGCTTGATTGTCGTTAGTTTTGGGGTCACGTAACTGGCCATTTCAATATCATCATAGCCAATGATAGAAATATCTTCAGGTATGTCATAACCTCTTGTTTTCGCAGCTTCCATTGCTCCAATCGCCATATGGTCACCGGCTATAAAAACCGCGGTAGGAGGTTCAGCTAAATCAAGGAGCTTCTCCATTGCTTTCGCACCTTCTGTAATTGAGAACATTCCTCCATTGACGAGGTATCCTTCCATAACAGGCAGATTCATTTTTTTCATAGCGTCCAAATAACCTTGGATTCTTACCTGCCCTGCATATATGGAGGGTTCTCCAGAGATATGCGCAATTCTCGTATGGCCAAGTGAATAGAGATAGTTTATTGCTAGCTCACCACCAGACAGGTTATCAGAAAAAACAACACTGCAGTTCTGATTGCTCATATCGATCACAACGATCGGAATGCTTCCCTTAATCATTTCTTGAACTTGAGGGTCATTTGGATCGGAGCAAATCACTACAATTCCATCTACGCCTCGATATAAGAAATGTTCAAGGTAGCTTGAGCCCCTCTTACGAAGATTTCGAGATGCGAGAATGAGATCATATCCTTCCTTCTCGGCATGTTTACGAAAACTTTCAATAACTGCACTAAAGAATGGGTGTTTCATCCCAACCTCATTGTCTTCAGAGAACATAACACCTATTGTCCATGACTTCTTTGTTGAGAGCGATTGAGCGTGAGCATTGGGGAGGTAACCCATTTCTGCAGCAGTATCTAGTATTGCTTGTCTCGTTTTCTTACTAACGTCTGGGTAATTATTAAGTGCCTTAGAAACGGTTGTGCTAGAGAATCCAGTTTTTTTAGCTAAGTCATAGATTGTAATCATCGTGATCTCCTCTGCATCGAAAGCGCTTTCGTTGATGTTATTATAGCTTACATATTTTTGATAATCAATAGCTTTTTTTCGTTATTTTAAATATTTTTCCAAAAGAAAAGAGACAAGTATTATAGCTACTTGTCTTCAGCTAAAATCAGTTCAAAGATGCGATAAATTCATCTACCACTCGGTTAAATCGATCTGTCTCTTCAAGAAAAGGGCAATGACAACTATCTTCAAATAATTCCAGTTTTGAGTTGGGAATTTCACGATTTAGGTGGTGCCCAGCCGCTACTGGAATGAGCTTCTCTTCTTTTCCAAAACATAATAGGGTTTGCTTCGTAATCTGATTTAAATATGGACGGCAGTCAATAATCGACTGATCAAACAAGATGGCACTTGCAATGGAAGAAGGAAGCCTTGTTGTTTCTTCTAGCATCCAGTCAAGCTCAGATCGTGGTAATTCTTCTTTAAACATAAGCGGTATAAACCCTTTCAGCAGTCCAGCTTGATCCGTTTGTATATCTCGCATCATCCCCGTAAGTGCAGGGAGATCGAATGCCCCAATTTCAAAATCTGGCCATTTGAAATCAGAAGCAAGTTCATCAACAATCACCGTTCCCTTGACATTGTCCTCGCCAAATTGATGCAGGTATTCCCAGATTACAAACGCACCCATCGACCAACCGACAAGCGTGACATCTTTTAATTGAAGTTTTTCCATGAAACATTTCAAATCTCGTGCATAATTCGCTACCGTATGTCCGGATTGAACGTGAGAGGATTGCCCATGTCCTCTAAGGTCTAGAGAAATGGCGCGATACTTTTGTCTGAAGTAAGATAGCTGCTTTTTGAAAAATCGACTGCTCATCCAGACACCATGGATAAAAATTACTGGATCCCCCATCCCTACGTCTTCATAGTAAAGTTCGACGTCTTTTTCTAAATTAACAAATGGCATTTGTTTCCCTCCTAAAGTAAGTGTTAATCGTCATCTCAATGGATGCAAATTCTGAAAGACTTTTAACAAGGGCATCATTCGAGCGTATGCTTGATTCATTAAATACTTTCTAGAATTCCTTCGACACCTTTCAAGTTAAAACGGGTGGTGACAGGCACCACGTATGATAGAATAAGAGCTAGAAAATGTTTAAAATGCAGAGGAGGAATTGAGATGGGCATACTTAGTGGTTTCATGGGAAACGCTTCTACTATGGATAAAGAAGATGTGAAGAAGGAGCTTTCAAACATTCTAGCAGACTCCGAAGAGGTTAATGCGGCATTCAAACTTGTCCGTGATTTAATTGTTTTTACTGACAAACGTTTATTGTTTGTGGATAAGCAAGGAATGACAGGTAAGAAAGTCGAGTACCATTCAGTACCTTACAAGAGCATTTCACACTTCAGTATCGAGACAGCCGGACACTTTGATCTCGACGCCGAGCTTAAAATCTGGATCTCTAGTGCGCAGACGCCTACTTTCTCGAAGCAATTTAAGAAGGATGATAGCATCTATACGATTCAAAAGATTCTTACTGAGCTGTGTGGGTAAGTAAATTGTTATCTTAAGAAGAAGTCAACTGGCTTCTTCTTTTTTATCGATATCTCCCTTTTAAGTAGGTTACTTTCATTAACATGGCGTATTAACTTGATACCTGAACCATCAAGGGTAAACAACTTTCACTCGCCCAACAACACCTTTAATACTCCACCCCATTTTCTCTCCCTTACAAAACCCGTATAATAAGAAGTAACCGCTTTATCATTCGACAGAATTTGACTTATATCGGGTGGTGACAGGCACCGACAAAAGGCACCACGAAAGGAGCTTCCCCTCATGTTCGAACTCTTGCTTACGATGCTTGAGCGACTTGGCATTATCGTGACGATCGCGTTTGTGCTCACTCGCTTTCGCTTCTTCAGAGATATGATATATAGCGATCAGCTTGCACGTAAGCAGCAGTATGTTGCGATTGGCTTCTTTGGCTTTTTTGGGATTATCGGAACTTACACCGGATTGACGTTTAGCACCGATTCTCTTCAATTTAATTCTTGGCCCCTCGAGGTTTCATCCGATGAGGCCATAGCAAATTCAAGAGTAATCGGAGTTGTGCTCGCCGGGCTTCTTGGAGGGAAAAGAGTCGGATTCGGAGCAGGTCTTATCGCCGGACTCCATCGCTACTTGCTGGGCGGTTTTACAGCTCTTGCATGCGGACTTGCTTCCATTATTGCTGGACTCATCGCGGGTTCCCTTCACAAACGAAATCGTCATGTGAAGCTCCGATCTGCTTTTGTTATCGGTGCCGGAGCAGAAACCGTACAGATGCTCATTATATTGATTCTTTCAAAACCACTGGAGAATGCCATTGCACTCGTTGAGGTTATCGGTATTCCAATGATTCTAGCAAATGGGATCGGTTGCGCTCTCTTTCTTCTTATTATTAAAAACGTAGTGAACGAAGAAGAGAAAGCTGGTGCGCTGCAGGCTCAAAAAACCCTTCGTATTGCCGATCAAACGCTTGGATACTTACGGAAAGGTCTAACACAAGAATCTGCGAAAGAAGTCTGCCGCATTCTTCATCGAGAAATTGGCGGTAGCGCTGTTGCGATAACGGATAGAACCCATATCCTAAGTCATATTGGTTTAGGAGACGATCATCATCAGTCAGGACACGGCATTCAAACCACCATCACGAAGAAAGCAATTACTGATGGCGAAATCGTGATTGCAAACGATCGAACCATTCATTGCGCTGAAGAGGACTGTCCACTCGGTGCAGCGATCATTGCACCTTTAAAACAGCGTGGCAAGACGATCGGAACACTCAAGTTCTACTTTCAATCTGAAAAAGAAATTAACCATATTATTACGGAGCTTGTTTCAGGCCTCAGTAACCTTCTGAGCAATCAGCTTGAAATTGCCGAAGCGGACAGGGCCTATCAGCTTGCTAAGGAAGCTGAAATCAAAGCACTGCAGGCGCAAATCAGTCCACACTTCTTGTTCAATTCACTCAATACGATTATTTCGCTCATTCGTATTGAGCCCGACAAAGCACGAAAACTGTTAGTCTCTCTTTCCCATTTTTTAAGGCAGAATTTATCTGGAACAACAGCGAATATGACCTCGCTGCACCAAGAATTGAAACATGTAAAAGCTTATCTTGAAGTGGAGGAAGCGCGCTTCGTTGATCGACTCTCTGTAAAATACTCAATCGAAGAGAATGCACTCTCTGTGCAGCTACCTCCTCTTACACTGCAACCAATTGTTGAGAACGCCATTAAGCATGGTATAAAGAACAAAAACAACAATTGTCTCGTGGAAATTAGGATTAGCTGCCAATCAAATGGGATTCTGGTTTGTGTTACTGATAACGGGGAAGGCATCGCACCAGATCGCTTAGCAGAGCTTGGGAAATCCCATGTCCTTTCCGAAAGTGGCACGGGCCTCGGACTCTATAATGTTAATCGACGCTTAACAATGCTGTTTGGTAACGATGCAAGGCTTCAAATTAATAGTACGCTGCACGAAGGCACGACCATTTGCTTTACGATTCCAAATACGGGGGACTAAGATATGAAAGCAATAAAAATCCTGATCGTAGATGATGAACGATACAGCCGCCAGGAACTTGTACATCTTCTTGGTCAATTTCAATCAATCGAAGTGTTAGGAGAAGCAGATTCTGGTGAAGCAGCCGTTGTAGCAGCTTTACAGCTTCAACCAGACGTTGTATTTCTCGATGTAGAAATGCCCCGAATGAACGGCATGGAGGCTGCAAAAGCGCTGCTCGAACTTAAAAAACCTCCTCTCATCGTTTTTGCAACGGCCTATCCAGAATTTGCAGCAGAGGCATTTCGTTACGAGGCGGTAGATTATCTCCTAAAACCATATGACGAGGAGCAGCTCAATCAAACTGTTAAGCGCCTTGAGAAACTTGTCCACTCTTCAACTAGAGAGGAAGCTCTTCCTATTAAGAAAAGTAAGCTGTCCGTCGAAATCGATGGAGATATTCACTATATGGACCCGGACACCATTCTTTATATTTTCCGCGAAGATAAAGTCTCGCGAATCGTGACAAAGAATAATGCATTCGATGTAAAGATGCCATTAAAGGAGCTAGAGAGTCGCCTTTCTCCATACTCTTTCTTCAGGATTCATAAAGGCTTTCTGGTTAACTTGCACTATGTCACCCGCCTTACTCCATGGTTTAATGGGGCTTATCAACTTGAATTAGAAGGTGTAAAAGATAAACTCTCAGTGAGTCGTAATTATGTAAAATCGCTGCGTGCAAAACTCGAACTGTAATGTAGGCGTGCATGTCAACACCGTTCAAGTGCATGTCACACCTACATTATTGCATGTTAACACTAAAACAGTCCGTTCACCTCCTCTCTCTTTTATACTAAATGTAAACGCATACATCGAACGGAAAGGGATGATTTTATGTATACATTTTTAGCGGGAATTGCACTTTTAATTATTGGTTACTTCACTTATGGGAAATTTGTTGAGAAAATTTTCGGGGTGAAGGAAGCACGTAAAACACCAGCATACACGCATCAAGATGGTGTTGATTATCTTCCAATGAATACAAAGAAAAACTCATTGATTCAACTGTTAAACATTGCAGGTGTTGGTCCGATTTTCGGTCCTATCCTTGGCGCTCTATATGGACCAGTTGCTTTTCTCTGGATCGTATTTGGCTGTATCTTTGCCGGTGCTGTTCATGATTACCTCACTGGAATGATTTCTATTCGTAACCGGGGAGCACACCTACCTGAACTTGCAGGTAAGTTTCTTGGAAAAGTAATGAAGCACGTGGTGAATGCATTTGCTGTATTACTGCTTCTACTAACAGGGACTGTTTTCGTTACCGCACCAGCTGGTCTATTGAACAATTTAATGAATGGCTGGGCAACAATGGGCCTTATCCTTGGTGCAATTTTCGTCTACTATATCCTTGCCACATTGCTTCCGATTGATAAAATCATTGGACGTTTCTATCCTATCTTTGGCGCGTTGCTTCTAATTAGCGCGATCGGTGTTGGTGCTGGTCTTGTGTTTACAGGTGCTCCGATTCCTGAAATCACACTAAGCAATCTTCATCCTGACAATGCACCAGTTTTCCCACTCTTATTTCTAACTATCTCGTGTGGAGCACTATCTGGTTTTCATGCAACACAAACACCGATCATTTCACGTACAACGCAAAATGAAAAACAAGGACGCAAAATATTCTACGGCATGATGATCGCTGAAGGAGTTATCGCAATGATCTGGGCAGCAGCTGCAATGAGCTTGTTCAACGGTCCTGTTGGATTGAACGAACTGCTTGCAAACGGCGGACCTGCTGCGATCGTAAGTGAAGCATCTACGTTAATGCTCGGTGCAATCGGTGGAACGCTTGCCGTTCTTGGGGTCATCGTTCTTCCGATCACATCCGGTGACACAGCTTTCCGAAGCGCTCGTATGATTATTGCTGACTACTTCAATTATTCACAGCGTAAAGTAACAAGCCGACTTTGGATCGCGCTACCGCTTTTCGTTGTAGCTTTCGGCCTTACGAAGATCGACTTTACAATCCTATGGCGCTACTTCTCATGGGCAAACCAATCCACAGCTATGATTGCCCTATGGGTCGGTGCGATGTACTTGTTTATTGCTAAGAAGAACTACTGGATCGCGATAGTACCAGCCGTATTTATCACGATGGCTACGACAACGTATATTCTAAATGCACCGATTGGCTTCAGACTTCCTATGAACATTGCTTATATCGGAGCAACGATCATTACGATCGCTGTCATCGTTGCTTTCTTCTTCTCTGCTCGAAAGCAGCGTGCTGCCAACATACCTCTTGAAGAGGATATCTCCGGCTGGGATAAAGACAGCGTAGCATAAAGTGTAGCTTCCATCAGAGTGAAGTGAGATTTTACTTCATGTCCTCTGATGAGTAGTTTAACGAATCAAACCTAAAAGGTGTGATAAAATGGGCTGCTGCGATTCGAAATACAAGAACACTGTTGACGAAGAGGAAGAACGGATCAATGAGAAGGGGCAAGAGCAGCTCCCTTTGTTCGGCAAACTCATTCTTAGTTGTTTATTCCTCGCAGGAATCGCACTAATCGTATTTCTATAACGACAAAAAGGACTGAGATCAAAAGGTGATCTCAGTCCTTTTTTCTATTCAGTTCCTCGAAAGAGATAAGTTCTGTTCTCTAGTAGGATTAAAATCATCAAGCCATTTATTTGCTTCGTTGATCATCCAACCACCGAAACGATCGAGAAAACGAACAATTTCTTCAGGTGAACGAGAAGGATGAATCGCATAGGTTAAAGCCTGTTTCATGTCTGGCTCTTTGTGAGGATAATAAGTACTGAACAGCTGATACGATGGATAGAGATCTCTTGTATATGATCTTTTTTGTTCCATAATAAGCGCAAGCCCACTTCGAACAATCATTTTCATAATCCACCCACAACAATCCGCTATATCCTCTTCATCCTGATTCCCATCAAGTTCAAACTTCGCCTGCTCGATGTGCTTTTCCAATTTAACGATATGATCATTCGCAAGTGCTCGATCTATTTTATATCCAGGCAACTTCTCGATAACATCTTTACCATAGACACAGAGACTAGACGTTTTCAGCATGAATTGAATGATAGAGAAAAAATGAATATCGTTTAAATCGTTAAGTAAGCAGTAGCTCACCTCGATTCCATTCATCCAGGGAAATTCCTTTGTTAGCTTCCTTTCAATCTTTTCTACTACTTCTTCATTAGAGCTTTGTTCAGATATGACGATCAGATCCAGATCTGACACTCCTTCAATACCATTTCCCTTTGGCACAGACCCTCTAATGTAAATACTATGAATGGGTAGTTGCAAAGTTAGCATATTAACAGCTCGATTGATGGCATTTCTATAGTTAGACTCAATCTTCTCCCACGACGTGTCATTCACTATGTAGCCCTCATGATCCGCTCGATAGAATGAACCAATCGGTTTAATATCCTCCATTTCATTACCTCCTTCAGACAAATTACTCTCACATCTACTATATATGAAAGATTAGTAATTTTCCTCAGTCTCCATTCATGTCCAAACTTTTTGCTCTGCCTTCACATAGATTATTAATGTGCGTAAAGCTCGGGGAGTCTATTGACTCTTAATACATTAAGGAAATGAGGAGAACAATGTCATATCACCAAGATTTCAATAATAACGTTGGTAGATGCGTCAAAATTCGCTGTCATGATGGAACAATCCACTGTGGATACATTGATCATTGCGATCGTGACCATGTTTACCTACGTCCAATGGACGGTGGGCAAAATGATGGTCCAGGTTATGGAAGCCACTTCTTTTTCGGGGCGGCATTGATTGCTGTTGGGATTGCTTCGATCGCTGCTTATAGTTGGTATAGCCCTTTTTATTGGTAAAAAAACGCTCAGCTGAGCGTTTTTTTTTTACATAGTATGTAATGAAGTCTTCGTTGATTCTATACTTCCCCCCTTTAAAATAACTTTTTAAATAATTTTATATGTAAACCTTTTCATGTGATCTTTGTCACATATCGACCATGTAAAGCGGGTTATATTGTGTATGTGAAAGACATCACAAATAATAGATTGGTGGAATTGACATGAAAAACGAACGTTATACAACTAGAGTAGCTGTGATTGGAACTGGATTTGTTGGAACAAGTTATGCTTTCTCCTTACTAAACCAAGAAGTTGTGAATGAGATGGTACTGATTGACTTAAATAAAGAAAAAGCTGAAGGCGAAGCAAGAGATTTAAACCACGGCATGCCTTTTGGATCTGCTATGAAAATATGGGCTGGTGATTATGATGACTGTAGAGATGCTGATCTTGTCGTCATAACAGCCGGTGCGAATCAGAAACCTGGCGAAACGAGACTTGACCTTGTTGAGAAGAATGTGAATATCTTCAGAGGAGTTGTTACAGCTGTTATGGAGAGTGGATTTGATGGACTTTTCATCGTTGCAACGAACCCGGTCGATATCCTTTCTTATGCCACTTGGAAATTCTCTGGACTACCGATGGAGCGCGTCATTGGTTCTGGTACGATTCTTGATACAGCAAGACTCCGCTACTTAATTGGAGATCACTTCCAAGTAGATTCTAGAAATGTTCATGCTTATATTCTCGGCGAGCACGGTGATACAGAACTTCCAGTTTGGAGCCATGCAACTATTAGTAGCCGACCAGTAACTCAAATGTTGTCAGAAGAAGAGATGCCTGTACTTGACGATATCTTTACAAATGTTCGTGAGGCTGCTTACCACATCATTAACCGTAAAGGGGCTACTTATTATGGAATCGCAATGGGACTTGTTCGTCTTACAAAAGCAATTCTAAGAAACGAACGATCTATTTTAACAGTTTCAACGTTAATGCAAGGCGAATATGGACTGAATGACATCTATATTGGTGCACCGGCGATCATTGATAGAAACGGGATCAGAGAAGTTGTTGAACTTGACCTAACAGAAACAGAAATGAAGCAATTACACCATTCTGCAGAGACGCTAAAAGAAGCAATGGAACCTTGCTTCAGAGCAGTGAATTAACAAAAATGTTCTACTATAACGCTTAAGAGGTGATACCCATGGAAACATGGACACAAGTATACGACCCATTTAACAACATCTGGATATCCGCTTTTATCGCTCTCATTCCGATTATCTTTTTCTTTCTTTCTCTTACTTTTTTCCGGATTAAAGGTCATATCGCAGCCACCATCACGGTGATGCTTGCGATTGTGATCGCCATCTTTTTCTATGATATGCCGATTGGTATGGCTGCTGCAACGACTGGTTACGGATTTGCTTTTGGTTTATGGCCAATCTCTTATATCGTTATCGGAGCTGTCTACCTTTATAAACTCTCTGTAAAAAGTGGCCAGTTCGATATCATTAGAAGTTCAATCGTATCAATTACAGATGACAAACGGATACAAATGTTGCTTGTTGCCTTTTCATTCAATGCATTCCTTGAAGGTGCAGCTGGTTTTGGAGCACCGATTGCCATTACAGCAGCTCTTCTAGTAGGTCTTGGTTTCGAACCCCTTAAAGCTGCCGGTCTTTGCTTAATCGCTAATACGGCAAGTGGTGCATTTGGAGCAATGGGAATCCCTGTGATCGTTGCCGGTCAAGTTAGCGGGCTTAGTCCTATGGAAATCGGTCAATTCCTTGGCACATACCTACCCTTCATCTCTTTCACGATTCCATTTCTACTCATCGTCATTATGGATGGTTGGAAAGGCTTAAAAGAAGTATGGCCAGCAGCTCTCGTAGCAGGCGGCACATATGCTGCTACGCAGTGGGCAACAGTGACTTTTATTGGACCTGAACTACCTAACATCACGTCTTCTATCATTAGTCTAGTAGCAGTAGCTGTATTCGTGAAAGTTTGGCATCCTAAAATGCAACAAAACGATGCGATTGATCCTCAAGTAGAAGCACAACTTGCCGCTTCTCTTGACCCAGAAGCAGAGCTAACAGCTGGCAGAATTTTAAAAGCGTGGTCACCTTTTATTGCATTAACTGCAATGGTTACCATCTGGAGTTTAAAACCTTTCAAGAATTTATTCCTAGAAGGGGGATTATTTGAAGCAACAATTCTTCAAATACCAGTACCTGGACTTCACAATCTCGTTATTAAAACAGCACCCATTGTTAGCGAACCAATACCATACGGCGCGATGCTAAAACTTGATCTTCTTTCAGCAACAGGAACCGCCATTTTCATAGCTGCGATTCTATCTATTATTATTCTTAGAATGAGCCCGAAAACAGCGATGGAAGCCTTGATTGAAACAGTCAAAGAACTTCAAAAACCTGTTCTCACCATCATGATGGTATTAGGATTTGCCTTTATTGCAAATTACAGTGGTATGAGTTCTACATTAGGACTTGCTCTTGCAGCAACCGGTGGTGTTTTCCCATTCCTCTCTCCACTACTAGGATGGATTGGCGTATTCTTGACTGGTTCTGTCACTTCTAACAATGCATTATTCGGTAACCTTCAACAAATTACTGCTCAGCAAATCGCTGTTCTTCCAATGATACTTGTTGCAGCGAATACAGCTGGTGGGGTGATGGCAAAAATGCTATCTCCACAGTCTATTGCAGTAGCGACAGGCGCTGTTGGACTTGTTGGACGAGAAGGAGACCTCTTCAGATTCACCTTGAAATACAGCTTTGTTTTCTTACTCCTAGCAGGAGTGATCACTTTTACCCAAGCCATTTTTATAAGTTAGTTTCAAAAGTAGGAGTCAGCTCACTGACTTCTACTTTTTTGTCCAATTCTCAAGAAATTGGACACCTATTAGTGAGACCATGTCCAAACACTTTACTCTGTTTGTCCATATACTATTATCAGAAGTTGGCGTTAAAGGAGTGATAACGAATGGGATGTTTTTTCAGAGGACCTGTCATCATTACAAATAATAGTGGCACAGTTGTCCAGTGTGCCCACACCATCGCCCCCATCTCCGTTAGCAACAGCGTAGCAGGGTCAGGTGGTAGCAATACTGGATCATTCATTCTTGTGAATAATTTCTATAGTATAGCCAAAGGAATTAAATTAGGGAAATAGGACTCATTATCCTTTATACGAAGTACAACCAATCGTTTATACGATTGGTTTTTTCAATCTATGAGATAATGGAATGAATTCTTACAATTTGAGGTGATAGCATGGAGAAAATTTTCTACGGTACAAATGATAATCAATTTGGTGAGCTGCGCCTTCCTGAAGGTAACGGTCCCTTCCCTGTAGCAATCGTGATACACGGTGGATTCTGGAGAGAGCCTTTTACACTTGAAATCATGCGGGATGCTGCGGAAGATTTAACAGCAAGTGGATTTGCCACATGGAATATTGAATACCGTCGAACTGGACAAGAAGGCGGTGGCTATCCTGGAACACTTACTGATGCTGCACAAGCAACTGACTACATAAGGACGCTTGCTGATTCTTACCCTCTTAACCTTGAGAAGGTTGTCACAATTGGGCATTCCGCTGGCGGTCATCTAGCAACATGGCTTGCTGCGCGAGGTCGCATTGACAAAAGTAGTGAATTATATATCAAGAACCCTCTTCCTCTTCATGGAGTGGTTAGCCTAGCAGGTGTGAACGATCTCGAAATGATGTATGGCGTTCACGACTATAGAGATCAAGCCCTTTCTCTTGATCCCAACAATCCAACGGCTGAACTAATAGGGGGGGCGCCAGAGCACTATCCACAACGATATAAAAACGCATCACCAGTGGAACTTCTCCCACTTGGCGTTCAGCAAATTCTCGTTCACGGTGCATTAGATATTAACGTCCCAATCGGCATTAGCGACTACTATCAGCGGGAAGCTGAAGGTGAAGGTGATTTTGTAAAGCTAATTGAGCTTCCTTCAGCGGAACACTTCATGTTAATCGACACAACCTCTTTTGCATGGGAAACGATCAAAGAAGAAATACAATTATTGGTTGAGCACTAAAATTTAAAACCCCTGCGCGATCTATCAAACAGATAGAGCGCGCAGGGGTTTTTGGTTTTATACCGACTCTTTCGTTTCAATCGGTTTGCCAAGGACATTCTGATTGTAATTCTTCCCCCACTCATACATGGAGTCGAGTATGGGCATTAATGTTTCACCTTGCTCGGTAAGGGAATACTCAACCTTCGGAGGAACAACTGGGTACACTTCTCGATGAACAATTTGGTCATCTTCTAATTCTCTTAGCTGGTTTACTAGCATACGCTGTGTAATTCCCGGCATAAGGGACTTTAATTCACCAAATCGTTTCGTACCCTGCTTGCCTAAATGCCATAAAATCAGCATTTTCCACTTGCCTCCGATAACCGCAAGCGTTAATTCTTTTTCACAGTAAAATGTTTTATCCTGGGTGCGTGACACGAAATCACCTCCGTATAAGCCCATTATAACTCATAGTATACTTTTTGACACTATGTAAGTTTAATGTGCGTACTTACATTAATAGGGCGTAAGCAGTATACTTGCTACTACACCAACAGATCGATTATATTGGTGTCTGACAAGAGAGACAGAAAAAATATGGATTGGGAGTGAAAGCATTATGAAATTACAGCTAGCATTAGATTTGGTAAACACAGAAGAAGGTATTGAACTAGTGAAAGAAGTTCAGGAACATATTGATATCGTTGAAATCGGTACGCCGATCGTCATCAATGAAGGTCTTCGTTCTGTTAAAGAAATGAAAGCCGCATTCCCTAACCTTGAAGTACTTGCAGACCTTAAAATTATGGACGCTGCAGGATATGAAGTGATGAAAGCATCTGAATCGAACGCTGATATCATTACGATCCTCGGTGCTGCTGAAGATGAATCGATCAAAGGTGCTGTTGAAGAAGCGAAGAAACAAGGGAAAGAAATCCTTGTCGATATGATGGCAGTAAAAGATCTAGCTACTCGTGCAAAAGAAGTAGATGCACTAGGCGTTGACTATATTTGTGTTCACACTGGTTATGATCTTCAAGCAAAAGGCGAGAATTCTTTCGAAGATCTCGAAACAATTAAAGGCGTAGTAAAAAACGCTAAAACAGCAATCGCTGGCGGTATTAAACTTGATTCTCTTGAAGAAGTTGTGAAAGTACAACCTGACCTTGTCATCGTTGGTGGCGGTATTACAGGTGAAGACGATAAAAAAGCCGTTGCATCAAAAATGCAAGAGCTTATTAAAGGATAATAAATCATGCAGACTACTCACTATTTAGCTGAAATCATTGAGGAGCTAAATCGTTCAGTAGATCTCATTGCCGATGAAGAAGCCGAGCAGCTAGCGAATGAAATTCTCGAAGCAAACAAGGTTTTCGTTGCTGGCGGCGGACGTTCTGGCTTTATGGCAAAATCATTTGCGATGCGAATGATGCATATGGGCATTGAAGCGTACGTTGTTGGTGAAACCGTAACCCCTAACTTTGAAAATGGTGATCTGATCATCATCGGCTCAGGTTCAGGTGAAACAAAACAGCTCGTTTCAATCGCAAACAAAGCTGCGAACATTGGCGGTAAGATTGCTGCTGTTACGATTACACCCGATTCAACAATTGGGAATTTAGCTGACATCATCGTTAAATTGCCTGGCTCACCGAAAGATCAGTCAGGTGATTACGAGACCATTCAACCGATGGGTTCACTATTCGAACAGACCCTTTTACTTTTCTATGATGCGATTATTTTACGCTTTATGGAGAAGAAGGGTCTTGATACGGATAAGATGTATGGAAAGCATGCTAATTTAGAATAGCATTTCGTAAGCCTGAAAGACCTCACCGAGAGGTTTTTCAGGCTTTTTTTTGATCATTTTTGCAACTGCTATTCTCGCTGGCTATGTCTTTGGTGGTGTACTATTAGTGACGGTTTTCAAGCTCTATCAATTGATACATACTTCGATGAGTAACTCTAAATTCTGAAATTCATGATATTTTCTGTAGAAAAGCGCTTCCATCAATACCCAGCAAACCCATGACAAATATCATGGTCTTATCCTGACGTTTGTGTCTTACACCATGACGACATTTCCTCTAGTATTAGGCTTAGAGTTATTTCAACTATGCCTAAAAAAGGGGTAACCATATGAATGTACAAAAACAAAAACAAAAAGAATTGAAAAAAAGTGTATCAACTTTCGCAAAGCCCGACACGGTCGTAGGGGTACGACAGCTCTTGAACACCCTTATTCCATTCTTATTGCTATGGTTTCTTGCATACCAGAGCTTAAGTTTATCTGCCTGGTTGGCAGTTCCACTTGCCATGATTGCAGGAGGATTTGTTGTTCGGATGTTTATTATTTTTCATGATTGCACACACGGATCATTTTTCAAAAGTCAAAAAGCCAATCGAATCGTCGGTACGATATCGGGAATCATTACACTCTTTCCATTTGAAAAGTGGAAACGTGAGCATAATATTCATCATGCAACTAGTGGAAACCTGGACAAGCGCGGAACTGGAGATATCTGGGTTATGACCGTTGAAGAATATGCTGAAGCATCTTTCTGGGGCAGACTCGCTTATCGTCTCTACCGTAATCCCATCGTGATGTTCGGGCTCGGGCCAATCTACCTATTCCTTATTGCTAACCGTTTCAACCGCAAAGAAGCAAAACGTAAAGAACGCATGAGTACGTATATTACAAATGTAGCTATTGTAGCTATTTATTCTATTTTGATTTTTGCAATCGGATGGGAAGCATTCTTAATCATTCAACTTCCAATCCTTTACGTAGCAGGTTCACTCGGCATCTGGTTGTTCTACGTGCAACATCAATTTGAAGATTCTTATTATGAAGATGAAACAGAGTGGGATTTCGTTAAAGCAGCTGTTGACGGTAGCTCTTTTTACAAACTTCCGAAAATCCTTCAGTGGGTATCCGGAAGTATCGGTTATCACCATGTGCATCACTTAAGTCCAAGAGTACCTAACTATCATCTTGAAAAGGCACATGAATCCACCCCACCTTTGCATAAAGCAACAACAATTACGTTATCATCAAGTCTTGAGTCGATTCGATTCCGCCTTTATGATACAAGAAACAAGACGTTTGTCACCTTTAAAGAAGTGAAGCCACTTCTAAAAAACCCATCAAAGCTTGAGATGATGACAGCAAAACGCCCTAGTTTCCAGGAAAAATAGTAAATGTGAAAAACCCATTCAGATTGAATGGGTTTTTCAATGTCCTAATAGTGATTATACTAATGGTAGTTAAGTGACACCCGAATCGTTATGGTATATCCTGTAATCAAAGCAGCTTGAAAGGAGATCCCTATGCAAAATTGGTATCATATCATTCCTAAGAACACCGGGATCAGTTCTTATGTATGGATTATTTTTTGTTTGCTTCCCTTCTTTTTTATTTTCAGATCTTCTTCTGTAATTGAAATCACAGTTGGCATTTTCGTCATTTTATTATTCTTCTTATCGTACCGACTGTCATTCATCTCCAATAGCAAGATGGTCTACTTATGGGTCAGCATCGAGATGGCGATTAGTATCGTCATGACCATTCTATTTGGATACGTCTATTTTTCTCTTTTCTTAGCTTTTTTCATCGGTAATATTGCAAATAAAGCTGGCTTTCTATCCTTATATATTGTTCACCTCGTAACAACGATTGCAGCAACGGTCATGATTTTTTTCACCCATGATGACTCGCTCCTGCCACAGCTTCCATTCATTTTCGTTTGTGTTCTTGGCGTAGCTCTTCTTCCCTTTACAATTCGATACCGCAATAAGCAACATCGATTAGAAGAACAATTGGAAAACGCGAATGAAAAGATTTCACAGTTAATGGTGATTGAAGAACGCGAGCGAATCGCACGAGACTTGCACGATACACTCGGTCAAAAACTTTCGATGATTGGGTTAAAAAGCGACCTAGCCAGAAAATTAATTCCAGTCAAACCTGATGCCGCTATTAATGAAATCCATGACATCAGACAAACGGCAAGAACTGCTTTGAAGGAAGTGCGAGAAATGGTTTCGAATATGAGGGGAGCAAAGCTTGAGGATGAACTGCTACGAGTTCAACAAATACTAACTGCCGCTGAGATGGAATTTCGTCTTGAAGGCGACCAAACCCTTGAGAATACACCATTGTTAGTCGAGAATGTTCTAAGTATGTGTCTAAAAGAAGCTGTTACGAATATCGTGAAACACAGCAATGCCACATGGTGCCGCATTCTAATTAAACAATCGTCTACTGAAGTTCTGATTCAAGTTGAAGATAACGGGAACGGCATGCCTGATGGCGTAACCTCTTTCCAAGGACATGGTCTTCAAGGGATGAGAGAACGACTGGAGTTTGTGAACGGTACCCTGGACATCGAATCATCGACAGGAACAACTTTGAACATTCACGTGCCTAATGTCATCAAACAAAATGAACAGGAGGGATCGGTGTGATTCGCATCGTACTTGCAGAAGATCAACGTATGCTGCTCGGAGCTCTTGGCTCCCTACTTGATCTAGAAGAAGGAATGGAAGTTGTCGGTCAAGCCACAAACGGTGAGGAAGCGATCGCTTTAGTGAGAGAACTCCAACCTGATATTTGCATCATGGATATTGAAATGCCTCTGAAAAGCGGATTAGATGCTGCTGAAGAATTAAGTAGCGAATCATGCAAAATTATTATTCTTACCACATTCGCTCGTGCTGGTTATTTCGAGCGTGCCCGTAAAGCAGGCGTTAGTGGTTACCTTCTTAAAGACAGCCCGAGTGATGAACTAGCAAGCTCCATCCTAAAGATAATGGATGGGCAGCGTATCTTCGCTCCAGAGTTAGTCGACCTCGCTTTTGACAATGATAACCCGCTTACCGAGCGTGAGAAGCAGGTGATTCAGCTGATGGCAGACGGTAAAAACACGAAAGATATTTCGAGTGAGTTATACATCACACCTGGTACAGTGCGAAATTATATCTCTGTCATACTCGATAAGTTAGAAGTGACAAATCGAATCGAAGCGATCTCGCGCTTCAAAGAAAAAGGCTGGTTCAAATAATGAACCGGTTTTTTTTTAGAAATACTTTTTTATACTAGACACAAACTCTCGGCTAACGCGATTCGCTTGTCCTTCACTGTGACGAACAAGGGCAAGGTATACATTTTCATGCTCACCTTCCTCGATCTCTACCATAACGATGTCACGCTCTCTTCTTTGTCTGTTACCAAACGAATAATCAATTCCAAGGGTGACCGCGATCCCTCGCATTACTGCATTTTTTATAGCATCCGTATTGTTTGTAGTAAACAAAATATCGGTCGAACCAAATTTCGATAACGTTTCTGCAACATATTGCTCGATATAAGCATCATCATAAAGAACGAGCGTCTCATGAATAAGATCCTCTGGCTTGACCTTCTTTTTTCTGGCTAGAGGTGATTCCTTTCTTACCCCTACGACCATTTTTCCTTCCCTTACTTTTTCAAAAGAAAGCATGTTATGTTTTTGAATAAGCCGATCCGATATTAGGATAAGACCTAAATCCAGCTGCTTTTGATACACTTCTTCGATTATTTTTACAGGCCCGTTTTCATAGATCTCTAGTTTCACATTGGGATACGCTCTTTTAAAACGTGAAACAACGTCAACCAACAAATGAATCGGTCCTGGAATCGTAGCGATTTTTAATTCACCGCTCAGCATATTTAATTGACGGTTTACTTCTTCTTTTACTTCTTCCATCTTCGTTATTACTTCTCTTGCCTTCGATACAATTTGCTCACCTTGAGATGTTAGAGCCGCGCCTGCTCGATTACGCACAAATATTTTTAACCCTATTTCGTTCTCTAATTTACTAATTGATTGGCTTATAGCTGATAAGCTGATATGCAGTTCCTCAGCAGCCTTCGATAGTGACCCAGTGTTTGCCACTGTAACAATATACTCCATTTGTTCGATGTTCATTCTATCCACATCCTTAAGCATTACTTAATCAAGTATAACGATATTTAAATATTTATTAAACATAAACAATGATAAACTAAAGCCATGAAATACTTTAAAAAGGGGTCCTTAGAGATGACTGCAAAAAGAGTAGTAGTAATTACTGGTGGAGCAAGCGGAATTGGAAGACAAACATGTTTAAAGTTCGCTCGAAAAGGAGATCACGTCGTCGTTGCAGATTTTGACGAAACTAAAGGAATTGAAACCGTTGAGTTAATCGAAGCTGAGGGTGGAGTTGCGCTTTTTGTTAAAACAGACGTGTCGCGTTATGAAGATGTGGAAGCGCTTATCGAAAAAACCGTTGAGCAGTTTGGTACTATTGACGTGATGTTTAATAACGCTGGAATTGGGCGTCCTACACCTCTTCCAGAATTTGATTTAGAAGATTATCATAAAGTCATCGACATTAACCAGCACGGCGTGGCTTATGGCATCATGGCTGCGGCTAAAAAGATGAAGGCATTGAATGTGCAAGGCGTCATCATCAATACAACATCTGTCTTTGGAGTCCTCGCCTCGCCAGCCACTTTCGCTTACCATGCAACAAAAGGGGCGGTCAATATGATGACGAAATCAGCTGCGCTGGATTTAGCACCATATGGCATCCGCGTCGTTGGTGTTGCACCCGGCGTTGTCGATACGCCAATCGTCCAAGGATATCGTGATAAAGGCTTAATCGATGGTATGAAAGCAAAAGTAATCGGCAATAAACTCACAGATCCCGATCAGCTAGCCGATGCAGTCTACCTTCTTTCATTAGAAGAAGCTAGTGCGATTAACGGCAGTGTCGTCATGGCTGATGAAGGGTACGCTTCATTTAAATAACCCTACTTTTCTAAGTACTTGATGATTCTAGCGTTCAACTAACTTTTTAAAAACTAGTCCGACACCTAATCATCATCGCCATCTCCTTCATACACTAAAGAAGAACCTATGAAAGGAGATGATTTCATGAGTTATGGTTACGGATGTGGAAACCAGGTTGGTGGCGCTGGATACGGCGGTTGCGGAAACCAGGTTGGTGGCGCTCGTTACGGGAATGGATTCGCGCTAATCGTTGTATTGTTCATTCTTCTTATCATCGTTGGCGCTGCATTTGTTAAAGGGCAAGATTGCTAATTTTTATCAAAAACCATCGGGGATAATATCAATCCCCGGTGGTTTTTTTATGCACACTTTTAATAAAGTAATACATACAAAATATTTTTTCATTTCGTCCCTCACCGCTTATACAAGTGAATGATGAGAATATTCATCATCTAATGGATATACTAACCTAGATTACATATTAGGAGCGTGATTTTTTGACCAATCAAGACGGTAGACATATTACCTTAACGTCAACTGAGCTAGGTGAGCTATGGAAAAACTATATAGGTGAATCATTATTAAACTGTGTTTATACACATTACCTTTCCAATGTAGAGGATGATCGAATTAAAGCAATACTTGAAAAAGCTCAGAATATAACCAAACAACACATGGTGAAGTTAGAGGAACTATACAAGAAAGAAAGTTTTTCAATCCCAACTGGGTTTGGGGAAAATGATATCAACAATCAGGCACCCGCTATTTTTACAGACAAATTTTATCTATTTTACTTAAAAGAAACGACTAGAATTAACTTGCTTCAGTTTTCTAATGCATTAACTGTATCGTTTAGAGCGGATGTTAGAGAATACTTTTATGAATGTGTGAAAGATATGAGTGACTTGTACCAAGATACGATAGAAGCTATGCTAGCAAAAGGGTTAATTATAAGGGCTCCATTTATCCCAGTTCCTTCTGAAGTTAAGTTGGTTGAATCTACTGACTTTTTACATAAATTAATTGGACAGCAAAGGCCGATGGCTTCTACAGAAATAACGACGATGTATGTAAACCTGGATTCAAATCAATTAGGAAAATCAATGATGATGGCTTTTAGTCAGGTAGCGGAATCGGAAGATATTAAAAAGTATATGTTACGAGGAAGAGATATCTCACACAAGAATATCGTCATTCTTCAAGACCTTTTAACCAAGGATCACTTACCAGCTCCTCAGCTCTGGGACCCAGAAGTACTTGAGTCAAAAGTTCCGCCTTTCTCTGAGAAACTAATGCTTTATCATGTGGCGTTAGCTAATGGAGGAAGTCTGTTTAATTACGGGATAAGCTTAACTTCAACATTCAGGAATGATATCTCCCTCGACATCGCAAGACTTGTTACAGAAATTGCCCAATTCTCTAATGATGGCGTTAAAATACTAATCAAAAAAAGATGGTTAGAACAACCACCCATGGCAGCAAATCGCGATGAATTAGCAAAGTAATCTGAAAGAGTAGAATAAACGAAAGCATCTATTTTACCAGCAGATGCTTTCGTTTATTTACGCCCTTTTTATCGTATATTTGAAACAGCCTCACAAACGTCCATATACATTTTCTCAAAACCTATTTCCGACGCTTCAAACTGAAAGGCATTTTCTTCAGTAATTCCAATACTCGCTGCCTCTTTAGAAGCATCTATATTTGCACCCATGAATATAAATTCCCAACTGTATAGTTGTCTCTGTTGCTCAATTAACTCTCTCACCTTTGCCTGAGTAAATTCAGAGCTTGAATTCTCCATACCATCTGTGGTTATTACGACAATAACCTTCTCTGGCTTATCCTCTTCATTTGTTTCAGACAATCGTTTGCCAACAGTGACAATTGTTTTACCAACAGCGTCCTGTAACGCCGTCATCCCCCTTACATAATAGTCTTGATCTGTCATCACAACTTCGTTTGCATTAATTCCGTCCCACAGAACTTCATATTGATCATCAAATAAAACGGTTGTTAAAAGGGTTTCTCCTTCTTGTTCACACTGCTGTTTCACAAAACCATTGAAACCACCAATCGTATCCCTCTCAAATCCCGCCATCGATCCACTTCGATCAAGCAAAAACACGATTTCCGTTAGTCCTTTCTTCATACCCTTCATCTCCTCCAACTTCTTGATGATATAATAGTAGCGAATTCAACCCATTATATGGTCGCTTCAAAAGCGACATTTTGGAGGAATGAACGATGCTTAGTAAACGAACATTATTAGAACTAAAGGAATATATCGAAGTGCAGATGCTCCCTTCTCTTCTTATGAGTGATGCTTTATACGAAGATCAAGAAATACTTGAGCACAAAGCCCCGATAGAGCTAGAAAATTACATCACAACGCATGCAAAACCTCCGTTTAACGAAGTGCTATTTCAAATGATTGATCAAAAAGGCTATACCGACATCGAGGTCTACAAAAAAGCACAGATGGATCGAAAACACTTTTCTAAAATACGTTCTAATCCCTCTTATCGTATTGGGAAAAAAACGGCCGTATCCCTCGCTCTTTCTCTAAAACTTACTCGCAAAGAAGCCGATCAACTATTAAGCTCGGCTGGTTTCTCTTTATCTGAAAGTGAACCGTTTGACTTGGTGATACAGTTTTGTCTTGAGAGGAAAATTTATGATTTAGATGAGGTGAATGAAGCGCTGGAGAGTGTTGGTGTCAAAAACAAGTTGGTATGAAACTATCAAAACAAAGCCCCTTGCGTGTGAACAAGGGGCTTTGTTTGATGCAAACTCTCTTTTAAAAAATCGGGTTACAATTAAAGTGAATTGATGCTTTCTTTAATTGGCTCCGTTCCTGTTACGACTTGAAACTCCTTGCCAATCGTTGCATCATTTTCGAGCGTCGCTACGATAACACTCGCAACATCTTCTCGAGGGATTTCATTTCTTTCTACTCTAGTAGCAGCATTGATCTTACCGATACCCTGGTCATTCGTTAGGGCACCCGGGTGGATGATTGTATAATCTAAATCCGTTGCTCGCAACCATTCATCTGCATAGTGCTTCGCTGCTACATAAGGTGAAAAGGAAGATGGAGCAGACTGGATCGCTTCTCGCGTTGTGTCATAAGAACTAATCATAACAAACCGTTTTACGCCAGCCTCTTTTGCTGCTTCAATTGTTTTTACAGCTCCATCTAGATCAACTAATATCGTTTTATCCGCACCTGTGTTTGGACCAGAACCTGCTGTAAAGACGATCGCATCGACACCTTCAGCAGCTTTCGCAATGGCTTTAACGTCTTCTTCTAAATCAACCACAGCAGTTTCTGCCCCTAAATCTCTGAAGTAAGAAGCCTGCTCTTCTTTACGAATCATCACTTTCGCTTCAAGATCATTATGCTCTTTAATAAAGGAAGTTAAATGCTTCCCAACCTGACCGTTTGCTCCAACAATAAGTACTTTTTTCATTCTAAACACCCTTTCTACAAATATTAACCTATTAAACTAAACTTCAGTTTCAATGTTGTCTACTTTCGTCATGTACCCTTTATTGGACGTAATAAAGCATATGGATGCTCCATTTTTACAATGAGCCTTTTGAAATACTCCTGAAGTATGAGAGAGTTACAAACTTTCTTCCTCATAATAAGCTTAGTGTATTATCATTTCTAAGTCGCACACTATTACTTTTTTCCATTTTACAATCCCTTCCCCTCTTCTTCATGAATTCTAGTAAAATGGTAAGGGAAACTAGTAAGGAGATGAAAATCACATATGTCTTATAAAATGATTGTTTTAGATTTAGACGATACATTGCTCAGTGCTGATCAAACAATTTCTAATCGAAATAAAGAAGCTCTAATGCAAGCGCAGCAAGAAGGTAAAAAAGTTGTGCTTGCCTCTGGAAGACCAACGTTCGGAATGGCTCCATATGCTGACGAACTCCTCCTCGCAGACTATGAGAGTTACATTCTATCCTTTAACGGCGGGAAGATTATTAACTGTCATTCTAAAAAGGATTTCTTCAGCCAGACATTATCTGTAGAAGCTGTTCAAAGACTCCATGAGATTAGTCTTCGAGAAGATGTGTACATCCATACGTACGTTGGAGATGAAATTATTACTGCAGAAGAAAATCCCTACACAACGATAGAGTCTGAACTGACAGGTTTACCGATTACGGTCGTCAATTCCTTTATGAATCGTGTCACGGAACCCGTTGTAAAAGTTCTCATGGTCGGAGAACCAGAACACCTCAAAAAAGTGGAAAAGAAACTTCAAGCTGAGTTAGGAGAAGAATTCAGTGTCATGCGATCCAAGCCTTACTTTCTCGAGTTCACCGATAAAGGAATCACGAAAGGCACAAGCATTGAGAAGCTGATTAACGAGCTCGGTATTAAACGAGAAGAAGTGATTGCCGTTGGAGACAGTTACAATGATCAAGAAATGATTGAATTTGCAGGACTTGGCGTTGCGATGGGTAATGCTCCAGATGACATTAAAAGGATTTCTGACTACATTACAGATACGAACGAGAATGACGGTGTCGGAAAAGTGGTTGAAAAGTTTCTATTAAAAGATCAGCTCGTAACAAAATAGATTTCCGAAAAGAGAGGCGGTTTATTGCCTCTCTTTTTCTATTAAATGAAATGCCAGTAACTGTTTTTTGAAAGAGGTAAACTCGTAAATGAATCGAAAGTATATAGTAAGCTGGAAAAAAAGCGTTTCTTCTGTTGTCTGGCCGATCGTATCGTTTCCTAGTCTACTACCATTAACGTTTGAAAGGTTAACAAATGTTGGAATTTCGTTGCCACTAGTTGTAACCGCTTTATCTAGTAGCGTTTTGAAAGTATGTTGTGAAAATTAGTTCACTTTTCTTCCAAAATGACTATTAATTTATTATAATTATAATCTAATAGATGTTATAATTAGATTATCTTAAATTCGAAAGGAGACTGAAGCATGGATAAAAACGAAATGCATGACAGTCAAGCTGGGAAGTGTCCTGTATCTCACGGCCAAACAACAGAAGATAGTGCCATCACAACAACAAAAGTGGGGACAACGAATAAAGACTGGTGGCCAAACCAACTCAATTTGAGCCTACTTCAACAGCACGATCGAAAAAGCAACCCGATGGGGGAAGACTTTGACTATGCCGAAGAATTTAAAAAGCTGGACTATTACGCACTGAAGCAGGATCTTCGTGACTTAATGACAGACAGCCAGGACTGGTGGCCAGCTGATTACGGACATTACGGCCCTCTCTTCATCCGTATGTCATGGCACGCAGCCGGTACATATCGTACTGGGGACGGACGTGGAGGCGGCGCTACAGGTTCACAGCGTTTTGCACCGCTCAACAGCTGGCCTGATAACGCGAGCCTTGATAAAGCACGTCGTCTCCTATGGCCAATTAAGCAAAAGTACGGAAATAAGATTTCTTGGGCTGACTTGCTCGTCATCACTGGTAACGTTGCGCTTGAATCAATGGGCTTAAATACATTTGGTTTTGGTGGCGGACGCGAAGACGTGTGGCATCCAGAAGAAGATGTTTATTGGGGTACAGAGAAAGAGTGGCTCGGTGACAACCGCTATTCAGGCGACCGCGAGCTTGAAAGTCCGCTAGCAGCCGTTCAGATGGGTCTTATTTATGTGAACCCAGAAGGACCAAATGGCGAACCAGATCCACTAGGAAGTGCACGCGACATTCGTGAAACTTTTGCTCGTATGGGAATGAATGATGAAGAAACAGTTGCCCTCATCGCCGGAGGTCATACGTTTGGTAAAGGACACGGAGCAGGAGACGCTGAAGCTAACGTTGGAGCCTCACCTGAAGCCGCTAATATTGAAGAACAGGGACTCGGTTGGAAGAACTCTTACGGAAGTGGTAAAGGCCGTGACACAATTACAAGTGGTGTAGACGGCGCATGGACCGCAAACCCAACGAAATGGGATAACGGATACTATGATTTACTATTCGGATATGAATGGGAACTAACAAAGAGTCCTGCAGGTGCTCACCAATGGAAGCCAGTGAATCCTAAACAAGAGGATCTTGCACCAGATGCTGAAGACCCTTCAATCAAAGTAAATACAATGATGACAACAGCAGATATGGCGCTTCGTGAAGATGAAATTTACGAAAAGATTTCACGTCGTTTCCACGAGGATATTGAATATTTCGCTGATACATTTGCACGTGCCTGGTTCAAGTTACTTCACCGTGACATGGGACCAAAAGAAAGATACCTAGGTCCAGAAGTACCACAGGAAGATTTGATTTGGCAGGATCCTATTCCGAATGTTGATTATGAATTGACTGCTGCTGAAGTAGAAAACCTGAAAGCTAAAATCCTGGACTCAGGATTAAGCGTCAGCGAGCTTGTGACAACAGCTTGGGCTTCTGCAAGTACGTACCGTGGCTCTGATTATCGCGGTGGTGCAAATGGCGCACGTATTCGCCTGGAGCCACAGAAGAACTGGGAAGTAAACGAGCCAGAACAATTATCCAAAGTACTTTCCGTATATGAGAAAATCCAAAGCAACCTTGATAAAAAAGTAAGCATAGCTGATTTAATCGTCCTTGGTGGTAGCGTTGCCGTCGAAAAAGCAGCAAAAGATGCTGGTGTTGACATCACTGTTCCATTTGCACCAGGACGCGGGGATGCAACACAAGAGCAAACAGATGTTGAAAGCTTTGACGTATTAGAGCCAATGGCTGACGGATTCCGTAATTATCAGAAGAAGGAATACACATTGAGCCCCGAAGAACTTCTCGTCGATAAGTCGCAGCTGCTTGGTCTTTCAGCTCCTGAAATGACCGTTCTCATTGGTGGTATGCGTGTACTTGGGACAAACCACAAAGGTATGAAGCACGGCGTATTCACTGACCGTGTTGGAACACTGACAAACGACTTCTTTGTAAATCTACTCGACATGGGTGTTGAATGGAAGCCTGCTAACTTCAATGAGTATGAAGGACGCGATCGCAAAACAGGTGAACTCGTACGCACCGCATCACGTGTTGACCTCGTCTTCGGTTCAAATTCTGTCCTACGTTCTTATGCAGAAGTGTATGCACAGGAGGATAGCAAAGAAAAATTTGTGCGCGACTTTGTGTCCGCATGGGTGAAGATTATGAATGCTGATCGTTTTGATCTTAAAATGAGTAAGGATAAGATGGCTTCTAAGGCGTAATATAATAAAAATAAGCACCTTACCATTCGCTTTATGTGAGCGTTTGGGAGAGGTGCTTTTTTTATGGTGCATAGGAAGAGTTATTTCTTTTCTAGCCAGGTTACACATTCAACGTGAGTCGTATGCGGAAACATATCCACCGGCTGAACTTCCTTCGTTTCAAATCCGCCATCTTCTAAGATTCTTAAATCCCTTGCTAGCGTTGCCGGGTTACATGATACATAAACGACTTTCTCAGGCTTCATATCAATAATCGTTTGAAGCAGTGCTTCATCACACCCTTTACGTGGTGGGTCAACGACGATTACGTCAGGCTTAATGCCCTGCTCTTTCCAGGCTGGGATGACATTCTCTGCTTCACCAACCGCAAACTCTGCGTTTGTGATACCGTTTAGCTCAGCATTTCGCTTCGCATCTTCAATCGCTTCTGGTACGATTTCAACGCCATATACCTGCTTTGCTTTTTGCGCGAGGAAAAGAGAAATCGTGCCGATACCGCAATAGGCGTCGATGACCGTTTCATTTCCAGTAAGTCCAGCGTATTCAAGGGCCTGATCGTAAAGCACCTTCGTTTGATCCGGATTTACCTGATAGAACGAGCGTGCTGAGATCGCGAATTTAATGTCGCCGATCGTATCGTAAATGTATGGTGATCCCCACAGGACGCGGGTTTCGTCACCGAAAATCACGTTCGTGCGCTTTGGATTCACGTTCTGAACGATCGAATTCACTTTCGGAAGTTGCTCTGTGATGTCTTTAATAATGTTCTTACGATTTGGTAAATCTTTATTTTTCGTCACGATGACGACCATGATGTCGTCTGTTTGCTTCCCATATTTCGCAACGACGTGTCTGAGCGTTCCACGATGAGAGCGCTCATCGTATGCACGGATGCCGTACTTTTCAGCGATCTCTTTTACCACGCGTAGAACTTCATCGTTTTCCTGCTCCTGAATCAGACACTGATCCATGTCGATAATCTGATGACTGCGCTGCTGATAGAAGCCGGCAACGATTTTACCGTTCTGTTCTCCCACAGGAACCTGCGCTTTATTGCGGTAGCGCCATGGATCCTCCATGCCAAGTACAGGATGAACAGGTACATCGATCTTCGCGATGCGCTCCATCACGTCTTGAACTTGCTTGTGCTTGAATTTCAGCTGGCTATCGTACGTAATGTGCTGTGTTTGACAGCCGCCACACTGATAGAAGATTGGGCATGGCGGCGTGTTACGGTCTTCACTCTCCACTTTTACATCTAAGAGCTTAGCGAAACCGTAGCCTTTCTTCGTTTTGATCACTTTTACGTTCGCGGTTTCGCCCGGAATGCCATACGGGACGAAAAGCGTGTATCCATCTATTTTCGCGACGCCTGCCCCGTCATGGGAAAGGTCTCTGAATTCTACTTCAACAACGTCATTCTTTTTTACAGGTACTTCTTGATTACTCATTAGGTTTCCGTCCTTTTCCGGTCGATTTCATGTACAAAAATTGTACCACAGTGTGTCGAGATCGCGAAATGGAAGAGCGCGTGCTGTGTTCGGTATGCATGGTGGTCGCATTAGCGTGGTTTATTGGCCAAATTCGAATTATATTGGCTAAACTCACGATATATTGGCCAAATCTGAAATATATTACCCAAAATCCATTTTTATTGGCCAAACCCCAATTCTCACTCTACTTCCAAACCCTCATCCCTGAGCACAACAGAAAAAGCCAGAGCTCATCGTCTCTGACTTCTCTCCTTCATTTCTACTCACCAGAAATCGCGCGCTTGTGCGCGGCTTCTTCTTCATTTGTATGTTTTTCGCTCGTTTCTTTCGGCACGATCATCGTGATGTGACGGTATAAGTTCGTAAACTCGGCTGGGAGCGGGCCGCCGTACTCCCCGTCTAGATTGAGCTGCATTTTATCAACTGATTCTACTTTAATGTGACTTGCTTTCTTATACACAACATTCGGATCATTAATATGATCACCACGTAGCGCACTGCTTGCGATGCGGATAAATTCAGCGATATTAGTCTTTTTCAATATCATTAGATCGAAAAGGCCATCATTCAATGATGCATGGGGTGCTAGCTTCTCAAATCCACCGATGGAGTTTGAGTTCGAAACTAGGAAAAGCATAATTTCATCTTCAAAGAGTTTGCCATCATATTCAATGCGCGTCCTCGCGGGGCGAATCGATGGAAGCATCTCGATGCCTTTCATATAGTAAGCAAGCTGGCCAAGCATCGTTTTTAGCTTACTTGGGACTTCATACGTTAATTCAGTCAGGCGTCCGCCGCCTGCGATATTGATAAAATAATGCTCATTTACACGACCGATATCAATGGGCATTTCAAGACCATTGCATAGGACATCCATTGCACCTTCAACTGTGCGTGGAACGCCAATCGCTCGTGCAAAATCGTTCGTTGTACCAACTGGAATGATCCCCATCTTCGGGCGATATGGCTGCTCGGCAATGCCATTTATCACTTCATAAATTGTCCCATCTCCACCTGCCGCAATGACAAGATCAAATCGACGGTCTACGGCAATGCGCGCAGCTTCCGTAGCATCCCCTTCACAAGTAGTTGCATGGGCAGACGTCTCGTAACCATTTACTTCAAGGCGTTCTAAAATATATGGCAGTGACCTCTTCACTTGTTCTCTTCCGGACGTTGGATTATAAATTAGTCTCGCACGTTTCATCCTTCATCATCCTATCTTCTCTATCTTGATTCTTTACTTCTCATCATGTTTTATTCTTCATTTGTTTTGGCGTAAAAATCACTCAACATCTCATGTCTTCATCACTCATAAATTATATGATAGTCGCAAACAAAAAACGCCCACATTCTCGTGACCGTTTTCTTCCGCTTGACCTTCTGTTCTGATTATAGGCTTTTCCCTTAAAAAAAGCAAAGCCGAAAATAGCGAATCAGACGAACCATGATTTAACACCTCATTAAGACAAAAAAACCCTCCACAACGGGAGGGTTTCACCATTTAGCGTTTATCCATTTCTTCTACAATAAGCTTATTAACCATTGGAGGGTTAGCTTTTCCTTTGGTTGCTTTCATGACTTGACCAACGAGGAAGCCAAGAGCTCGGTCTTTTCCGTTCTTGTAGTCTTCGATGGACTGTTCGTTTTCATCAAGGATACCTGAAACGATGGAACGAAGCTCGCCTTCGTCAGAAATCTGAACGAGGCCTTTGTCTTTCACGATCTGTTCAGGATCGCCGCCTTTTTCGATAAGGTCTTTGAATACTTTCTTTGCGATCTTCGAAGAAATCGTTCCTTTTTCAATAAGAGAGATCAGTTTGCCTAGCCCTTCCGGAGTTAGAGCAACTTCATCGATTTCTTTGTAGTTCGCATTCAAATAAGCCGATACTTCACCCATTAACCAGTTTGATGCCTGTTTCGGATCGGCTCCCTGACCAATCGCTACTTCAAAGAAGTCAGACATTTTCTTGGATTGAGTGAGTACCATCGCATCATACTCTGGAAGATCGTACTCCTTCACATAGCGCTCACGACGAGCATCCGGAAGCTCAGGAATATCCGCGCGAACGCGGTCCATCCAAGCTTGATCGATTGCAAGACGAACGAGATCCGGTTCAGGGAAGTAACGGTAGTCGTCAGATCCTTCTTTCACACGCATCAGAATTGTTTTCTTGCCAGCTTCGTCATAACGACGCGTTTCCTGACCAATCACGTTTCCTGTAAGAAGTTCTTTCTCCTGACGCACTTCTTCATATTGAAGACCTTTTTGTACGTTAGCGAACGAGTTCAAGTTCTTAAGCTCTGTTTTTGTACCAAACTCTTCTTGACCATATGGACGAAGAGAAAGGTTCGCATCACAGCGAAGAGATCCTTCTTCCATTTTACAGTCAGACACTTCCGTATATTGAAGAATCGCTTTTAGCTTCTCAAGGTAAGCATACGCTTCTTCAGGAGTACGGATATCCGGCTCAGATACGATCTCAACAAGAGGTGTACCCTGACGGTTGAAGTCAACGAGTGAATGGTTCTCGCCATCTACGTGCGTTAACTTACCAGCATCTTCTTCAAGGTGAAGACGTGTAATCCCAATACGCTTTGTTTTGCCGTTTACTTCAATATCAATCCATCCGTTTTCACCGATTGGCTTATCGTATTGAGAAATCTGATATGCTTTCGGATTATCTGGATAGAAGTAGTTCTTACGATCAAACTTCGTATCTTCAGCGATTTCACAGTTCAATGCCATTGCCGCGCGCATCGCGAAATCAACAGCTTGTTCGTTCATCACTGGAAGAACACCAGGATGACCGAGACAAATCGGGCAAACGTTCGTGTTAGGCGGCGCACCGAAATTCGTTGAACAATTACAGAAAATCTTTGTGTTTGTCTTCAGTTCTGAGTGAACTTCCAGACCAATAATAGTTTCAAAATTCATTTTCAGTCGTCACCCCTTACAGCTCTGGTTTAGCCTTATGATGATCCGTTGCTTGCTCATACGCATGAGCAACGCGGTATACGGTCTTCTCATCAAAGTGCTTTCCGATTATTTGAAGTCCAACAGGTAGGCCATTTGATAAACCACATGGTACGGAAATCGCAGGAACGCCTGCAAGGTTTACCGGGATTGTGAGAATATCATTCGCATACATCGTCAGCGGGTTATCAATCTTCTCGCCTACTTTAAAGGCTGGCGTCGGCGTTGTAGGTCCGATAATCACATCGTAGTCCTCGAACACTTTTTCAAAGTCGTTCTTGATTAGCGTACGAACTTTTTGTGCTTTCTTATAATAAGCATCATAGTAGCCAGAGCTAAGCGCAAACGTACCAAGCATAATACGTCTCTTCACTTCGTCACCGAATCCTTCGCTTCTTGTTTTCTTATAAAGATCAAGAAGGTTCTCAGCTTCAGCTCGAACGCCATAGCGGACACCGTCAAAACGAGCAAGGTTAGCCGATGCTTCTGAAGAAGACAGTAGGTAGTATGTCGCTACTGCATATTTCGAGTGCGGAAGCGATACTTCTTCCCAAGTCGCGCCAAGTTCTTCAAGCTTTTTAAGGGACTGAAGAACGCTGTTCTTCACATCTTCATCTACACCTTCAGCAAGGTATTCTTTTGGTACAGCGATACGAAGACCTTTTACATCGCCAGTTAGGCTAGAAAGGTAATCAGGAACATCGACGTTCGCAGACGTAGAATCCATCTTGTCGTGCCCTGCAATCGATTGAAGAAGATAGGCGTTATCTTCTACTGTATTTGTGATTGGTCCAATTTGATCAAGTGATGATGCGAATGCGATCAGACCAAAACGAGAGACTAATCCGTACGTAGGCTTTAATCCAACGACGCCACAAAAGGCAGCTGGTTGACGGATTGAACCACCTGTATCAGAACCAAGAGAGAAGAAAACTTCCCCAGCAGCAACTGAAGCAGCTGAACCACCGCTTGATCCACCTGGTACGTAGTCTGTATTCCATGGGTTACGCGTGCCAAAGAAACCGGAGTTCTCATTCGAAGAACCCATTGCAAACTCGTCCATATTTAATTTGCCGACAGTGATCGTTTCCGCTGCATTTAAGCGCTCAACCACTGTTGCATTATGTAATGGTTCAAAGTTGCTTAGAAGTTGACTTGATGCTGTTGTGCGAAGTCCTTTTGTTACGATGTTATCTTTCACACCGACAGGGAGACCAAAGAGAAGCCCTCTTGCCTCTTCTGAACCGAGCTTATCATCAAGCGCTTTTGCAGCTTGCATTGCTCCTTCTTCATTTAACGTCATGAACGCTTTTACCTTTTCGTCGACCGTGTTAATGCGATCGAATGAAGTTTGAACAAGTTCACTAACGGATAATTCTTTCTTATGAAGTAAACTGTGAAGCTCACTAATGCTTTTATCAAACAAGGACGTTGCCTCCCTTACTCAAATATTGATGGAACTTTTACTTGACCGTTCTCTTGATCCGGTGCATTCTTCAATGCTTCCTCACGAGATAACCACGGCTGTACTTTGTCTTCACGAAGCACATTTTTCAAATCGAGCACATGCGTTGTAGCCTCAACATTCTCTGTATCTAATTCATTCAGCTGCTCCGCCATTGAGATAATGTCATCAAGCTGAGTGGTAAATTTTTCGACTTCTGCCTCATCCATTTCTAGTCTAGCGAGATTAGCTACATGCTTAACCTCTTCTTTGGTAATTCTGGACATCACTTTCACCTCCACAAATTTCGAACAACCTGCAATATATAGATGATACCAAAAACAAGCTTCATTAAGCAACAGAACGCCGTCTGTTCCAATTTTAAACAAACGTTTATTTAACACTCCTTAAATAAACGTTTGTTTAATTTCCACAAAAAGACTCACTCCAGTTGGAGTGAGTCTTTTCAACGCTTTGTTTATAGTTTAGATACTCTTGCTTCCTCAAATTCAGCTTCGATCTCTGCTCCAGGTTCTTTACCTACAAAGCTGAATACCATAATAGCTATCCATGCAAGGATAAAGCCTGGAATCAATTCGTAAAGATCGAATAAACCACCTGAAAGTTGAGCCCATAGAATGACCACTACGGCACCTGTGATGATACCAGCAAGTGCACCATTTCGAGTCATTCGTTTCCAGAATAGACTCAGGATAATAACTGGTCCAAATGCGGCACCAAATCCTGCCCAGGCATAACTTACCAGGTTAAGAACACTGCTATCAGGGTTATAAGCAAGTAAGATCGCAAGCAATGCAATCGCAAGTACGGCGATACGGCCTACCCATACAAGCTCAGTTTGACTTGCATTTTTACGAAGGATTGCTTTATAGAAATCCTCTGCAACAGCACTTGAAGATACAAGTAGCTGAGAGTCAATTGTACTCATGATCGCTGATAGGATCGCAGCTAGTAAGAAGCCTGATACCCATGGGTTAAAGAGTACTTGAGTAAATTCAATAAAGATTGTTTCAGGGTTATCAAGTGGTCCACCAGCAGCGAAGTACGCGATACCGATGAAACCAGTGAAGATTGCACCAAACAGCGATATAACCATCCAAGACATACCTACAAGACGTGCTTTAGGAATTTCCTTCGAAGATTTAACAGCCATAAAGCGTGTGATGATGTGAGGTTGGCCAAAGTAACCAAGTCCCCAACCAAGTAGAGATAGAATGGATATAAAGCTCATTCCAGTAAAGATATCAAGGTGTTTCGTGTCTGCTTGTCCAGCTAGATTAACTGTTTCATTCCAGCCACCCACTTCATTAAGAGCAACGATTGGAACGATGACAAGAGCAAGAAACATAAGTATTCCCTGGAAGAAGTCTGTCCAGCTTACTGCTAAGAAACCACCGAGGAACGTGTATGAAATAATAACAAGTGCACCGATCCACAATGCGCTTTCATAGCTCATTCCGAACGAACTTTCAAACAGGATTGCGCCCCCAACAAGACCTGAAGACGTATAGAACGTAAAGAATACAAGAATGACAATTGCTGAAATAACACGAAGTGCCTTCGAGCCATCACGGAAACGGTTTTCAAGATAATCAGGAACCGTAATCGAATCATTCGCCACTTCTGTATATCGGCGAAGACGCGTTGCAACAAACTGCCAGTTCAGGTAAGCTCCGATTGCGAGCCCAATCCCAATCCAAATTTGGCTCATACCGCCTACATACATAGCACCTGGCAGTCCTAGTAAGAGCCAGCTACTCATATCTGATGCACCAGCACTTAGTGCGGCAACTGATCCACCTAATCTTCTTCCTCCAAGAACATAATCGGATAAGTTGCTTGTCATTTTGTAAGCAATTAATCCAATTGCTAGCATACCGACAAGGTACACTATAAACGTTATTAGCGTTGGCAATTCAATATTCATCGAGTACTATTCTCTCCTTTCGGTAAAAAAAGTTATTATTGATAATACGACTAATAAAGGCATTGGTATAAGTAGCCAGAACCATGTTGCTGTAGTTAAGGTATATTCCACACTTTCACCCCCTCTAAAGTCAATATTCACAGGTATGCATTTTTCCTATGAATTCAAAGTATTAATATAGACCATAAGTCCTTTACAAACCAATGACTACTATATCACAAAATAAATTTCTGAACAATCAAAACATTATACAATAAACTTTTCAATGAATAAATATTCATCCCAGACGCCTATTTCCTTCATTTAGCAACTCTAAGGTCATAAGTATTCAAGAAAATTTATTTAAATAAATTGACTTTTATGTGAAACCACATCATACTCTAGTAACATTTACCCACCATTTTGTAATGTTAACCTTCAAATTGAAATATTTTTTTATAGATTGCCGCTTTTACCCTGATTTCATACTCTGGAGTCAATAAAATTTTTAACATCATTTCCATTGCTTCAGTCTAAACGTAACGCGCTCACGTTCTGTGATATCGCATGCATTGCTAGTCTAAAAATGCCAACCTAAATTCTCAATCATACTAAACCGGTTAGTAAATTTTTTCTGAATTTAATCGCACATTTCAAATCGTAAAGACTACTGTTTGCAAAACGTAATCATTACGATATAATAATGAACGGAATCCATTAAAGATGGAAAAAGGAGCTCATGATGAAAAGATATTTTAAATTAGCTGTTTTACTGTCATTATCTTCGTTTCTACTCATAGCATGTTCTAATGAAAAACAGGAGACCACGGCTGATGGTAAGCTAGTGATTTATACGACACTCTATCCTCTAGAGTACTTCGCAAATCGCATTGGTGGCGATGACGTACAGGCTAAATCCATCATCCCGCCCGGAAGCGATGCGCACAGTTTCGAGCCAACAACTAGAACGATGACTAAGCTTGCAGAAGCAGATCTATTTATTTATAACGGCGCCGGTATGGAAGGATTTGCTGAAGCTGCAAAAGAAACACTGCAAAACGAGGATGTCACGGTTCTGGAATCTGCACAAGGGATTCATTTAGACGAAACTCAAGAAGAACACGAGGCACATGAAAATAAAGAATCTCATGCTGGACACGACCATGGCGACGTTAACCCACATATTTGGATTGATCCAATTCTTGCGATTGAGCAAGCTGAAAACATTAAGAAAACGCTTATTAATTTGTCTCCTGAAAAGAAAGAGACATTCGAGACAAACTTCGAGGCATTAAAGAAAGATCTTCTAAAAATTGATGAGTCATTTCAAGAAATGGTTGAGAATGTACCGAAGAAAGAATTTCTCATTTCTCACGACGCGTACAGCTACTGGGAAAAACGTTATGGCCTTGAACAACTCAGTGTCTCAGGTCTTTCTCCATCTCAAGAACCCACACAAAAACAACTTGAAGATATTATTCAAACGGCAAAGGATCATCATTTGACATATATGCTCTTTGAACAGAATGCTACACCAAAGCCTGCAAAAGCTGTACAGCATGAACTTGGCCTTAAAACACTCCGAATCCATAACCTATCTGTGTTAACTGAAGAAGACATAGAGAACGATGAGACATACTTGACGCTCATGGAAAAGAACATTGAAACGCTAAGAGAAGCTCTAAGTGAATAGCCGACAAGAAAATCCCTCTCTGCATGCAGAGAGGGATTTTCTTGTTATTGATAGATATGAACAAATGGCTCTTCTTCATTAGGATCTTTCACAATCATACTTTCAGGCTGCCCGTTACTTGTTATATAAATCGAAACCGGCAAGTCTTGTGGGAAAGTATCGTTACGTTTTTTTACAAGCCCATTTACAAACTGCGTGAATGAAATTACTTCCGCTTTTCCGTAAAACTGAATTGGGATTTCAACCTTTAGTTGGCTCAACTTATCCTGTTTGTAGAAGCCAGTCCCGATCACACCTACGAAATTCGGGAAAAAGTCCTGAATTTCACGCGTAAAATCATCGAACTTCTCGGCCTCTGCAGGATACTCTTCATCCGCATCTGATGAAGGAAAAGACACATATTTCTCATTTAAATCCTTCCAGGACCCAGGACTAGATTTTCCCTTTTCAACAAAAGCACTTGCAACAAAGTTACCTGGAACCACGGATTCTCGAGGTTGTTCCATAAAGAGTGAGAACATAATAGGCACTTCATGCTCCGCCCTTATTTTTTTAATTATAGGTTCTACTGCTTCCTTTGCTTGCGCAATTACTTTTTGTTGGTCCAACTTTACTGACCCTGTATATTTAAGTCCCTTCTCATCAAGAACGGCATACGGATATTCCGTGTAGAGTGAAAGGGCAATTGAAATTCCACCAAGCTGCAGTTCATCGTCTTTGTTTTGTATATAATAATCCTGTTCATGAATATAGGAAAGAAATTTCGGGTTCTTCTTCTCAGCTTCAATCACCTGCTCATACTTCTTAGGATCTTCCTTTACACCAAGGGCCGGATTGAGACCTTCATTTACTTCCTTTTTTTCGTCTTTCTTTGCTTCTTCTTTCGTTACACCGTTATCACGGTGCAACCAACCTTCAATTTGTTTAGAATCAAATAGCTGACCTTCTTTAAAGAAATATTTCTCTGGATCGAAATTCTCCTGAGAAAGTCTGATTAATCCCATCTCCAGAGAATCAACGTCAAGGCGGTTATCAACACCTGCCGTTACGAGTCCACGAACTTGAGACGTATCGAGCGAATTCTTTTCGCCATCCTTTTCAAGAACAGATCGGTAATACGTTTCTGAGGTTTTAATATCTTCACTAACAATCATTTCTTCGCTATCTTTGCCTTCTGAATCAGGCGTCTTCACTGTGTCATCCTGTTCGTTCTTCATGAAGCTAGGAACACAACCGGATAAAACCAGCGAAAGAGCCATGATGCTAACGATGAACGTCTGCTTCTTTCGCATTACTTACCTCTCCTCATTCATTTAACTCTTCAAGGAACCTGTTCTCACTCCATACTTCGATACCAAGTGTCTCGGCCTTCTCTAGCTTTGAACCGGCATCTTCCCCAGCAATCACAAGGTCAGTACTTTTGCTTACGCTTCCTGTCACTTTTGCACCCTGCTGTTCTAATATCTTTTTGGCATCTCCGCGGCTCATTTGTTCTAACTTTCCTGTTAAGACGACTGTTTTCCCCGCAAAAACAGAATCGATGTCTTCGATCGAAACTGGCTTCGGCCCTTTGTAGGTCATATTAACGCCAGCTTCCTTTAATTCCTCAATCAACTCTTGCACTTCTTCATTTTGGAAATAGCGTACAACGGAATCTGCCATTTTCTGACCCACTTCGTTAATCGCTTCAAGATCTTCTATGTTCGCCTGCATCAAACTATCCATTGAGCCGAATTGTTGTGCGAGCGTTCTAGCCGCTTTAGCTCCAACATGCCGCATGCCCAGACCAAAAAGCAACTTCTCGAGTGAATTTTCTTTGGAAGTTTGAATTGCTTCAAGGAGATTTGTAACAGATTTCTCTCCCATCCGATCAAGCTCAATGAGCTGCTCATGTGTAAGCTGATAGATATCTGCTACATCATGAATAAGTTCCTCGCGAAACAACTGTGTAATGACTCGTTCACCAAGCCCATCGATGTTCATCGCGTTACGAGAAACAAAATGAATCAGTCCTTCACGTAATTGAGCTGGACATTTCGGATTAATACATCTGAGAGCAACCTCTTCCTCAAGTCGAACTAAATCACTTTCGCATTCTGGACAATGCTCTGGCATAGAAAAAGGGACTTCTTCACCTGTTCGTCGCTCCTCAATAACAGATACAACCTCAGGAATGATGTCTCCCGCTTTTTTCACGACTACATAATCTCCAATTTTAATATCTTTTTCTCGAATTAAATCTTCATTATGAAGCGATGCTCGCTGCACTGTCGTACCAGCGACAAGCACTGGTTCTAAAACTGCTGTCGGTGTAATAACACCCGTTCGTCCCACATTAAGTTCAATATCAAGAAGCTTTGTTACAACTTCCTCAGCTGGAAACTTATACGCAATTGCCCATCTCGGACTTTTTGCCGTAAAACCTAGCTCTTCCTGTTGATCTAGGGCATCTACCTTCACGACGATCCCATCGATTTCATACGAAAGATCCGGTCTCTTCTCTGACCAACCGCCAATAAATTCAATCACGTCTTCAATCGTGTTACACCGTTTCCATTCTGGATTTGTTTTAAAACCAAGCTCATTTAGAAAATCAAGGCCATCGGAATGGGAACTAAGTTCTCTTCCTTCAACTGTTCCTACGCCATACACAAAAACAGACAAATTCCGGCTTGCTGCTATTTTAGGGTCCAATTGACGCAGCGAACCAGCTGCTGCGTTTCGAGGATTAGCAAACACATCCTGTTCATTCTTCTCCCTATTTTCGTTCAATTTCATGAAAGATGGTTTAGGCATGTACGCTTCCCCACGTACTTCCATACTGACACCCTCACTTAACCGAAGCGGTATTGCAGGGATCGTTTTCAAATTTTGTGTAATGTCTTCTCCAACAGTCCCATCTCCACGAGTTGCCCCACGAACGAAAAGGCCATCTTCATAAATGAGTGAAACCGCAAGACCATCTATTTTAAGTTCACATACATAAGAAAAGTCTTCGCCAATCCGGTCACGTACACGACGGTCGAAATCTTTCAAGTCTTCTTCACCAAAAGCATTACCAAGGCTAAGCATCGGTACCCTGTGTTCTACTTTTTGAAAGCCTTCAAGCGGTGGTCCACCGACACGCTGGGTCGGTGAGTCCTCTGTTCGAAGTTCGGGATTCGCTTCCTCAAGATCTTGAAGCTCGTTCATCATTCGATCATATTCAGCATCTGGAACGCTTGGTTGATCCAGTACGTGATATTCATAGTTATAATGATTTAAGAGCTGACGAAGCTCTTCGATGCGTTTCGCATTATCTTCCATCGTCAAACCTCACCTTCTAAAGTGGCTACTGCTTCTCAATTGGTGCAAACTTCGCAAGGAGACGCTTAATCCCAATTGGATTTGGGAAGGCAATATCAAGCTCTGTTGAATCACCTTCACCTTTCACGCTTACTACCGTACCTACTCCCCACTTGCGGTGACCGGCCTTGTCTCCCACGTTCCATTCCACCGAATCTCCTCCAGTTGACGTCAGCTGTGGTCGACGTGGCGTTTTAGGCGTAGCTGGTCTTGAAGCACGCGGATTTGAACCACCCGAGAATGGTGATGCAGGCTTCTCTTGTCCTTCCTTCTCAAGCAGCTCTTCTGGAATCTCTCCTATAAAACGTGACACCGGATTCGCATTCGTCTTACCATATAACGTACGCATCCGCGCATTTGTTAAGAAAAGCTCTTCTTCTGCTCTCGTAATCCCTACATATGCGAGACGGCGCTCTTCTTCCATCTCCTCTTCTTCGAAAAGAGAGCGACTATGAGGGAATACACCTTCCTCCATTCCGATTAAGAAAACAACCGGGAATTCAAGTCCTTTTGCTGAGTGTAGTGTCATGAGTGTGACTGCTTCTTTTTGTTCATTCTCATCTTCATCAAGCTTGTCAATATCTGCGACAAGCGCAAGATCTGTTAGAAATGCAATTAGACTTTTATCTTCACTCGCTTTTTCAAATTCCTGCGTAACAGATAGAAACTCATCTATGTTCTCTAATCGTGTTTGTGATTCAATCGTATTCTCGTTCCTAAGTGCATCTCTGTATCCCGATTTATCGATGACTTCTTCAACAAGTTCGGAGACAGCCAGGTACTCCTGCATCTGTGTCCAGTTCGCCATTTGATTTCCGAATGTCCGAAGTGACTTCGTGAAACGAGCGCTTAGTCCGACTTGTTCGATTTCTTGAAGTGCAGTAAATATCGAAATATCTTGATTAGCAGCATATTGCGCTACTTTGTCCATGGTCGATGCACCCACTCCTCGTTTCGGAACGTTCACTATCCGAAGTAAGCTGATGTCATCGTCTGGATTTGCAATCAGACGAAGATAGGCAAGTACGTCTTTAATTTCTTTTCGATCGTAGAATTTCGTTCCGCCAACAATGTTATACGTAATGTTTGACTTATTGAGAATTTCCTCTACAACTCGCGATTGAGCATTTGTGCGATATAAAATCGCAATCTCAGAATTTGTACGCTTTCCGCTATTGACCATGTCCAGTATTTTTCCAGTAACGAAGCGACTTTCCGTATGTTCGTCATTTCCTTGATAGTAGGTAATATGCGGACCATCCTGATTGTCTGTCCATAGCTTCTTCGGCTTGCGGTTCGTATTATTTTCAATCACAACATTTGCTGCCTCAAGTATCTTCTTCGTTGAACGGTAGTTCTGCTCGAGGAAGATTGCGCGGGCACTCGGATAATCCTTCTCAAAGGACAGGATGTTCTGAATATCGGCTCCACGCCAGCGATAGATTGACTGATCGGAGTCACCCACTACGCAGAGGTTCTGATATTTTTCAGCCATCAGTTTAACAAGGACATATTGTGCTTTGTTCGTATCCTGATACTCGTCTACGTGAATGTATTGAAATTTACGTTGATAGAATTCAAGAACTTCCGGTACTTTTTTGAACAGTGTGATCGTACGCATAATCAAATCGTCGAAATCCAATGCCTGGTTTTTACGAAGCTGCTTCTGATATTGCTCATACGCATCAGCCACAACACTTTCATAAGGGCCTTTAGCATTAGCCTTATAGTCTTCTGGTGTTTCTAATTCATTTTTTGCAGAGCTAATACTGCCAAGAATACCTCTAGGCTCAAATTTCTTTGGATCAACATTCTGTTCTTTTAAAATCTTCTTAATCACAGTTAACTGGTCACCAGAATCTAAAATCGTGAAATTACGGTTGATGCCAATTCGATCGCCATCTCTTCTCAAAATTCGTACGCACATAGAGTGGAATGTAGAAATCCAGATATCCTCAGCAACAGGACCTGTAATGGAATTCACTCGTTCTCTCATTTCTCGTGCCGCTTTGTTTGTAAATGTAATGGCAAGAATGTTCCATGGGGATACTTGCTTCTCAACTAGCAAGTACGCAATTCGATGCGTTAGTACCCTCGTCTTTCCACTTCCCGCCCCTGCCATAATTAAAAGCGGCCCATCCGTGTGCTTGACCGCTTCCTGTTGTTCTGGGTTTAATCCATTTAATAATTTATCCACTATTCGCTGCATGTTTTCGCACTCCTTACAAACATATGTTCTTATTTCCTATTTTACCCGATCGACAGGAGAGAATCAATTTCCTTTTACTGCAGCAACTGTTTTAATCGCCTGCTTTATATTATCGTATATACTATTCCCAACTATAACGGTATCAGCATAAGAAGCCATCTCTCTCGCTTTCTCTGGAGAGTCAATTCCTCCACCATAAAAAAGCTTGGTCTCATCAAGCACTCTGCTAACTTTCTGAACAAGATCAACATCACCATAAGTACCACTATATTCCACATAAAAAATCGGAAGTTTGAACATTTTCTCTGCCATGCGAGCATAAGCAAGCACATCGTCTTCGTCGATCGTTGTATTAGCAGATGTTAAATGAGCCACTTTAGATTCACTATTGAGAATACAATACCCTTCCATGATAATTTCATCCCAGTTCATAATTTCTCCAAAATCTTTAACCGCCTCATGGTGTAATCCGGTCACCCAGCGACTGTCATCTGTGTTCAATATCGTCGGAATAAAATAGAAATCAAAACCTGGCGTTACCGCTTCAACCGTTGAAACCTCAAGAGCACATGGTACCGCGTAACGGCGAATTCTTGCAAGTAAATCAAGCGTTCGATCAAGCGTCACGCCATCACTACCACCAACAATCACCCCATCCGTCCCTGATTCACAAATCGCCTCAAGATCATAATCTTCAATTTCCTTATTCGGATCCAACTTGAACACATGCTTCCACTCTCGAAAATCAAACATCCTAACCCTTCCTCCCACTTTTCCTCATACGTTGGATTATATCAAAGAATACATGAAAAGCGGAAGTGGGCCGTTTAAATCTGCAGGACGTTGGAACCCCTGAGGATGAGACGCTTTTTGTCTCAACCTCAGGGGTGAAACGGCCGGAAGATTTGGTCCACTGCAGCTAGACCGTGAAAAGCGGAAGTGGGCGTTTAGGTCCGAAAAGCGCTGGAGGCATTTCAGTTGAACACGCCTTTTGTGTTCGGATGAAATGGTGAAGCGATCGAGGACCTGCCCACTGCAGCTGGATCTTGAAAAGCGGAAGCCTCCGTTTAGACCCGGCAGACACTGGAGCCATCCAAATTGAACACGCACTTTGTGTTCGAATGTGGATGGTGAAGTGACCGAGGGTCTGGAGGCTGCAGCTGGATCACCGAATAGCGGAAGTGAACCATCCAAAAAGCACTGAAAACTACCAGAAAAACGCCATATATCCGCGAAATCTATGATATATCCGCGATATTCTAATTTTATCCGCGAAATTAACCGATATATCCGCGATTCTCCGATTATATCCGCGAAAAGGTAAAATCCATTGATATCCAGCCACAATCCAATCAAAACAAAAATGAGCCGATATCCGGCTCATTCTCTCTACTCTTTATTATGAACACGATCAAGTGTCATTTGATAGCCATCGTTTCCGTAATTCAAGCTACGTTTCACCCGAGAAATGGTTGCGGTGCTTGCGCCTGTTTCTGTCTCGATTTTGTGATACGTAAAGCCTTCTCTCAGCATACGCGCCACTTCCAAACGCTGTGCCAGAGATTGGATCTCATTCACTGTCGCTAGATCGTCAAAGAAAAGATAACATTCTTCAAGATCTTTCAATGAAAGAATCGCTTCAAAAAGTTGATCGAGCGTTTTACCTCTAAGTTTATCAATTTGCATGATTAATTCACTCTCCTTACTAATTATGTATCATTCTATAAGTTACGCCTCATCCAGAAGTCATCATTATCATTTTCCACTTTATAACCATTTTAACAGCTTAACGAAGTAAATTCATTTACTTTACTTCGTTAAGTGTTTACTTTGTTATAGTTTAACGCATTATCGAAGGAAAAAGTACCATTTTCCTCTTTACATCATAAATCCCTTGCTGTGTCAATCGAATAAAGGGTAAATGCGTGGAAGAGAAAAACAACAGGCTGTAGACAGGATCTCCGAATGAATAGCCTCTTTTCTCAAGCTCTGCAATCATCTTTTTTTCTTCGCTTATGACTTGTTCCATAGGTAGGGTAGACATTTTCCCCATCAGAGGTAGTTGAATTTCTGAGATGATTTCTCCATCCTCTATAAGAGAAATACCTCCACCGATTTCACGTACTCTGTTAAAAGCGGCAATCATATCCGCTTTGTTCTTACCAATGAGCAGGTAATCTCCTGTACTGGAAAAGCTGCTTGCGAATCCTTTTACCTTATTCGCAAAACCTTTAATAATTGTATTTACTCGCCACTCACCTTCACGGCTTAACAGCATAATAAAGCTCTCATCTGACCCAGCAGGCAACTCATCTACAGAAGTCTCTACAGATAAGTTATAAGGCTTGGTGATAACCGCGTTTATCATTTCAATCCCAGCTGGACCTGAGAATGTTAAATCACTTGATTTAAGTTCCCATTCATCCTCAATCGGGACAAGTCCATGCTCTTCCCAATTAAAGGACCAATCCTGATCCAATTCGACACCATCCCGCTTCAACCATTCACCCTTTGCGAGCACTGATAATGGTAGAGGATTATCAGGTGATTCTAAAATATTAATATGCGCAAGTCTTCCAGGAGCTATCATACCATGTGTATCGCTAATACCGTAGTGGTTTGCGACATTATATGACACCATCGAATAGGCATCTACAGAAGGCACACCCTTCTCTAAGGCAATGGAAATAAGCTTGTCTGTCATCCCCTGTTCAAGGAATGAAGGCGTTGATCCATCAGTATTCATCATTACCCTATCAAAGGATGTTAACTCTTTTTTCAAAAGTGACTCAAGGATAACTGGTAGATCAGGTCTGATCGACGAATAACGAAGAGAGGTCACCATTCCCATTTCTAGACGGCGAAGCGCTTCCTCTCCTGTCATAGCTTCATGATCACACGAAACACCGAGCAGCCCCATTTTGGTTAACGTTGAAAGGGACGCACCCGGTAGATGACCTTCAACTGGTTTTCCAAGTCGCCTTGTCTCCTGCATCCATTCTAATATCTCATCATCTCCTCCGAGCACATCAGGCCAGGCAGTAAGCTCCCCACCTTGAATGACGAGAGGATGTGCAAGCCATTCCTTCATATGTTTATTTGTAATGGCTTCCTCATCAAGTAACTGTGTTTGTGAATCATATCGCGCCCACCAATACATGGAGACAGGAAATTCATCAAGATTCTCAATTAATGTAAGCGCTTTCTTTTGAGGCAAACCGAGAAGTAATAAAAGGTTGTCGTTCATCAGAGTTGTTGTGCCCCGTTCAGATGCATATCGTGCCAGCGTAAGGGGATTATATAATTGAAATGGATGGGCATGTGGTTCAATATAACCTGGCACCAGGTATTGTCCTTCACAATCGATCCACTCTGTTGACGGATGCTCTTTTGGAAGGTCATCACCGACGTAGACGATGCGATCTTCATATACCCATATATTCGACGTCACCCATTTTTTCAATCCGTTATTTAAGTAAGTTGCATGATAGAAAACGATCGATGGAGGCAACTCGCCAGACACAACTTGAACGTGTTGTCGTAATTGTTGCTTTGTCCATAAATTTTTCCGTTTCGCCAAGACCATCACCCGCTTCAAGAAGTTTTCTCTATTTTAACATAATTTTGAAACGTTGAAACTTTTGATTTGTGAATGATGAAAGGAGTTTTTCAATTGAAGCCAAATATTAGTATGATGAATGCCTTTATTCGACTTACTGCGGGGTTTGCCCTTCTCTCCTGGTCGACAGCAAAACTTAGCAAAGACGATAGTAGTAAAGGTGCGTTGTTACTTGCCGCAGTGGGGGCTATGAAAGTCGCAGAAGGACACACTCGCTATTGCCCTGTGGTGGATCTTATGAGCCAGGATGAAAACCGAGATCCAGATGAAACGGCGCTCGAAAAAGTAATTAATCCTTCCTAGTAAATATCAAAAAATAAATCGATCATTGCTGTGAAATTACATCAAAAAAACTTCCCTGTTCTAGGGAAGTTTCATCTACATTATTATGAAGGAGGTAAAAGTATGCTCGAGTATATTACCGATACTTGGTTGATCTATACGTTAATCATTGGAAGCATCGTGGCCATTACATTCGCTTATATTAAGAAGAAACGTGCGAAATAGCTCGATGTCCAATATCCGTTCGATAAAACCCATCCTTTACATCAACATGCTCAAGCTCTTTATAGACAGTCTGATTCGCTTCTTTCAAATCTTTTCCCGTTGAAGCGACAAGAAGGACGCGGCCACCATCTGTGATGATTTTATCTTCGACTCGTTTTGTACCAGCATGGAAAACAAGCGATTCAGAACTTACATCATCCAATCCTGAAATGGGCTTGCCTTTCTCATAGCTACCAGGGTAACCACCAGAAGCAATCACTACTCCAATAATGGATTCGTCACTCCATGTTAAAACCGGGGTCTTGTTATCAAGTATATCCAGAACAACTTGAACAAAATCTGACGACATTCTTGGCAACACAACCTGTGTTTCAGGATCTCCGAATCGTGCATTGAACTCAATAACTTTAGGTCCGTCCTTCGTTAACATCAAGCCAGCATAAAGAACACCAGTAAACGAACGCCCATCGGCTTTCATGCCTTTGGCAGCAGGTTTCAAAATGGACTCTACTGCTCCATCAACGATATTCTGCGAGATTTGCGGAACCGGAGAGTATGCTCCCATTCCACCCGTATTTGGTCCTTGATCATCATTAAAAGCCCGTTTATGATCCTGCGAAATAACAAGAGGATAGACATTCTCCCCTTTAACAAGAGCCATGAGAGAAAACTCTTCTCCCTCCAAAAACTCTTCCACAACAACCCGCTCACTTGCAGCACCAAACTGATTATTCTCCATCATATCATGAAGGCTTTCTAAAGCTTCATTCATCGTCATCGCAACGACAACACCTTTACCAGCAGCAAGTCCATCCGCCTTCAAGACAATTGGTGCACCCATCTCTTCTACATATGCCTTTGCTTCCTTATAATCCGTAAAGGATTTCGAAAAAGCAGCTGGAATATCGTTTGCCATCATGAGTTCTTTCGCGAAGGTTTTGCTCCCCTCAATGAGAGCCGCTTCCTGCGTTGGTCCAAACACGCGTAGCCCAGCTTCTTCAAAACGATTCACAATGCCATCAAGCAGAGGTTGTTCAGGACCAACAAGAGTCAATCCGATATTTTCCTTCTTCGCGAAGGCAACAAGTCCTTCGTGATCACTCTCTTCAATCGGCACAAGCTGACTGATACTTTCCATCCCTGCATTTCCAGGAGCGACATAGACTTGATCAACAAGGCTGCTCTGTTCCGCTTTCCAAGCCATCACATGCTCGCGGCCACCACGCCCAATCACCAATATCTTCACTCGTAAAACCTCCTCTTAATGTTTGAAATGGCGAACACCAGTGAAGACCATCGTGATACCATATTCGTTCGCTTTCTTAATGGAATCTTCATCACGAATCGATCCACCTGGTTGAATGATCGCTGTTACACCTGCACGTCCAGCGGCTTCAACAGTGTCATCCATCGGGAAGAAAGCATCTGAACCCATCACGGATCCCTTACTCTTCTCACCTGCTTGTTCAATCGCAATATTCGCAGCGCCGACACGATTCATTTGTCCAGCACCGATTCCAATCGTTTGATCATTCTTAGTTAGCACAATCGCATTGGATTTCACATGCTTCACGACTTTCCAAGCAAGCTTGAGTGCTTCCCATTCGTCATCTGTCGGTTCACGATCGGTTGGTACTGAAATATCTGCTTCATCAAATCCGTAACGATCACGTTCTTGAAGAAGAAGGCCACCATTTACAGAAGTGAGCTGATGTTCAATGGCAGGTGATGCAGCAACATCTAATTTTAGAAGACGAAGGTTTTTCTTCTTTGTAAGAACGGCAAGTGCTTCTTCCGTAAACGCAGGTGCCATAATAATTTCGAGGAAGATTTCTTTTAGTTTCAATGCAGTATCTTCATCTACTTCACGATTAATCGCAACGATCCCACCGAAAATAGAAGTAGAATCCGCTTCATATGCTTTTTGGTAAGCTTCAGAAATCGTTTCACCAGTACCAACACCACATGGATTCATATGCTTAACGGCAACGACCGCAGGCTGCTCGAATTCCTTCACAATATTTAGGGCAGCGTTAGCATCGTTAATATTATTGTAAGAGAGTTCTTTTCCGTTCAGTTGTTCAGCTGATGCAAGGGAAGCACCTTTGTATAATGGCTTGCGATAAAAGACAGCTTTCTGGTGAGGGTTTTCTCCATAGCGTAACGTCTGCTTTCTTTCGAACGTAACTGTTAGCGATTCAGGCTCTTCTTCACCTGATTGAGCTGTTAAGTATTCAGAAATCACAGCATCGTACGAAGCAGTATGGCGGAATACCTTTGCAGCCAGCTCTCGACGAAGGATTTGTGTTGTATTTCCGTTTTCCTCTACCTGACGAAGAACGCGATTGTAATCAGAAGGATCTACAACAACTGTCACATCACGATGATTCTTCGCTGCCGAGCGAAGCATCGTTGGTCCACCGATATCGATGTTCTCAATCGCTTCCTCATACGTTACATCAGGCTTCGCGATTGTTTCTTGGAATGGATAGAGATTTACAACCACAAGGTCGATCGGCTGTATGTTCAATTCATCCAACTGTTTCTGATGATCATCATTATCGCGTACGGCAAGCAGCCCACTGTGCACATTTGGGTGTAACGTTTTTACTCGCCCATCTAATATTTCAGGGAAACCCGTTAGATCTGATATGCCTATAACGTTGACACCTGCTTCTTCAAGAGAGCGTTTTGTTCCGCCTGTAGAGATGATTTCTACCCCTTTGTCTGCAAGCCCTTTTGCAAATGCTGTAATATCTGTTTTATCAGAAACACTAATTAATGCGCGTTTAATAGCCATGCTGCTTCCTCCCATTACCTTTTGATTTTTTCTTGAAGAAGAGAACGAATGACGGCAGGATATAAGAGATGTTCAATTTCCTGAATCTTCTTTCCTAAATCCTCTTTGGTGTCCTCTACATCGATCCGAACGCTATCCTGATCAATGATCTGTCCGGTATCCATTCCTTCGTCCACGAAATGAACGGTCACTCCCGTTAGTTTCACCCCTGCTTCAAACGCCTGTCCGATCGCATCCTTTCCAGGGAAAGCCGGGAGAAGAGATGGGTGAATGTTAACAATTTTCCTTTCGAATGCACGAAGAAGCGTCGGCCCAATCAGCCTCATATATCCAGCTAGAAAAATCCACTGAACTCCTGCATCATTCAACTGTTGTAGAATAAACGCTTCAAAGTCCGCTTTTGAATCATACGATTTTGGATAAAAAGAAAGGACAGGTATGCCATAGCGCTCTGCCCTTTTTTCCACCTTTGCTCCAGGTCGATCGCATACGACTAGCGCAATCTCTGCTTCAAGATCACCTTTTTCAATAGCTGCGGCGATTGCTTCAAAGTTCGAGCCGCTTCCAGATGCGAATACGGCTAACTTCTTCACGATAAATCACCGCCACCGAATTCGATTCCGTCGCCTTTCACAACTCGACCAATCATGAAAGCTCGTTCGCCATCTTGCTCGAGGTTCTTTATAACATTAACTGCCGCTTCTTCTGGAACAGCTAAAACCATGCCAATCCCCATATTAAACGTAGTAAACATCTCTTTACGTGCAAGCTCACCTTTCTCCTCAATGAAATCAAAGATAGGTGGAACTGGCCATGAGCCGTAATCAATTTGTGCCGCCAGTCCTTCAGGAAGCATGCGAGGGATGTTTTCTTCAAATCCTCCGCCCGTGATGTGGGCGATACCATGAATTTCATTTGATTTAAGAACGTTAAGAACAGGTTTGACATAGATGCGTGTAGGAGCAAGTAACGCTTCACCAAGCGTTGAACCTAGCTTGTCATATAACGTAGTGAGCTCCAGTTTGTTATCCTTCAGCAATACTTTCCGCACGAGGGAAAAGCCGTTGCTATGAATACCATTTGAAGCAAGACCAATCAGGACATCGCCTGCTTTTACATTTTCCGTTGTGATGAGGTTAGCTTTCTCAACAGCACCTACTGTGAAACCAGCAAGATCATAATCATTTTCTTTATACATGTCAGGCATTTCTGCCGTTTCTCCGCCTATGAGCGCACAACCTGCCTGTGAACACCCTTCTGCAACTCCCTTGACGATCTGTTCGATTCGTTCCGGAGCAAGTTTCCCCGTCGCGATGTAATCGAGGAAATAGAGTGGTTCAGCACCCTGTGCAACAACATCATTCACACACATCGCGACGCAATCGATTCCGATCGTGTCGTGTTGATCCATCTGGATCGCAAGCATTAGCTTTGTTCCAACTCCGTCCGTCCCTGAAACAAGAACTGGTTTCTCGTAATCTAATTCTGAGAGGTCGAACATGCCGCCAAATCCACCAAGTCCACCCATTACACCCTGACGCATTGTTTTCTTCACATGTGGCTTGATTCGATCTACCGCTTCATAACCTGCCTCTATATTAACGCCTGCCTGCCTGTATGCTTGTGCCATAATGGCCTCCTTCGGTTAAACTTTTTCGTAAGGATGAACCGTATCCGGATAAATTTCAGTTGGATAGTTCCCAGTAAAGCAGCCAAGACACTGACCGCACGAGGAATCGTTGTCTTCTCTGCCAATCGCTGTTGTCATGCCATCAGTTGAAAGAAATGTAAGAGTATCTGCCCCGATCTCTTCACACATTTCATCAACGCTCATTTTCGCTGCAATCAACTCACCTGAGTTAGATGTATCGATTCCGTAGTAACACGGACTAATAATCGGAGGTGCGCTGATGCGGACATGAACTTCTTTTGCTCCAGCTTCTCGAAGCATCGTAACAATTCGTCTACTCGTTGTGCCACGAACAATCGAATCATCTACAATGACTACTCGTTTTCCTTCGACAACTCCTCGAACTGGTGAAAGCTTCATTTTCACACCGCGTTCTCTGAGCTCCTGTGAAGGCTGTATGAACGTTCTTCCTACATAACGATTTTTAATCAAGCCCATTTCGTACGGAATGCCAGATTCTTCAGCATAGCCAATCGCCGCTGAAATACTTGAATCAGGTACCCCCGTTACGATATCTGCCTCAATCGGCGCTTCTTTCGCAAGCTGTTTTCCTAACTTCTTACGTGCGGTATGAACGTTGATGTTCTCGATATTACTGTCAGGTCTTGAAAAATAAATGTACTCCATCGAACAAATTGCACGAGAAATCGATGAGGAAAAGCGTTCAGATTCCAGGCCATTCTCACTAATGATAAGAAGCTCTCCCGGTTGAACATCTCGAATGTACTCTGCCCCAATTAAATCAAACGCACATGTTTCAGATGCGACAACATAGGCACCTTCAAGAATTCCAATTGATAATGGTCTTAAACCATGTGGGTCAAGAGCGACCATCATCTCTTTCTCTGTCATCATGATAAACGCGTAAGCGCCTTTCACCATCGTGAGAGCATTCTTCACCTTTTCACGCTGACTTAAATAACCGCTTCGTTTTATAAGGTGAGCAAGTACTTCTGTATCAGAAGTCGTTTGAAAAATGCTTCCCTGTCCTTCAAGCTGATGCTTAAGTGCGTTCGCATTCACAAGGTTTCCGTTATGCGCAAGCGCAAGACCCTCTGTCTGGGAACGGAAAACAAGTGGTTGAACATTTTCATATCCACCGCCACCTGCTGTCGAGTATCTTACATGACCGATGGCACCATTACCTTCGAGCTTATCAAGATCTCCTGGTCCAAATACATCATTTACTAGGCCAAGACCCTTATGATTGTAGAGGCGTTTACCGTCAGTGGTGACAATGCCAGCCCCCTCCTGACCGCGATGCTGCAAGCTATGAAGTCCGTAATATGTTAATGACGCGGCATCCGGGTGACCCCAGATACCGAATACGCCACATTCTTCGTTTAAGCCTTTGATTTCACCAAACATGGAATGGCTCCTTTCCAGGCAGCTTCAAGCTCTTGAACTGGAGCATCGAAGATATGCGTTTCATCTTCGTGCATAATCGTTAATACACCTGTACCGGTTACTTCTCCGATTAATTTCGCTCCTGTTCGTTGCTCGAATGCCTGCTGATGTTCCCCCTTGATCGTTACGAGAAAGCGAGATTGTGTTTCACTAAAGAGATCCGTTGTTACGTCACCATCGATACGAATATTAGCACCAAATTTTGTACCTATTAGCGATTCTGCAAGTGCTACACTAAGACCACCTTCAGCGAGGTCATGCGCTGATTCTACTAGTCCATCCTGAATGGCTGATAACAATTGATTTTGACGCTCTTTCTCTACTTCAAGATTGAGTGTAGGTGCATGACCTGAAATTTTGCCGTCGATATATTTTTGCAGCTCGCTTCCACCGAAATCTTCTCCAGTTTCTCCAAGCATGTAGATCAGGTTTCCTTCTTCTTTGAACGCTTGTGTTGTCACATGCTCAAGGTCATGAACGAGTCCGACCATACCGACAACAGGTGTTGGATAAACCGCGACGCCGTTCGTTTCATTGTAAAGTGACACGTTGCCCCCAATGACTGGAGCGTTCAGCATACGACACGCTTCACTCATGCCATCTGTGGCTTTTTCAATCTGCCAGAAGATTTCTGGCTTTTCAGGATTACCAAAGTTCAAGCAATCCGTGATGGCCAATGGTTCGCCGCCTGAACAAACGATATTACGTGCTGCCTCTGCAACAGCAATTTGACCGCCCACTTCTGGGTCAAGGTATAAATAGCGTGAATTACAGTCCGTTGTCATCGCTAACCCTTTGTTTGTTCCACGCACTCGAACAACAGCCGCATCCGATCCAGGTGCCACTACTGTATTGGTTCGCACCATATAATCGTACTGATCAAAAACCCATTCTTTACTTGAAATCGTAGGCTCACCTAGTAGTGTATATAGCATTTCTTTCGCATCTTCCACAGTTGGAATCGGCTTATGAAGCTGCTGATTTTCAATATAATACTCAGGAATGCGAGAAGGTTTATGATAAACAGGTGCTTCCTCAGCCAAAGCATCGACAGGTACATCTGCGACAACTTCTCCTTTATGAAGAAGACGGAACTGCTTATCTTCTGTTACAACGCCCACCTCTTTCGCTAAAAGGCCCCAGCGATCTGTAATGGCTCTAATCTCGTCTTCATGGCCTTTTTTTACAACCACAAGCATTCGCTCCTGAGATTCAGAAAGCATCATTTCGTAAGGTGTCATGCCTTTTTCACGCTGTGGTACTTCATCGAGATTCATCTCGAGGCCCATTCCAGCTTTACTTGCCATTTCCGATGCGGAAGAAGTCAGTCCAGCTGCTCCCATATCCTGAATGCCGACAAGTGCATCGCAGTGCACAAGTTCAAGACATGCTTCCAGTAGAAGCTTCTCCATAAACGGATCACCAACCTGAACGGCTGGGCGCTTTTCGTCAGAAGCATCTGTCAATTCTTCAGATGCGAAAGTTGCGCCGTGGATTCCATCACGCCCAGTGCTAGCTCCAACGTACATCACCGTATTACCAGCGCCTGATGCGATCCCTTTCTGAATGTCTTTGTGGTCGATTAGACCAACACACATCGCATTTACGAGCGGATTTCCATCGTAGGATGCATCGAACTGTACTTCTCCGCCGACAGTTGGTATTCCGATACAATTTCCGTAACCTGCGATACCAGCTACGACTTCTTCAAAAAGATATTTCACCTTCGGATTGCTTAGCTCACCGAAACGAAGCGAGTTAAGAAGTGCGATTGGACGGGCACCCATGGAAAAGACGTCACGGATAATGCCGCCAACTCCTGTTGCAGCTCCTTGATATGGCTCGATTGCTGACGGATGATTATGACTTTCAATTTTAAATACCACAGCCTGCTCGTCACCAATATCAACGATTCCAGCACCTTCACCAGGACCCTGAAGAACGCGTTCACCAGTAATCGGGAACTTCTTCAGTACGGGCTTCGAGTTTTTGTAGCTACAATGCTCAGACCACATAACGGAGAAAAGGCCAGTCTCTGTATAATTTGGTGTACGGCCGAGAATCTTTTCCACCATATCGAACTCGTCATCAGTTAAACCCATTTGACTATAGAGCTTCTGGTCTTTAATCATCTCAGATGTTGGTTCATGCATGTGTGACATGGGATTCCCTCCAGTTGCGTAGTATCGATTTGAATAGCTTGAGTCCATCCGCGCTTCCTAACAGTTCATCTACCGCTCGTTCAGGGTGAGGCATCATACCGAGTACATTTCCTTTTTCATTTACGATACCTGCGATGTCTTCAACTGAACCATTCGGGTTATCCGCATAGGTGAACGCTACACGATTTTCCTGCTTGAGTGTCGCAAGCGTTGCCTCGTCACAATAGTAGTTCCCTTCACCATGAGCGATTGGAACTGTGATTTCTTCCGCTTTACCATAGGCTGAAGTGAACATCGTTTCATTGTTTTGAACTCGAAGCGTGACTGGACGACACATGAATTTCAAGTTCTTATTTCGTTTCATCGCTCCTGGTAATAGACCTGCTTCCAAGAGAATTTGGAATCCGTTACAAACACCGAGAACGGGTTTTCCTGCATCAGCCGCTTTTACGACTTCAGCCATAATTGGCGCAAAACGTGCAATGGCGCCGCTGCGCAGGTAATCACCATAGGAGAATCCACCTGGTAGAAGAATCGCGTCGTAGTTTGCTAGATTCTGCTCATCGTACCGGACATAAACCGCTTCTTCTCCAAGCTCATCTTTGATGGCGTGATACATATCCACATCGCAGTTAGAACCCGGGAACACAATCACTGCAAATTTCACTGTGCGACTCCCTCCTCGATTTCGTAGGTGTAATCTTCAATAACCGTATTCGCAAGAAGCTTCTCACAAATTTCTTTAATCCGTTGATCAAGGTTCTCCGTATCTTTCACTGTTAGCTCCATGTATTTACCGATTCGTACGTCTTCCACTTCATGATAAGAAAGGCTGTGTAGTGAATTCTTCACGGCACTTCCCTGTGGATCTAGAACACTTTCTTTTAACGTTACATAGACTTTTACTTTGTACATGATTCGGAGCCCCCCAGGCGAGTTAGAATTTGTTCGTACGCTTCTGTTAAATTTCCAATATCTCTTCGAAACACGTCTTTATCTAATTTTTCGTTTGTTTTGCTGTCCCATAGTCGACAAGTATCCGGAGATATTTCATCCGCAAGCATGAGGTTACCCTCAGGCGTCACTCCGAATTCCAGTTTAAAATCAACCAGCTTTACTTCACGATCGAGGAAATACTCACGTAAAAGGGTATTAATTTTCAACGCTCTTTCTTTTAATTCTTGAACCGTTTCTTCCGTAGCGAGCTCAAGTTCAAGCACATGATCAAGCGTCAGAAGAGGGTCACCAAGGTCGTCATTCTTGTAATAGAATTCAACGATCGGTTGTTTCAATAGCTTACCTTCCTCAACACCCGTTCGTTTGGAAAAGCTTCCAGCTGCAACGTTTCGAACAACCACTTCAAGTGGGACGATCGAAACACGCTTCACAAGCTGTTCTGTAGAAGAAAGTTTTTCAATAAAATGACTTTCAATACCAGCACTCTTCAAATAATCAAAGAGCAGGCTTGTAATTTCATTGTTCAGGCGACCTTTGCCTGTAATCGTCGCTTTCTTCTCACCGTTATAAGCCGTTGCTGAGTCTTTGTACTCGACCCAGACAACCTCTGCTTCATCCGTTGCGTAAATTCTCTTTGCTTTTCCTTCGTACAATAATGCTTGCTTTTCCATGGTGATCCCCTCCGATGCTTAATTAAAGTCCGAGACGTTCAAATATCATATCCACCGGCTTAAGGTGGTAGTTGTAATCAAAGCAATCTTCTATTTCATCTTCACTCAGTTGATCTGTAATTTTAGGGTCTGCTTCAACAAGCTCTCTAAATTGAATACCACGTTCCCACGCATCCATTGCTTTCGGTTGGACGAGGTCATAAGCGGCTTCACGAGTCATGCCTTTATCAATCAGGGAAAGTAGAACGCGCTGGCTGTAGATCAAACCATATGTTCTTGTCATATTGCGCTTCATGTTCTCAGGGAATACCGTTAGTTTCGAAACGATACCTGCAAAGCGATTTAGCATATAGTTTAGAGCGATCGTTGCATCTGGTAGAATCACGCGCTCTGCTGATGAATGAGAGATATCACGCTCATGCCAGAGTGCCACGTTCTCGTAAGCTGTTGTCATATAGCCGCGAATCACTCGTGCCATGCCAGTCATGTTCTCTGAACCAATCGGGTTACGCTTATGAGGCATAGCTGATGACCCTTTTTGTCCCTTAGCGAAAAACTCCTCTACTTCACGCGTTTCACTCTTTTGAAGACCGCGAATTTCAACAGCAAACTTCTCAATCGATGTTGCGACAAGCGCTAGAGAAGACATGTAGTGCGCATGACGATCACGCTGAAGCGTCTGCGTAGAGATTGGCGCAGCCTGAAGGCCAAGCTTTTCACAAACATACTGCTCGATAAATGGATCAATGTTTGCATATGTTCCAACGGCACCAGATAGCTTACCGAAGCGAACGTTATCCGAAGCTGTTTTAAAGCGTTCAAGGTTCCGTTTCATTTCTTCATACCATAGCGCCATTTTCAGACCGAATGTTGTCGGTTCTGCATGAACCCCGTGGGTTCTTCCCATCATGACTGTGTATTTATGTTCCTGTGCCTTTGCTTTCAGGACTTCAATGAACTTCTCAATATCCTTAATCAAAAGATCGTTTGCCTGATTCAACTGATAAGACAACGCCGTATCAACCACATCTGTTGACGTTAACCCGTAATGGACCCATTTCCGCTCTTCTCCAAGTGTTTCAGATACCGCTCTTGTAAAAGCTACTACATCATGACGTGTTTCCTCTTCGATTTCGTGAATACGATCGACATTGAATCCAGCATTGTCACGAATTTTTTGTACATCTTCTTTAGGAATGATGCCGAGTTCTGCCCATGCTTCACAAGCAAGGATTTCTACCTCAAGCCACGCGTTATAGCGGTTTTCCTCTGTCCAAATGGCCCCCATCTCAGGGCGTGTATAACGTTCAATCATTGTAAGTCCTCCTGGTCTATTGTCTTTACTGCCAAAGCTTCCATCGGTTCATACGCTCTATCGCTTCTCCTGTTGAAGATGCAAGAAAGTTAATGTGTCCCATTTTGCGATTATGCTTTGCTTCGTCTTTTCCATATAAATGAAGTTTCGCATCACCAAGTTCCGAAATACTTCCCATTAGCGGTGTAATATGCTGACCGAGTAAATTCACCATAACTACAGGTTTTAGTAGTTCGGTTCTTCCAAGCGGCAGTCCGCATACGGCTCGGATATGCTGCTCAAATTGCGATGTCTCGCATGCCTCCATCGTATAATGGCCGGAGTTATGCGGCCTTGGAGCAACTTCATTTACAAATAGCTCATTGTCTTTAAGAAATAGTTCAACCGCGAGGGTTCCAACAAGTTGAAGAGAATCAGCAAGCTTTTTTCCAATCTCACTCGCTTTTTTCTTAACTGTTTCGTCTACTCTGGCTGGAACGATCGTTTGATGAAGAATATTGTTCACATGAATATTCTCTCCTATAGGAAACGTCGTAGTCTCGCCTGTTACGCTTCTTGTCACAATCACGGAGAGTTCTTTTTGAAACGGTACCCAGCTCTCAAGGATACAAGGTACATTCGGAAACGAAAGGGAGTTCACGTCTTCTACTCCGTTCAAAACCCACTGACCTTTTCCATCGTAACCACCCGTTCGTGTTTTAAGAACGGAAGGAAAACCGATCTCCTCTATTGCTCTCTCTAAGTCTCCTTTGGAGTCGACTGGTTCAAATGGAGCAACTTCAAGACCCGCCTTTTTAATCGAAGACTTCTCAACGTAACGATCCTGTGTCACTCGAAGCAGTTCGCCACCCTGTGGCATGTAAGCATTATCTTCCAGCCAGCTGGCTGTTTCATGCGTGATATTTTCAAACTCATATGTTATAACATCACTTATATTCGCAAGCTCTCTTGCTCCATCGAGGTCATCGTACCCACTTACAACCTCGTGGTCGGCTACTTGACCACATGGAGAACCACTTTTCGGCTCTAGAACAGCGATCTGATAGCCCATTTCTCTTGCCTTAAGTGCCATCATCCTTCCAAGCTGTCCTCCACCTAGAATTCCGATCGTGCTCCCTGGTAAGATTGTTCTACTCATAAGGAATCACTACTTTCAAGTACCGCTTCTTTCATCTGAGTCCGATAATTGTTAAGCTTTCTTTCGATTCCTTCATCATTTGTGCTTAATATTTGTGCGGCAAGAAGCCCAGCGTTTTTCGCTCCGGCTTTCCCAATTGCGACAGTTGCAACCGGTACTCCTCCAGGCATTTGAACAATGGAAAGCAATGAATCCAATCCATTTAGTGTTCGAGATTGAACCGGTACGCCAATGACAGGAAGGGTCGTTTTCGCCGCAACCATTCCTGGTAAATGCGCTGCGCCTCCAGCTCCAGCAATAATTACGTTCAGTCCACGTTCTCTTGCAGTTTCCGCATACTCAAACATTAACTCTGGTGTTCTGTGAGCTGAAACAACCTTTTTTTCAAACGGAATTTTAAGCTCTTCTAGTATGTCACAGGCATGCTTCATCGTATCCCAATCTGATGTGCTGCCCATAATAACGCCAATTTTTGCTTCCATGCTATTCCTCCTTAAATGAAGGTGCTAATTAATCTAAATAGTGTGAAAATAACAGAAAAGCCCGAGATAGAATTCTCCTATATACTTAGAAGAAGCTTCTACCTCGGGCGAAAACACATCCATCCTGCTTTGCGCACACGCAAAACACGACTTTCCCCCTCATAGTCCGACGATTAATGGTCGTCAGGTAGAAACTTATGGGCCTTATTCCCAAGATTATATGAGGTATCCTTTTTGCTCCTCTTACATAGTAACAAGAGCGACGTTCAACTGTCAACGAAAAATCGAACGATGCGTTTTATATTATGTCTAATGTTCGTGTTTTACTTCAACTTTCCTTCAAAAACTATTTTCCTACCATAGAGCTCAGGTTCTTTAGAACCTTGACCCTCTTTAAAGACAGGCTCTTCACGGCGTCTAACGGGCATGTACCCTTCGTCATCCATTCGTTTCAAGCAGTCAGAAAGTGATTCATTTTCTTGAACCTCAAACTTCTTTTTCTTTGGTTTCTTTTCCATACATTACCTCCGAATTTTTCTAACCCAGAACCCACCCTGGAACGTACGTGGTTCATAAGAGATAACGAAGGCTTTCGGATCTAGTTCCTCAATAGCCTGATAAAGCTTTCGTTCAGATTTACGTGACGTTAGAACCTGCATCACAAGTCGTTCTCCTTGACGGCCGTGAGCAAGGTAATGCGTAACACCATAGCCAACATCTCTTAATTTATTTGGAATATCATCTTCCAGCTTCGTTGTGATTGCATTGACTGTAATATAACCAAGTGCAAGATACTCTTCAATCTTCATCCCTACTATAATACCTACACCAAACCCAAGCGCATAAGCAATGACGTTCTGGATTTGTCCCAGGTTATCGAGGACGAGACCAAGTCCTATAACATAAACCGCAATTTCAATTGTTCCTGTAATTGCTGCAAGGTAACGCTGCCCTTTTAACGTAAGTATCGTACGCATCGTGAGAAATGATACATAGACGATATTAATAGCAAAAATGGTAGCAACCATGCCAAGACTACTTTCTAGCATGCCCATCCTCCTTTTACCTCATCGTTCAAACTCGAACTTTCCCTAGCATAACACGAGCAAACCTTTAACCGCATGAGATATTTATCGTATTTGACCAACAATTTTCGACTTTTTTTCCTAAGATGCCCTTTTTATACCATTCACTTCTGGGAAAGTTTCAAACCACAGTTTAACAACAAAAAGACGTATGCATATACTGACAAAAAGCCCAGGAGGAGATTTCATGGGAGACTATTGGAGTCAAATGTATGACTGGCGAAATAAAATGAACAAATTCATGGGAGATGACTACTGGACAGATTTTCAGGATATGTTCGTCTCGAACGGTCCACTTGTTAACCTATATGAAGCTGGAAATGAACTCATTTGCACGGTCTATCTTCCAGGAATTAAGAAGATCGATGATATTGATGTGTATATTCATTATCGTACACTTAAAGTGAAAGGCCAGACGGAAATGAATCTTAAAGGCTATCAAAATGTCCAGGAAGAGTATAAGCATGGGACGTTTGAGCGCATCGTTGAACTTCCCTTTCCAGTTCGAGATAAACCGATTGATGCGACCTATAAAAGAGGCATCCTATTGATTCATCTCCACAGACTCATTGAGTCGAAAGAAGATAAGAAGCGACTTAAAATTACGGATGAAGAATCAACTGAATAAATAAAACGAGGCGATCAATGAAATCATTCGATCGCCTCGTTTTTATCATTATTCGTCAGAACACTCCCTCTTTAATCACTTCAAGGACATAGCCTAGCAATAAGGGATAGATGAATGACGATGAGGCTTCGCCTAAAGGCTTTTCCTTTCTTTGAATCTCCCGTATAAAAAAGGGGACTTACGTAATGGATTTTTTCAATGTAAATAAGAAGAAGCAATATGCTCCTTCTCCACTCATTTCACTTATAGAATTTTACTCGCTCTTCAACAGGTTGGAATTCCTTTTCTCCTGGAGGAGCTGTTGGATTACCAAATGGCATCTGGGCAATTAATTCCCAGCTTTCAGGTAACTTCCATTCTTCTTTTACCAGTTCATCAATCAAGGGATTATAATGCTGTAGAGAAGCCCCTAGTCCTTCCTTTTCTAATGCCGTCCAGATCACAAATTGAAGCATACCTGAAGAATGCTGAGACCATTTTGGGAAATTGTCAGCAAACGTTGGAAGCTTTTCTTGGAGACCTTTAATGACATCCTGATCTTCGAAAAAAAGAACCGTCCCATATCCACCCGCAAATCCATTCATGCGACCTTCTGTTGCCTCAAATTGATCTGCAGGAACAATGGCACGAAGAGTTTCCTTGGTAATCTCGTTCCAAAGCTTATTGTGATTATCGTCGAGTAGCACAACGACACGTGCACTTTGAGAATTGAATGCGGAAGGCGTATGCTTCACCGCATATTCAACCAATTCTTGAAGCTTCTCATCTGAAATGACGCGTTCCTTCCCAATGCCGTAAATAGATCTTCTTGCTTTGATAGCCTCATAAAAGCCCTTCTTTTCTGTACTAGACTCCTTATTCGTTGCACCAAAAATCTTATCCTTTATTGCCATGTTGATAACCACCTTTTTCTTTATTTTTTCAAACTAAGACGAATCATATTCCCTGAAGGATCTTTTGTACAAAAAACATATAAATGATAGGAAAAAATGAAGTAATAAAGAAAAAGGCAACACTTATTTGAGGCAATAGGCTTTCAATTTTATGCAACGAGTTGATGTCTAGGTGATTCAGGGTTTTTATGGATATTGTACATGTAAACTTGCTGATGGAATTAAGCATTTATCCGCGATATTTTGGATATATCCGCGAAAATGAGGGTTTTATCCGCGCTTTTCGTGATATATCCGCGTATTTTTGATTTTATCCGCGAACGGCAAAGAACAGAATTTTTAGTTAGTCAAAAGCATACAAAAAAGCCAGAGATCGTTTGATCTCTGACTTCTCTCAATTGCCTGGCAACGTCCTACTCTTGCAGGGGGAGATCCCCCAACTACCATCGGCGCTAGAGCTTAACTTCCGTGTTCTCATACGGGGCGCGATAAGCGGCGAACTTCTTCGTCAGCTGCGCGCTGACAGATCCTCATGGATCTCCCGAATATCCACTCCGGTCTGTCATCACTTGCTTCCTCGAATTTCTTGCTTCTCCCACCCCTACGTAGCTTTCGAAGAAGTCCTTTAATGTCTTTCAGGAAGGTTTTCCTCTTACGAGGTTTTATCATCTTTTGAATACAAAAAAGTCAGAGATCGTTTGATCTCTGACTTCTCTTAGTTTGCCCAGCGACGTCCTACTCTTGCAGGGGGAGATCCCCCAACTACCATCGGCGCTGAAGAGCTTAACTTCCGTGTTCGGCATGGGAACGGGTGTGACCTCTTCGCCATCGTCACTAGACGATTCAGGTATTCCCTGAAAACTAGATAGCACGCACAACTTCCAATAATTGTCCAGCTACGTAAGCCAAATCCTCGATCGTTTCACCTTTTGATTCTGACGCAAAAAGCGCGTCTGATTCAAAAGCTTCCAACGCTTGTCGGATTTAAACGGCTTACTTCGCTTTTCGTTTTAGGTTAAGCCCTCGATCGATTAGTATTCGTCAGCTCCACGTGTTGCCACGCTTCCACCCCGAACCTATCTACCTCATCATCTCTAAGGGATCTTACCAGCTTAATGCTGTGGGAAATCTCATCTCGAGGGGGGCTTCATGCTTAGATGCTTTCAGCACTTATCCCTTCCACACGTAGCTACCCAGCTATGCTCCTGGCGGAACAACTGGTACACCAGCGGTGTGTCCATCCCGGTCCTCTCGTACTAAGGACAGCTCCTCTCAAATTTCCTGCGCCCGCGACGGATAGGGACCGAACTGTCTCACGACGTTCTGAACCCAGCTCGCGTACCGCTTTAATGGGCGAACAGCCCAACCCTTGGGACCTACTTCAGCCCCAGGATGCGATGAGCCGACATCGAGGTGCCAAACCTCCCCGTCGATGTGGACTCTTGGGGGAGATAAGCCTGTTATCCCCAGGGTAGCTTTTATCCGTTGAGCGATGGCCCTTCCATGCGGAACCACCGGATCACTAAGCCCGACTTTCGTCCCTGCTCGACTTGTAGGTCTCGCAGTCAAGCTCCCTTGTGCCTTTACACTCTGCGAATGATTTCCAACCATTCTGAGGGAACCTTTGGGCGCCTCCGTTACACTTTAGGAGGCGACCGCCCCAGTCAAACTGCCCACCTGACACTGTCTCCGCACCGGATCACGGTGCTGGGTTAGAATGTCAGTACAGCCAGGGTAGTATCCCACCGACGCCTCCATCGAACCTGGCGGTCCGACTTCTATGGCTCCTACCTATCCTGTACAAGCTGTACCAAAATCCAATATCAGGCTACAGTAAAGCTCCATGGGGTCTTTCCGTCCTGTCGCGGGTAACCTGCATCTTCACAGGTACTATAATTTCACCGGGTCTCTCGTTGAGACAGTATCCAAGTCGTTGCACCTTTCGTGCGGGTCGGAACTTACCCGACAAGGAATTTCGCTACCTTAGGACCGTTATAGTTACGGCCGCCGTTTACTGGGGCTTCGATTCAGAGCTTCTCCCGTAAGGGATAACCCCTCCTCTTAACCTTCCAGCACCGGGCAGGTGTCAGCCCCTATACTTCGCCTTACGGCTTTGCAGAGACCTGTGTTTTTGCTAAACAGTCGCTTGGATCTTTTCACTGCGGCTCCCCTGGGCTATAAACCCGAGGAAGCACCCCTTCTCCCGAAGTTACGGGGTCATTTTGCCGAGTTCCTTAACGAGAGTTCTCCCGATCGTCTTAGGATTCTCTCCTCGCCTACCTGTGTCGGTTTGCGGTACGGGCACCTCTTTCCTCACTAGAGGCTTTTCTTGGCAGCGTAGAATCAGGGACTTCGGTACTTTAGTTCCCTCGCCATCACGACTCAGCCTTCACGGTGAACGGATTTGCCTATTCACCAGCCTAATCGCTTGGACGCGCATTTCCAGCAGCGCGCTCTCCCTATCTTTCTGCGTCCCCCCGTCGTTCAAACGGAAAGGAGGTGGTACAGGAATATCAACCTGTTATCCATCGCCTACGCCTTTCGGCCTCGGCTTAGGTCCCGACTAACCCTGAGCGGACGAGCCTTCCTCAGGAAACCTTGGGCTTTCGACGGACAAGATTCTCACTTGTCTTTCGCTACTCATACCGGCATTCTCACTTCTAAGCGCTCCACCAGTCCTTTCGGTCTGACTTCACAGCCCTTAGAACGCTCTCCTACCATTGTCGTAAGACAATCCACAGCTTCGGTGATACGTTTAGCCCCGGTACATTTTCGGCGCAGCGTCACTCGACCAGTGAGCTATTACGCACTCTTTAAATGATGGCTGCTTCTAAGCCAACATCCTGGTTGTCTAAGCAACGCCACATCCTTTTCCACTTAACGTATACTTTGGGACCTTAGCTGGTGGTCTGGGCTGTTTCCCTCTCGACTACGGATCTTATCACTCGCAGTCTGACTCCCGCGGATAAATCGTTGGCATTCGGAGTTTGACTGGATTCGGTAATCCGGTAAGGACCCCTAGTCCAATCAGTGCTCTACCTCCAAGATTCTTGCCGCGAGGCTAGCCCTAAAGCTATTTCGGAGAGAACCAGCTATCTCCAGGTTCGATTGGCATTTCACCGCTACCCACACCTCATCCCCGCATTTTTCAACATGCGTGGGTTCGGGCCTCCATTCAGTGTTACCTGAACTTCACCCTGGACATGGGTAGATCACCTGGTTTCGGGTCTACGACCACGTACTATTTCGCCCTATTCAGACTCGCTTTCGCTGCGGCTCCGCCTTATCAGCTTAACCTTGCACGGGATCGTAACTCGCCGGTTCATTCTACAAAAGGCACGCTGTCACCCATTAACGGGCTCCAACTAGTTGTAGGCACACGGTTTCAGGTTCTCTTTCACTCCCCTTCCGGGGTGCTTTTCACCTTTCCCTCACGGTACTGGTTCACTATCGGTCACTAGAGAGTATTTAGCCTTGGGAGATGGTCCTCCCGGATTCCGACGGGGTTTCACGTGTCCCGCCGTACTCAGGATCCGTCTCGGAGGGCAGCGGATTTTGACTACAGGATTGTTACCTTCTCTGATGGACCTTTCCAGGTCGCTTCGTCTATCCGTGCCTTTGTAACTCCAAAGAGACGTCCTACAACCCCAGAGGGCAAGCCCTCTGGTTTGGGCTGATTCCGTTTCGCTCGCCGCTACTCAGGAAATCGCATTTGCTTTCTCTTCCTCCGGGTAATGAGATGTTTCAGTTCCCCGGGTCTGCCTTCCATTCCCTATGTATTCAGAAATGGATACCATCCCATTACGGATGGTGGGTTCCCCCATTCGGAAATCTCCGGATCAAAGCGTACTTACAGCTCCCCGAAGCATATCGGTGTTCGTCCCGTCCTTCTTAGGCTTCTAGTGCCAAGGCATCCACCGTGCGCCCTTAGTAGCTTAACCTTCGATTTGTTAGGCATTGCTGCCATAACGCATCAGTTATTACTAAGTTCTTGCATAAAAAATAATTATTGGATGTCGTTGTTTGTGCTATCTAGTTTTCAAGGAACATGGCTACTACAAGTAAAACACTTTCGCGTTCTTACTATTAGTAGATGTAGTTGGTGGAGCCTAGCGGGATCGAACCGCTGACCTCCTGCGTGCAAGGCAGGCGCTCTCCCAGCTGAGCTAAGGCCCCAGAATTCTTTTATGGTGGGCCTGAGTGGACTCGAACCACCGACCTCACGCTTATCAGGCGTGCGCTCTAACCAGCTGAGCTACAGGCCCACAAAAGAAAAGTAAATACCCCGACATAGCCATTAGCCGGAGGTGTTTCTTCGAAGAGACTTGCTCTTCTGCAAAACTTACCTTTTCAGTTGAAAGAAGTAAATCATTCTTTCAAAACTAAACGAAACGCTCATGTAAGGTTGGTAACGTAAGTTACCTCGTAATTCTCCATAGAAAGGAGGTGATCCAGCCGCACCTTCCGATACGGCTACCTTGTTACGACTTCACCCCAATCATTTGTCCCACCTTCGGCGGCTGGCTCCATAAAGGTTACCCCACCGACTTCGGGTGTTACAAACTCTCGTGGTGTGACGGGCGGTGTGTACAAGGCCCGGGAACGTATTCACCGCGGCATGCTGATCCGCGATTACTAGCAATTCCGGCTTCATGCAGGCGAGTTGCAGCCTGCAATCCGAACTGAGAACGGCTTTATGGGATTCGCTTCACCTCGCGGTGTCGCTGCCCTTTGTACCGTCCATTGTAGCACGTGTGTAGCCCAGGTCATAAGGGGCATGATGATTTGACGTCATCCCCACCTTCCTCCGGTTTGTCACCGGCAGTCACCTTAGAGTGCCCAACTGAATGCTGGCAACTAAGATCAAGGGTTGCGCTCGTTGCGGGACTTAACCCAACATCTCACGACACGAGCTGACGACAACCATGCACCACCTGTCACTCTGTCCCCCGAAGGGGAACGTCCTGTCTCCAGGATTGTCAGAGGATGTCAAGACCTGGTAAGGTTCTTCGCGTTGCTTCGAATTAAACCACATGCTCCACTGCTTGTGCGGGCCCCCGTCAATTCCTTTGAGTTTCAACCTTGCGGTCGTACTCCCCAGGCGGAGTGCTTAATGTGTTAACTTCAGCACTGAGGGTGGAACCCCCCAACACCTAGCACTCATCGTTTACGGCGTGGACTACCAGGGTATCTAATCCTGTTTGCTCCCCACGCTTTCGCGCCTCAGCGTCAGTTACAGACCAGAGAGCCGCCTTCGCCACTGGTGTTCCTCCACATATCTACGCATTTCACCGCTACACGTGGAATTCCACTCTCCTCTTCTGCACTCAAGTCCTCCAGTTTCCAATGACCCTCCACGGTTGAGCCGTGGGCTTTCACATCAGACTTAAAAGACCGCCTGCGCGCGCTTTACGCCCAATAATTCCGGACAACGCTTGCCACCTACGTATTACCGCGGCTGCTGGCACGTAGTTAGCCGTGGCTTTCTGGTTAGGTACCGTCAAGGTACCGCCCTATTCGAACGGTACTTGTTCTTCCCTAACAACAGAGCTTTACGACCCGAAGGCCTTCGTCACTCACGCGGCGTTGCTCCGTCAGACTTTCGTCCATTGCGGAAGATTCCCTACTGCTGCCTCCCGTAGGAGTCTGGGCCGTGTCTCAGTCCCAGTGTGGCCGATCACCCTCTCAGGTCGGCTACGCATCGTCGCCTTGGTAAGCCATTACCTTACCAACTAGCTAATGCGCCGCGGGCCCATCCTGCAGTGTTAGCTCAGAAAGCCAACTTTCAACATTGCACCATGCGGTGCGATGTATTACCCGGTATTAGCTCCGGTTTCCCGGAGTTATCCCAGTCTGCAGGGCAGGTTGCCCACGTGTTACTCACCCGTCCGCCGCTAAGATCAGGGAGCAAGCTCCCATCTCTTCGCTCGACTTGCATGTATTAGGCACGCCGCCAGCGTTCGTCCTGAGCCAGGATCAAACTCTCCGATAGAAAGCTTAATCTAGCTTTTAAAACAATGTTTGTTTCCGTAGAAACAACTACTTACATGGCGTTTCGTTCAGTTTTCAAAGATCAATTCATTTCTTCCGTTGTCGTTTTCAGCGACCCAACTAATATAACACGTTGTTTCGTTTGATGTCAACAACTAATTTGAAATGTTTTGTTTGTTGTTACTCGCTTGTTTCAGCGGCAACGTTATTCATAATACATGATTACTCAAATGAAGTCAATGACTTTTTTCATGCGATGAATATTGTTTTCTTAACAACGTTCTCTACTATACCAGTTACATTTTTAGTGGTCAATACCTTTTAGGAATTTAATATTCGGAAACTCAACCGATTACAACCAGACGTATACTTCTACTGATAATTGCTTTTCTCTTTATTATGAAATAACAAACACAGAGCGCATTCCAGCGCTCTGTTTATCTCCTTAATCAAACGTTTGTTTAACTAGCTCGCTTCTCCTCAATCTTTTCAAACATCTCATCTTTCTTTTTTTCTGTTTCTTCATATAATTCTTTATGCCTCGTATCGCTATATTCATGAAGTTTCTCAGAGCGCTGGTTAATCTTATCTTCAAGCTCATCAGCTTGATCAGCTGTCAGCTTCTCGCTAAATTCTAACTCATCAGTTGCTGCCAATAACCGATCCTCTTCTAATTGAATCACATCATTAAATTCGGACTGAATTTTATCAAGTGTCTTCTTTTTCTCTAAAAGTGCTTTATTGACATCAACACCTTCAAGGGCTGCAGTGGAATTTGCTTTAATTCCCTCATGAGCATCTTTTAGAAGCTCAGCCAACGTATCGTTTAACTCGACTTTTGAATTGACTGTTTCATAGACGCCACCTCCAGCTTCTGCAGTATCTTCAAGCTGCTTCCGTCCTTCGGTGTCCACATTGAAACCAATAATATTCACTGTTACATTGAGATCCGAGTTATTAAGTTTCTTTGCTTCTTCAACAGGATTACCGCCACACGTTTCAACACCATCACTCACAATATAGACTGTGTTTCGCACGTCATCGCCGGTCATTCCAGTAAAATCAGACTCAATTGATTGAATAGCAGCACCAAGGGGCGTCCATCCTGTTGGTTCAAATTGGCCCAGCGCTTTATTAAACAAAGCTTCTTCATAAGGATGAAGTTCATAGAAAACGTCATTGCTACTACAGGAAAGTTCTTTGTCACCATCATCATTGCTTCCTTTATGACCATAAACTCGGAGAAGAACATTTGCATCTTCAGGCAAACCACTCGAAAAGCGCTTTAGCGCTTCTTTAGCAAGATCCATCTTAATGCCTCCACTTACTTGCCCAGCCATACTTCCACTGGAATCTAATAGTATCGCTACATTTTCTTCTTCGACTTCTTCTTCACTGTCTGAAAGACTTTCAAAATCTGAACTATATGTATCAAAAGCGTCAACGACCTCACTATAATCAGCTGCAAACATCGAAACGATACCGTTATAAGCTTCATCAGTAGTAACAGACGAAGGGATGTCTTTCGTTAACTTTTCAAAATCAATTGATGGATTGTCTTTTGTTTCATCAAACTCTGATAGAAGGTCACCAGGTCCTTCGTTAAGCATCCCTCCTACATCCGTTGCAGCTTCAGGATATTCCGGGACTTCCTTTTCCTGCTGCTTTGCTTTCTCCTCTTTATCCTCACTACTTGTTTGTACTGATTCACTATTGTTTGCACATGCTGCTAACAGAAACAGGCAGATCAACCCAATGAGAAGAAATAATCTTTTATTCATCCCATGCACCTCCTGGAATAAAATCATTATGTAAGTCGCTGAGTGTTCAGGTATCGTCTATAAAACCTATCCTCTTAATCTACCAAATCTATAATTGCACCGTCATTCGATACAACGTGAATATAATCAAAAAGATGATTGCCCCAATCACAGTTTTGACCGTTATCTTCTTTCCACCATCACTTGTTAGATTAATACTTGATACAACAGCAACAAAAAGCATAACGACAGTAACTCCTAATATAACCTTTTTATCAGTTGAATCCACCTTTCCATTTTCTATGAATAACACTGCATAAATTAACATAAATGATATACCAGCAATCCATAGAATTGTTGAAAGTCTTGATATCGTCTTCCATATCATTTAAAAGCCTCCATTTATGATTTGTTCCTGATCTCATCATATTAGATAGCTCTACCTTACCGATAAAAAAACCGCAGTTCTCTTTCTATTACTTTCATGACAACATTAAAACTGTACTGACATACGATGAAGTGCAAATATTCCAATCAACACGATGGCACTAATTACCGTTCGAAAGGTGATTAGCGCCATCACTTGTAATATCAATACCAGAAATGATTATTACAGAACCCATTACAAAAAGACTCCCAACCATTACAAGTTTGTCAGTTGAATCTAGCTTTCCATTCTCTATAAACATCGCATTGTATATAAAGAAGAATGTAATACATGTTTCACCTAGTATAGTATAGTTGCAAAACGTGATATATCTCTCCACTTCTTCATTCGTTTTCTCAAATAAATCCCAATGCTTTACTCAAATTAACCTACAACTAGTTCCTTAGAATAAATCAAGCGATTAACTGTACAAACCTAAAATTCTACGGCGGCTCTGTACAGAAGGAAAACGACAAATAAAACAATAGCCCCTATTACAGATCTGAATGTGATTTTCTTTCCATTCTGACTTGTCAAATTGACGCTGGAAATAATCCCCACAAACAAAAATACAACAATTACTCCACCAAAAAAGATTTTATCGTTAAAATCTAATACCCCATTTTTAATAAACAATTGAGAGTAAATGAAGATAACAACTAATGTGCTTATAAATAAGATAGTTGATGCTTTAGATAAGTTTTTCCATATTTTCATTATTTACCTCCATTATTTCTAGAGATCTCATTGATGATTACTCAGAGGTTGGCTTCCCATTTTAGGGTTTCGATACTTCCCGGTTTCTTTCGTGTCTTTTGTGTCTTTCGTGTCTTTTTTACATCATCTTTCGACTTTTGACCTTCTTCAACATTTTCATTCTTACCGTTATCAGAAAGTTGGTCATGTATTTCAACTGCTGGTTGTTGTTTTTCTTGTTGATGTTGAGGTGCATTTTGTTTTTCAGAATTATTTTCACTATTAGGTTGGTCTACATTAGGATCATTCACTTCACTTTTTATAGTATCTTTGATGATATCCTCTGCACCTTTACCAAACATTTCTTCATAAATCTCTGTAGAAGCTGGATTTCCTAATACGTCTCGAATGTTTTGGTTTTTAAATATCCATTTACTCATATGTGAGATCATTCCATACGCTAAAACTCCCCCAATAGAACCAACCAAAAAGTTATCTAAGAAAGACCATTCACCTTTCAAACCCTCTACGATAAAGTTTTCCATACCACCAAAGGTCGCAAGAGGAACTCCCCACCCTGCATATTGAGCGAATTTCCCAGTGGAAAGCAAACTACCGGCAAAAACAGAGATTGGTGCTAAAAGTCCGCCAGTCAGTCCACCGCTAACCATATCGATCATAAGATTACCAAAAGAGAATTCACCAATTATAAGACTTTTCACTACTGATATTACTCCTGAGGCAGCACCTCCAAGTTTTGCTCCGTTTACGATTGTAGATAGCGTTCCACCTGCAGAATATGCTATTTTAATATCGGCCAATGCATGTTTCCCAAGAGTTAGTAAACCTCTTCCAATCGCCGCAAACGCACCGGTAGCTTGACCAATACCACCTAGAAGCGCGCCTCCAGCCGTCCAGCCGAGTGAGCCAAGAAAACTATAGCCAGATGATTCACCGTTCATTACATAATAAATTCCAGCGCCTACACCAGCTCCGATACCAGCAACGATGGCAACCGGGGCGCTAATGATCCCTAGTGCGACACCTCCAACGATCGCAGCCCCTACACCGAGTACTCCTAATGTTGATTTAACCCAGTTCGGCGTGTGTTCCCAGACATTTACTGCAAAATCACTCACTGTGTTCCATATATTTACGGCACCTTCAGTAATCGTATCCCAGGTATTACGTGTCCAGTCAGTGAAAGAATCCCACGTGTGTGCTGACCAATCACTAAGACGGTCCCATGTGTCACTTGTCCAATCCTTGAAATCTCCCCACGTATCCCTTGTCCAGTCTGTCGCATCGTTCCAGCCATCAGAGATGGCGCCACCCATATCACCTACTGTATCAAAAAGCGGATCGAAGAAATCCCTCCCCTTTTCAAGAACGCCTCCGATATCATTACCAATCTCATTCCAATTCACATCCCACCAGTGATCGCTGCTTTTGTCATCACTTTCAGCTGCATCCCCATCGCTTTCGGTTTTTTGAAGTTTCCCTTTATCATATTCAATATTACCCACTTCAGCTGAAGCAATTGGAGATATACTAATGGCAAGCATGAATGAGAGAATGAATAAAGACATGAGTCGTTTAAATGGCACCCCACACCCTCTCCTCTCCGTAAGTTTTAGTTACAGCTTATGTCAATTCCTGCTGGTTTTCGAATTTGAGCAGAAGCATCAGCCTTAATGCCTTCAAACTGTGAATCCTCCACAGTTACATAGGTGCCATTCCGCTCAGATTCAACGAATATGCTGAATTTCTCCTCATCAAATTCGACATTCACATTTCGATCTGCGCCATTTCGTCTGGCGTAGTCATCTGCTGCCTGTTTAATAGCAGACATATTTCCTTTAACCGCTTCACATGCCATCTCGCTGATTTCATCCTTTTTAAAAAGGTAGAGTAATAGTTTATTTGCATCAAGTTCCACGGTATCGTTATCTTCCAGCCACTTTTCAACTTTTGAACGATAGGCGTCATCTTCGCCATCAATCTCATCATCAAGCCAATCACGAATGTCGTCGTCCTCTAACTCTTCTGTTGAAAAGGTTTGCTCAAGTTCTTGAAGACGATCCTCCAGTTCATCTTTGAGCTCATCGTCATAAGACTTTTTTGCTTCCTTTGCTGCAGCTAGTACAGCAGAATCAGCACTCGTTTGACTAACTCTCTTTGAGATAAAGACATTAAAGAAGTCAAAGAAAGCAAAGCTTAGAAAAATAGACATAATTAATAAGCCAACCATAATCATCAGAATACTGTTGCCTCTTTCATTCCTTAAATACGTTATAAAACGTCTCATGGAAAACGTCCTTCATCATCGTCATCTTCCATCGGCATAGTTGCATCGGCATCAAAATCAACTTCAATCCTGCCAACGATTGGTATCGAAACTGTCGGTACGCGAGAAACGACTGTTACCGTGACATCATCACCTGATTCAACAGCATTTACCGAAGTTAACTTTAATCCTCCGGCCGATTTCTCAGCTACTTCCGCAGCATTTCCGCCAACGGAAGCTGCTCTCGCCCCATCGCGAGCAGCGGCTTCTGTAACGACTACAGCATATGCGACTAACGCCATCTGCCAAATAATCATAAATGCCACAATAACAAGAGGGAACACAGCGAGGAATTCAATCGTCTGTGACCCCTTCTCATTTTTAAAATAAGTGCTAAACTTTCTCATCGGACGATTAAATATCACTTATCATTTGAGAGATACGATCCACGATTGCGTTAGCAATTCCGTCACCGTTACCGCTTACGGCTGCAGCTACAGCGGACATAACGGCTAGAACGACTAACCCTAACGCTACCCATTCAAGAGCCTGCGCTCCCTCTTCATTATTTACGTACTCATTCATCGTTTCCTTTGATTTCATGACTAATTTGTTAAACATGAGAACCTCTCCTTATGATTGTTTTTATATTTTGAACCTTCTAATTAAAGAAGGTATCAAGACCAAATGCACCAGGGTTATAAATGACGTTAAGAGCTAACAATCCAATAATTAAAATAAATACACCAGGTAAAACAAAAAATGTTGTCACAAGAGTAATTTGCGGGCTTGCCTTAGCAGCCTTTTCCTTAGCTTTAAAGCTCCTAGTGGCTCGTAGATCATCCGCTTGAATTTTGAATGTTTTTGAGACAGGCACACCTAGCGTTGATCCTTGAATAAGTGAAGTGACAAGCAGTTCTAGCTCTCTCGACGAGTTCCGTTCAATCAAATTCTCATATGCTGTGCTCCTTGGTACACCGAGATCTATTTCTCGATTGAAGCGTTCAATTTCTTCGCTAAGTGGACCGTCGAATTGTTTTGTCACCTGGTGAAGCGCTCCGTCCAGTCCAACACCAGCCTGAAGCGTCACGCTGACTGTATCAAGAAAATCAGGCATCATCATACTGATGATTTCCTGGCGTTCTCGAGCCTTGAGAAGCAGCCATAGATTCGGGCCAAAAAAACCTCCCATCGGTAATAAGAGAAACATCGCGAAGGCAAGTGGAAGTCCAAGAGTAAGGTAGAAAACACCAACAACGATTCCGCATAGCCCAAGAAAAAAGCGAAGACCATAGAAGCTTTCCAAGCGAAGATCGATAGGATTTCCAGCCTGGATCAATAGCTTTTCATCTTTATCTGGATCTGAGAAAAATGCGTACTTAGCACCGGTTGGCCCAGAATACTCTGCAACTTTCGTAAGCCTTTCACTCACTCTCTCTTTAAAACCTCTCCGCTTTCGCTTCGCTTCTTCTTCTATTTTTAGTTGTCCAACAAGTCGATGCTTTTTACTAAGGAACAGATAGAGATAAATAAATCCAATTAATAAAAGTAATAAAATAGCACTGAGTAGAAAACCTGTATAAACACTTAACATTGAACTCATTGATTACACCCTTATCCTTGAAATCCGTTTAATCAAAATAAACGCTACGAACATGATGAGAGCAAAGACGGTAAAGAGTAATAAACCCCAGGTTGTAAAAAGTACATTTAGAAATCCTTTAATAAATAAATTCATCATGATCGCCATCATGAAAGGCATGACGACAAGGATATAGGCGATGGAACGCGATTCAGCTGTTGCCGTTCGAATTTCTTTCTGAACACGACCACGTTCTTCTATTGTTCCTGCCATTAAATCCAATACTTCAGCAAGATTACCACCAACTCGCCTTTGAATTAATATTGTGCTTACGAAAATTGAAATTTCTTTGCTAGAAAGTCTGTCTCTAAAGCGATCCATCACTTCTTCTATGTCATCGCCTAAATTCAGTTGCTGATCCATCATCTTAAACACCGGACCAGCAGGCTCTGACAACTCGTTCCCGACCATTGCAATTCCCTGCGGGATCGTTTGGCCTGCCTTTATCGCATTAGACATCATCCTACAAATTTCAGGTAGTTGCTTATTGAAACTCTCATTTAACTTATCCTGACGTGCATTTAAAAGAAGTCTTGAACCGATCCAAACGAAAATATATGCGATCAGTAATGCAATTAAAGGGAGAAGACCTAGTAAAAAGAACCCTGTAAACCAGAGAACAGCAAGTACGAGCAAATATATCCCCATGTATTCAGATGGTTTTAGGCGAATATTTGCCTGAACTAACTTCTTTTCTAGATCACTTGCCAACTCTGACTCGTCATATCTATCTCCAATCAGGATAACGAAACTCTTCCTGTTATTTTTGGATGAGCCATCGAACCACTCATCTATTTTCTTCACTGACTGCTTCGCATTTCGACTTTGAAACATGTAATAAATAAACAAGAAGAATGAAAGAATTCCAGCACTCAGTGTCACCATAGCGGCTGTCATACTAATGCCCCCTCAAGGAACAATGAATCTGAGACATCCACACCGTATGCTTTAAAACGATCCGCAAGAGCTGGTCTATAACCGGTAGACTCGAAATGCCCTTTAACTCTGCCATCAGATTTAACACCTTCTCGTACATATCGAAAAATATCATGGATCTCAATATCTCCATTTACTTCAGTAATTTCAGCAATGCTCACGATCTTACGTCCACCATCTGGTTGTCTAGAAGTTTGGACAATAAGATCAAGTGCACCAACAAAATACCCACGTATAATATCGACTGTTATCGGTAAACCGGACATGATCACCATCGCTTCCAAGCGACCAAGTGCATCTTTAGGTGAGTTTGCATGAACTGTTGTTAGTGACCCTTCATGGCCAGTGTTCATGGCCTGGAGCATATCAATGGCTTCAGAACCACGAACCTCACCGACGATAATTCGGTCAGGACGCATGCGAAGTGCGTTCCGCACAAGCTGACGAATCGTTACTTCCCCTTTCCCTTCCATGTTAGGAGGTCTTGCTTCTAATCGAACAAGGTTGTCATAAGAGAAACGTAGTTCTGCCATATCTTCAATCGTGACAACACGTTCTCCAATAGGAATTGAGTCTGAGAGGACATTCAGCAATGTCGTTTTACCACTCCCAGTTCCTCCTGAGACGAGAATATTAGTTTTTGCTTTTACTGCCGCTTGAAGAAATTCCCCCATCTCCTCCGTATAAGTTCCGAAATTCTGAAGATCTTCAAGTGTAAAAGGTGTTTTGTTGAATTTTCGAATGGAGATCGATGGGCCATCGAGTGAAATAGGTGGAATAACAGCATTGACACGGCTTCCATCAGGTAGTCGTGCATCTACCATCGGCGAACTTTCATCAATACGTCTTCCCAGTGGTGCTATGATGCGATCAATAATATGTCGGATGTGCTGATCATCTTTGAATTGGATGTCCGTTTCTTCCATCTTTCCGCCACGTTCGATATACACTTCGCTCGCACCATTGACCATAATCTCCGTGATCCCGTCATCCTGAAGCAAGGCTTCCAGTGGTCCATATCCAACAGATTCGTTAATAATCTGCCGAATAATACGCTCCATTTCCTGACTGGGAATAATAACTTTCTCATCATCTATCATCTGTTTGACAAGACGTTCAATCGTGTGTTTACGTTCTGTAGGTGGTAGCGTTGTAATCGACTCAAGATTCGCTTCTTTGATGAGCCGATTTTTATAATGCCTTACCCATTTTTCTTCAGGGCTATTTCTAATATTCCATTCTCTCTTTTGAACGGACTCAGGAACAGTTTGATTGGATGCTCGCTGTAACCAGGACATCTCCTCACCACCTCTACATCAAAACTTTATCAACAAAGAGTTTCATATCCTTCGTTGCTTTTGACTGTCCTCGGTCATTTTTCTTTTTATAAAACGGTTCGCCCATATTTAAAAGTGGTTGTAATGCAAAATAATCAGACCTTATAGAAGCCGTGATCTCCTTTGAGAGAAGCTTGTTTAAATCTTTTTCAGTGAGCTCTCCTTTTGGATGAGTACGATTTAAAATCAATGATAGACGATTGTCGCGAACTCCTAGTTGGAAACTCTCAAATAACTCCATCGCATGCTTGTACGAACGAAGACCAAGACTATCCGGTGTTAAAATATAATGAATGACTGTTGCTTCTGTTAAACCTGTAAAGCTAATCGTGTTAATGGCTGAAGGTAAATCAAGCACGACATGATCAAAATGTGCCCGACACGTGCGAATGATTTTGGAAATTAATTCTTCACTTAACTCTTCTGCTTTTGCAGGATTTGCAGGTCCAGGTAAAACATGGACACCGGTTCGCTCATCTCTAATCGCAATGTTTTCAATATGATGTAGCGAAAGTTCTTGAAGAACTGGCTGCAAATCGTAATACGACCTTGAGAATTCAAGGCCTAATGCCGTTTCAACCCCACCAAACTGTGCATTTAAATCAATAACTATCACTCTCTGATCATGATGCACTCGCAAAGACTGTGCTGTTAGGATTGAAAGTAGGGTTGTCCCACTACCGCCTTTAGCGCTGTAAAAAGCATGAACGAATCCATTTCCTGTATCATCACCAAACGATTGTTGACTTTGTTCGAGACGATTTTGCAGGTCGATCATAATTGGATCCAGTCTGTTTATTTCTTCCGGATATAGCAAGACATCATATGCATTTGCTTTGACCCATCTTCTCCCTTCTTCAAAAGATCGATTTTCAGTTATCCCAATAACGAAACTTGAAGAAGAAATAGAGATTCCTTCCATTGATTCAAGTTCAGAACTCTCTACAAAATAAAAATGAAACGATTCAGAGAAAGAGCGGGTCCATTCCTCTTGTGTCACGATCTGGATCTCTTCCTCAGAAAGCTTCTTTTTTATTGATTCAATCAGATCTGGTTTCTTTGATAGGATTAATGCTTTATATGACGAATTCACATCATTCGACTCCTTTTCTTACTCACCATCTTTATCGTCCTTTTTTTCTTCTTGTTTTTTAGCTTCTTCTTCCTTTTTTTTCTTCTCTTCAGCAGCTTTTTCTTCTTCCTTTTTCTTTACTTCAGCTTCTGCAGCTGCTTTTTTTGCTTTAGCCTGTTCTGCTTCAGCAGCAATTTGATTAACACGAAGAACGCGAATTTGCTTTGCGGCGTTCTGTGCATAAATTAACTTTTCAGCTTCATCAAGAGTTAAAGAAACCCTGATCGCAGGACCAAACGATTCTTCATCTTGATCCTTTGATTCTATTTTTTCTTGTTGAACAACCGAGACATTTTCAAGTAACCGCTCTGTTGTCACGCCTTCTTTCATTTCCATGACCGAATATACATCAACTAGATCCCCTTCAGTAATGGCTTGATCGATCAGAACATTCGAGGTCGGATTTAACCAGACAACTCGATTCTCAGCTGGAATATCAAGTTTTTTCCGTACGATGTTCTTTGTTAAAAGGTCCCCATCTTTCAGATTGACAACAGCAATTGCTTCTTCAAGATCTTGTTCATCTTGAATGAATGAAGAAACCTGACTGCTCTTTGGCATCTCTATCCACTCAATGTCACCTTTATCAAGGGAAGTGTAAGATCTGATATCAGAACCCGCAGCAGCAACTTTTACTGTCTCACCTAGCGATTCCTGAGCTATTCGGATTTGATTTAATATAAAGCCAGCTGCAATAACAGCTAAAATAAAAGCAAGTGTTAGAAAAATCAGCGCTTTTCGTTTTGCATCAATCATAAGATTCACTCCATCGGTTAGTGGTATGAATAAGAGCTGTATGGATAAATGGAATATTAACTGGTAGGTGATAACTCGATATCGTTAGCTCGCGGTCAGATGGCAAGGAATCCTGTATGCCTTTCTTTACGACCCACAGTTCGGTTCCTTCTTTCTTATCAGCAATTGACTTCCAAACATCGAAAAGCTTTCCAGTTTCTTCAACTACGAACTTTTTCTTGTTCCAAACGGCTCGTTTGTATAACTCTTTTTTCGGCTGCCGATATGTATGTAGAACTCCCCTATTCGCGAAAACGTTTGGCCTGGGAGTGACTATGGCAGTTGATACAGATCTAATTATGCGATCTACCCATTTCTCTACTTCTTGCTTTGTTGGATCCGTTAATGATTGAACCTCTTCTACAAGCATATAGAGAAGCGCCCTGTTTTTTGGTGCAGGTACAGGGATCAAACACCTTTCATTCATAAGCCAATTTGTTAGCTTATTAAGTTCATCCTCTGGCTGTATGAAAGAATCATAGAAATAAATCATTCTGCTACCAGGAGGAAATTCGTCGATGAAATAAGAGATTTCTTCTTCTTGCTTCCGTTTTGCAACTGCGATTTTTTTTGAAATTAACGGCTTATGATCAGCTCTTTTAAGAAAACCTTCGAGATGGTCAGTTTTTTGTAGTTTGAGAGGTTTGATTCTCACTATCTCACTCTCGAGCGAGGCTAAGCCCAGTGATTCATCCAGTATGATTTTCATAACGACTCCTTTAACACTTGATAGGATTTCATACATTGTTATATTCGCACACAAATCCCAATAATTGTACGAGAATTAGGACTTAATACCAATTTTGTGTCGATTCGTTCAAAAGTCACCGTTTTTTCCAAAACTCAATTGCAGATGAACATATACTAAAGACCTAAAAACAAACCACTTTGTTCCAATTTAAGTTATTTGATTTACCATTTTTTCTAAAAAAATCCATTAATATTTTCATTACAATTACCCTAATTTATTCAATGCGAAACTCCTTTTCATCATATTCATCCATATTTCCTAACGCCGATAGACAGCATATCTAGATTTCCCACCGTTACTTTCTCCTTAAATAATACAAAAAAGCAGCCGATTGCTCGGCTGCTCCAGCATTAAACACTATGCTAAGAACACAAAATATGCGATGAAGACAAAGAACAATACATACATGATCGGATGAATTTTCTTACCTTCACCTTTCACGACCATTGTGATCGGGTACATAACGAACCCGAGCGCAATTCCTGTTGCGATGCTGTATGTTAGCGGCATGGCAACGATGGTTAGGAAAGCCGGAACCGCAATTTCAAATCGCTTCCACTCGATGTTTCCTAATACGCCAACCATCAATACACCTACTATAATCAGTACCGGCGCCGTAACAGAAGGGGTTACGACGGCTAATAGTGGTGAAAAGAATAGAGCTAAAATAAAGAAACCTGCTGTGACAACGGATGTGAATCCTGTTCGCCCACCTGCTGCTACTCCTGATGAAGATTCAATATAAGCTGTTGTAGTTGATGTACCAAGGATCGCACCAAGAACTGTCGCAGATGAATCAGCAAACAACGCTTTACCCGCTCTTGGTAACTTGTTGTCCTTCATAATTCCAGCCTGAGTAGCGACTGCAATCAACGTACCTGCTGTGTCAAAGAAATCTACGAATAGGAACGTAAGAACAACGACAAGCATATCGATCGTAAATAAATCACCAAGGTGTCCAAACGCAACACCGAACGTTGGCGCAAGACTTGGAACACTCCCGACAATCCCAGTTGGCAGGGGAACCTGATTGAACACCATTCCAACGATCGCTGTGATGACCATTCCGTAGAAAATGCCACCAGTGACATTACGAACCATAAGGATAACGGTTATGATCAAGCCGAATACTGCAAGTAGCGTTGGTCCCGCTAGAAGATCTCCCAATTGGACAAGCGTCGAATCGTTGTTCTGGACAATCCCAGCACTTTGAAGACCGATAAATGCAATGAAAAGTCCGATTCCGCTTGCTGCTGCGTATTTCAATTCCATCGGGATCGCATTAATAATCATTTCTCTAATTTTAAATATCGTAATAATAATAAAAATAATTCCTGAAACAAGTACCCCTGCGAGCGCCGTTTCCCACGGAACACCCATAACCGTTACAACAGAATAGGTAAAGAAAGCGTTCAGTCCCATTCCAGGTGCGAGTGCAATCGGATAACCTGCTAGAACACCCATAATTAATGTACCAAGCGCAGCAGCAAGTGCTGTTGCGGTAAAGACAGCTCCCTGATCCATTCCAGCATCAGCCAGAACGGCCGGGTTAACAAATAGAATATAAGCCATTGATAAGAACGTCGTTAGTCCTGCAATGGTTTCTTTTCTGTATGTTGTATTATGCTCTTGAAAGCGAAAAAAACGATCCATTTCTTAATTCCCCCTTATTCCCTTTCATCCATCTGATCTACCAGTTCAGTTACCTCTGCTTATTCTTTATTAATTAAGGTGAACTATTCATAAAAAGAAAAAAGCTCCGGGTTCTCTACCCGGAGCGGACTAATAGGAAAAGAGATGATCGTTTTTCACCTGCTTCATGAGCCGGGCGTTTAACGGGTCCCTCTGTTTCCTTCGTAGTCAGGTTATTTACGGTAACCTGGTAGAGACTTTCGGGCCTTATTCCCGATGTTATACGATGGATTTTCGTTCAATTTATTTACTTTTGTAGTGTATCAGCTAATCGCTGCTTCGTCAACACAAAACACGAACGTTTTATATAATATTTATGATTTTGTTCGTGTTTATTCCCATTCTATCGTAGCTGGTGGCTTAGAAGTAATGTCGTACACTACCCGGTTCACATGATCCACTTCATTCACAATTCGAGTGGAGATGATTTCAAGGATTTCAAATGGTATACGGGCCCAGTCAGATGTCATCCCATCGATCGACGTTACTGCACGAACACCAATTGTATAGTCATAAGTTCTTGCATCCCCCATGACCCCTACGCTACGGAAATCAGGAAGCGCGGTGAAATATTGCCAGATATCACGATCGAGTCCCGCTTTTTTAATTTCGTCACGAAGAATCGCATCAGATTCACGAACCACTTTCAATTTCTCTTCTGTCACTTCTCCAATCACACGAATGCCAAGGCCCGGTCCTGGGAATGGCTGTCTCCATACGATTTCGTCTGGTAGCCCAAGCTCTGTACCAACTTTACGAACTTCATCTTTGAATAACATGTTCAACGGTTCAATCAGATCAAGCTTCATATCTTCAGGAAGTCCGCCAACATTATGGTGAGATTTGATCGTTTGGGCAGTTGCTGTTCCACTTTCTACGATATCTGTGTAAAGTGTCCCTTGAGCAAGGAAAGACATGTCTTCAAGCTTTTCGGACTCTTCTTCAAATACATAAATAAATTCATTTCCGATGATTTTACGCTTCTTCTCTGGATCCGTAACGCCTTTCAACTTTGTTAGGAAGCGATCAGCAGCATCTATTTTGATAAGATTCATTTCAAATCCTTCACCAAATGTTTTCATAACGCTATCCGCTTCATCTTTACGGAGAAGGCCGTGATCGACGAACATACAAGTTAACTGATCACCGATGGCTCTATGAATAAGTGCAGCAACTACAGAAGAGTCAACCCCACCGCTAAGAGCACATAGAACTTTTTTATTGCCAACAGCTTCACGGATTTCATTGATCTGTTCATCGATGAAGTTTTCCATTGACCAGTTTCCTTCACACTCACACACTTTATAGACAAAGTTATTCAATAGTTCATTTCCGTGTTCAGTGTGACGAACTTCCGGATGGAACTGAACGCCGTATAGGTGACGAGAAGCATCGCTCATTGCCGCAACTGGACAAGATGGATTAGTAGCGGCCACTTCAAACCCTTCAGGCGGAGCCTTAACCAGATCACCGTGACTCATCCATACGGACTGCTCTTCTGGCAGACCATCATATAATGGAGATTTATCCTTGATTGTTAGCATAGCCTTACCATATTCACGATGTTTCGCTGCTTCAACACTTCCACCAAAGTGATGTGTCATCAGCTGCATACCGTAACAGATGCCAAGAACCGGAATGCCAAGTTCAAAAATTTCTTCATCGCAGCGCGGCGCGCCTTCACCATATACGCTGTTCGGCCCACCTGAGAAGATGATCCCTTTAGGGTTAATCTTCTTCACTTCTTCTGCCGTGATGGTGTTCGGATGCAACTCACTGAATACACCAAGGTCACGAATACGTCTTGCAATTAATTGATTATACTGTCCGCCAAAATCGAGGACAATAATGGATTCCTGTTCTTCTAACATCTAATTCCCTCACTTCTATATTAGTCTCTACTAGCATTGCCCAAATTCGAGCGATAAACGGAGGATTGTCCAGCTTTCCGATCTCTTTCATCCCAGGTCATATAAAAAAAGCCAGTACTCTGCCATGGTACAAAGGCAGAATCCTGGCTTTTACTAGGAGTATCTGCCTTCATAGTCAGATCATTTACGGTGATCCGGTAGAGACTTCTGGGCCTTATTCCCAGGGATATACGAAGGTTACAACTTGCTGTTCAAACTATGGATTCATTCTATCAACCGGCTATACAGCGGTCAAGATTCCATCTTTTTAATTAAATTTTCCCACAATTCCTTCATTTCACTCCACGATTTATCATTCGTTTTCCCGCGATAGTAATTCTCCTCATAGTGCCTCGTCAATTCCCTCATATCCTTCGTCTCAAGTTTCCGATCAACTTGAACAGCATATTCACGCAGGGTCTGATCAGCACCGCGCTTAATCCCATGAAGTTCAAGCAACCACAGAAGTCGGAAATATGCCTCAGAAAGCGCTTTGCCATCATCTCTTCTCTTATATCGAGAAATGACAATACGCTTCAACCATTTTTTATAGTTCTTAAAGGCAACATATCCGAGAACGAGAAGGATAAGGACAAGACCGATTGTATGCCAGGTTGTCCACTCGAATGAAAATGATGATGAGCCCGATGAAGCCTGCTGTTCAGGAGTTTGTTGCTGTTGAGGCTGATCTTCTTCAGGCTTAACAGGATCTGGTGTTTCCGAGTTTGTTGATTCATCGGTATTATAGTCATTTACAAAATCAGCCTGATTAGAAAAGCCACGAGTTGGTTCAAATGGAACCCATCCGATGCCAGGAAAGTACGCTTCCACCCAGGAGTGAGCATTGTTATTCGTGATCTCATATTCACGGTAGTCTCCAGCTCCCTCGACAAATTCTCCTTCTGTAAATCCCTTCACCCAGCGCGCAGGTATACCAAGACTTCTAAGAAGAACGGTCATCGAGCTTGAAAAGTTATCGCAATACCCAAGCTTTTTCTCAAATAAAAACTGATCAACATAGTCTTCGTTTTCACCCGGAATGGCTACATCCGTCGTTTCGTACACATACCCATTCCCAACAAAATAGCTTTCAATTGCCCTCGCTTTGTCGTAAGGATTATTTTCATCGGCTGTAATCTCTTGAGCAAGCCCTCCTACTCTTGAAGGGAGGGTCTCAGGCAATTGAAGGTAGGTCTTCTTCATTTGGTCTGTATAGTCAGTAGGCGCTTCCCTCAAAAGCTCTTCTGAAAAAGTAGGAGATTCGTAGTCAAGATTATAATTATCTAACACGATCGACTCTCCGAGATTTCGTGTAAACACCTTCCCTGTCAGAGGATTCTCAAGAAATTGAACATCCGCTCCAGTCTGGATATCCGTTACCTGACCGGGGTGAATAATAAAGTCAAACTCCTCGTTTCCGCTCATATTAATTTTTGTATCAAATGCTTCTACCTCTACACTATCTTCATAAAGTGTTTCCGTACTGCCTTCGAAAGGAACTCGATCTACTACTGACGATTCCCAGCCCTTTCCTGTATATCTATCTTTCGATTCAACACGCCAGTAACCTCGATCTTTAATAGCTGCCGTAAAGACCGGTGTATCATCCATAACGAAAGGGCCACCAAGACGAGAATCATCCTCCCCATAACCAATCTTACTGATACCGTTACCGTACTTACCATCACCATCATCGTTACCGGTTGTCTTTTTCAGAAACGGCACCGGATCTGCCCATTGTGGTTCAGCTTTTGGTGCTATGTAGCCAAACAAGGAAGAGAAAGCAATGATAATGACTAGGGGAATGAGCCAGTAAACAGGGAACCGCCCTTTCGAAAAAGTAACACCCTCCTGTTCTTGAATACGCAGAATTTGCAGTAAGCCCAGTAGGATAAATCCAATAACAACGATTCGAATAATTGCACTATCCGCATTGTAGACAGTAAATGTATCAATTACAGAAATGTATACAATCGTTACAAGCAGGAACAAAAAGATCCTTCTCGTTTGGATGAGCCAATATTGCATTAAATAGCTGATGAGCCACAAAAGAATGAAAAACAGGAAAGTCCTGAAAACATTTGATAGCCCATCAAAGTTCGTAGCAAATAAAAGACTCATATTCTTAGAAAAATCTGAGACAAAATAATCGAGCCATAGAAAATCAAAAAATGGCCCCGGGAAAAACATCGCATGGAGCGCATATATTAACGCTACGCCTTTTATCGGAAATGATAACCAGAATGGCAATTGAAAGTACGAAAGCAAAAATAGAAAAGCTGTGAACAGTATAAAAATTTCCGTCTGGCCAGTATCTGAAATGACCGTAAGCGGCTTTAACCATTCCCAGAATAAGAGAAATCCAAGTCCATAGAGGAGAAGCGAATACAGCCAGTCTGTTTTTTCATTAACTTGTTGCACGCTTCCCACCTCCCTTTAACTCATCATTAAATGAATCACCAACAATCGCGTGAGCTCTAATTCCGTATTGAGCAAGCTGGTTAAGCTCTGCTTGTTGCTCTAATTTGATGTGCTCCGTGACATAGAAAAACTCCACCTGAACCTTACGAGCAACGAGCTCTTTCAAAGTAGAAGTGAATGCGCCATCAAGGGATGGACTAATCATCAAAACTCCTGTACCTGCTGGGAAATGATGTGCCTCCCTCTTCACAACCGTATCGAACGATGTTGTCCCATTTGCCTGGACGCGGGCAAGGTGATGAAATACTCTTCTTCGCTGTGCTTTTCCCCCGTTAATACTAAGCACTGAGTGATCTTTACCAGATGAAACCAATCCAATCATGGCATTCTGCTTTAATGCCGCGTTGGTCACTGAAGCAGCCAGACGCACCGCCTTCTCAAACAATGGTGACTCCTCAGTTCCATAGTGATTTACTTCTCGATCAAGGAATACCATATAATCCTGGCTAATTTGTTGTTCAAATTGTTTTGTTACGAGCTTTGATCCTCTCGCCGTTGCTTTCCAATCAATCCATGAGAGCTTGTCACCTGGTACATAATCACGCACACTAACAGCCGTTGAATAATCTAAATCAGCTTTCCTTGGCGAAGGTCTTGTTCCAGATAACTGTTGGTTATATGGCACCCATGAAATTTCCTGATAACTTGGGAGAACAAAGATTGACTGATCATGGTCCACAGATTTCTCATGCTGCACAAATCCAAACATATCACCAGTTTTACAACGCAACTTTTTGAAGTGATATTCTCCCCTTGGAATTGACTTAATCGAATAGCTAAATGACAGTTCTTTTCTGAACATTGGTAGTAGCAAAGCGAGTGAACGCTTTTGATAGCGTGATGATGACTCTTTCGCAAGCGGAAAGAGCCGCTCTGGAAGTACATCTTCTACAACCAGGTAGAAAAGCGGAAAATGACTCTTTCTCTCTACATGAATCGTTACTGTAAGCTCCTGTCCATCTGTTAATTCCGTATGACTGATCGTCCGCGTCATTTTCATTCCGGTTAGAGGATAAAAAAGGAGAAGAAGTGAATAAATCGCGAAGGGCAAAAAGCTATAGAAGAGAAACCAGCTAACGAAGCCACCTTGAAACATCGCATACGAGAAGGTAATGAGAAAGAGCAGTGCTAAAAAGAAGAACTTTAACACTCGATTGTTCGCAAGCTTATCCCTCATTTCACTTTCTCTTCCCTCCGAAGAGGCACCCTGACGCGATGAATAATCTCTTTAATAATCTCTTCTGGCTTCTGTCCTTCAAAGGCTGCCTCTGATTTCAAGATAATACGATGGGACAACACATATGGCGCAAGGAATTTCACGTCATCAGGTAAAACGTAATCACGATCGCGCATGAACGCATAAGCCTGACATGCTTTCATTAAAGACAGTGACCCCCGTGGACTTGCGCCAAGATAAACTGACGTATTATTTCGCGTTCTATTTACGATATCAATGATATATTGCTTAACAGAGCCTTCTACAAACACTTCTTTTACTTTTTGCTGCATTGCTAGCAATTCCTCAAGTTCAAGCGCTGTTCCAATAGAATCGATTGGGTGAGCATGCTCCGTACGGTTTAAGACTTCAAGCTCTTCTTCAGGTGTAGGATATCCCATCCGAAGTTTTAAAAGAAAACGATCAAGCTGGGCTTCTGGTAGTGGGTATGTTCCTTCATATTCAATAGGATTCTGCGTCGCCATAACAAAAAACGGCTGTGGAAGAATATGCGTTTCTCCATCAACCGTTACACTCCCTTCTTCCATTCCTTCTAGAAGAGCTGACTGTGTTTTCGGTGACGTTCGATTGATTTCATCTGCTAGTACGATATTTCCAAGCAGCGGTCCTTTTCGAAATTCAAATTTCATTTCTCTTTGGTTGAAAATCGAAACGCCGGTTAAATCAGAAGGTAGAAGATCTGGTGTGAATTGAATTCTGTTGAACTGGGCGCCAACAGACTTCGCAAGGGCACGAACCATCATCGTTTTCCCTACACCGGGTACATCTTCTAGTAGAACATGACTTCCAGCAAGCAAGGCAACTAAACTAAGTTCAGTTACATCCCGCTTCCCTACCATCACCTTCTCAATATTCTCAATAACTTGTTTAACAGCTGGTTGATACGCATCAAACTGGTACGATGAACTCATAGCTGATTCCTCCAATAGTCTTTTATCATGTGTATTTATCGTGAAAATAGGTATCTTTTCCTATCATTTTGCCATTGATCTAGAAAGAGTAAATGTCTGAATACTCATAACCTTATTGTATCAAAAAAAGTAAAGTACACGTTAGTAAGTAGCGAGTTTTCCTATATTTTCATTTCCCCTGTGTGTAATTGTGGAAATTGAATCATGCATGTTGAACGACTCGAGCATTCAGATTGATCTGTTTCGTTCTGGTTAAAAAAGGGAAAATGGTTTGCAGAGAGTAGCATCCAAAGAATTGCCAATCTTCAAATTATTATAACGAGGTGAGTACATAAGTAGATGATGGCGATTCTAAACGGTAAAGCCGACATTGCAAAGGCCGTAAATGCAACCGTTATCAGTCTTGATGAAGCCCCTCAGGGGTATAATGAGTTTGATAGTGGGGTCTCGAAGAAGTTTGTTATTGATCCTCATGGCATGTTGAAGAGATAAAACGTGAAAAGGTAGCCCGCTGGGCTACCTTTTCTTTATCTTATTCTCTATCGTCATACTAACTCTCGATCCCAATGGCGATGAGTCGCTATCGCTTCACTAAACTCTTTCACAAATGCATCCATGTCTTTACCAGTAACCACACCTGGCTTACCTATTATATCGTTATTCTCAAGCCAATTCATACCTTCATGTGTCCCGCCAATTGGTTTAAAGTGCGAGAATGCTTCATTAATGAAGTAATTAGCTGATTGATAGAATCCCTTATTTTCCTGATTTCCACCAACTGCATAAATCGCATCAAACAACACAGATTCACTTGTGAGGAACGTATGGTCAATCTCTGCTTCTGCTCCATCAGTCGCTTTTTTCACACCAAGCTTGTCACTGATTAACTCTGGTTGAATACCTTTTTCTTTTAGCTCGTTAAGTACGTGGATGAGCTCTTTTCCATTAAATCCATCATCAACAATTACGCCAACTTTTCTTGTGTCAGGACTGAACGATGTGTTCATCTGACTCAGCGCCGGAGATTTCTTAGTCACCTCTGAACCGCCTTGTTCTGGTTCTTTAGCTCCAATGTTCTGAGCAACGGATTGCGCTAATTCTAGATTCACATTTGAGAGCATATCTACCACTTGTTGCTGCACAGATTTACTTCCGACTTTCCCAAGCTCAAAACTAAATGCATTCTTAATATGTTCTTTCTCCACACCACTCATGCTGTTCCAGAATAAGGTTGCCTGAGAGAAATGGTCTTTGAAACTCTCACTGCGCGCACGCACTTTGTGTCCATCTATCTTCTCCTGGTAATGTACGTATCCGCCTTCTTCCTCTGAAGCTGGCTCTGGTTCATTATCAGCAAGAGAATTTTTATGATAGCTTACTTGTCCTTTATTAATCGTTTGTCGCATAAACCCATCTCGTTGGTTATTATGGAACGGACAGACTGGTTTATTGATTGGCAATTCATGATGATTCGCACTTCCGAATCGGTTGATTTGTGTATCCGTATACGAGAACAAACGTCCTTGAAGTAGCGGATCATTCGAAAAGTCGATACCTTTTACGACGTTACCTGGATGATAAGCAACCTGTTCATTCTCAGCAAAAACATTTTCCACGTTTCGATTTAGCGTCATTTTCCCAACGATTTTTACAGGAATCTCCTCTTCGGGCCAAAGCTTTGTTGGATCCAAGATATCAAAATCAAAATTGAACTCATCTTCTTCTTTAATGATTTGCACCCCTAGCTCCCATTCAGGATAATCACCATTTTCAATCGATTCATATAAATCACCACGATGGAAATCGGCATTTTTTCCTGAAAGCTTTTGAGCTTCATCCCAAACTAATGAGTGGACTCCTAACTTTGGTTTCCAGTGAAATTTAATGAAATGCGATTCTCCTTTCGCATTGACAAAACGGAAAGTATGAACTCCAAAGCCTTCCATCATACGGAAGCTTCTAGGAATAGCTCTGTCTGACATCGCCCATAAAGCCATGTGTGCTGACTCTTGGTTGTTAGCAATAAAGTCCCAGAACGTATCATGTGCGGAAGCAGCTTGTGGCACACCGTTATGCGGTTCAGGCTTTACCGCATGGATCAAATCCGGGAATTTAATGGCATCCTGAATAAAAAACACCGGAATATTATTCCCTACTAAATCAAAGTTCCCTTCATCTGTATAGAAGCGAGTTGAAAATCCTCTTACGTCGCGAACTGTTTCTGAAGAACCTTTTGAACCTGCCACCGTTGAAAATCGAACAAATACAGGTGTTTTCCTTGATGGATCTTTAAGAAATTCAGCATCTGTATACTCTTCTAAAGAATCGTACACTTCAAATTCACCATGGGCAGAGAAGCCTCTCGCATGCACGACACGTTCAGGAATACGCTCATGGTCAAAGTGAGTCATTTTTTCTCTAAAATGAAAGTCTTCCATTAATGTGGGACCGCGCTCACCAGCTTTAAGAGAAAATTCATCTTCTGAAACTTTTTGTCCCTGATTCGTCGTCATTTTCCCTTTATCATCCGTGCTGTATTTCTCTAACTGCTCTTTTTTCTTATTGTCCTCGCTCACAGCAATTCCTCCCAATATAGCTATATGTAGAATCTTATATAGTGCGGTTCCCCAATTCACTAAATCCAAACCCTAATTTGAATTTTTTAGGTTATTATCTAATTTAAAAACTCCATCATCTTAAATGATGACGGAGAATAATCTACGATACAAACCTTTTACCACATTGTTTTAATCTACGTTTCTTAACTCATGAAATTTCATGTAAACGAAGCACGCATATAGAACAACTAACATGGCTCCACCAGCCATAATATGATTGATGCCGATCCCTGTAGAAAGCAGAAGGGCCGTCATGGCATAGCTGACCGGAATAAGCCCCATTGAAGCAAGCGAGATCAGTCCCATTACACGTCCTAATACCTTTTCTTCAATCATTCCCTGGATAGCAGATAGAAAAGGAATGTTACTTCCAGAAAGACACGCACCAAAAATCACAAGCATGAGAATACTCACCCAAAGTTCTGTCGAGAAACTCAGCCCCACAAAAGCTAGACCTGAGAAGATGAGAGCAAGTAACGCGACCTTTCCCCGCTTTTTCGTTAAGTTAAGAATGCCCACAATAATAGAGCCTATTAACATCCCAACTGCAGCTCCAGCCTCTAACAAACTAAACGTCATCGCATCACCATTCAGGATTGTCTTTACAAAAAGAGGGAGTCCCATTGACATTGGGCCAACTAGAAATAAATTCATAAAGACCGTTGTAAGCAGGACAACGACTAAAACTCTTGATTCCTTTACATAGAGTAGCCCCTCTTTAAATGTTTCAAAAAAAGATTGCTCGCTTGTCTCCTGTTCCACTGCTTGCTTTGGAACCTTCATAAGATAAATGAGCATGCTACCAAGAAAAAGCATGATCGCCGTTATCGTAAACACAATTTCATAGCTTCCAAAAGCAATCAATAATCCAGCCAGCATCGGAGCAATGATAAAAGAAGCTTGGTTTGTCATTTGAATAATTGAATTACCCCTGGTCAGATTTTCTTTTCGTATTATGGATGGGATGACTGCACTCTCTGCTGCCCAGAAAAACGCATCGAGGATTCCAAAGAAGAAAGCAACTCCCACAAACGTCCAGAGCGTCACATCACCAAAGATAAACCAGAGAACAAGCCCACCAAGTAAAATCCCTCTCGAAAAATCGGATAGGAACATAATTTTCGTTTTACTCATCCGATCAGCAACCGTTCCACTGATAATCATAAATAACAGTCTCGGAATGCTCGATGCAATATAGATAAGACCAAGTGAAGCTTCAAGATTTAAAACATTTACGATATACCAGCTTTCCGAAAAAAGAAAAAAAGAGATTCCAAAACTAGATAAAAATGCTGCCGTCCAAAGAAGTAAAAAATTGCGATTTCTAAATATTGATTCAGGTTTACTCTTTGCTAAGCGATCTGTTTCTTTTAGTACCGTCTCATTTAACGCCATCCCCAACACCTCTGCTTTTTTGATAGCTTAAGTGTATCGAAAAACAGCACATGAAGACGATGACCTGTGGTTTGAAATCACCTCCGTCTTGAGACTGATTATTCTTTTTTTCACTATAGAGAAAAAACCTTTCGTAAGTTTATTAAACTTACGTAAGGTTTAGCCCGTATAGCAAAGCTGATGATGTATAAATAAGTCCAATGAATAATGTCCATGGTAGCATCTTGATTGCATCTTTCCAACCTTTCTTCTTACGGAAGAAAATCGTTAACACCACTACCAATATAAATTGATTAAACGTACCGGCAAATAAATTGAAGAAAGCAATCTGAACACAGGTATCTTGATAAAAAGATAAACCTGCGTCTGGTAGATGACTAAGCCCTGCTTGAATCGAAGTTCCTACCCCACCATAAGATACCGCTGAACTATCTGCAATAAGAGCAATTATCGCTGCCGCCATTGGTTTAATGCCTAACGCCACCAACAGTGGTCCAGTTATGGCCGCTGGAGTACCAAATCCCGCAACCCCTTCGATTAATGCACCGAATAAAAAAGCCACAATCACAACTCAGCGCTTTCAAATCAAAATTACAATCGTCCCGCCGATACCGAAGATGATCGCCACAGGACTTCCATTACTAAAAAATGCTTGTAACAACGGAGAAAAAAGTCATACTGCTTGCCAATCGAACATAGGATGTTCAGAGTAAATCTCAGTCCATAAATTCAAACGGAGATGTTCTTAAAATATGAAGGAAGTTGTTCTATAAATTCTATCTAAGAGGTGAATGGAATTGGGGCACAAAGACATATGGGATTCGATCTGGAGTAATCAAGGAGATTTAGACGAAAATGTATTTTTCAAATGTGTAGTGGATGCAATAATCGAAAACTCAAATTTTCGAGTTGAAAATTTAAAGATATTAGAAGCTGGGGCTGGGACAGGAACATCTAGTTTACAATTAGCTAAATTAGGAGCTCAAGTAACATTAGTAGATTACAGTATGATAGCTATAGAAAAGATGAAGAAAATGTACAATAACAATCAGATAGAAGCTGACTTCATATGTGGTGACATAAGAGAAATCGAGCGACCAAATCATTCTTATGATATTGTTTTTAACTCAGGAGTACTTGAGCATTTCTCTTACTCTGAACAAGTAAATATATTAAAGGAAATGACAAGAATTTGTAAAACAAACGGATTAATACTTACGATGAATCCTAATGCCAAATGTCTGTTATATCGGATATGGAAGCAGACATTAGAATCACAAGACAGATGGATTTACGGAGAAGAATACCCTGTTGTGTCACTTGATAACCAATTTAGAGATGCTGGATTACACTTACTTAGGGAATATTCTATAGGTTTTGATGTATCCGTTGAACAATTTGGATCTCTATACGAATGCAACTATGCAGCTAACATTATTCAAGAATTTTATAATGCTCTTCCTAATATCGACAAGCATTTATTTGAAGGTTATTTATTATGTTCTGTCGGTAGAAAATTCTAAGTTCTCATTTCAGAAACAACTTTTTCTTCATACCAAAACAGGTAGTGAGAATATTTTAGCCATATCACCGCTACTTTTATTAACTAAATTGGAAGAGGATGATTTATATCCAACTATCCTTTCTCTACATCATTGAGCTAATATAAAAAGGCTTGCCATAAGTATAAAACCTTATGGCAAGCCTTTAATAATTTTGAACTTACTAAAATCAATTAGCTATTCGGCTACAACGAGAGTATGAACGCTCCAAATTCATGATGTAACAAGAAATTTGGAGTAGATTTACATCATGCCGCCCATACCGCCCATTCCACCCATGCCGCCCATATCAGGCATGCCACCGCCGCCTGCATTTTCTTCAGGCTTGTCAGCGATTACTGCTTCAGTAGTAAGAATCATCGCAGATACGGATGCTGCATTTTGTAGAGCAGAACGTGTAACTTTAGTTGGATCAACGATACCAGCGTCAACCATGTTTACCCATTCACCAGTAAGGGCGTTGAAGCCAACACCGATTTTTTCGCCTTTAAGACGTTCAACCACAACAGACCCTTCAAGACCAGCATTGTGAGAAATCTGACGGATTGGCTCTTCAAGAGCACGAAGAACGATCTTAACGCCAGTTGCTTCGTCTCCAGTTGCTTCAACAGCTTGAACAGCCTTAACGACGTTCACTAGCGCTGTACCACCACCAGATACGATTCCTTCTTCAACCGCTGCGCGAGTTGAGTTAAGAGCATCTTCAATGCGAAGTTTACGCTCTTTCAATTCAGTTTCAGTTGCCGCACCAACTTTGATGACAGCTACGCCGCCAGCAAGCTTAGCAAGGCGTTCCTGAAGCTTTTCTTTATCGAACTCAGAAGTTGTTTCTTCAAGCTGAGCTTTGATTTGGTTTACGCGACCAGCAATCTTGTCTGTTTCGCCAGAACCTTCTACGATTGTTGTATTTTCTTTCGTTACAACAACTTTAGAAGCGCGACCAAGCTGAGTGATGTTCGCTTGTTTCAGATCAAGACCAAGGTCTTCAGTGATAACTTCAGCACCAGTTAGTGTACCAATGTCTTCAAGCATTGCTTTACGACGATCACCAAATCCAGGAGCTTTAACAGCTACTGCATTGAACGTTCCGCGAAGCTTGTTCACAACAAGCGTTGCAAGTGCTTCACCTTCAACGTCTTCAGCAATCATAAGAAGTGGTTTACCTTGTTGTACAACTTGCTCAAGCACTGGAAGTACATCCTGAATGCTTGCAATCTTCTTATCTGTGATAAGAATGTAAGGATCTTCTAGAACAGCTTCCATTTTGTCAGAGTCTGTAACCATGTAAGGAGATGCATATCCACGGTCGAACTGCATACCTTCTACTACTTCAAGCTCAGTAGCAAATCCTTTTGATTCTTCAACAGTGATAACGCCGTCGTTACCAACGCGTTCCATTGCTTCAGCGATTAATTGACCTACTTCTTCGTCAGCAGCAGAGATTGACGCAACCTGTGCGATCGACTCTTTGCCTTCGATTGGCTTAGAAATATTCTTAAGCTCTTCAACAGCAGCTCTAGTTGCTTTCTCAATTCCTTTACGGATAACCATTGGGTTAGCACCAGATGCTACGTTTTTAAGTCCTTCGCGTACCATAGCTTGTGCAAGAACAGTTGCAGTTGTTGTACCGTCACCGGCAACATCGTTTGTTTTGCTAGCTACTTCGGCTACAAGCTTTGCACCCATGTTTTCGAATGCATCTTCAAGCTCGATTTCTTTCGCGATCGTTACACCATCATTTGTGATAAGTGGAGATCCGAATTTCTTCTCAAGGACAACGTTACGTCCTTTTGGTCCGAGTGTAACTTTAACTGCGTTCGCAAGAGAATCAACACCGCGAAGCATTGCGCGACGGGCTTCTTCACTGAATTTAATATCTTTTGCCATTTGTTACCCTCCTAAATGTATGTAGTTCTTTTATTTTTTACTTCCCTACGACTGCAAGAATATCGTTCTCACGAAGAATCAAATACTCTTTACCGTCATACTTTACTTCAGTACCAGCATACTTGCTGTAGATAACAGCGTCTCCTTGTGATACTTCAAGAGCTACGCGCTCTCCACCATCAGTTAGTGCACCGCTACCGATAGCTACGACGCGACCTTCCTGTGGCTTTTCTTTTGCAGAATCCGGAAGCACGATCCCACTGGACGTTTTTTCTTCTAATTGAATTGGTTCGATTACAACACGATCACCTAAAGGTTTTAACAACTCAAACACCCTCCTCAGATGGAATTTATGGTTTGATTCGTCTTATTAGCACTCACCATCGTCGAGTGCTAACACAAGTATATAATAAAATAATTCACTATTCTTTTGCAAGTATTAAAGTTGTATTTTTTTGCAGGAATTTTCTTTCTTCTTGAGACGGACCCGTCTTGAGAAGAAAAGATAAGTCTTATGCACTAGATCTTTAACCTACTTGTTGTGGTTCCTTACAGAGAGTTAGCTGAAGCCTTATGTACGGCATTCCCTCTAGAAAGTGTGTTAAACTAATACGAGTATGCAAAATGCCGTTACCGTTACTCGGTATGCAAACCACTAAAAGGAGTTATGCTTCTTGGCTAAACATTATTGGACTATATTGATTACCTATATTGTCATGCAACTCTCAGGGCTTGTTGGTGTAAGTGTCCTTCAAGCACTAAATATTCCTGACCCTGTTGTAACTTGGTCAGTCTTTAGCTTTCTCACAGCCCTGATCATCATGTTATTTCTTCTCCGCTCCACTCCTGATGTACCTTTCGAGCGCTCAACTCGGGTATCAACAGGACAGACGATTGGATGGAGTATTCTCGGTGTGTTCATGGCTTATGCTTCGCAGATCATTGCCGCAATGATTGAGATGAACGTTTTTGGAATCGATCCGGGTTCTGAGAATACTGAAATGCTCATCGAAGTGGCAAAAGCATCACCTATTTTCATTATCGTAACATCGATTATCGGACCGATCCTTGAGGAAATCGTTTTCCGAAAAGTTATTTTTGGGTCATTATACAAACGATTTAATTTCTGGATTGCCGGCATACTAAGCTCTGTCATCTTCGCTGCAATTCACTTCGACTTTTCTCATATTCTGGTTTATGCAGCAATGGGACTAACATTCGCATTTCTATATGTTAAAACCAAAAGACTCATTGTTCCCATCGTCGCCCATATGACGATGAACACCATCGTAGTATTAATTAACATCTATTTAGCTGATGATATTATGAAGATGGAAAAGCAGCTTGAACAAATGCAATCGTTTATTGGAGGACTGTTTTGATGAAATTTTCACCAATACTAATGGGGTTTTTCTACGCGGGTCTCGGCTCCATCTTTACTTACCTCGCTATTCAAAGCGCAGGTTCTGATGGCGAGATGTGGGGCATCTGGACAATTATCTTGATGATCCTAGCTACCGTTGATTTTGTTTACTCCATACGCTTTTTCTTATTGAAGAGAAAAATTAACCAACTCAAGAAGAAAGAACAAAACAAAAAGCGATAGGGCTCCCCTATCGCTTTTTTACATGCTTCTAATTTGTTTTATTTGCTTCTTCTGCTTCTTCAAGTATTCGTTTCGCTTCAGCCTGTAACCTTTTACGGTATCCGTATCGGGAAACGATGATACTAAATTCATAAAGTAGTAAAAGCGGAACGGTTACCATAAGGTGCGAAATAATCTCAGGTGGTGTGATCATTCCAGCAATCACGAGAAGGACGAAATAGGCATACTTTCTGACTTGCACGAGCATAGCCGGGTTTAACATCCCAAGTCTCGTAAAGAACAAAACGATCACTGGCAACTGAAATACAAAGCCAAACGGTAACGTTAATTGAAACAAAAAACTAAAATACTGATTCGCTCCATACATTTCTTGAATGTTTAGACTTTCCGCAAGGTTTCCAACGAAATCGATCACAAATGGGAACAGTACAAAATAAGAAAAAGAAACACCACCAAGAAACAGAATGAACACTGCAGGAATGTAAGATAACGTAACCTTCCGTTCGTTTTCAAAAAGTCCCGGTGAAATAAATGCCCACAGCTGATAAAGTGCAAGCGGAGACGTCATAATAAAAGCAATCAAAAAAGCGAAGCTGAAATATACTTTCAATGGGTCAGTGAGATGAAATGCGTTCATCGGTATACCCTGTGCTTCAGGAGCATGTTGCAAGAACACGATGACTGGCTTAGCCAGAAACATTCCCGCAACAAAGGAAAGAATTAAGAAAACGACGGTAATAATGATTCGCTTTCTTAATTCTTCTAAATGATCATAGATGGATTGTTTCTGATCCTCCATTCACTATCCGTCCTAACCGATTACTTGTCGTTATTTTTCTTGTCATTTGGCTCATCATCATCTGCCAGACCTTTTGTTGCGTTCTTAAACTCACGAAGCGTGTTACCTGCTGCTTTACCAAGTTCAGGTAATTTCTTTGGCCCAAAAATAATCAAAGCAACAATTGCAACTAGAGCGATACTTCCGCCACCTAATCCCATTCGTGTCACCTCCTTATCAAATTGTTTAAACTGGGTAATGTTTCATAAAATAAACCAGTGCCTGTAGTTCAACAGCGAGATCAATATGATGCACACGAATGTGCTCAGGTACAGTTAAACGGGCAGGAGTAAAGTTCAATATTCCTCTGATTCCCGTATCATCCATCTGATCTGCGATTGACTGTGCAACATGAACTGGCACGGTTAAAATGACGACTGAAATGTCATTTTCTTTAAGACGCTTCTGAAATTCATCGATATGATAGACAGGGACACCGCCAATCTCATGTCCAACCTTCTCAGAATCAGCATCAAATGCAAGTTCAATCTTTGTATTATTGTTTTTAATGAAATTGTAGTGCAGGAACGCTGTTCCAAGATTCCCCACCCCAATCAGAGCGACTTTTGTCGTTTCATCCTGATCAAGCGTCTTACTGAAGAAGGACAATAGATAATGCACATTATATCCATATCCCTTTTTTCCTAGTGCGCCAAAGTAGCTGAAGTCTCTCCGAATCGTAGCTGAATCCACTTTAATCGCTTCACTCAGCTCAGCTGAAGAAACGCGCTGTTTACCTGATGCACTTAAATTCTTTAAATAGCGATAATAGAGCGGCAGTCGCTTCGCTGTCGCCTGCGGAATTTTTGCCTGATCAATATTCATATTCAACCTCCATATTGATCTCCGCGCTCCAACGTTACTTTATTCGCGCGTGTAATCCCCGCTTTTCCCTCCCGTTTTCGTAACGAGATAGGTTTCCCCGATAACTATGCCTTTATCCACCGCTTTGCACATATCGTAAACTGTTAATGCTGCCGCTGATGCTGCCGTCAGCGCTTCCATTTCAACGCCAGTGCTTCCGCTCGTCTTCACATGGGCTTCGATAATCAGCTCATATGATGGAGACTTGTCCTGCCAATCAAAATGAAGGTCAACGCCAGAAAGCGCTATCGGATGACACATAGGGATGAGATCAGATGTTTTTTTTGCTGCCATAATTCCGGCAATCTGAGCAACTTGAAGCACGTCGCCTTTCTTCATTGTTCCTGCCTTAATACCGGAATAAATTTCTTCACTCACCTGAACGCTCGTACGTGCAGCTGCTGTTCGAACAGAGGGAGTTTTATCAGAAATGTCGACCATTCTTGCGCGGCCTTCTTCATTAAAGTGAGTAAATGAACTCATATTTGCCCCTTTCTTCATCAAATGATGATAGAAGGTTACTACTACTACTTGTGACTATACACCATTTCTTGTTATTTTGCTGTTTTTTCGGTGACATTTTTTTGCTAAATCATGAACATTCCTTTAGTTGCTCAGCCCATGCCCTCTGCGGTAAACTTAAAGCAAACTGATAAGATTGCCGAGCTACAGCTAAACACCTGATTTAAGCGTTCCTCTCCACTTAACGAGGAGAGAGGCTTTTCTATGGTATAAGGAAGGAATTAGAGGTGAAACAAACATGATCGTACTGCAAGTAAATGGGCTCACCAAATCATTTGGTGCTGATACCATTTTATCGAATATTAAATTAGAAGTACAATCCCGCGACCGTGTAGCGCTTGTTGGACGTAACGGTGCAGGTAAATCAACTCTTCTGAAGATGATTACGGGGCAGCTTTCACACGACACTGGCGATATTATTAAGCCAAAGGATGTCTCTATAGGCTATATGGCACAGGATACTGGCCTTGAATCAAATCTTTCCATATGGGACGAGATGTTAGGCGTGTTCGATCGCTTGCGAAAGATGGAATCTGAGCTCAGACGCTATGAACAGAAGATGGGTAACCCTGATATCTACGAAAATGAAACGGACTATCAGAAAATCTTGAAAGAATATGATGAGCTTCAGGTCGCGTTTAAAGACCAGGGTGGTTACAAATACGAAGCTGACATCCGAACCGTGCTTCACGGTCTTAATTTTAAAGACTTCGATTATAGGACAAAAATCTCTACTTTAAGCGGAGGACAGAAAACGAGACTTGCTCTTGGTAAACTTCTGTTAACCAAGCCTGAATTACTTATTCTTGATGAACCAACTAACCATTTGGATATCGAAACCTTAACTTGGCTTGAAGGTTACCTGCAGAATTACTCAGGTGCTCTGCTCATCGTATCCCATGATCGGTATTTCCTTGATAAAATCGTGACCAAAGTGTATGAAGTATCCAGACACCGGGCTGAACGCTTCGAAGGAAACTATAGCTATTACCTTGATGAAAAGGAACAACGCTATGAACAACAAATGAAAGAGTTCGATAAGCAACAAAAAGAAATTGCAAAACTAGAAGAATTCGTCCAAAAGAACATCGTGCGTGCCTCTACTACGAAACGCGCACAGAGTCGAAGAAAGCAGCTTGATCGTATGGAACGATTGGATAAGCCGAAAGGCGATGAGAAGTCAGCCAATATCTCGTTTACAATCGAGAAGCAAACAGGTAATGACGTGTTAACCTTGAGAGAACTAGCCATCGGTTACCCTGGTAATACGATTACTAAAGGCTTGACCTTTGACCTGAAGCGTCAGGAGAGTGTAGCACTCGTCGGCCCTAACGGGATAGGTAAATCAACTCTCCTTAAAGCAATCGTTTCTGGTGAGACGTTACTCGATGGAGACATTCACTATGGCAGTAATGTGAAAATCGGTTTCTACGATCAAGAGCAAACCAACCTAACATCCAATAAAACCGTTTTAAAAGAACTATGGGACGACTTCCCGCTCACAGACGAGAAAGATATCCGCGCTGTGCTTGGACGCTTTCTTTTCACAGGAGATGATGTCCTAAAAACAGTATCCGATTTAAGTGGTGGGGAGAAAGGCCGACTTGCACTTTCGAAATTGATGATGCAAAAATCAAATCTTCTTATACTAGACGAACCCACTAACCACCTTGACCTTGATAGCAAAGAAATTCTTGAAGAAGCGCTTATTCAATTTCCCGGCACCATTCTTTTCGTGTCGCATGACCGATACTTTATTAACCGGATCGCTACTAGAGTAATCGAATTATCAACCGATGGCGTAACGCCTTACCTTGGCGACTATGACTATTATGTAGAGAAAAAGCAGGAAATGTATGAGCTAGCCGCACTTGAACAACAGGAAAACCAGGTAACTCAGCAAGCCCCATCTGGTAAAACAAGCTTCAAACAGGATAAAGAAACAAAACGTCAAGAACGTCAGATGATGAGAAGAATTGAAGAAATCGAAAAAGAAGTAGATTCCGCTGAAAATCGCATATCGAATATCGAAGAAGAACTATGTATCCCTGAAATTTTCGAAGACCATGAAAAGGTCATGAAATTAAATGAAGAGATGGATCGCCTTCGGGAGCACACTGAGTCACTAATGGAAGAATGGGAAGAATTACAGGAAGCATAAAAAAACAGTCCACAGTGGACTGTTTTTTCTTTAGATAGAAAATTTTCCGACATATTCACACTATCCACATACTTATACACAATAAGAAGCCTAATATCGCTCGTACTTTAAAATTTATCAACATTATCCACAGCCCGAAACCTACTTACCCACAATTCATGACTAATTTCCTAAACGTTAGATTCTTAAGGTTTCACTTAAGCTGTCCACACCTTTGTGGACAACTGTTCTTTTTAACATTCGATCGTTAATCATAGAAAAACTCACATTACATTACCGTAAGAGATTGTTAATGCTAGGGTATCTTAATCAATTTAAAAAAACCCGGCATTAGATTGTCAGTTCTAATCCCGGATTTGCGTTAAGTTGGAGTGAAGACCGTTTCCCTTTTCGATAAGCAATTGTTCCTGCTGCTGCTATCATTGCTGCATTATCGGTACAATAGTATAAAGGTGGGATGACTAACTCTGTCTCCGAATCTTGAAAAGTTTCTGTTAGAGCACTTCTAAGACCTCTGTTAGCTGCAACGCCTCCGGCAAGAAGCACTTGTTTCACCCCATATTCTTTAGCTGCTCGTAACGTCTTGGTAACGAGAACTTCAACGACTGAAGCCTGAAAACTAGCAGCTAGATCTTCTGGCTTCAATTCCTCATTCCGTTGCTTCGCATTGTGAACCGTATTGATCACTGCCGATTTCAAGCCACTAAAGCTGAAATCATAGGAGCCCTTTTCAAGCCACGCGCGTGGGAGTGGAACGGATGCCTCTCCCTCCTGTGCGAGTCGGTCGATATGAGGTCCTCCTGGATAAGGGAGTTGCAATGTTCGTGCTACCTTATCGTAGGCTTCACCAGCTGCATCATCACGCGTCTCACCAATTACGTTGAATTCCCCTTCAGCAGCCATATATACCAGCTCCGTATGGCCACCTGATACAACAAGAGCAAGCAACGGATAAGAGAGGTCCGCAACGAGCTGGTTAGCATAAATATGTCCCGCAATATGATGGGTCCCAATGAGTGGCTTCTGGTGGGCAAATGCAAGTGCTTTCGCGGTGTTAACGCCAATCAGTAGGGCACCTACTAAGCCTGGTCCCTCTGTAACAGCAATGGCATCAATATCGTCCATCGTCATACTTGCTTGGTCCAAAGCTTCCTGTAGAATTAGTGTCATTTGCTCCACGTGATGCCTTGAGGCAATTTCAGGCACAACTCCACCAAAACGTTTGTGACTCTCAATTTGGGAAGCTACCACATTAGCAATAACTTCCTTGCCACCTTTCACGATAGCTACTGCTGTTTCGTCACAGCTTGTTTCAATTCCCAATATGATTTCATGACTATTTCCCATTTAAATTCACCCACATAACTAGCGCATCCTCTTGGTTATCCGTATAATAATTTTTCCTTATCCCGCCATCTTCAAAACCAAATTTACGATACAGGTTCTGCGCTACTTTATTTGATACTCTTACTTCAAGCGTCATTTTTAACGCCCCTCGCGATTTAGCAAAACTAATCGCTTTCTTCAGTAATGCTTCTCCTAGTTTCATCCCTCTGTAATCAGGATGAAGAGCAATATTCGTGATATGTGCTTCATCGATAATGACCCAAACCCCACAATATCCCGCAATGTCTTCTCCTACTTCAAGTAGAAGATAAGTAGCGAAATGATTAATGACAATTTCATTATAGAATGCCGTTCTGCTCCAAGGTGTTGGAAATGTTGCATGCTCGATTTGCATAACAGCTTCTATATCTTCCACGGTCATTGACCGAAAGGATACCGTTTTGTTCATCGCTAATCCCCTACTTTTTCTGTGAAGCCAGCCACTTCGCTTCAGCCTCAGCCATTCTAACGTAGTTTGGTGTAAATTGGTGTACATCTTCCACAGGCTCCCTAGTAGATCCTATTCTAGCAAGGTCAGATGGGCGTGCATTGACACTGCTAACCGGTGCAAAAGACGCTTTCTTCCCTATAATCGCTTCAATACGTTCTCGATGTAAAGCAAGGTCGTTGCTAATGAATAAGAAACGATCGTAACTGTCTTTGTTATCGTTTAACCATTCTTCAAACAAGACGATGCGGTCGTCCATTTGTCTTTCTACATTTGTACCCTTTGCTGCAAATAAGCTCATATAAACCTGACCACGTCTTGCATCAAAGAACGGCACGATCGCACCATTAAAATATCGCCCGTTCTGTGCCAGTACTTCAAGACTAGAAATTCCTACGAGTGGAAGATTTAATGTCCAAGCTAGCGTTTTAGCAATGCTAATACCAATTCGAAGACCAGTATAAGACCCTGGTCCCTCAGCAACTACGATTCGCTCAAGTTCATTTGGCTTAATCTGAACCTCATCCAACAACTGTTCGATCGCTGGCATCAAGCGTACAGAATGGTTTTTTTTCAAATTTGTAATGATTTCTCCAACAATGGTATCTCCATCCAAGACTGAAACACCCATACAATAATTTGAAGAATCAATGGCTAGTACTTTCATGCTGCAACTCCTTACATGCAGACTCATAGAAATCCCCAAAGGGTCTTAATATAAGCCTACGTTCTGATTCTCTTTGATGATAGATCTCTACCCTGAGGAGTTCTTTCGGAAGCATGTCCTGAATAAACTTCGCCCACTCTACTACCGTCACACCATCGCCCTCAAAGTATTCACTAAAACCAAGGTCTTCATCACTCTCTTCAAGTCGGTACGCATCCATATGGAAAAGAGGAATGTTTCCTTCGTATTCCTTAATTATCGTAAAGGTTGGACTGTTGACTACTTTCGTAACACCAAGTCCTTTTCCGATTCCTTTCGTAAACGTCGTCTTGCCTGCACCTAAATCTCCCTCAAGTGTTAATACACAGCCTGGCTTCAACTTCTCAGCTAGTCTTCTGCCAAACTCCATTGTTTCTTCTGGAGATTTCATGATGAAAGCATATCCACTCATGTTCATCACCTATTCCTTAGACGAGAAGTGATTATACCCCTTCTTGTCCAGTTTGAATTTTTGATCTTTATAACTCATCCATACACTAGGTCTGTTATCCTCAACATAACCGATTTTATAAATCGCTTCATTCTGCTCACGGAAAAGCTCCTCAACGCTCGTCCAGTTTTCCTCTGCCACTGTTCCAATTAACTCGTAATCTTCTCCGCCATTTAACATCCATTCTAACCTTTGAAATGGGGAATAAGCATTCAATCCTTCAGGCGCCGGAATTAAATCTTGATCTAGTACAATTGATACGCCACTCGCTTCCGACAGCTCATGAGACTCGCTCGCTATTCCATCACTTACGTCGTTCAGTGAGATCCGGTATCCACTCTTTGCAAGTATACGACCTGGCTTTACACGAGGGTTTGGCTCCTGGTGATACTTAAGAAATGGCGTATCATCCGTTTTGCCCTTAAGCAATGCAGAAAGCCCAGCTGCTGAACCACCCACTGGGCCAGTTAAGAAAACAACGTCACCTGCTTTCGCAGTACTCCTGAGTAGTTTACGTCCCTTCTCTATCTTACCAATAACGGTAACTGCAATGTGAAGATCTCCTCTTGTTGAAACGGTATCTCCGCCAATCATATCCATTTCATATTCATCGCCAATGGCTCTCAAACCTTTATATAATTCCTTAAGTTGCTTCGAGGACCAACCTGTTTGAGGAACGGAAATCGAAACAAGATAAAACAACGGGATACCGCCCATAGCTGCAACGTCACTAATGTTAACAGCGAGCGCTTTTCGACCAATTTGATAAGGGGAAAGAGTACTCTTCTTGAAATGAATGCCCTCAACCAATGTATCGGCACAAGCAATTTCATCCCAGTCTGACTCAATGCGATAAAGGGCTGCATCGTCCCCAATGCCCTGAATTAGTTCATCACGAAATGTATAAGCTGGTTTTATGGATTGAATAAATGCAAATTCATCTTTCACCAAACTCATCTCTCTTTCTATTTTATAAAAAAACCTTAGGAATTTCATCCTAAGGTGCTTTTTCTATCAGTTTATCTTAATTAAGAACAAATTCACATGGTTGTGTAGAAAAACTTGTGTTTTACTAAAAAATGAATGGGAAAGATTATAATCTATCATTCTAATTTGACTATCATCGCTGCTCATTTAACACTACTTTCACCTTTTGAGCGTATAAAAAAAAAGCGATCATATCGCTCTAAAAAATGGCGGTCTCGACGGGAATCGAACCCGCGATCTCCTGCGTGACAGGCAGGCATGTTAACCGCTACACCACGAGACCAAGTATATATTGTTCACTTACGTTAATTAGAAATCTGCACCATTGGTACTACCATTAAATTCGACGTAGTTAATTTTTTAAATTGGTTGCCCCTAAAGGGACCCCGATTAAAATTTAACGAAGAATATTATTCGACGTAGTTAATTTTTTAAAATTGGTTGCGGGGGCAGGATTTGAACCTGCGACCTTTGGGTTATGAGCCCAACGAGCTACCGAACTGCTCCACCCCGCGATAATATGAATGTAATAATGCTGCACTTGCTTCACTATGCTGTGCACTGTTTCTTCCTCTACAAGGTTATGCTTCGATGCGTATCCGTCGAAACAACTCGATGTTGTTTCTTAGATGTAACGCTCGTTGCTCCACCCCGCGACGATATGAGTGTAAATATGTTGCACTGCTTCAAGATGCGGTACACTACTGTTTAAATGTCTCTCGGACACAAGTAATACTATACCAGATAAATGTAATGAGTGCAAGCTTTAGAAGAAAAAGAAAAAATCCCCTATTACAGGGACTTCTTCACAGCATTTTTGAATGCTTCTAAAATATCATGTTCGTTTTCAATTCCTACAGAAATACGTACGACCTGCTTATTAATCCCAAGCTTTTGTCTAGTATCCTCTGGTATCGTGCGATGGGACGTTGCGATCGGATAGGAAACGGTAGTGTCTAATCCAGCTAAAGTAGGTATAATTTTCACCCACCCTAGGGATTTGAAGAATGTCTTCACATCTGTCTCTTCATCTAATTCAATAGAGACCATTGCTCCAGAACCTCTTTCAGCTACATATTCTGGGTAATATACATTCTTAATCCCTTGGACACCTTTTAGTTGGTTTGCAAGAAAGGCAGCATTTCGAACATGGCGTTCCATTCTTACACTCATCGTTTTTAATCCGCGACATCCAAGCCAAGCTTCAAACGGACTTAGATTAGCCCCAAGGTTAATCACTTTTGCCTTCGCTTTCGCTAAAAGATCCTCTCTCCCCACAAGTACGCCTGCCGTTACGTCACTATGACCACCAATATACTTAGTAGCGCTATGGACAACCAGGTCAATACCTGATTGATAGGGTTGAAGCAGATAAGGAGTGGCGAATGTATTATCTACCATTGTCACAAGGTCATGTTTTTGACCCAACTCTTTCAAAAGGTTTAAATCTTCTACTCTTAGCAAAGGGTTTGTTACTGATTCTGTATAAAGTAATTTAGTGTTCGAACGGATCGCTTCCTCGATTTTTTCTTTATCTGTAAAGTCTACAAAAGATACCTCTATCCCAAAGTCAGGGAGTTCACCATTAAAAAGAGAATATGTACCGCCATAGAGATCTTCACAGGCTATTACGTGATCTCCAGCCTTTACAACCGCAAGTACTCCCGCAAGAATAGCAGATAGGCCGGAAGAAGTTGCAACACCCTTAGGCGCCCCTTCAAGGTCCGCTACTCCCATTCCCAAATCATCTGTATTCGGATTGCTTACACGAGTGTATAGATAATCTTTCTTTCCCTCATAAAAAGATTCAAGATCATCGAGGTCCTCGAATACAAAGGCTGATGTTTGATAAATAGGTTGAACTTTGCTAACTGTTTTTTCTTGTGTCTTTCTAGGAAAACGTACAGCTTTTGTGTCGAAATGAAAATCCATTTATTTTCCCCTTCCATTTTATAAAATTCTTTTTCATTAACTTTACGTCTTCTCGTAGTGATTATCAAGGAAATTGGTTCGAAATTTTCAATTTATTAGCACGTGCCTGTTTTTTTTTCCATTATAGAAGTGAGCTCTAATCTGTTTTTCTACTTTACAAAGTTATTATTTCGATTTATCCGC
>CAVUAW010000007.1:0-61616 GCA_963739655.1 uncultured Bacillaceae bacterium | reverse complement strand
ATGGGGACAGGTTCCTCGTCCCAGCATACAAAAGCGATGGCGGTCTTTTTACTCGATTATAGCTTTCAAAATGAACCACCTCTGCCATCTTTTTGATCCACTTAGGACAAGAAAATGATCCACTCGTGCCATAAGTGAGCCACTATCAAAATGATAGTGGCTTTAATACTTCATTTTGCAGGTAGTGAAGTTGGAGAGACAGACTCCCTTGTCTCCAACTATAAACGCTAGAATAGAGATTGTCAGTGTTTGATGAATTGAATTTACTTCTCCCATTTAAATTATGTCATAATAAAGAAAATGCAAAACGTAAGAACAGTATGATCTAATTAAGGGAGATACGTTATGAAAAAATGTGATCGTTGTGGGAATAGAGAAGCCACAATTATTTTAACTGATGTTTGGCAGGAGCGGCTATGCGATCGTTGTTTTAACGAGGTGGTTTCTGATGAAATAGGAGTTATGTTAGAGACTATGCCTGAAGAATTAGAAGTGACCGATCACTCAGGAACTAGAAGGATCTTTACGGTCCAACAGCGACTTCATCCAGATGGGCTATTCTTGGAGGCTACTGAGAATATAGAATATGGATACGAGTTTGCTGTGCATGGTGAGCTAGAGTGCAATCAAACTGAGTTATATGAGAGACTGGTAGATAAAGTAAAGCGTGGTGTATCAAAACGGTTTACAAAAGTAGGAGTATTTCCGAATGGTCAAAAATATCAATCCATCATTGATGACGAGGTAGTTGGACGTATTGATCACGATGAGATGAGCCCTTCTTCCACCTATGGTTGTGATAGATGGACAACCTTATACATGGGAACAATTCGGTGAGATGGTGAAAAGCTTTGAAGGATTTCAAATTCAAATGAAATTTTTTGATATGACAGACGATGTGGGGTAGGTTCATAACAGAGGTACAGAGTCTTGTCCTATTCCACAAAAGTGTTGGCGGCACAGAGGTATACTCCCGCTGTCATCCTTCTTTCCATATTTATCATAATAAAATTGATTTTGTTGAAGGATTCTTTGTATTGATTGTCAAATAAATAAAAGTGCTTCCGTTTAGTGTTGTACTGCGACATTCCCCTTCCCCTTTTGTAGAAGTACCCTCCAGTATACAGCCACCACATTTTTGTTTAACTCTTATTTTCTTTTCACTATTTCCTTTCTTAGAATTCCAAACTTGTATCCAAATTCGTTCTTAATAACAGACGAAAAAGAGGTGATGTTAATCTGCCAAGAAAAGCTAGAAAGAAAAGCAGCTCGGGGGTCTATCATGTTGTCTTTCGAGGGATCAACCGTCAGACGATTTTTGAAGATGAGGAAGACAAGGGAAAATTTTTAGAAGTCCTTGCCCGATACAAAACGAAAAGTGGCATTGAACTATACGCCTACTGCTTAATGGATAATCATGTCCATCTGTTGGTAAAAGAGACAGAGGAGAGCCTCTCAATGTTTATGAAGAGGCTAAGCTCGAGTTATGTGTACTGGTACAATTTGAAATATGGAAGATGTGGTCATCTATTTCAGGAGAGATTTAATAGTGAGAACGTGGAGAGTGATGCCTACTTTGTGACTGTTTTGAGGTATATTCATCAGAATCCCCTTAAGGCAAACTTGGTGAGAAGTGTATGGGACAGTAAGTGGACAAGCATCCATGAGTATGTACGTATCGTAAAACTTGCTGATATTGACAGGGGGTTACGCTTATTCTCTGTAGATAGAAAAATGGCTCGTCGCCGTTTTATCCTTTATATGCAAGAGATAAATCAAGATCAGTGCCTTGATATCAACGAGAAAATAAAGCTTTCAGATGACCAGGTCAGGGACTATCTTCGTACAATTGGCATCATTAGCAACAGTATGCTCCAGCAAATGGATAGGGAAGAGCGAAATGTTGTTTTGGCAAAGATGAAAAGAATTAAAAGGGGTATCCATCCGTCAGATCTCCAGGGTTACTGGGATCTCAAAAAGTGTGATTGATCGATTAAAGTGAAGGTTGGACATGTGTTTGTAATTATATTATATATCTTCTTTAGTATTCCTATTGAAATCCTCATTCGGAGCACTTTGTCAAAAAATCATTCTCTATCATACGCATAAGGAGGAATTGGTTTGTCTTCGAACGTTACCAGTATTGGACTAAAAGGTTTGGAAGGGTATCGGGTCAGAGTGGAGGTCCAGGCAATTGATGGAATGGATGCTATCGTTATTGTGGGGTTGCCCGATGCTTCTGTGAAAGAATCGAAGGAGAGAGTAGCCGCAGCTCTTCATTCCATGAATCACTCACTTACCGACCAAAAAATTATTATTAATCTGTCTCCTGCCGAGCAGAAGAAAAACGGGCCATTATTTGACCTGCCGATGGCATTAGGCGTACTCCTCAGTTTGAAGGAAATTCAAGTTAAGCTCTCAGAAGACTTTGCGTTTATCGGCGCACTTTCGCTGGATGGTGGCATTCAGCCGGTAGAGGGAATGTTGCCTGCCATATTGGCGGCGAAGAGGCTTGGTCTTAAGAGGTTATATATGCCTTTTGATGAGGCGTTACCCCAACTGGAATTTAAGGGTTTGGATATTATCTATGTTTCTTCTGTCAATGAAGTGATTCAGCACCTGTCTGGCCAGACGATTCTTTCATTTAGTCCACCAAAGATTCAAGAAGAAGCGATCATCGAGAGCACGGTTAATTTTTCTAAAATCGTCGGCCACTCTTACGCGAAGCGAGCACTAGAAATTGCGGCGGCAGGAGAGCATCATTTATTCATGTCAGGTCCTCCGGGGTGTGGGAAAAGCATGCTTGCGGAAGCCTTTCCATCTATCCTCCCCCCTTTGACAGAAGAAGCTCGACTTGAGGTCATGAGTTTGTATCAGCTGAATACCAGTAGTCCCGCATCTTCCCGCGAGCCACCCTTCCGAAATCCTCATCATTCTGCATCCGGTGTATCCATTATAGGAGGAGGACAAAACCCGAAGCCGGGTGAAGTTTCCCTTGCGCATAAAGGAGTCCTTTTTTTAGATGAAATAGCCGAATTCACTAAAAAGACCCTCGACATGTTAAGGCAACCCCTTGAAAGCGGAAAGGTGACGATCAGCCGCGCGCATTCAACCGTCAGTTATCCCGCTCAATTTATCCTGATAGGTGCGATGAACCCATGTCCCTGTGGCTTCCTTCATTCGCTCACACATTATTGCACCTGCACTCCAAAGCAAATAACCGCCTACCAAAATCGACTCTCAGGTCCAATCCGTGACCGGTTTGACATTCACCTTTCCCTAAAACCAGTAGATTTGCAAGCAGAACAGGAAAACGAAAAGGAAAGTTCAGATTTCATCCGAAAACGAGTAACAGCAGCAAGACAAAGGCAGTACGATCGCTATGGAGAACAAATCTGCAATGGCAGAGTCTCTTACGACCGATTAACAAAAAGCAATATACTATCAAACAGCCAGCACCAAATGATTCGCCAGCTGTCCTTAAAGAACCACTTAAGCAACCGAGCACAGATTAAAATTTTAAGGCTGGCTCGGACCATTGCAGACCTCCAACAGGTTAGGACGATTTCTGATGGCCATATTTGGGAGGCGGTTAAGCTACAGAAGAGAGGGGAGGAGAATGTACATAGATTAAGAGTAAGGAAAGGGTTGAAATGAAAGAGGGGCAAGGTGAATTGTGCTGTCACTCATAAATATACAAGGATGGGGGAATAGCGTGTGTTAGTATAGGAGCGGTACAGTAATGCTTCAGTAATTGTAGAAAGTTTATGATTAGGTATGCGTTTATTAGATAATTGCTGGGACAAGGTACCTGTCCCTGTAACTTCCTGTACTTCCTTCAAACCAGGCAGCTAACCATCTTCTGGATTAGCTCACCTGGTTTTTTTCTATATATTAGTGACTGAATCAGTAGAACTCCCCCTATTTTAATTCAAAATGAGTTGCGGCTAATGAGTTTGTCCACTCACTTTATTTTTTTCTACATACACTATCAGATACTAACATGAAAGGAGCAAGACTATTTGTGAAAAAGAGGAAAGCATGTTTAATAGGACCATTGTCTTCTGGTAGACGAAAGAACAAGGCTTTTAAGATTCGTAGAAATGCCGCTTTATTCTACGAAAACCTTCCGTTATCCTGTCATCGAAATAACGGAGATGAAAGACGATTTCCAAATAAAATCGCGAATTTTTCAAAAGGGTTACCACACAACTCTCTCGGAGAGGTGGATCTTTCTGCTTATCATACGTATATTAAAGCGTTGAACACAGGAGATCCCGAGGATTTTGAAAGAATTCCACTCGGTGGTGTAAGAAAGCTGGTCAATCCTCAGGCAGCGTATGCCTTTGAGTTGGTAGGACCTGATTCTCATCAATTGACCCTACCACCGCCTCCATCCTTTAGCAGTGCTCAAATCGCAGGTGAAATGGTAGAACTCTACTGGGAAGCCCTTACCCGTGATATCCCTTTCAATGCCTTTCAGACGAACTCTTTAACCATTGCAGCAGCCAATGAACTATCCACCTTATCTGATTTTAAAGGACCTAAGATCGATGGAAAGGTAACACCCCAAACTTTATTTCGTGACAATCTTCCTGGAGCTCTGGTTGGACCGTACGTTTCACAGTTTCTCTTAAAAGACATTCCTTATGTGGGGACAAGGATAACTCAACGATACCGAACAACGATTGCTGGGGATGACCATTTAACCCGCTACGATGAGTGGTTAGCTGTTCAGAACGGTTCACCGCCACCAAGTCCTAACGTTTACGATCCGATTCTTCGTTACATTCGAAACGGACGAGACTTAAGCGAATTTGTTCATAATGATATAACGGTAGAAAGCGGGATCGGCTCTTGCTTAATCCTTCTCAGTTATGGCACCGATGCCTGGGACCGCGCTAATCCTTACCTTCACTCAAACACTCAGGTGGGCTTTTCAACCTTCGGACCGCCTCATTTCTTGGATTTTATTACAAGAGCACCACGTCCAGCCCTAGAAGCGGCCTGGTTCCAAAAATGGCTGGTCCACCGACGTATTCGCCCGGAAGAATTTGGTGGACGTATCCACAACAAACTAACAGGAAGGGCAGATTATCCAATTAATCCAGAAGTGTTAAACTCTGAGGCATTAGCTAGAATTTTTGAGAAATACGGCACTTATTTGCTACCGCAGGCGTATTCGGAAGGCTGTCCAATTCACCCTTCATTTCCAGCGGGCCATGCGAGTTATATTGGAGCGATGGTAACGATGCTAAAAGCATTTTTTGATGAATCATTCATAATCCCTAACCCTGTCGTAACAAGCAACGACGGGCTGTCACTCGTTCCTTATGAAGGGGTACCTCTCACTGTTGGCGGTGAATTAAATAAACTTGCCTTTAATATTGCAAATGCCAGAAATGCAGCTGGTGTCCACTACCGCAGCAGTGGAATTACCGGTCATGAACTCGGAGAAGCGATCGCGATTGGTATCCTGCGAGATTACAGAGCGACATATAATGAGCCGTTTGAAGGATTCTCATTAACTAAGTTTGATGGGACTACGATAATCATATAAGTAGGTAATTATAGGAACGGTTCTCGTGGTTCAAAATTAGATTCACAGGACTTTTCCAGAGTGTTAAAGAAGAAAAACCAGGGGACTAACCATTTTATTGATTAGCTCACCTGGTTTTTTGTTTTGTGTAGGAAGTGAATTAGCAGAACCGTCCCACTATAACTTAGACTAAATACGATTAGAAATTCTGCAGGTGCATTGCTTTAATCCTTTGACGTAATCTATTTTCTAAATCTGATTCATCATCCCATAGAATGGTATTGATTTGACTGACATCAAAATGGTTGTTAGTAAAATCATTTTTGCTACAACTTAAAATGACTTGCTTTCCTTTTGCTATAGCATAACCGGTTTCTAGATAAACTCCTGTTTTTTGTTCGGTTAAATCGGAGATGACAAAGTCTGCATTTTCAATTTCATAAAAAATCTCTGGCACGATTTGATTATTATGTTCTTTGATATCAATAAGCATAGGTGTGTATCCATATTCTTCTATGACTTTCGTTATAGATTGTCTGGTTTTTTTCATATCTTCCCCAAATGACATGGCCACAAATACACTGGATTTTTTGAAGTCTATCTTAAGTTTGAAATGGTTTATTTCTCTAATAATTAATTGTTGAATAGTAGTAACGCTTTTCCAATGAGAATTACTAGCAGCAATGACTACCATGGCAATTAAAAAGTCCTTAGGTTCTAGATCTTTTATCACCTTCCATACTTCATCAAAGTCATGATATTGGTAGCTTTCATAATGATTAGCACCGAGTTGTTCTTCACCAATTTTAGTTTCTAGTATACTGCTTGATAGCCCTAATTCACTCAAGATTTCCATTGCTAGGGAGGCAGGGTATTCAAAAACTGTTGAATAAGCATCATCACTTAGTCCACCGTAATTATGTTCATCATCTTTATATTCCAAATCAATAGACTTACGTTTAAAGTTAATCTTATTAACTAATCTTACCTTAAAGGCATTTAAATCATCTTCTCTATTCTGCAAATCATCAACAATATCTTTAAGAGTCCCCATAGATAAACATCCTTTTTATACTTTATGAATTCATCGAATAGTTCTAGCCTACTCCACAAAAACCCCGCCAGCTAAACCCGACATTAGCATTACATCTGATACCTTTTCATGTGATACGGCTTGGTCTTCAGCAGTCGTTCCATCACCATAAAAGGCATTCAGTGCATCGACAAACCAATCAGAACCTTCTGTGATAGTGAATCTTCCACTTGAGTTAAAACTCTCGATGGCATCCGTGATCATAGAGATTTTCTCTGATTCTGAAAGCACCACCCAATCCTCTCCACTTGCTGATGAGAAGTCCACATCAGTAGTATCAGTAAAGGCAGTGGTTTCAGCTTCCTCGCTGCTATCAGTTGATCTTTCGGTCACTTCAGTTGATGTATCGGTCACTTCAGTTGAATCGGTTGCAAGTTCTTCCTCAGGTTCAGTCTCCTGTTCTTCATAAGGTTCACCGTTTAATGTGATAGTAGTGAACGAAGGGGAGTAATCAATTGCGTATTCTTCTTCATCCGTCGATAGTTCTAATTCACCGATCGTACAGGTATAGCCTTCACCGCAATCCACATCACCATCGCTCACGTTCTGTTCTTTCTCTTCAATTGAGGAGATAATGTTCTCGAACACCCCTCTTTGCTCGCTATATGTCAACTCACTAAAGGAATCTTCTACGGTAATATGGATATCGTACACGACCTCTTTCTCATTCCTATCGTCTTCCAAGGCAAAGCCAAACGTTATGATGTCACTTAATCCTTCCACAGATTCCAGCTCATCGATCATTGCGTCCACCTTTTTGTCATCAGGTCCGCCACATCCTGATAGAACCATCATCACGACAATACTTAAGCATGAATAAATCAATTTTTTCACTTTACAGTGCCTCCTGGTATGTATAACCATATTAGTTCTTTATAACCATTTACTACTATACTAGAGTTTAGTGAAGAGGGACAGACACCGAGAGGGACATGGGACAGGTACCTCGTCCCTCGATACAAATGCAATGGCAGTGAAGAAGGACATAGGTTAGACCCACTTCTGCCATCTTTTTGATCCACGTAAGACAAGAAAATGATCCACTCGTGACATAGGTGAGCCACTATCACAAGTGTGATAGTGGCTTTGATACTAACTTTGCAGTAGTGAAGTTGGAGAGACCGACTCCTTTGTCTAACTAAAAATGCTAGAACCTTTCCCTAGAACCAGTAGATTTGCAAGCAGAACAGGAAAGAGTAAAGGAAATTTCAGATACAATCTGAAAAGGAGTCACAGCAGCAAGACAAAGACAGTATGACCGCTACGGAGAACAAATCTGCAATAGGAGAGTCTCTTACGACCAATTAACAAAAAAAAATCTACTATCAAACTGCCAGCACCAAATGATCCGTTAGCTGTCCTTAAAGAACCACTTAAGCAACCGGGCATGGATTAAAATCTTAAGGCTAACTCGAACCATTGCGGATCTCCAACAGATTAGAACGCTTTCTGATGGCCATATTTGGGAGGCGATTAAGCTGCAGAAGAGAGGGGAGAAGAATGTACATAGAATAAGAGTAGGGAAAGGATTGAAATGAAGGACAGACAAAGTACCTGTCCCCGCATGGTTACGGCGGTGGATGGATGGGAGTGGAGTAGTTGTCGACAATATTATCATTTAATTTCGGTAACGCGTTTTGTAGATTGTGATTTTATACTGAACGTGTTTGGAGAAACTAGAACGATAGCTATTGAGCGGTTTAAAGAGTTTAACGAGTAAGGTAACAATGATCGGTGTTTAGAGGATGTGGAGTCTAATAGGAGAAAATTGACTGATGATGAAGCAAGTTTGCTTGTTAAAGAAACCATTGGGGTGATCGAGATTGCACAGGTTAAGAGTTTGCCGAAAGAGAGAAGGGATACGATTTTACGGAAAGTTAAGCATATTGATGGGATGTCGCAACGGCAGGCGGGAAGGATAATAGGGGTTTAGCAGATTTTAAATTATGGGGCATGGTTGATGGAGTGCGCTTCAATAGTGTTGATAATAATCCGTATTAAAATAGAGTGCATCAAAAGAACCGTCATTGTGTTTCCAATGATTCAACAGGAGATTCTTAAAAATAAAATTAAAACAGGTGGGCTTCCCCACCTGTTTTAGCAAGCTTATTAATCTGTTACTTCCTCGGAATGAGAAGCACCTCCTGTTGTTTTAGGGTCTGGTGTATTGTTCGTGCCATCAGAAGAACTTTGCACGCCGTTGTTTACAGCCCCGTTACCGTTATGGGAATCAACATTAACGCCATCCCACTGCGTAGCTTCAAGATTAAAGAAGAAGTCTACACTTGCATTCATGTATTTATTTTGAACATATTCACCACCAGATTTAGTCTTAATATCTTTAAATGTAATTTGGATAAATACATCATCCGTATCTGGTGGAGTGACTGGAATGCCACGATCATCGCCACTTGCAATGGAAGCAAGATTAATTCGATTACCTACTACGTGATCACTTTTAACTTTCGATACATCTCCGTTCACTAGGTCTTTAAGAGTAAGTTTCTCCCCTGACTTAATGACATCTGCTCTTGGTTGCCATTGCGTCGTTTCAGAATCGACTTTCATAAAGTCAACTTCAAACTGATCAAGGAATTCATTCTTCGATGAGTCGCCATCTGCATCACTAAAATTGCTTGCAGTTGCATCCATTAGCACGTCTTTAATCGCAAGAGATCCAGCGTTATTAAGAGTGAAAATCCTTTGGACATTATCACCTGGTTTTAAGTTAGTAAGATCAAAGCTAATTGGTTTAGTACCACTCTTACCAACGACTAGATCTAAATTTCCAGAGGCAAAATGATTGTTAATCGATGCTGTGTCGTTAAACGCCGCATATGTACCTCCCCCTACTAATGTAAGACCTAATGCCCCCGTCATAACGCCCATTGCTAATTTCTTTTTAATGCTCATCCTTTTTCCTCCCCAAATAAGTTTTTATTTTGAATCCCCTAAGGGATAACAAACAATTGTTGAAAATTATGAACTAGTTTCAGATTTTGTTGCTTTAAGCTCTTTACTATCTACAAATCTACTTAATGCTAGCCAAATTGTAATGGCAGAGTAGAGTATTAAAAGAAGGCCAGGAACAATCAGGAGATAAATGGCTCCTGCTTTAGAGTTTGCAAACCCTATCATTTTCCCAAGGTATGGGATTGTAATTCCGGTATATTCACCAACCACATTTTCGGCAAGTAACGGCTGTGTATCAGGGCCATCATTGTTGTCACCTTGCGTTTGGTAAATAACAGATTCTCCATTTTTTTCTACCCCAATGATTCTGTGTGTGACTAACGTGTTCTTGTCCTGCATGAAAGTGACAATATCGCCTGCTTTAAAGCTAGTATTATCAATATCTGGATCAACAGCTATGACAGATCCAGTTAGGAAAGTTGGTTCCATAGAGCCAGACAAAACTGTTTTGATTTGGTAACCAAATATAGTGGGTTCTCCTCCAGATGCTTTTGAGGAAATAACTAGAAAGACCATACAGGCTAATGCGGCAAACAGAATGATATTGACAAAGGTACCTAGTATACTAAGTACTTTCTTTCCGCTCATTTATACACCATCTCCTTCATAAATCATTTTTGATTTTCAGCTTCTGTAGAAGAAGGGGGACTTTCAATAATTTCTTCTTCGCTCACATCATTTGTTGGTGGTATTTCTATATCTTGATCTGTTGACGAATCTTTCACTTCTTCTGCTTCATTATTAGAAGTGGTTATATTTTTAGCTGGGTCTGCATCAATATGATTATTGTTTTCATTTTCATCTTGTAGAGTTTCGGGCTCGTCTTTAACATTTTCAGGTTTATGATCCGGTTCTGAAGGTCCGGTAACGGTTTCATTATTCTCTTGCTCAGTTATATTCTCACTTTCATTGTCTTCCTTAACAGTGATTTCATTTACAATTTCTTCTTTTTTCTTTTCAGCATCTTCTTTGAGTGAATTTGTTAAATCTTCAAGTTCTTTCATTTTAGTGCTAAGGAGACTGTTCTTTTGTTCAAGAAAACTTAATACCTTATCCAAATCATTAGTAATTTCTTTCTTAGCATTTTCAGAATTGCCACTCGAGGCATCCATGTAAGTAAGGTCTAAGAGTTCAGCAAGTTCTTTTCGATAAGTAGAAGGTAAAAAATCACTTTTTCTATATTTATCAATTAGTTTTGTGCGAATTTCGGTGTTATCAATTGTGGTGCATTTCGAATCAAATGTTTCGTAGTGGTTCAGCTTAATGATCACTTGTTCAATTCCGTCTAATTCATTTAGTAAGATTTTTTTATCCTCTGAGTATTTGCTATGTAAGCCATCTATAGACTGTAATTCCATTTTGTACGACTGAATTTGGAGTTTAATATCACTAGACATTTGCATCAACTGATCAGGGGTTGCATTTTGAGTTAGTTGAGCAGGCTGTTCAAACTTTAGTGGATTCTGTTCAAAAGTGTAAATGGCGTTACTTAGCTGAATGACGTTTTTTAAATGTTGATCTAGCTCTTCGTAACTTTCTTGTATTGCTGAAGGAAATACTCCACATGTTTTAATTTGACCGCTAATGGATTCGGTATCGTTGAAGGAGCTGTAGGTTTGCCCAGTTACTTGAGCTAGTCCACTGAGAACTAATGAGGCCACTGCGAACTTTATTGATAGCGGCTTCAATATTTTGAAAGATGGCTGACGATGGAGCAGTTGTTTTTCTTTGTTTATTCTCTCTGATCTTTTTTCCAGAGGACCCACCCCTTTCAATTCATAACACCCTACCAAAGTCTTAGGTCGTTCGTTATAAAGAATGAATAACTTGAGTATATAGTCCTTACTATCATTTGAAAACTCGTAAATTCGACTGATATTCTTTATTAAGAACAAAAAACTAATATTTTTCTCCTGATAGCTAAATAATGCTCACTATTTGGATTGTTTTGTATTTATTGAACTTTATTAAGAACAAAAGTGGTTGGAACTATAGGTAAATGGGTAGAGACTGATGAAAAAAATAAACTTATTTACTATAAAAGATGGTTAAAGAAAACGAGTTTGGAGGGACTTTGGGATAGGTTAAAGTCACTGAAAAGTCTTGTATAAACAGAAAGGTAGAAGTTCACCTACTACATTTAGGTGTCTTTTACCTTTTTAGTATCAGTGTTTATATCCTTGGGGACATAGGACGACAGAAAAACCAGGTTGCTAACCATTTCTTTGATTAGCAAACCTGGTTTTTCTTTTTTGAGTAAGAGAGTGAGTCAGCAGAAACTTCCCATGATTGGGATGATTTGTGAGGCCATGGGGATGGGTTTCTCGTCACACCGAGATTCGCGGTGTAGTATAGAAACGATACAGTAATGCTTCATAAATTGTAGAAAGGTTATGATGATGTTTGAATGGTGGTTTTATTAGATATTTGCCGGGACAAGACAACTGTCCCTGTAACTTTTACCTTTTTCAATCGTAAATAAAATTGTAATTGTACTCGAAAGAAGGTAGAGCCTATGAAAAAGGTGCTAAGTTTATGTGTCTTACTTCTAATTTTGTTTATTCCGACACATGTATGGGCTGTGGAGTTTTCGATTGAATCGTCCGATATCAATGCCCAATTGCGCGAGGACGGTCAGGTTGTGGTAAAAGAAAGCCACACCTACGAATTTGAAGGAGATTTTAACGGCATTACAAGGACGCTTATACCTAAAAAGAATACGACAATTCATAACTTCCAAGCTTCTGAAAATGGGGAAAATCTTAAAGTGAAGAAGGAGGGGAATCTGTACAAAGTTTACCGTGGAGGCTCGGATGAAACCGTTACGGTCGACATCACCTACACCATCAGTCAAGGTGTGGAACGGTTTGAAGACGTCGCCCAGTTTTATTATCCGTTTTTCGATGAAAGCAATGAAACGACCTATGAAAATATGAGGATCACGGTTGTTCCTCCCGAACCTACTGATGTGAAGGCAGCATACGGATATGATGAAGCCTATGGAACTGTCGAAACAATTGAAGAGGGGACGGTCGTTTTCAACATGGGGGAAGTATCGAGTGAGGAGAACGGAGATATTCGTGTTGCCTATGACGCCTCGCTTTTTCCAGAAGCATCTTTGACAGCCAAGAAGCCGATGCTCGATGACATTCTTGCTGATAAAGAGAAAATGGATGCAGAAGTAGCGGCAAAAATGGAAGCGAAAGAGCAATGGGGTGGATTTGCACCTGTGATTGTTGGTGGATTGCTTCTAATTGCAGTTGGATTGATCGTTCAAGCAATCAGAAGAAAGAGATTGACAGGGATTGAAATTGAACGGCAGCTTAGCGGAAATGGACGCTTTCCTGATACGGAGATGAGCTTACCCGCGAGCCTTTTGTTTACAGGGGGACACCTTAAAACATCAGCGATTATTGCTTCACTGCTTGAACTTGTTCGAAAAGGGAACATCAAAAAGATTTCTGATGAAGCGTTTGAACTCGTGAATAGGGAAACTGATTTTAAGCATGAAACGAGATTAATTGAATGGTTGTTTGATGAAATAGCAGCTGATACCACTTTTCATGTTGATGATTTGGAAAGCTATGTGAAAGAGAAGAAAAACCATGAGAAATATCAAAGAAGCTTTTCAGGCTGGAAGGAAGCGGTACGGAGAGAATATAAGCAGTATAAACTGACTGAAAAAGCGGTGAAGACTCGGTGGATTTCAGGGTTAGCCGCACTCGTATCATTCACAAGCATCTTTTTGTTTGCTTACCATGGTCTCTTTCTCTGGATGCTTTCAGTCGTTATCCTTTTCCTCTTCTTTCTAATCTTTTCGATTGCGTACCGGCCGTTAAATGAAAAGGGAAGAAGAATTATGGAAGAATTGATACCACTTAAGTTGAGCGATCAATGGAAATCGTGGGATAAGGAAGATCAGGTTCCGGCTCTTCTTTACCAAATTGGGGCAGGAAAGCGAAAAATGTCCGCTACTTTTCCATCTTCGTCACAAAGTAATGAGTGGATGATCTACCTTCTCTTAGCTGAAACGTTCCAATCAGGCTTTGAGAAAGCAGATCAGCATACCGCCGTATCAGCAGCTGGTAGCGGAGGCGGTGGATCAGGTGCAGGTGGTGGGGGAGGAGGATCAGGGGCTTTTTGGGAATCACGGGGACGGTTCTCGTGATTCCTTCCAACACTTTAGGTAGCGGTATAAAGATGAAGATCTATTATCATTTTCCATTCCTTATAAGGCCAAAAAAGCCAGAGAGCTAATCAGTATCTTGATTAGCTCTCTGGCTTTTTGCGTGGTATAAGAAAGCGAATCATGAGAACCGTCCCCTCGATTCTCCCCCGCTCTCAGAATTTACAGTTTATTAAGAATTCTATCAAACTCTCTAAACAAACTTCCCTCAGAGTAAGAGATATACATATACGAGGAGGAAATCAGAGTGAAAAAAACCCCGTTACTTGCAACAATCATGTCTCTGTCTCTTGTTTCTATTTCTCCATCCGTTTCATTCGCTGAGAAAGAACTGACTACTTATACCGAACAGGAGGATTTAAACATTTCGCTGTTAGGGCGATATGAAAGTGGTGCAGCTTTAGATGAAGGTGGCGCTGAGATCGTCGACTATGATAAAAAGCATCAGCGCGCGTTTGTAGTGAATGGAGCGGATCAGTCTTTAGATATTTTGGATTTGTCTTCTTCGCCAGAACAAAAGGAACTCAAGCTATGGAAGAAAGTATCTCTCACAGACATCGATTTAGGCGGATTCGTCCCAGGTGATGTAACGAGCGTAGCTGTTCACCCTGACTCAGAATATGTTGCCGTTGCCATGCCATCGAAAGAAAAAACAGATTCTGGTATGGTCGCTCTGTTTACATCGGACGGTGATTTTATGAAAGCGTATGAGGTCGGTGCTTTGCCGGACATGGTGACGTTCTCACCAGACGGTAAACAACTTCTTGTCGCAAATGAAGGAGAGCCTAATGATGACTATACGATCGACCCTGAAGGAAGCATTTCTGTTCTCGACGTCAGCAACGGTCCCAAAGAAGCAAATGTGACTACCATTGGCTTTGACTCTCTCGATGAAAAGAAAATAGATGAAGACGTTCGAGTATTTGGGCCTAACGCGACGCGGGCTCAAGATTTTGAACCTGAATACATTCAGGTAACATCTGATAGTCAGAAAGCGTATGTCTCCTTACAAGAAAACAATGCAATCGCAGAAATTGATTTAAAAACGCAAACCGTCACCAGTGTGCAATAGCCTTGGTTTTAAAGATCATTCCATTGAAGGGAATGGGCTAGATGCATCAAACAAATCGGATGAAATAGACATTAAACCGATGCCTGTTCTCGGCATGTACCAGCCCGATGCCATTGCTCTCTACACGGTGGAAGGAAAAAACTATCTCCTCACTCCAAATGAAGGAGACGCGAGAGATTACGATGGCTATTCGGAAGAATCTCGTGTTGAAGATCTCGAGAAGGATACGGGACACCCGATCAAATTGAATGCCGATAACTATGAAGGATACACTCAAACAGAACTGGATCAGCTAGTAGATGACGGTTTATGGGATGAAGACCAATTAGGTAGATTAAACGTGACGACTGCAAACGGACTGAATAAGGATGGGGAATACGAAGCGCTCTACAGTTATGGTGCTCGCTCTTTCTCCGTTTATGAAACCGATACTTTTGAACAGCTTTACGATAGTGGTGATGAGTTTGAACAAATCACTTCTCAAGCTTTTCCGAAGTACTTTAATTCCAATAATGACGATAATGGTTTCAAAAGCCGCAGTGATGATAAAGGACCGGAGCCTGAATCAGCAGAAATTGGCGAGATTAATGGCAAAATGTACGCGTTTATCGGGTTAGAACGTCAGGGCGGTATTATGGTATACGATATTGATCAACCAAAAAAGCCGGAGTTTGTTACGTACTTTAGTAGTCGCGATTTCTCTGCAGAAGACGAGTCTGTGAAAGGGGATAGTGCACCTGAAGGAATCAAATTCGTATCCGCAGAAAACAGTCCTACTGGCAAACCGATGCTTCTTGCAGCCCATGAAGTGAGTGGAACAGTTGCAGCTTACGAGATTGAAAGTCTACTTGGTGAAAAGCGTCTTGCGGGTGATGACCGATACGAAACAGCTGTAGAAGTTTCTAAGGAAGGCTGGGAAGACGCTGACACGGTTGTTATCGCAAGAGGTGACGAGTTCGCGGATGCTCTCGCAGGTGCTCCACTTGCTTATAAAGAAGATGCACCTATTCTCCTTACACCTACTGATCATTTGAATAAAGAAGTTAAGAAGGAAATTGAACGGTTAGGAGCCAAACGCGCCATCATCCTTGGTGGATCTGCAGCGCTTTCTACTTACGTCGACTATCAACTACAAGGACTCGGATTAGATGTTGAACGGATTGGTGGAGAAAGTCGTTTCGATACAGCAACAAATATTGCAGCTCGCCTTGATGGCAATCCTGAAAAAGCGATTATTGCGAACGGCCTAACCTTCGCAGATGCTCTTGCTGCCGCTCCATTTGCAGCTAAAAATGGCTATCCGATTCTATTAACTGAGAAAGATGAGCTTCCATCTTCTACTTCCCTTGCGTTAAAAGGAATTCAAGAAACCATTGTTGTAGGTGGAGACAGCGTAGTAACAGAAGAGGTATTCTCTACTCTTCCGCAGGCCACTCGTATAGGCGGTGCGAATCGTTTTGAAACAGCGGCTAAAATGGCAACAACCTACCAAAGCGGCAACGCCGCCATCATATCGAACGGATTTGAATTTGCTGACGCTCTAACAGGATCCGTGCTCGCCGCAAAACGTGATGCTGTCTCTCTCCTAGTACAAAAAGATAGCGTCCCTGAAGCCACGAAAGAAGCCTATCAGCAACTTGATTTAGAGAAAATTTATATTCTTGGTGGAAAGGATGCAGTTGGGAAGTGGTAGGGGAATCGCCGGGACGGTTCGTGTGATTCATAACTTGAAATAAGTCAAAGAACAAAAGGTGAGCCCTTCGTATTGAACGAGTGGCTCACCTTTTTTATAAGCGAATCAGTAGCGCCAAAGTCTTTATTAACTTTCAAAAGATAGCAAATGCCCAGTTAAACAAACGTTTGATTAACTTGGCATAAACAGGTTTATCGTAATATCGTTATACAGATGAAGGGAATTTTACAAGAAGAAAGAATAAGTTAACGAACTAGAAATAATCAGGAGGTGATTATGGATTATTCATAGAATTAAGAATGTGGATTTTTTAATTCCATCCAGATGAAAGAGCAAATCCAAAGCCGTTATTAAGAGAATAGAAAACAATTTGCTGCTCTACACCCTCCAAAATATATTTATCCCACTGAACTAAAACCCCAAGAAACTATATGCCCTTTAATAGTATTTATCTAAGTACCATGACTTCGTTTTCTCCACTCCCTGACGCCGAATAACTTATTTTTATTCAGAATTTGCCCCCACCTTCCTTCTTTTACTTCCAATTATTTCATCTTCATACAACGCATTTCTGCCTCAATCGCCTCTGTTTATTGGAGAAGTATAAAAACCCAACATCGGACAAATAAAAAAGGGAGAATAATCATGCCACGAGAAGCAAGAAAAAGAAGCAAAACATCGATCTATCATGTCATTTTTAGAGGAGCCAATCGCCAGGAAATTTTTCATGATGATCATGATCGGATTCGATTTCTTAACACTCTTGAAAAGTACGCCCTCTTGTACGAAATGAAAAGCTATGCGTGGTGCCTCATGAACAATCATATCCATCTGCTGTTAAAGGAAGGAAACGAAGAAATCTCTCTTACGTTAAAACGTACCGCCATAAGCTTTGTCCAATACTATCATTTTAAGTATCGGACATCTGGACATCTCTTCGAAGATCGGTTTAAAAGTGAAAATGTAGAGACGGTCAAATACCTTCTTACTGTGGTGCGCTACATCCATCAAAATCCACTTAAAGCACGGATGGTTGGGTGCGTAGACGATTGGCCATGGAGCAGTTGTGCGGAATATTATCGGGGTTATTCAGAAACGAAGTGGTTAGATTGTGATTATATCCTGAACCTTTATGGTCATAATCGCCGTTTAGCTATTGGACATTTTAGGGAGTTTAATGAACGAATTACTGATGATTGTTGTTTAGAAGATGTAAACGATGAAAAAAGAAGATTGACCGACGATGAAGCGAGAGATCTCATGAAAAGCAGTCTAGGTGTAGTGGAGATCGCTCAGGTAAAGAGCCTTCCTAAAGAGAGAAGAGACCCGTTGATAAGAGAGTTGAAACAAATAAAAGGGGTATCGCAACGGCAGATGGCGAGAATACTCGGTGTTTCGCAGGCGTTGATTTTTAGGGCGTGAATCAGGAGAACCGTCCCATTGATTCTAGGTGTAGGGACCCTAATGGTAGATAGAAGAATCACAGTTGATATTGATTGATACCATTGTAAGACTTTAAAAAAAACCAGGTGAGCTAACCATTCTATTAATTCGCTCACCTGGTTTATTTTTTTGTCCAGGTTTAAGAATTAAAGAAAAAACAGGAGGCTAATCATTTTATTGAATAGCTCCCCTGGATGTTTCCATTTTGTGTAATCGTGTGAATCAGCAGAACCGTCCCCGTGATTCACGCTGCTTTTACCTTTCTCTATTTCTCCCCTGGCACAACGTTATGATTATGACAGAACACATTTTTAGGATCATACATGTTCTTTACGTTCACTAGACGCTCGTAATTCCCACGGAACGCAGCTTTGACAACTTTCTCGCCTGGCATAACGCCATTTAAGTAAGAGGCTTCGTGATGGGAGGATGGCAGTAGACTTCCATAAACCGAATCTACCCACTGTTTGCATAGATCAAGTTCCACATCCATTGCCATGATATCGATAAGAAGAACGAAGTTGGCATCTCGGATAGCGTATGGTGTTGCGTTTGATGCGACACGGTTCATTTGGCCGTGAAGCGACCAGAGTTGAACCAGTATACTTGGCGCTGGAGCGTGATCAATTTTCGTTAGGATCGTATCGATCACGTCATCTGTTAGTCCTTTGAAGTAGAGGGAGGTTCCGTGTACGGGAACGTGCTCTGGAACCATGATGTCGAGCTTGCTTTGAAGCTCGGCATACGGCATGATGCCTGTCCCATCAACGATCGGCTCTGCTAGTTCTCTCAAAGGTTTGATAACCTCTTCGCCAATGGAAGGGCTTCCGGCGAACATGCCAGTCAACATGATGACTTTTTTCATATGTAGAAAATCTGGGATGAACGGTGCAGGAGGCAAGGTTGTCATCGTCAGGTTAATCGACACCTCGTCAGGGGCTTCGTTCATATAGGCTTGTGCTTTCTTAATGACGTCTTTCGCGTCTTTGTAATCATACATCACATCAAGGGCTAACACTTCAGGACCCACTTCATGTAGCTGGTAGACAAACTCAGTGACGACTCCGAAGTTACCGCCGCCTCCACGGAGTGCCCAGAAGAGGTCAGGGTGACTCGTTTCGTTTACTTCGATTAACTCACCTGATGCTGTAACGACGGTTGCTCCAACGAGGTTGTCACACGTTAGGCCATATTTTCCTCTTAAATAGCCGAGTCCACCATTCAGTGTTAAGCCAGCAATGCCGGTTTCAGATACTGTTCCAGTCGGTGTGGCGAGTCCGTATTTTTGTGTTTCGTTATCTACATCTTTTAAGGTAGCTCCCCCTTGGACATAAGCCACTTTCTTTTCAGCATCTACAGTAACCTTTTTCATGTTAGATAGGTCGATCAATACAGATTGATCACCTACCGCGAGACCCCCCAGGTGGTGTCCGCCAGCTTTTACTGAGACGGTTAGGTTGTTCTCATGAGCGAAAGCAACGCCAGCTTTTACATCCTCTTCGGTTTCACAGCGCACAATCACACCCGGTTTACGATCAATCGCACTGTTCCACACCTTGCGCGAATCATCAAAATTCTCGTGGTTTGGCAAGATTAATCGATCGCCAACCTGCTTTTCTAATGTTTGAAACATAAAATCCCCCCAATTGGATAAATAAAACAGGCGTTCATTATAACATACGATGGATAATATTGGTGAGGAAAAATTTTATAATAAAAGAAATAAATGGAATTTTACTTCCGGGACAGAGGAATAAAAATCGCTGGGAGGATTCTCTTGATTCACTTCAAAGTTAAAAACATTTATACAAATAAGAACGAAAAAAACCAGGAAGCTAACCATTTTTTGATTAGCTAACCTGGTTTTTCTATTAGGTGTAAGAGAGAATCAGCAGAACCATCCCCATAATTCAAAAGTATGTATGAGATTGAAGCAGCAGTAATTCCCTTGTTCCAGGATTGAAGAATAAACAGAGGGGAATGGATAGGAGTATAATATGCTTCAAGAGAACGATGGCGAAAGATCACAGCATGGTTTTGTTGTTTGAAGGATGACTAGAGCGATTAGGATCCAGGCTGAACGTTTGAATTGAGAATCAGTAGAATCGTACCGGGGATTCAAAAAGGAGATGGAGATGGACAAAGATAATCTGAGAAAGAAACGCAGCAAAATTGTAATGGGTTTTCTTTATTTCGTTTTACTGGCAGGATTTCTTGTCTTGTTTTTCGACTCGAATCCTGATAATAATCCTATCGGTGCAGGTCTTTTCATGATGTACTGGTTTATTCGTATCCTACGGCATGGATTAAGGGAACGAGCAGAGGGGCATAAAAATCGTGCTCTTTTTCATTTTGGAATGGCTGGTTTCGCTGCTATAGTCATCGTTGCAGTAGGCGTGCTTTATGTTTGGGGTTTGTAAGCTATGAAATGAAATCAAGGCGACGGTTCTCGTGATTCGCTTCTAAATTAAAACCGATGTCCACTAATAAGAGTCAAAGAAAAACAGAGAGCTATTCGTACTAATGAGTAGCTTGTCTGTTTTTTTTATTGTAAAGCAAGTGAATCAGCAGAACCGTCCCGGTGAATCATCATTCCAAATATTTACGTTTGAAACATAATATAGGATGGTACAGTTACTAGTGAAGTCAATAGTAATAAAGGGGCTGTTCTAATGGCACGATTACAAGAAAAAGTCGCAATTGTTACTGGTGGAAGTGGGGAAATTGGTAAAGAAGCCGCACGTTTGTTTCTAAAAGAGGGAGCTAAAGTCACCCTCGTAGACATTAATGAAGAATCTCTTCAAAAAGCAACAACCGAATTAGAATCCTTTGGAGAACTCATGTCCGTACAAGCAGATGTTTCAAAAGAAGCGGATGTGCAAAACTATGTTCAACAAACCATGGATCGATTTGGTCAAATTGATGTTTTCTTTAATAACGCAGGGATCGAGGGAAAAGTAGCGCCCATTATGGAACAGAAAGTTGAAGATTTTGAAAAAGTCTTATCTGTAAATGTCATTGGGGTTTTCCTTGGACTGAAACATGTTCTCCCTGTTATGACAGAACAGAAAAGTGGAAGTATTATTAATACCTCTTCGGTAGCTGGTTTGATGGGTAGTCCAGGTGTCTCTCCTTATGTCACTTCGAAACACGGTGTAATCGGTCTAACTAAGACAGCTGCGCTTGAAGCGGCTGGAAATAGTGTTCGAGTAAACTCCATTCATCCTTCTCCGGTAGAAGGACGCATGATGACCTCTCTTGAAGAGGGCATGAACCCAGGAAAAGGGGAAGAGGTGCACAAGCAGCAAACTGCCGCTATTCCTTTACAGCGTTACGGTGAAACGATTGATATTGCTAACCTTGTTCTATTTCTTGCTTCAGATGAAAGTAAATTCATTACAGGAAGTCAATACAGAGTTGATGGAGGTATGGGAGCAACATAAAGTCCTCGAACAGTGAAAAAGGGTGTTTCTCTTTAAAAAAATTATGAAAGTAAAAAAGTTTCATCATATAAGAGGCGAGCCTAGGAAGCAATTCTATAGGCTCGTTTTTCTTTCGTTATACCAAATTAAACCGATGTCCACTAATAAGAGTCAAAGAAAAACAGAGAGCTATTCGTACTAATGAGTAGCTTGTCTGTTTTTTTTATTGTAAAGAAAGTGAATCAGCAGAACCGTCCCCGTGAATCAAGTATAAGGGCACTTACTGATTACATAAATAAGAATATGGACAAAACATGCAGCGTATTGTATATCGTTTCATTGCTTTATTTTTAGGAACGAAGTAGCAGTGCTATGGATGAAAAATTCACAAAACAACCAAACAGAAAACAAAGGGGTGAGCATTTGTCAGCAGAAATGAAAGATAAACACTATGCTACGGCTGCCTTAGTATTAGCTATTTGTTCATTTGTACTTGGATTACTCCCGATCATCGGTTGGCTTCTTGTTATTACGGCGACTGTTTTTCTTGTGTTGAGCTATACAAATAAAGAGAAGGGTCCAAAGAATGTTGTCTCACTAGTCCTCATTAGTCTCACCTGGTTAACTAAAATAGTGATTGCTATCTTATTATCTATTGCAGTATTTACTCCTTCTACTGATGAAGGGACATCAGCTGAAAGTGAATCTGTTGCGACAACTGAGTCGAATACGAGCAAAAAGCAAGAAGAAGAGAAAGATAAGATCTACAAGGTAGGCGATGTCGTTCAGATGAATGATAAGGAGTTAACTGTTTTAAAGATTGAGAAATCAAACGGCAACGAATACTCCAGCCTTAAATCTGGTGAGGAATATGTCATTGTTTCTGTCAAACTAACAAATGCAGGGAAAGAAGAAATATCCTATAACCCTTATGATTTTGAGATGAGTAACTCAAAAGGACAGATTCTACAACACTCTTATTCGAACATTCATGAAGATACTGAATTGCACAGTGGTGAGCTTGCGCCAGGCGGAACCGTAGAAGGAACAGTTCTATTCGAACAACCGAAAGATGATGAAAAGTTGCAATTGCAATACACAGCTAATTTTTGGAGAGATCGAGTGATTCGTGTTGATTTACAATAGTTATTTAAATGGGGGATCAAGAAGGCTCTCAGGAGCCCTTATCTTGCAATAAAAATATGAATGAAGTCATCCACTATCTCCGGGAGTCCCATCTGTACCATTGTAAGGACCAACCTCCTAGATAATAGATTCGCACAAACAGGTGCAAGTCTATTATCTAGGAGGTTTTTAGGGATATTGGGAGAGGGGCATGGGGAGCATATTACTATCCCACTGTCCCTCCGGTTTTACCTTGGGAATGGGGGGGAATGGAAGCTTAAATGAGAGATGGAGGTTAGAAAAATGAACGGCTTCGGAGTTGATCATAAAATTCAGTGCAGGTCCGAATATACAAGTCTCAAAAATGTGCTGGTCGTAAAACCATCGTTTATGAGAATTACTGAAATTATAAATGAAACACAAAAGTATTATGAAAATAGCAACATTAACATTCCCCTTGCTCTAGAGCAACACGAGGCGTTTGTGAAAGTACTAGAGGAAAACGAAGTGTACGTCAGTGAACTTCACGCGGAATCGCGTTTTCCTGAACAAGTATTTACGCGGGACATTGGCTTTACGATTCATGATAAATTTTTCGTTGCTACGATGAATGAACAAGTACGCCAACCTGAAGTCAATACGTTAAAGACTTTTCTTCAAGAGAACGGAATCTCTTACCAGAAAGGCTTGGCAGGTTCAATCGAAGGCGGCGATGTGATGGTAGATGGTTCAACGATTTGGGTTGGAAATAGTGGGCGAACGTCACTTGTCGCTATTCATGAACTACAGAAACGTCTGCCATCTTTCAAAGTCGAACCACTATCGTTAAGAAAGGACATCCTTCACCTGGATTGTGTTTTCAACATCATCAGTAAAGAGATTGCACTCGTCTATCCACCTGCTTTTACAAAGGATGATTTTAAAAAATTGGAAGCCCGTTTTCAATTAATTCATGTTTCAGAAGAAGAGCGGTTTTATATGGGCCCAAATGTGCTATCAATTGGGAATGGGAAAATCGTCAGTCTTTCGCAAAATAAACGTTTGAACCGCATCTTAACAGCACAGGGCTTCCGCATTCTCCCGGTGGATTTCTCTGAAATTATTAAATCTGGTGGATCCTTTCGCTGTTGCACACTACCGATAGAACGAAGCTGATTTTCTAGCAAAATGACAGGGATCGATTTGCCATGAAGGAGGAGTATGAGACCTTCAGAAATCACGGTGGCGGTTCTCGTGCTTCACTTCAAAGGAAAAGCAGAAATCCACATATAGGAGTTAAAAAACCAGGCGGCTAACCATTTCCTTTGATTAGCTAACCTGGTTTTTCTTTTAGGTGTAAGAGAGTGAATCAGCAGAACCGTCCCGCTGATTCCCGCTGATCCGGGGATACATTTTTACTATTTTCTATCATTTTCGTTTAGTAAGGAGAAATTCCGGCTACATGTTAAATATAGGAAGAGGGAGTCTTTCTAAATTCTTTTAATGGAGGTAGATGAAATTGGCTAATAAAAAGACTTATAAAACTGGTGAAAAAGCAGAAGAAAACGGTACTTACAAAGTAGATCGTCTTGTCAATGGTAGCTCTTCCGGAAAAGATGATACAGAAATTAAGGTAGAACAAGGGGAACAGTTCCCGCCTTCTCCTTCAAGTAACGAGGCAGCTCACTGGGTAAAAGTATCGTAATCTAGAATAGAAAAAATGGTAGGGGAAGCACGTGCTGTAGTTTAGCCGTGCTTCTTTTTCACTGGGATGGTCCAGGTATGCTTTTTAACATTGTAGTGGATACGAATGAATGTACAAGTGAATCAGCAGTAGTCCCAACGATGTAAGGAGGAGATCATATGGATAAAAACGCCAGCATGCCAAAGGAAAAAGGATTGGATCATACATTAAATGTTCTTAGAGATGGGTACACATTTATTTTAAATCGACGTGATAAGTATGATGAAAATGTTTTTGAAACAACGATTTTAGGTGAGAAAACGATTTGTTTAACTGGAAAAGAAGCGGCGGAACTTTTTTATGATAATGAGAACTTTAAACGAAGTGGAGCTGCCCCGAAACGTGTCCAGAAAACGCTATTTGGAGAAGATGGGGTGCAGTCACTGGATGGGGAAGCCCACCATCATCGAAAAGCTATGTTTATGTCTCTAATGACGAATAGCATGCTGAAGGAAATTACTGAACTCACGAATAAATATTGGGATGAGTTTGCAGCACAATGGGAAGCGCAAGATGAAATTGTGTTATACGATGAATCGAAGAAAATACTAACGTCTATCGCTTGTGAATGGACAGGTGTTCCTCTTGATGACCAAGAAGTGGAAAAGCGCGCAGAGCAATTAGGGAAAATGTTTGAAAATGCTACATCAGTTGGTCCAGGTTACTGGAGTGGGAAACACGCTCGTTCTGAGGGAGAAGAGTGGGTAGAGGAGCTTATCGAAAAAGTACGAAATGGAGAAATCGATTCTCCGGAACATCGTGCTCTACATCGTTTTTCATTTCACCGTGATCTAAATGGGGATTTATTAGATCAACATGTTGTCGCGGTTGAATTACTAAATCTATTACGACCAATCGTTGCTATATCTGTTTATATTAGTTTCCTTGCTCACGCTGTACATGAAAATAAAGAAGAAGTAGAGAAGCTAAGATCTGGTAACCGCGAAGAGCTACAGCGATTTATTCAAGAAGTTCGACGCTTTTATCCGTTCTTTCCTTTCGCTGGCGCAAGAGTGAAAAAGAATTTTACATGGAAAGGCTATTCTTTTGAAGAAGATACGCTGACACTAATGGATTTATACGGGACGAACCATGACCCGGGAATTTGGGGGCAGCCAGATGAGTTTCAACCTGATCGATTTAAAACATGGGAGGGAAGTCCTTTCGACTTTATCCCACAAGGTGGTGGCGAATTTGATATTGGCCATCGCTGTGCAGGAGAGTGGCTGACGCTCGATGTACTTAGAGAAAGCCTTGACTATTTGGTTAATCACATGACGTACGAGTTCCCTGACCAGGATTTGAGCTATTCCATGTCAGATATTCCAAGTCTGCCTAAGAGCGGAATAGTGATGAGAACGATTAACTGAATCACGGGGACGGTTCTCGTGATTCACTTGAACGTATAAACAGATTTCCACAATAAGAATCAAAAAACCAGGAAGCTAACCATTTCTTTGATTAGCTTACCTGGTTTTTCTTTTAGGTGTAAGTGAGCGAATCAGCAGAATCGTCCCCACTGATTTAATTAATCTCTCAATCAAATAGAAACTTCTCCCTAATTACGGTATAATTAACAGAATATACAGAAAACAAATGTTTTTGATTATGGTTTAGCAGTCTAGAGGAAAGCAATAGCGGTAGAGAAAGGTACTATACTTGATCGAGCTATGGTGGCAATGAAACGGTTCAAAATGAACGACTTCATTCTTATGAAGAGATGGTGAGTTTTTTAGAAAGAGTGGACAAGCGTTCTGAAGCACTTGAATTAGAGGTGTACGGTCAGTCAGTGAAAGGCAGAGATCTGTTTTATCTTCGAATGGAAAAGAGGTACAAAACATTCTTCAGAATGTGAATGTACTGATTGGCGGTTAAGTGTCGATGGGGCAGAAGGAGATGTCAATTTTTCATTAGAAGACTATGTTTCAGGTACGCACACTCGCTACAACGCCAATGGGGTCGATCTGAATCGTGATCATGTTGATCGAGAGCAGCCTGAAACCAAGGCTTTGCACGAGAATGTTCTGCATAAATATTCGCCGGATTATATGATTGATTATCATCTAGGAACGCAAACAAAGTTAGGCGACACGGGAGAACTCGTCTCTGGTTCGATTCTTTATCCAACAAACGAGAATGTTGATCCAGCGGTTGTGGAACAGTCGAAGGAACTCGGAGCCGTCGTTTATAATGCTGTAGAAGCGAAGGTATATGGATTAATCTCGAAGTATGCAGGAGGAAGTGCCCCAACAATTAGCCGAAACGGATTAGCGATGGAATATGGCATTGCCATATTTCTATTCGAAATGCGCGGAATGGCTGATCATTATCGTGACGATTATGTTCTAAGTCAGAAAAGCAATGGCTATTTAATTCAACAGGCAGTGACAGCAATAAAAGCGAGTTTAGAAGGAATTAGCTGATGATTCCATAGATTCGACTGACACTTCTTTCTGGGACACATTGCCGGATAGTAATTATGATGGGGAGTAAATAATAAGCATCACTAAAAGCGACTAACCTTTTCGTTTTCGATATGGTTAGTCGCTATTAATGGTAAATGACGAATCAAAGAGAACTTTATAGATGACCACGGGGAAAGGTTCGAGACTTAGGAAAGTCCAAACTTTTCAAGTGAGATAATTAAAGTAAAACGAACCTCTATAATTGTTTCTATGGTTAGTTTGTTATATCGTTCCATATTTTTGTACCCCAAAAAACTTATTTTTTGAAAGTGATACTGATTCATTGGTCTCAAACCTCCCATTCCAGGTGGCAATTAGAGAAAATTGTAGGCAAATATGTTCGACTTTTAGTAAAATATTTATTTAATAGAAAAATATTGAAAATATTTGGTTAATATAGGATAATAGTCTTGCTTATGAAAGCAAAAGGGGGACTATTGTGAATTGTTATTATCATTCTGAAACAGCGGGTTCAGCAACATGTCACGACTGTGGGAGAGCGTTGTGTAACGTATGTTCCGATCGTTTTACACCTATTATGTGTGAGGGTTGTTTTACAACTGGACAAAGTACTGAGAGAAAAAGCATTACTAAGAGCTTAACTGTAAGTGGTATTATGTTAGTGGTAGGTTTGTTATTTAGCCTGGGATCAAACTCGTTTGGAACTGCTATTATTTCTATGTATTTCTTTGCTTCTATTCCTTTCGGATGGTCATTAGTATCTCGTATTATGAGTGGTTGGGTACTATTTATGGGAATCAGAGGTTGGCTTATTTATCCTTTAGCTAAGTTATTAGCTTCTTGGCTAATTGGTGGTTTTGTAGCCCCGTTCTATTTATCAAAAATGATTAAAAGATTAAAAGAAATTGATAGTGACTCAGCTGCAGTTAATGCAGAGGCATCAAAAACTAGTGCTGGAGCATAAAAAGTGAAAGTCCGATAACGTTAATTGATATTTATTATAATTGTGGGAATCAATAATTATAATAATAACGAGAATCAGCATCAATGGAGTGGTTCTCGTAATTTTCTCATGATTTCACTATAAAATTTAGAAAAGCAGGTTGCTACACAATTTATGGATTAGCTCGCCTGGTTTTTTTCTATATCTAAATAGGTGAATCAGCGGAACCGTCCCGCTGATTCTGAGTCAAAAAGAACCAAGAGCTAACTGTTTAGAAGTCAATTGGCAACGAAAACTTCAGACAGTTGTGGAATTTATTTTCAGAATTGAGACTATTTTCTTAATACTAATTGCCTAAATTAAGTGTGGATATTATAATGATAATTGTAATTATATATTCCAAATTAATGAAATAAAGTAATTTGATGGTGGGTGATGAAAGAGTTGCTCGGGTCTTGTATTTTTTAAATTTCATATTAGAAAGAGAGTTGCAAATGATGGAAACGGAACAATTAAAAGAATCAGTAAAACAAATGCTGAAAAATACTGAAAAGTACGATGAAATGGTAGATCAAGCAAGGAAAGTCATTATTGAATACACTCCAACTTTTATGAAAAGATTTCTTTTTTTAATCTTTTTTCTTACTGTACTTTCCGTTGGACAAGCATTCTCACCATATTATAGTACTAGTCTATCTTTTAATTTCGGCATGAAGATTGCAATACCAGTTTGTTTAGTACTATATATTATTATTAGAATTCGAGCTCATAAAATAGGGAAAGCTTCCATTTTACAATCAGATTTAATGATTAAAGAAGCAGATAAATTTCTAGATGATGCATTGCAAGGTACTGAACTTCCCAGGGGATTTTGCAATACAGAAGCGATGAGAAGGTTCGAGTATTACTTAGACAATCATATAGCTGAGAATTTGAAGGAATGTGCGAATTTGTATTATAAAGAGACAGAAAACAGTAAGTTGCATCAAGAGATGCAAGAATTGAGAGAGTCTGTTAATTCAGCAACAGATGCTGCATACTTAGCTGCATCTGAAGCTTCAGCGGCACGTTTTGAAGTAGAACGTGCTTCTAGGTAGGCGGATATAAAGCATGAGAAATATTTATTTAGATTACAATCAAATTTCTTTGGCACTTGAAGTATTGGCAGAAGAGATAAAAAGAGAAACGTTTGATGGAATTGTTATTGTTTTAAGAGGCGGTTCTTTTCCTGGGATCCATCTTGCATTTCTAACGGGCCTTCCGTTTTATTATTTACGATATAATCGTTTGGACGAAACAATTAGTTGGTTGGGGGAAATTCCCCCTTCGACGAATGTTCTCCTTGTAGAAGATTTTGCTGGAATGGGCAAAACGTTAATTAATTGTAAGCGTTTTTTACTCGATAAAGGTTTTGAGACAAAAACATTAGTCATATGCAAAGACTTAAAATCTTCTTCGATGCCGAATTACTCCTGTTTCGAAACGAGAGATCCTAACGTTAGATACATTCTTCCGTGGGAAAGATACAGGATTAACCCAATCGCAGATCAACACTCTGAACAAGAGCGAAAGGCAGATGATCAATATCATTGTACGATGTGGGATCATTCTTTAAGTCATTATTTGAAAGATGGTGACGGTATTGCTTTTCCCAATGTCAATAAAGGCGACATTGCAATAAAGTCAGGATACACGCATTTAGTTCTCAGTAACGTTGAGGAAGCTATTGTAGTTTCTGCTGAATACCCAGAGTTAAGGGTTTCCTGGTTAAATGGAGAAAAGTGCTACCACATTTTGTCTAGAGAAACTATTACTTAATATGCAAATTCATTGGCAGATCCAGTTGACTACAGATTTGAAGTTACCTAAATTACAAAGAAAACGATGCGTTAATCGCTGTAAGTGAAGTCGATTTAGCTACCATTACATTACTATAAGCGATTAATTCATCGTAGAAAGAAAAATCCTATTATGGTCAGTAAGATCTATGAGGCAAGAATTTATAATTCACGAGGTGAATCATGAGAGCGGTGCTCATGAATCTGTATTGTTATAGAAATATGAATAAAATTATGCACTAGCCCTAGTATTGCCATATTTAGTACCATCTTTTTCCTCGTAAGGACCAACCTCCAAGGTGGATAGGTTCGCACAACAATGTGCAAGTCTATTACTTAGGAGGTTTTTTGTGCATAGATATCAAGAACCACGGGCCATAGAAATTTAGGGGAAATTATAATTATTCACTTCTAGTTACCTAGCTTGTTAAACAAACGTTTGATTGAACTGTTTTTAAGGATGATTTCTCTTGCTGGGAGCAGATGAAACCAGTTGTTTTAGGTTTCTTCGAAGGGCTGCTCTAACTTACCTGCCAATCAAATAGAAACTTCTCCCTTATCACTGTATAATTAACAGAATATACAGAAAACAAATGTCTTTGATTACACTCTTCCAAAGGAGGCATTATTGCATATGGCTACTTCCCATAATCGCCTTCAATCTAAGGTCGTTACTCCTCTTACACTTCAAGATATCTGGATCGCGAAGAAGCGCATGGCTTCATTTGTGAAAACAATTCCTCTCCTTCATTCAGAACGACTTTCAAGAGAAAGTGAAGCGTGCAGCTGTGATGTACGAAAGTATTCGAGCTCAACGTCCTGTTACGATACCAGCAAAACAACTCTCGCTGATAGTTTGTTAGGTGGGATTGGTGCTGATAATCAGCATACTTTCACAATGGTGAAGAATTTATGTGGATGAACTCGTGTTGCTTTCAGAAGAAGAGATTGCTCGGGGCATGTCCTACACCATCAGATTGGGGTTGAAGGAGCTGCAGCAACAGCTGTTTCGGTCCTGTTACATAAAAAACGAGAAAGTTAGGATTGAGAACAGCGGCGATTGTGAGCGGGTGTCATGTGGATGCGGACCGATTGCTTGAGATTATTTCCACACATGAGGGTGATGACGATGAGGGTTAACCTGGGCGAGATCACAGCGTTACCAATGCTTGCGGATGCAAGAGTCCTTTCTGGAAAGTCCTATCTTAATCAAAAACAAGTCGAGTGGGTTTCAGTGATTGAGACTCCTGTTGAAAATTTTGTACGCCAGAATGAGTTTGTTCTTAGTACAGGCATTGGGCTCGGAGGCGAAGGACTGCTTCATTTTGTGCAGGATGTTTATGAATCGGGCGCATCGGCTCTTGCTCTTGCAACGGGTCGACATGTATTTGATATTCCAAAACAAGTGATTTCCTTCGCAGAGAATAAGGGGTTTGTTCTTATTGAAATGAACTGGGAAATCCGTTTTTCTGATGTCATTCACTCCTGTATGGAGAAAATCAATCATTACCAGCAGGAAGACTTGAAGCGATCAGAACAGATACAGCAACGTCTCTTAGAGATGGTTCTTCAAGGGGGGAGCTGCTCAGATATAGCTCGGTATGTCACGAAACAGATCGGATCCCCTGTCCTGATCGCTGACACGTTAGGAAGAGTGAAGGGCGAATCAGGGTGTACAACTGAACACCTTACGCAATGGAATCGCCATCGTGAGAGTAATGTGACCGTATCTCACGCTGGGAAGCTTCATCCTCTTCACAAAAAAATGGAGAAAATCGTGATTGGAGATTCTGTTGGGCTGTTGATGAAAATTCAGTCTGCAGGAAAGGAACAGGGACAAATGATGGTTTTCTCTGTCGATGATCCGGATGATATCGACACGAATCTTTTGGAGCATGCCTCAACTGCTGTGGCACTTGCTTTTCTGAAGGATAGTGCGATTGAAGAGACTGAAATGCGGTTAAAGGATGATTTTATTCTTAGTCTCGCAAATGGAGAATTTGTATCGAAAGAGCGTCTTCTTTCGAGAGGGAAGCTCCTCGGATATAACCTTACGCTACCTTATGTTTGTGTCGTAGGACAGCTGGATAATCTGGAGGAGCTTTTCGGAAAGAATCAAGAAGGGTTTGCTTCTTATCAACACTGGTTTGAAAGCATGACCTATTATGTGAGCGAGGAAATTCTTTTGGCAGGAGAAACGATCAATCGAAGAATTCTCACAACCGTCCAGGAGTCGAAGCTACTCATTTTTCTTGAAACCGAACCTGGAACGAATGACCTTGTGAACCAGTATCTCGACTTATTGGAGAGAAGAGTGAGCCGGTTGCTTCCTGGAGTCGTGCTGACGTGGGGGATCGGGCAGCATGGTGACGGTATGATCGTTTTCCCGGATAGCTACAGCAAAGCATGCGTTGCGCTAGAACTCGGAAGAAAGCAAAGAGGGGCGGGCAGTCGAATTGATTATGAAGATACGAAAATCAATCGATTATTGCAAAGTCTCTCGCACGATAAGGATGTGCAGGAGGTGACGATGTCAACGATCTCCCCTCTAGTTGAGTACGATGAGAAGCGAAGTATGGATCTGATCGGAACGTTTACCGCCTATCATTTAAATAATGGAAATGTGAGTCAAACGGCTCGAAAGCTGAATCTTCATCGGCAGTCCCTTCTTTATCGGTTAAGGAAAATTGAGACGTTAACAAGGCTATCCTTAATGGACCCTGATGACGTTTTTCTCCTCGATTTGAGCATCAAAATTTGGTCAGCTGGATTGAAAGATGGGAAGGTTTAAGTTTACTAGTGAAAGAATGGTTGAAGCGCATTTTTACGCAGTATATAAGGGCTTTTAAATGGAGGCGAATGAGTGATGGCGACTGCGAAAGGCAAATTTCTTCAGGAGTTTAACGAAGCATTTATACGAGGGAACAAGGAAATTGTTTTAAATAGTGTGACAGATGATATTAAGTGGAATATGGTAGGCGAAGATGAGATTAATGGAAAAGATGAATTTGAGAAAGCGTTTCAGGAGATGCCTCGAGAAGGAAAGATTGACTTGGCCATTAAGAAGGTGATTACGCATGGCATAACTGCCGCTGTCGAAGGAACCATTCATCTAACGAATGATCAACAGGAGAGGAAAGCTTATGCTTTCTGTGAAACCTATCGATTTAATAAGTTCAAAGATGGACGAATCAAAGAAATGACATCTTATATGATTGAAGTGAAGGCAGATGATCAAACCGAATAGAAGAAAAGGCAGTACCCGAATGAGTGGGTACTGCTTTTTTTATTTGGTTCTTTTCTAAAAAATTGTTGTTTTTGAAAGGAATTTTGCTTGAAAATCCAAACTTCAAGGTGATTGGAGCGGAAGGTGCTCGACTCCTGCGGGATTAGCGGGACAGGTGAGACCCCACAGGCGCAATGTTTTTTGTGCGCCGAGGAGGCTCAGCGCCCGCCCCGCGGAAAGCGAGCATCCTGAAGCGGAAATCACCCCCTCCTCTTATCGCTACAAAAAATGCCTGATTAGGTAAATTGTCTAAACCGACAAGGAAAACTTCATACAGTTTTGCGGATGCTTTCAAGAGCTATTTTTAGGTATGATGAATGGAATTAATTATCGAAATATTCTGAACTCATAGAGTGGGAGGGAGAATGAAGGCGATGCAATCATTTGAGATGAGTGAATTTCAGGAGCGGATTCAGCGGACGAAGAGGCGGATGGAAGCGGAAGGGCTTGAAGTGTTGTTGATCACAGATCCAGCCAACATGAATTATCTTTCAGGTTATGATGGTTGGTCTTTCTATGTCGATCAGATGGTTGTCGTCATCATTGATGAAGAGCATCCGCTCTGGATCGGGAGACAAATGGATGCAAATGGTGCGAAAGCGACGACGTGGCTGTATCGGGAGAACATCATTTCCTATACGGATGATTACGTTCATTCGGACGTAAAGCATCCAATGGATTTTGTAGCAGAAATCCTGCGGCAAATCGGTCAGGGGAATCGCGTCATTGGTGTCGAGATGGGGGCTTACTATTTCTCAGCTCTTGCGTTCGAACATCTGAAAAAAGGGATGCCGAATGCGGTATGGAAGAATGCGACTCTGCTCGTCAATCATGTGAGGATGATCAAGTCAGATCAGGAAATTGCGTATATTCGAAATGCGGCGAGACTCGTTGAAGGCGGCATGACCAAGGCGATTCAGTCTATTGCTGAAGGCGTTCGTGAATGTGATGTGGTGGGAGATATTTATCAAAGTTTGATTCGTGGTACGCCTGAGTTCGGCGGTGATTATCCTGCCATTGTGCCGATGCTTCCTTCTGGTGAAAACACGTGTACTCCGCACCTGACATGGACGGATAAAAAGTACCGAGATAAAGATCTCGTCATTATTGAGCTCGCCGGTTGTTATAAGCGATACCATTGTCCGATGGCTCGAACCGTTTCGATCGGTCCTCAGGAAGAACGAGTGAACGACATCGCACGTGTTGTCGTAGAGGGGTTGAATGAAGCTCTTGCATTTGCGAAGCCTGGCGTCACGTGCGAGGAAGTGGAGGAAGTTTGGCGCAGAACGATCGCGAAATACGGCGTTATCAAAGATTCCCGGATCGGGTATTCGATGGGTCTGAATTATCCGCCGGATTGGGGCGAACATACGGCGAGTATCAGGCGGGGGGATCGCACCGTTCTGAAGCCAAATATGGCATTTCATATGATTCCGGGAATCTGGTATGACGATTTTGGAATTGAAATTAGTGAATCTTTTTATGTGACTGATACAGGTATCGAGGTGCTGGCCAATATGCCACGAAAATTGATCACCGCAACCAATCTATTTGCGATGGATCATGACGCGGTGTAGGCGAGGAGTAATAGGGATGATTCTTTTTACAGAAGAAGAGATTCGTAAGCATGTGGTCTTGAACACGGAAACGATTCAAGTGGTCGAGGATGCCTTCACGAGTCGAAAGAAAAGAAAGCCTGGGACATCGATTCACTAGTGACGAAAAGGAGATGAAGAAGATGAAGAAAACAAACAATGGGACAACGGCGGTATGGGCTGGGGAAAAGGACTATTTGGTGCATGGGGCCACACAGGTTCCGGTCGTTCTGAGCGTTGCTTATGGGTATGACGATATGGATGAATGGTATGAGGTGGCGGTTGGAAACAAGAAGGGGCATATTTACGGACGAAATACGAATCCAACTGTTCAAGCATTTGAAGACAAAGTGAAAGCCCTTGAAGGAGCGGAAGCCGCTACTAGCTTCTCGACAGGGATGGCTGCGATCAGCAACACGCTCTCGACCTTTCTTTTGCCAGGTGACCGTATCGTGTCCATTAAGGATACATATGGCGGGACGAATAAAATTTTTACCGAGTTTCTGCCCAGGTTGAACATCGAAGTGGTGCTTTGTGAAACGGGCGATCACGAGATGATTGAGGAGGAAGTGGCAAAGGGATGTAAGATTCTTTATCTCGAGACCCCAACAAATCCAACGGTGAAAATTACGGACATCAAACGCATGGCGAAAGCGGGTCACGATGTTGGTGCGCTTGTCGTAGTAGACAATACGTTCGCAACGCCAATTAATCAGAATCCGCTGGAGCTCGGTGCTGACCTTGTCCTTCATAGCGCGACGAAGTTTCTCGGTGGCCATGCCGATGCGCTTGGGGGCGTCATTTGTGGAAGAAAGGAACTGATTGAGAAAATCTATCACTACCGAGAAATCAATGGCGCGACAATGGATCCGATGGCCGCGTATCTCATTCTAAGAGGAATGAAAACGCTGCATCTGCGTGTGAAGAAACAGTGTGAAAACGCGATGAAGGTAGCGAAATATCTTCAAAGTCAGGAGCTTGTAGAAGCGGTTTTCTACCCGGGTCTTGAGACGCATCCAGGACATGAGATTGCAAAGAAACAGATGAAGGATTTTGGAGGGATGTTCAGCTTCTCTGTGAAAGGCGGCGTTGAAACGATGCGCCACTTGCTTCCGAAATTAAAATATGCCAACCGCGCGGCGAATCTTGGTGCGGTCGAAACAACGGTAGGACCATCGCGAACGACGAGCCATGTGGAATGTACGCCAGAAGAACGGGCGCTAATGGGCATTCCAGAAGGACTCGTTCGATATTCAGCGGGGATTGAGGACGTCGAGGATTTGATTGCGGATCTCGAACAGGCTTTCCAATCCGTATCTAGCGAGGCAAAAGTGTAGTAAGAGAGCAAAGGAGGGACGATCATGGCGGCCGGGCATACGGAAATGGAGCGAGCGGAGGCGATGCAAGAGGAGTTAGTCAGGTTTCGGCGAACGCTACATGCGCATCCTGAGCTTAGCTTTCAAGAGAGACAAACGGCAGAATTCGTAGCAACGACTTTACGAGAGATCGGCGTGACTCATATTAAAAAGTGCGGAGGACATGGCGTGGTTGGAACGATTAGCGGCGGAGTAGGACCAACCATTGCCATTCGAGCAGACATGGATGCCCTTCCCATTCAGGAATCAGGCACTCACGTCTACCGATCGAAGAATGATGGCGTGATGCACGCCTGTGGTCATGATGCCCACACGGCTATGCTGCTTGGCGTTGCAAAGCTGCTTGTTGAGGATCTGCGTAACGGAAGTCTTCAGGGTACGGTGAAGCTGATTTTCCAACCTGCTGAAGAAGCAACGGATGAGAGCGGTCTTTCAGGTGCTTCTCATATGATTCTGGATGGAGTGTTAGACGATGTTAAAGCTGCTGTTGCGCTTCATGTCTGTCCGTGGCAGCCGGTCGGAGTCATTCAGGTGAACGATGGAGAAAGCATGGCGAATGTCGACGTATTTGAAGGCGTGATCGCTGGCTCAGGAGGGCATGGAGGATATCCTCATATGGGATCAGATCCGATCTGGATGTTATCAGCGGTGCTACCCGTCCTCTATAGCATTGTCAATCGTCGCATTTCCCCACTTGAGACAGCCGTTGCAAGCATTGGGGAGATTCACGCTGGGAGTGCAAGTAACGTGATTCCAGATGAAGTGAGGGTGGTTGGAACTTTTCGATCGTATTCGGCCGAGGCGAGGGAGGATTTGACCCTAGAGCTTGAAAAAGCATTTAAGGTTTCAGAAGCACTCGGTGGAACGTATCAGTTTCATGTTGAGCATGGCGAGCCGGCTCTTCGAAATGAACCTCGCATCAATCGAATCATTGAAAGGGCAGCAGTAGCGTTAGATCCAGAAATAGAGATCGTTCGCGGACCATTTGGCCTCGGCGGGGAAGATTTTGCTTATATGGCAGAGCGAGTGCCGGCTGCGATGTTCTTTCTTGGTAGTGCCATGCCAGACGGAATCAGTAGGGAACTTCATACCCCTACTTTTGATATAGATGAACGGTGTCTTCCGATTGGAACAGCGATTTTAATAAAAGCGGCGCACGAAATGCTGAAATCAATCTAAATGGAGGTTTCGAAAGTGGCGCATCGCATCGCCTTTATTGACTTTGAGGGAGTAAGTTAAGGACTCGTCCACCTTTGTATTAGGGATGAAGACATTGAAAGGAAACATGAACCCAACAATGGCATCGAAGATCGTCTGGGAACACTGATTGCAGCCATATCTGTTGTGTTTATTATCAGTAGTGGTCTTCAAGGACTACAAACCGCTTCTCTCATCTCAGCTCTCCCATAATTTCGATTCCCCGAGTATGATGGATGATAAGTATTGTTGTTCTTGATAAAAAAGCATCTTCCTTAATCGAACATTCGATTAAGGAAGATGCTTTTTACGATTCGAGGAGCTATTTTCAAGGTGACAAGTGAGATTTATATGGCGAAACAATCTGATCCTTCTCCGTGATTTTACTTCTTTTGGTAGCTAGAATGATTCTTAAACAAACGTTTGATTAAAACGCTTTTTAGCGTATTTCCAGTGAATCTTAAGTTTCGGAAGCAAGTGACTTCTCCTGCGGTTGCGTTTGTTCCACTCGCTTAATGAAGAAGGAAAGCACCAGACTTATCCCCCCAATAATCATGATCGCAAAATAGGTGTCATTGATTCCCTGGATGGATGCTTCCATCATCAGGTGAGCTTTTGAATCGGTACCTGAGTTCATCATATCCACGAGGTGATCCTTCGTTCGATTCGTCATGATCGTGACGAGTAGCGATGTCCCGATGGCGCCGGCTACTTGTCTGGCGGTATTTGAGATTGCGGTTCCATGCGCATGCAGGCTCGATGGTAATTGATTGAGACCGGCTGTTTGAAGTGGCATGAGGAATAATGCCATTCCAATTCTTCGACCTGCATACATGATGATCAGATGCGATCATGCCGTAGAAAAGCGTTTGCCATGGAACTAAGAAAGAAGAACATTTCGCTGCTCTTAAGACAGCGGTTGAGTCAAGGTCGTAAAATGTGATCCGTAAATTGGTAAAGGCGGAGTTGAGGAACCTCTCAGCTCCGCCTTTTTATAAAAATAGGCGTTTATCACGGGTTCCACTCTCTTACATAAGATAAAGAAAATTCTTCTGAGGAAGTGGTTCGAATGGCGGCCCCTTATCCGAATACGAGTCATCTACAATACTTTTCAGACGTGAATCAAAATCGCTTGTTTACGCGTAACGAAACGAATTACATTAATCGGCTGGGGAGAGATGTCCTGAATACCCTTGGAAACGTATCTCTTCTTGACATCTATCTTAGTCAGGGACGCATCGTGGAGCCGCATTACCATCAGAATGCGTCAGAACTTGTTTATTGTATTACTGGTGCTGCGGGTGTTTCACTGATTAATCCATTTTCGAATGAAGTGATTCCCTTAACAATCCACCCAGGTCAGGTTGCGAATATTCCTCAAGGATGGTGGCATTGGGAAGTGGCTTATCAAGATAACACCCATCTCCTCGCCATCTTTGATGCGCCTTATCCGGAATATATTTTTGGTTCAGATCTACTTACCAAAACGCCGATCGAGGTGTTTGCCCATACGTATTGTTTAGATCCGAAGCAGCTACGAAGAGCGTTAAAGCCGTTAAATAATGAAACGATTATTATTGGACCAACTGATCAGTGCTTGGAAGGGCAGGTTTATGAACAGAGCAAGATGAATCAACATTATAAGTAACCTAGCGATGATTCATTTATGAAAAAGATTTTAATAGGGGAATAGAAAGTGGAAATAGGAATCAACAAAAGCGTCGCGTTGATTCCTATTTTTTTATTTTCCGAATATAAATGATTTGTCCTTGCTGTGTTCGAGAGAATGCCCACCATTCAGCTTGGACAGGAAATCCATTTACAAGTAGAAGTGAGTTGATCGTGATCAAATATCTGCACATGTGAATCCGTTTGTCGAGTATCTATCCATGCAGAATTTTCAAAGATAAATGAACTTAAAAGAATAAAAGGTGAGCCCTTCTTTTACTATTAGGTACTCATCTGGTTTTCGCGTTTTCGCACAAGAAAGAAGTACCCTCACCGTCCAGATCATTCCTGACTACTCATCATATATAGTCAGAGAGATAATGTGACATGGTTGTTGTAGAGAATTTTTGTTCATGCAAAAATACTTATAATAATAAATGTCAGATAAATTAACATATTCCAAATACTTAGCTGTGTTTTGGAGTTCTGAAAAATTGAAAGGGGAATAAAGAATGGATTCGATGTTTTTGATGAATAGTCTTTGGGTCATGTTTTCAGCAGTGCTTGTCATTTTGATGCTAGGTGGTTTCATTTTACTTGAAGCAGGGTCGACGCGAATGAAAAATGCTGGCCATATTGCTGGTAAGACGATCTTCACGTTTGGGATTGCCTCATTAGTCTTTTGGGCAGTTGGATATGGATTAATATTCGGTGAAGGAAATGGCTTCTTCGGTTTAACGGACTTTTTCTATTCAGGTTATGAAATAGAAGGATTAGGACTTTCCGCGCCAGTCTTTTTCTTATTCCAGCTAGCGTTCGCAGGAATTTCCTTAACGATCGCATTTGGTGGCTTTGCCGAACGCGCGAAATTAACAGCATATATTCTGTTTGCGGTTTTATTTTCAGTCCTTGTGTATCCTGTGATTGCCCACTGGATCTGGGGCGGAGGTTGGTTAGCGGAGCACGGGAAGCAGGACTTCGCAGGATCAACGGTTGTTCACTTAACAGGCGCGATGGGCGCTTTTGCCGCAACGATTCTCTTAAAACCACGGATTGGTAAGTACAACAAAGATGGTTCTCCTAACAATATTGCAGGACATAACCAGGTATTCACGGCGCTTGGTGTGCTTGTTCTTTGGGTAGGTTGGTTCGGATTTAATGCAGGTAGTACGTTATCCGCTGACGCTGCATTCTTTGGATTTGTAGCAATGAATACCAACTTAGCAGCAGGTGCTGGAGCAGTAGCCGCTTTGTTTGTCTCATGGGCCGTAACAGGAAAAGCGGACGTTCCAACGATGTTAAACGGTGGATTAGCAGGATTAGTAGCGATTACAGCATCCTGTGCGTTTGTTGATACATGGGGAGCAGTTGTAATCGGATTAGTTGCAGGATTTATCGTGTTTTATAGCATGAGGTTCTTCGAAAAACGAAAAGTGGATGATCCGATCTTTGCTTTATCTGTTCACGGGGTAGCAGGTGTTTGGGGCACGTTATCAAACGGTTTGTTCGCAACGCCGGAACTGGCAACGGTTGGTAGACCTGGACTTTTCTATGGTGGAGGTTTCGAGCAGCTTGGCGTTCAAGCGCTTGGGGTTGCTGCGTGTGGTGCTTATGCCTTTGTTGTTTCGTATATTCTTTTAGTCATCATTAAGAAAGTTCTAAAAGGATTACGTGTCACAGAAGAAGAAGAAATTATTGGTCTTGATCTAAGTGAGCACGGTAGTTACGGTTATCCAGAGCTGTTGCAGACGAACCACCAGTCAGGACAACAAAGCAGCTCATGATTAGTGAAACGGTTAATTGAGAAGCAAAGGGGCTGTCAGAATGGATGATGGTTTTGACAATTATGAAGATATAAGAAAAATGAGAGAACAACAAATGAACGATGTTGCCAAAGACCATTTTGCGCTTAATAACTTGCATGATCAGCTGATGATTCACGTCGTCCATCTGGCAATAGAGAAAGTGAAAAAAGAGTGGGGTTCTCCTCCCTCTTCTTTTTCATTTTTTTTAATGGGAAGTGGCGGTCGGTTTGAACAAGCGTTATGGAGTGATCAGGATCATGGCATCGTCTATGAAATCACGAGCGATGAGGCGCATGACTATTTTCTCAAGCTTGGAAAAGAAATATCGGATGGTCTACACTCTGTTGGATATGAATTCTGCGATGGAAATGTGATGGCGTCAAATCCACTGTGGTGTAAATCGGTTAATGAGTGGAAAATGCAGCTTGAAAGTTGGATAGATGAAGAAAGCTTTGATGCGATACGTCACTTATTGATTTTTATTGATGCGAGAGTGTTAGTTGGTCGTAAACAGTTTATTGATGATTTAAAGCAAGTGATTCACCTAAACATCGAAGAATCACCATACTTATTAAAAAGAATGTTAAAAAATACGATGCGGCTTCAAAAAGGGATCGGTGTATTCGGCCAAATACTCGTCGAAACGCATGGTTCACACACCGGAGAAATTAATTTAAAACAGACAGCATTATTCCCCTATGTCAATGCGGTAAGACTTCTTGCGCTGAAAGAGAGAGTGGTGAATACGTCTACTTTATCAAGACTCGATGCCTTATCGGGCTATACGCTCGGCAGATCAGAACATAAGCATTATGAGGATGAATTTAGGCACCTCTTACAGTTCCGCCTTTTGTATGGGAAACAAGAAGATTATGAAGCCGTTCATTATGTGAATATTGATTCTCTTCGTAAAGAACAAAAGAAAGAGCTAAAGGAGATTATGAAAAAAGGGATTGAACTTTATAACGACACCACTAAGTTAATCGAAAAAGGGTGTACCTAAATGAAAATGAATCAAATGGTTCAATATTTAAAGCAGTTATCTGGAAAGGTCAATACGAGTATGTACGCATCGATTCAAGATCAATCAAATCCTCATCACATTTCCATGTTAAGGCAAATGCAAAAAGAAATTAAAATGAAAAACACGTTGGAAGTCCCATGGGATCGATTACGTGTGGTTGTGTTTGATCTGGAAACAACCGGTTTTTATCCGAATAAAGGGGATGCGATGCTGTCAATTGGGGCTGTGAAAGTAACGGGTGAAACAATTGAAGAGGATACCTTTTATTCGTTAGTTCAGTCGAATACAGCGCCTTCTGAAGAGGTTACAAAATTAACAGGAATTAAAGCGGAGGATTTGGATTCAGCGCCACCCCTGTCAGATGTACTCGCTCGTTTCTATGAATTCATTAAAGGGCACACCTTAGTTGCGCATCATGCGACGCATGAACAGGCCTTCATGCAGCACGCCACCTGGAGTTTAATGCGTGCCAATTTCGACCATCGCATCGTGGATACTTCTTTCTTAATAAGAATCGTGGATCCAGAGCAAAAAGGATTTCAATTGGAAGATTGCTGTACAAATTGCGGAGTAGAAGTGAAAGATCGGCATCATGCATTAGGAGACGCCAAAATGACAGCAGAGCTTTGGTGTTATTACGTAAAGAGGATACAAGAGTTAGGGTTTAGTAACTTACGTGAAGTGTATGAACGCTTAGCGCAAATGCGGTAGTGGTGCCTGGCACCACCCGCTTTGTGTCATTTCTTGTCGACCATCACAGGGACGGTTCTCGTGATTCTATAGAGCTACTCAGGATATCTATCACTACAAGGCGCAAAGTAAAACAGGGGTGCTAATCATACTTTGGATTAGCACCCTGTTTTACTTTTTGTCTAAGGAAGTGAATCACTCAGAATCTCCCCGGTGATAGTTAAAGTAGTCTTTTAAGGGATCCGGCAGTGTAGTAAAAAGTATGGAATGTGAATGCATTTCAATCATTCTGGTTTTAGTCGCTAAACAATTGGGAATCTCCTCCAAATGAGTCATTCAGGCTTGATTTAAGGAGGATTCAAATGCGTTTATATAATATAGGCTTTGTTATCATGGCAGCCGTTTTATGGGGGATTTCAGGAGGGTTAGCAGGAATATTAATGGATAAAGGATGGAACCCGCTTGTAATCTCCTTTTATAGAGGGGCGATAGGGTTTGTTTGTATTTTTATTTGGCTACTTTTTCATCGTAAAGGAAATAAAATAAAGTATTCATCCAAGACAATAATGTGGTCGGTACTAGCAGGTGTCGCCGTCGCTGGAAATTTCAGCTTTTACTTCCTTAGTATTTCGGAATCTGGCGTAGCCATAGCGTCAACTTTGATGTACACGGCGCCATTATTCGTTCTTTTTAGTTCATTTCTCTTTCGGATAGAGACCGTCACCCGATTTAAGGTGATCGCAATGGTGATTGTGATGGGGGGAATTAGTTTATTAACAAACGTTTATGAAACAGGGATTGGCAGTTTAAATATTCTTGGGATTACGAGTGGACTACTATCAGGTCTTTCGTACGCTTTGTTTATTTTTGGCTTTAAGAACGCTTCTAAAGAAGGGCGTCCGCCTTTTGTTCTCAGCATGGCTTTTGCGACATTTACAATTGTCATGTTTCTATTTATTGATCATAAGGAAGCACTCGACGCTTTGTTTTCAGAGGATCTGAATTGGTTTATAACTCTTGGAATCATCGGCGCTGGTATTTCCTTTTACTTATATATAGAAGGTTTGAAGAAAACGTCAGCATCCGTTGCAGCGATCATAGCGATGGTAGAACCGGTTACAGCTTCTCTATTCGGATTAGTGATACTGGGAGAGGTTCTTACATTAACTCAAAGTATAGGACTCGTGATTATTCTCATTACCATTACTATATTAAGTACAAAACAAAAGGGATAGTGAATCACGGAATCACGGGGACGGTTCTCGTGATTCCTGGTTCTTGGTGCCTGGCACCACCCGCTTTGTGTCAGCTTTTGTCGGCTAGATATCACGCGATATAGCAAACGAGCCTGGAGATTCTATAGGCTCGTTTTTCTTTTGTCATTAATCATTCAAAAAAAGACGGAGTAAGGAAACCGGTTTCTATAATTTTGACCAATATTGAGAAAATTTTTACGAATACTGTTGAAAACGGATACATGATGTGTTTTAATAGTCACTAACAAGCCGTTTGATTCATTTTTTTTAACATTCTACGAAACCGGTTTCCTTAGGAACTTTCACTAGTGTAGGGTGAGGGATTGTATGGTGTCTATCATTTAATGGAGGGGATTTTATGAGATTCAAGAAAAGCTTTCTTGCACTGTTGCTACTTAGTACAGCATTAATGCTTGCAGCGTGTGGCGGAGGAGAGGACAGTTCATCCGAGGATGGAAAAGTAACCTTATCCTTTTGGACGTTTGGTGCAACAAACTATAAGGCTTTAGCAGAAGAATATGAGAAAGAAAATCCAAATGTGACGATTAAGGTGAAAACGTCAGAGTTGGGGGATCACCATAACAGTTTATTTACAGCAATTTCTGCAGGCACCGGAGCTCCAGATCTTGCGATGATCGAAGTTGACCAGCTTGATCGATACCGTGAAGCGCAAGATCGATTTGTTAATCTATATGACCTTGGTGCGGAAGAAGTTCAAGATAGCTATTTGGACTGGAAATGGAATATGGCGGAAAACGCGGATGGGGATTTCTTATTCGGTCTTCCGACAGATATCGGACCTAAAGCGATGTATTACCACACTGGCGTATTTGAAAATGCTAACTTACCAACAGATCCAGATAAAGTAAGTGAAATGATTTCTTCACCAGACCAATTCGCAGATGCTGCGCAAAAGGTAATGGATGAAACAGGAAAGCCTATGGTCGATAGCATGGAAATGGCATATCGCGCCAATATGGATGCTTTGGAGAAAAGCTACTTCAATCAGGATGGTGAATTGATTATTGACCAGCCAGATAATGAAGTAAAAGATGCTTATGACTATGCTGTTTCATTAAACGAAAAGGGCTACGTAGGAAGTTATGAAATGTGGACGCCTGAATGGGCGACTGCACTGAACAAAGGTGACTTCGCAGTTGAGATGGCTCCAGCCTGGTTGAAAGGATACATGACTGAGAACGCTCCAGAAGGTAAAGGAAATTGGCGTGTGACAACACTACCGAGTAAGTTTGCTGGAAACTGGGGTGGATCTTATGTAGCGATCCCAGCAGAAACTGAGCATAGCGAAGAGGCATATAAGTTCGCGAAATGGCTTGTTTCTCCTGAAAATCAGCTGAAATCATTCGAAGAGAGTGGTCTTTTCCCTTCAGCTCCATCCGTATACGAAATGGACGAATTCGTCAATAACACTGATGAATATTTCGGTGGTCAAAATACAGCAGCTACCTTCGCTGAAGCAGCGAAAGAAATTCCGGCTGTTTATAAAGGACCAAAATACGTAACAGTAAATAACGAAGTGTTGACGGCTTTAAGAAACGTACAGGAAGGCGCAGATCCTGAAAAAGAATGGAAAGAAGCTGTTAAGCGTATAGAAGGGTTAGTCAAACGATAAACATGAAGCTATGAAAGGGCTGGCGGGGGAAAACTCTTCCGGCCCTTAACTTTTGAGGAGGTTAAAGCGTTGGAGGATGCGTATAAGCAATCAAAAGCTCGTTCGGCAACTAAAAAGTCCAAGTTGTCTGAAAAGAAAAAAGACATGATTTCAGGCTATCTCTATGTTGCGCCATTCTTTATTGTGTTTGGGATTATTGGGCTATATCCAGCAGCGTTCAGTATCGTTCTTGCTTTTCAGGATTGGAATGGGCTAGGTGAGATGGACTTTGTTGGTCTTAGTAACTTTTCAGTAGTCCTACACGACCCTTTATTCTGGAAGTCATTATATAACACGATCATCATCGGTTTGATGGGAACGGCACCGCAGCTAATTGTAGGAATTGTTCTGGCTTACTTCCTTAATTTAGCGGTTATTCGCTTTACCAATTTCTTTAGAGTAACCATTTTCATGCCATATATTACGTCAATGGTTGCTGTTGCCCTTGTATTTGGGGTTTTCTTCAGCAGTAATGAAACGGCTTTAGCGAACTACACCATCGGCTTGCTTGGATTTGATCCAGTTAGCTGGAAGACATCTGAATGGGGAGCGAAAATTGCAATTTCCCTGATGGTATTCTGGAGATGGGTCGGGTATAACACGATCATTTATTTAGCTGGTTTACAAAGTATACCGAAGAGCTTATATGAAGCCGCTACGATCGATGGAGCGAGCAAAGTACAGCAGTTCAGGCATATTACAATTCCTTTGTTGAAGCCATTCATTATTTTAACGGTGTTTATGTCCACTGTCGGAGCACTTCAATTATTTGCGGAACCAACTGTGTTCTTAGGCTCGTCTGCTTTTAGTCGCGATGAAGCGATGACAGTCGTGATGTACTTGTATCGTGATGCATTCAATCTGGGCTCATTCGGAACGGCATCTGCTACCGCTGTCTTACTTCTCATCATCATTATTGGAGCAGCTGCAATCAATACATGGTTAACTTCAGGAATTGGAAATAAGAAGAAGAGAGGTGTAAGTAATGAAGCGAAGTAAGAATCAATCCAAAGCTGGCACAATACCTATTTATATTATTTTAGGGATTACTTCCATCTTTTCTCTTTTTCCATTTTACTGGATGTTTGTGATGGCGACACAGCCGAGTGCGGCATATAACTCGATTCCACCGACGTTGTTGCCGGGAGGAAAGCTAGTAGAAAACTTTCAAAAAGTACTCGATACGATTCCTTTTTTCCAGGCGATGTGGAACACGATCTTGCTATGTACAGTCGTGACTTTCGCTGTGTTGATCATCAGTTCTCTAGCTGGATTTGCGTTCGCAAAATTTCAATTTCCAGGTAAAAACTTTTTATTCATCCTTATTCTATTAACGATGGTTATTCCGCCGCAGCTGGGATTGATTCCACAATTTTATTTAGTTTCCCAACTTGGCTGGCTTGATACCTTGATGGGTGCGGGAATCTTATTCTTACTGAATCCACTCGGGATCTTCCTGATGCGCCAATATATCAGTGAATCTGTCCCAGATGAATTGATGGAAGCCGCAAAGCTTGATGGTTGTTCGAACTTCCGAATCTACTGGAGTATCGTACTTCCCATTATCAAACCGGCTTTTGCCACGCTAGGAATCATAGTGTTCACGCTAGTTTGGGGAGAATTCCTATGGCAATTCACTGTTCTCCGTGATCCTTCTTCCTATACGCTGCAGGTTGCACTTGCATCTCTAAATAATGCGTTCCGAGTAGATTTCGGAATGTTGCTGTCTGGCGTGTTCTGGGCGACGGTTCCTTTGATCATCATTTTCCTTATTTTCAACAAATGGTTTATTTCGAGTATTACAGAAGGATCGATTAAGTAATCGAGTGTCCCCTCGCTATGATTTGATACAATAAGATGAGATTACGATAGCGATTTTGCTAAGGAGATGAACGGATGAATTTAACAATTAGAGATATCGCTAGAATGGCTGGTGTATCTCCAGCGACTGTATCAAAGATTATGAACAATTACGGGGGGATCAGTGAAGCCACTCGTCAAAAAGTATATAAAATCATTGAAGATACGAAATATCAGCCTACATTTTCAGCTAAATCATTGGCGACCAAGAAATCGAACTTAATCGGATTGATCTATGCAGGAAAAATCAACGTTGATTTTAAACACCCATTCTTCAATGAAGTGGTGAACGCATTTAAGAAATCAGTAGGTGCTCTCGGTTATGATCTTCTTCTCTTCTCAAACGAAAAGTTCCACAAAGGCGAGAGCAAATACTTGGAGAGATGCAGACACTTTCATGTAGACGGTTGTTTGATCATTGCCGGTGATGAAATTGAAGAAGCTGTCCATGAGATTGCTCAGAGTGACATTCCTTGTATCGGTATTGATTTGAAGCTGGAAGGACCACATTCTAGTTATATCATGACGGATAATGCCAAGATCGGCATGAAAGTCGTAGAGAATTTCTATTTAAATAAAGTAAAAAAGGTCGCATACATTGGTGGGAAAAAAGATTCGCTTATTTCGAGCATCCGGAACGAAGGGTTCATGGATGCGATGAAGCAGTTTGGCCTTCCTTTGAATCAGAAGTGGATTCACTATGGGGATTTCTTCGAGGAAAGCGGCTACCAGGCGATGAAGAAAATTCTTCAGGAAGATGAGTGGCCGGAAGCGGTGTTCGCCGCTTCTGACATGATGGCGCTTGGAGCGTTGAAAGCGATGAAGGAACAAGGTGTCACTGTTCCAGATGATATTCAGCTCGTCGGCTGTGATGATATTGAAGCTTGTCGCTATAGTGATCCACCTCTTACGACCGTTAAACAAGACAAACATAAGCTAGGAAAGCTCGCAGCCTACATGCTGGATGATTTAATACAAGGAAATGAGGAGATCTATCCAGTGAAAGTGGACCCTGAACTTGTCATTCGATCATCTAGTATAGAAAGGTAAGAGGTATCCGACTACAGGAGGTTACCAACATGACAACGATTGAATTTCCAAAAACGCTCAAATGGGGAGCTGCAACAGCTTCTTATCAAATAGAAGGTGCTGCGAATGAAGACGGAAGAACTCCTTCGATTTGGGATACTTTTTCTCATGCTCCAGGAAACGTAAAGAACGGAGACCATGGAGACGAGGCGTGCAATAGCTATCACTTATATAAAGAAGACGTGAAGCATCTAAAGAAACTAGGGGTAGACCTCTATCGCTTCTCGATTTCCTGGTCTCGGGTCATGCCAGAGGGAAGAGGAGAGCTTAATCCGAAGGGAGTCGCGTACTATCAAAACTTGATCGATGAACTCATCGAGAATGGTATTGAACCGATGATTACCCTGTACCACTGGGATCTCCCTCAAGTGCTTCAGGATGAAGGCGGATGGGAGAATCGTAAAACGATCGAAGCATTCAATGACTATGCTGTTGCGATGTTTAAGGAATTCGGCGACCAGGTTCCGAAATGGATTACGATCAATGAACCGTGGTGTGCTTCTTTCCTATCAAACTACTTAGGCATTCATGCACCTGGCAAAAAGGATTTACAAGCTGGAGTGGATGTCGCTCATCACCTTATGCTTGCTCACGGAAAAGCAGTGAAATCGTTCAGGGAGCTCGTGCCGAATGGTGAAATAGGTTATGCACCTAATTCAGGCTGGCTCGAGCCGTTCAGTTCTAAACAAGAAGATATCGACGCATGCAAAAGAGGCATGATGTGGCAAAAGGAATGGTTCATGGATCCCGTCTTCAAAGGGTCGTATCCAGAGCAATTGATTTCGATTTTCGAGAATCATAACGCTAAGTTAAAACTTGAAGATGGTGACCTCGAACTTATTTCACAGCCGATCGATTTCATGGGAATCAATTATTACACTGGAAGTCTTGGACGATACAAAGAAGGAGAAGGTCTTTTTGAAGTTGAAGAGATTCCTTTAGATTATCGTAAGACAGATATCGGCTGGCCAATCTATTCTGATGGTTTTTACAACATCTTAACTGATCTTCACGAAACCTATGGTGATGTGCCGATTTATATCACGGAGAACGGTGCTTGTTATAACCATGAAGTTGAAGATGGTCGAGTTCGTGATCAGGAGCGGATCGATTACTTGAAGCAGCATTTCACAGCATTACATCGTGCAATCAAATCTGGCGTACCGATTAAAGGGTATATTGTATGGTCGCTTCTTGATAACTTTGAATGGGCATTTGGATACGAAAAGCGATTCGGTATCATCCATGTGAACTATCGCACGTTTGAGCGGACGCCAAAGGACAGTTACTATTGGTATAGACAAACCATACAGAACGGATGGTTTGAAGTTTGATTTGAGAAATCTACTAAAGATTTATGGATAATCCAACGGGTGGTGCCTGGCACCACCCGTTTTTTGTCAGCTTTTGTCGAGAGTATAGGAATGTGGAGGGTGACAGGCACCACCCATCAGGTGACATTTATTTCGCTTTAATTAAGAATAGGAGCGCATGATTCCTTTTTACCCTTTTCTCATTGACTTATCTTACAAATGTTTACACCTTTTCCTTCCGTGGTATCTCAATTAAATAGTGAAAATGCATTTTCATCAATTTGATATAGAAGGAGAGATACCACGTGAATCATCAAAACGGTCAACCAAAACAAACACAGCCTGAACAACCAGGCATTGAATCGGAAATGAATCCAAGACCGGTCCAACCACATGACTACGTAGGCAGTCATAAACTTGATCAGAAAGTAGCGCTCATTACTGGGGGTGACAGTGGTATCGGTCGCGCTGTCGCGATTGCCTATGCGAAAGAAGGCGCAAACGTTGCGATCAATTACCTTAAGAAGGAACAAAGTGATGCGGATGAAACGAAGAAGCTTATTGAGGATGAAGGCGTCAACTGTCTGCTGATTCCTGGTGATGTATCTGAAGAGAAAGAATGTAAAGATCTCATCGATAAGACACTGGATCACTTTGGAAAGCTGGATATTCTAGTGAATAACGCGGCTATCCAGTATCCAACTGAAAATATTGAAGACATTTCTTACGAACAATGGGATCTAACATTTAAAACAAATGTGTACTCTGTCTTTAATATGACGAAGTACGCGGTTCCACACTTGCAGGAAGGAAGCTCCATTATTAATACAGCTTCCATTAATCCTTATACAGGAAATAAAGTCTTAATTGACTACACTTCAACAAAAGGCGCGATCGTAGCGTTCACGCGCAGTATGGCTGCGAATCTCGTAGACAAAGGCATTCGCGTCAACATGGTCGCCCCAGGTCCAATCTGGACACCACTTATTCCATCTACATTTGATGAAGATTCTGTAGCAGAATTCGGGACAGATAACCCGATGGGTCGTCCAGGGCAGCCGTCTGAACTGTTTGGTCCGTACGTCTTGCTAGCATCTGATGATGGTTCTTACATGACAGGACAGTGCATTCACGTAAATGGTGGAGGATTTATGTCTTCTTGATCAATGAATTACGGTTTATTAGCCAAAATTCCAGTTTATTGTCCAAACTCGAAATATATTGGCCAAATCTAGCATTTATTAGCCAAAACCTCAAAAATAGAAGATCTCAGCAGAGGGTAACAATGAAGCATCTATTTTCATGATTCCACATATAAACTCAAAGAAAACCCAGAAGACTAACCATTTTAATAGTTAGCCTTCTGGGTTTTTAATTTTGCGCCGGCAAGTGAATCATCAGAACCGTCCCACTGGTTCTCATAATCTGTTAAACTATGGAAAAAGAGATGAATCGGAGGTGCAAGCTGTGAGTGTTGGGACGCTAGAAACGAAGTTAAGAGAGTTGAACTTGGATGACTTGGAGCGGATGGATGTTGAGTTGGACCATCTTCTTATTGAAATGTTGAGTGAGATCGGTTCGACAGATCCTGTCTTGAGGGATGAACTTATCTACCAGACGTTTTGTAACCTGGTGATGAAGGATGCTCTTAGTGAGGAACAGATGACAGCGATGATGACAACGTGCCTTGACGATGAGCATTTGTTCTTAGGAATTGGAGAGGAAGAAGGGGATGCTGTTTTCACGAGATCCTTTTCTGTGCTGGTGGTTGCGCTTTTAGTACATAAAGACCGACAAACGCCATTTCTATCAAGTCAGCTCTTTGAGAACGCTACCGAATCGGTCCTTCGTTATTTGCAAGAAGAGAAGGATACCCGTGGTTATGTGAATGGGAAGGGGTGGGCACATAGTATAGCGCATGGAGCGGATGCACTGGATGAAATCATTCGACACCCTGATTTCAGGACAAAGCTAATTGATCGCTGTCTCGAAAGTATTCAGGAATGCCTCTGGAAAGAGGGCGTCTATGTTGATGACGAGGATGAACGATTGCTTATGGCAATTGAAGCGCTACTTACCAGAGGGTTAGTGGATCAAGAGCTAGCAAGCTGGGTGAAGCGACTCGACGATAAGCTATCATCATTATTTGATGAAGAAGGCTTCAGCGTTAGATTTACGCATACGAAACAAAATGTCCTTCATTTCTTGAAAAGTGGCTACTTCCGGTTGAAGTTTAATCACGATGCAAAGGACACGATGGTAGCGATTGAAGACGTATTGAGAAAATGGACGAAAAAGTTTTATAGCTAGAAGATGATATGGAGAATTATAGTTTGGAAAGAAAGGGAGCGGTGAGGGTTAATCGTAACTACTTTTTTGTCATTAATTTTATAGGTTTATTTATAATGTTGGTTGTTAGTGATTTGATTAAAAATGTGGCCATTACCTGGTGGGAACATGCATTTCAGGCTTTGTTTATCACAGTAATTTTTATGTTCTTTTCATGGGCGTGGAAATCGAAGGAATATAAGAAGAAGTCATCACGGTGACGATCTACTGAGATTCCGCTACTTAATCAAACGTTTGTTTAAGGGAGATTCGTTTCATCTCCACTGCTGATTTCTTCTTGAATTTTCACACTATTCATGTATACTAATAACTTAACAAAACAATTTAATAGCTCACTTTCTTATCAAGAAAGGTGGAGGGACTGGCCCGATGAAACCTTAGCAGCAGACTTTTATAGTACTGTGCTAATTCCAGAAGCATTGACTTGAAGATAAGAAGAGAAGTTTGCCATATTCATAAAACCCTCTTCTTATTAGAAGGGGGTTATTTGTATTGTCGATCACTACATAGTTAAGAAGAAACCACAATTACATTCTACAGAAAGAAGGGATAACATTGACGAAATCAGTTGAAGAAAGAGTAGTCAGAGCACCATTTAAAGGAGATCATGTTGGGAGCTTTTTACGACCAGAACGATTGAAGGAGGCGCGCTTGCAAAAAGCAAAGGGGGAAATTACGGACCAAGAACTGCGGGAAATTGAAGACGAAGAAATTGTGAAGCTAGTGGAAAAGCAAAAAGCGGTCGGGCTAAAAGCAGTAACGGACGGTGACTTCAGACGAAGTTGGTGGCATTTCGATTTCCTTGAAGGATTGGATGGCGTTGACGGATTTGAAACCGATAAAGGACTCCAATTCGATGGCGTTGAAACAAAGGCGCGTGGGATTAAAGTAACGGGTAAAGTTGGATTCAGCGATCATTACATGATTAAGCATTTTCAATTTCTTAAGAGTGTGGCAGGAGATGCAGTGGCGAAATTCACGATTCCAAGTCCGAATATGCTTTTCTTTAGAGCGGCGATCCAGGACGGCGTCTATGAAAGTGACGAAGCATTGATTGACGACTTGGTTGTGGCATACCAGGGGTTCATCCAGGCACTATATGATGAAGGATGCCGTTACCTGCAAATCGATGATACATCATGGGCGACATTCTTTTCTGAGGAAGGAAGAGCTTCGATTGAAGCAAAAGGCAAGGACCCCGAAAAGGTCGCGAAGTTGTGCGCCCGAGCTATCAACGAATCGATCGCAAAAAGACCGGCCGACCTTCTTATTACCATGCATATTTGCCGTGGGAATTTTAAGTCGACCTTTATGGCTAGAGGCAGTTATGAAGAAATTTCAGAAACGATCTTCGGAGAGTTGAAGGTAGACGGACTTTTCCTGGAGTTTGATGATGAGCGCTCTGGTGGGTTTGAGCCTCTTCGTCATGTTAATCGCTCTGACTTATCGATTGTTCTAGGTTTGATCACTTCGAAAAATGGTGAATTGGAAGACTCGGATCAAGTGAAAGCACGAATTGCAGAAGCTTCAACATATGTGCCTTTAGACCAGCTTTGCTTAAGTCCGCAGTGTGGGTTCGCTTCCACAGAGGAAGGAAACTTACTAACAGAAGATCAACAATGGGAGAAAGTACGCCACGTTTTGAAAATTTCACAAGACGTTTGGGAGTGATTTAGGGGAGTATGTAAATGGTTCGATATCAGTGTTAAATCAGTTATTTTAGTACCACTGGAGAATTTCCGGTGGTGCTTTTGATTCATTCAAGAAATAAACAGATTTTCACTATAAGGATGAAGAGATAAACCAGGTGCTAATCATTTTATTGATTAGTTCACCTGGTTTTTCTGTATTGTGTAAGCAAGTGAATCGCCAGCGCTTTCCCGATGACTTTCCGAAAAATTTGAGGGGAAAGGATCGATGCAAAGTCGATGAGGAGTTCGTCATACTGTTTTACTCGAGTGAAAACAAATAATTGCCACAGATCCATTCGAATCAGCAGTATTTTTGTTCGTACAACCAAGCCCAAATTTTTAAGGGAGTGTTGAGATGTTACTAATAGGGATAACGTAGTGATTGAAGTTGTAAAGATTTTGCTAAGCCCTTAAAGAAATGGATGATGATGAGAACTTCTCCTATTAATAATGAGATCAGTAATTCATCTGGATTTTGCAAGTTAATCAGCAGGATCTAACTATCTCATTTTGTTTGCAGATACCATGGATAATTAATACCCAAATTGGGTTGAGAAGTTTAAGAGTATTCTCAATTAATCTGCCCATCCACGGTGATGAAATCTTCTTTAGTTGGTCCTCAGACTCAACAAAAATAAATTCGTTCGGATTGTAACCATAAGCTTCTTTTGTGACAGAAATACGAGAAAATGGAGATCTCTCACTTCCGTTGAAAATCCATATTTTATAACATTTACCCTAAAACTCCAGTCCATCTCTACCGATATACTAGTGAACGGAAATTAATGGGAGAGTTATAGTCTAAAAGATTTAGTCAATTCTACCCTCTTAAAATTTAGAGAAAGGAGTTTGAAATCACTCGGTTTTAGATTTTTAATACAAAGTCGAAGGGAGAACGAACTAGTGAGTTTTTGTACAGAGTGTGGGAAGAAACTTTCAGAAAACAGTCCGTTTTGTACGGAATGCGGCTCACCTCAAGGACAAAAGAAACAAAGCGAAGGGTCCGTAGAAGTTACTAAGGTACCAAAAAAGCCGTTGTCTCGTAAAAAGAAAATCGGTTTGATTATCAGTGTTGCCCTTGTGGTCTGTTTAATCAGTGCGCATTTTATCATTACGTCTATTATTGATCCCATGAATCAAGTACAAGCAATGGATAGGGCGATAAGTGAAGGGGAAACCGAAGCATTTTTTAACGAAATTCATCTTGATCAATCAGCACTCATTCATAAAGAGGATTACTTCCAGTATATAAAAGAAAATGGTTGGGAAGATCTGCGTTATCAGCTTGCTGCAATGGCAGAATCTGATGAAGCGTTTGATACGACAGTAAGAGATGGAAATGGAAACAAGGTTTTTGTCGTGAAAAAAAACGCATTGGTTCCAGGACTTTATTATACATACGATATTGATGCCATACCGAGTAGAATAATCGTAAGTAGTAATATTGAAAAGGCTACGATTACTATTGATAAGCAATCGATTGTCGCAAAAAAAGCAGATGAAGAAATCACCTTTGGAAAAATCTATCCGGGACAATTCGATATTGTTGGAGAAGCGAGTAATTCGTTCGGGAAATTTACACAAGAAGAAAAAGTTGATGTGAAGACTCAAAGCGATGAAACAATCTCTTTTCCGATTGAATTTAATGGAGCTTTTCATTCTTTTTATACAAATATTCCAGAGTCTACCCTTTTCATTAATGGAAAGAGTACAAAGAAAACTCTCTCGGAATTCGACCAACTTGGACCGATTCCAGCCGATCAGGATGTGAAGTTGCATGCTGAGTGGAAAGATCCTGAAGGGAAAACTCATAAAACAGAATCTATAACCCAGGCGGACGATATCTGGGGAAATCTGAATTTTGAGTTTGAAGTTGAGGAAGATGCTGTTGTAGCTTCTACAACAGACAAGCCCGAAGATGAAAAAGTGATGGAGGACAGTGAATCAGTAGAGGCTCACGTGCTTAACTTTCGACTTGCTTATGAAGAGGCTTTAAATTCCAAAGATTATAGTATTATTGCTCCTTTTTTACTTAAGCAAAGTTCAGCTGATAAAGAGTTGAAAAAATATATCGGTGATTTAGAAGATAAAGGTTATTCATATGAGTTCACCGAAAATAAGATAACGGATACAGAAGATATGGGAGAGAATAGGTTTACTGTTTCTACAAATGAAATATTTATCTTTACCAATCATCTGAATGAACAAATTCATTATGACCGAGAGAAAACATATACAGTCATCAAAAACGAGGATGGATTTAAAATTACGGAGATCAACATTAAAGATACAGACAGAAACGATCTTTAGATCACAAATAAAAGTAAAGGAATGTGATACAATGTATTGCTCAAATTGTGGAGCTAGTTACGAAGAGAACGCGAAGTTTTGTGGGGGGTGTGGAGGTCAACTTGGTGGAGAGAATGTGAATGGAGCTTCGCAGCAGGTCGATCAACAACAAGTCTCGCAGAAAATGACAGCTGCTTCTGTAGAAACTGAAGGTGTAAACAACGAATATATTGAAAAAGGAAAGTTAATCAGTAAGAACTTCTTTTCGTTTGCGATTGATGCTTTCAAGGGGCCAATGTCTGCTAGCCATAAAGTGACGGATGCTGATAAGATCAACGGCATCATTGCTCATCTTTTATTTGCCTTCTTACTGCCATTATTCTCATATATCACAACAAAAAACGTAACAACCAACGACTACTTTGATGTCCCAGTCCCTTTTGGATCTGTTGTTATTCAACCATTTATTTATATTCTTATTTTTCTGGGCGTTTTCACAGCCGTCAATTTTGGCGTAGGAAAGTTCATGGGAGCTAAGCTTTCCTTTATAAATGTCATGACTCGATTCGGCGCATTTAACGTGATCCCGGCAGCTTTCTTACTCTTAGCTGTATTGTTCGCGATAATTTCTGCAAGTGTCCTTAGCGCATTTTTCTTTTTTGTAGGACTCGGCTTGTTTACGGTTTCGAGTACGTCTCTTCTATTTTCTTTGAAAGAAAAAGCAACGGGTGGATTAGATGTTTATTATGGTCTAATCATTACAAACGTCGTGATGTTCATCTTCTTTGCAGTTGTTTTAATGAGTGTTATGGAAAATATTATGGATCAAATGAGTGGTTTATTTTTCGGATTGTAGGAATTACTTGTGAAGCTTTTTAGCTAGTTAATATTACGTATCTATTTGAGAACGGCCTACTTAATCAAACGGTTGATTAAGTAGGTTGTTTTTTTATTAGTAAAAAAATGTGTCTCCTGTTAACAAATACGGTGTGTGAGTCAAAACGTTGCGGCTGTCTCAGTTCAATTCTCGGAATTTGACCTTCATGAACGGCTCCATTTCAAAATAGACTATCAGTAAAGCTATTTTTTTAGTAACGGGGGGATTGCATGGCGATCCATACGGTAGTGGTAGGAGATAATTTATGGCGAATTTCAATGGCATACGGGGTTCCGATTGGGATTTTGAAGGCTGTGAACGGTCTCATCTCGGATCGACTTGTTCCTGGATTGAATCTATATATCCCGAATCAGGAACTGCCTGAAAGGTACTATCAAATTAGGCCAGGGGACACGTATTGGAAGCTGTCCCAACAATTTAGGACCTCCGTACAAGCCATTATAGCAGCGAACCCAACGGTCAATCCGAACGCTATTCCAGTCGGCATGAGAATCCGTATACCTACAATGGAGAAGTATGCGATGCAAACTCTTGTCTTTTTTGATGCGATCGTGGGTTCACCTTATCTGGAAACACTGACCGACCTGGCAGGTTCGATCACGTATTTAGCGATCTTTACCTATTCGTTCACTCCTGAAGGAAAGCTGCTTACGATCAATGATGATCTTATTTTAAAGAATGCGAAGGCGTTGAATATCAAACCATTGCTTGTGATTAGTAATTATGAAGGGCGGATGTTTAGTCCTGCTTTAGCTGATACTGTTCTTCAAAATGCGGAAAGAAGAGCAGTTCTGGTTCAAAATCTCGTTACAAAAGTGATCGAAAAGGGATATGCAGGAGTCAGTATTGATTTTGAGTTTGTTCCTGCTGAGAGGCGGAATGATTTTACTGCTTTTTTAACAGAGTTAAAGAAGGGTCTTGGTAACCGGATCCTCCAACTCAATGCGCATGCAAAAAGTAGCGACATGCCAACGAATCGATTGGTGGGATTTCTTGATTACAAAGCAACTGGTGAGGTCGCAGACATTGTTTCTATTATGACCATCGACTACGGATATGCAATTGGACCACCTGATCCGATCGCACCTGTTTGGTGGGTCGAACAGATTTTGATGTATGCAACAGGTCGAATCAACCGGCGCAAGATCATGATGGCGATGAGTCTGTATGGGTATGATTGGGCGTTGCCAAAGGTGACAGATGCCGAAATGCTTCCTGTTCAAAACGCTCAGAACCGCGCGATCAGTGGGTGGATTCCCATTCATTATAATCAGGTTGCACAGGCACCGAACTATAGCTATAACGTCATGAATTCGGAGCATATCGTATGGTTTGAGGATATCCAAAGCATCACGGCGAAATACAAACAAATGCAAGCCTATGATTTGTTGGGAACAACTTACTGGCGATTGCGTTTTCCATTTCCGCAGAATTGGGCTTATGTAGAGAAGAATATGCTCGTACGAAAATAAGAGTACGAATTAAGGAGGAGGTTCAACCTCTCTTGTTTTTTTGAATAATGGGATAATAAAGTAATGAGTTAGAGAGTACGAATTTAACTTGGCTTGTTGGACATGTGGGAATCACACGTTAGGTTATACGCGTAAAACAAGATAATCTCCTGATTTCATTTGAACCACATCTGCTTTCATGGCTTTAGCAATATCTACTGTTAAAACTTCCGCCTCTTTTTGATCTTTTGCCCATAATAAAAGTGGTTTTCCACCTAATACTTTTTCATTGTCCGTCGTTACAAATGCTAAAATCTCGTAGTTTGGTCTTTGTGTTGATTCACGCCCCATCTTACTCACTCCCTGTTAAATTTGTTTTCATTACTGCATGGCTTTTCTTTGCGCTTTCGAGCAATGGAGTGTTTTTAACAGTTTCAATTAATTTGTTGATGTCATTTACTATAGGCACCAATGTGATCACAATGCGTCCCTTTTCATAGTCTTTTCTTGTAAAGTGATACCTCTTTACTCCTATAGACCTCGTAGATTCAAATAATATCGCCTGTCTTTGCCCATAATTATCAAGGGTTATTCGGAAATGATCCTCACGAGGATAAATGACAACAGCAAGGCCCTCCTTTTCAAACAATTTCCGCGCGTTTTCAGTTCCAAGTTGGTTTGATACATAAATATTATCTACGAAGAGTTCAGAACCTTTTATTTCGACCTTACCTTCCTTAACATCTGCAATATCGCCAACTGTTTTGCCTTTTGAAAAGCGTTTTAAGATATAAAACATAATGAATCCCGCCACCGCACCGCACACAATATTGATCCATATTGACTTGTTATCTACTAATTGAATCGTAAGTGCTGTTACAAATGAGACGATTAAAGCAAAGTAATTTCGAGCTTCAAATGTTTTAGCTATACCATCAATATAAGCATCCCCTCTATATGCATATTCAGTATTTTCAAGGTCTTTTAAACTATCTCTTTCTGTTCTTCTAACATCTCTAAATTGCTGGATAGCGAGAGTTAGGAAGGTTACGGCAACAAAGTTTTTCGTCATTAAAGCAGGAATAGCAACAGCTCCCAATGCTGCCGCAACAAAGCTGGTTATAAGATGTGTAAGATATCCATTGGGATAACTTGGATATTGCCGATAATCTTCTTTGATGGTTAATACACGTGCCATCGTTCCAACTATAATTGCAGTAAGAATTAATACAATTTGTTCCGTTGAAATGCCATCGTTCAAAGTGCTCACTCCTTTAACAAACCATTATTGCCTTTTTGTTAGAGGATATTCACGGTCCTGCCTGTCACCACCCGCTTTTGGTCACTTCTTGTCGAAAGATGACTTGAGTGTTATGAATGGGTTGAATAGCTGTTTATTGATAGGATCATTTAATATTCTTTCCGAATGATCGCTACGTTTTTTTTATGACTCTCTCGTGTGAAATCAGAAGGGAACGGCATCATTTTCTCAAGGTTGTTTATTTCTTCTTCATCCGATTCTTGAACAGCTTGAGTCAATCGATCTAAGTACTGTTGCGAGTGATCGATTCTTTCGCGCATTTCATTCTGGGATACTGTCGCCTTGCCATGGCCGGGCACCAGAACGTTTACATCATATGAGGAAAGTATCTTCTCCGCTTTTTGTAGTGTTTGCTGGTAGTTTATCGCGCTATCATTAATAAATGGAAGTTCGAAGTCAGAGAGGTAGTCTCCAGCAATCCATACGCCATGTGGTTCGATGAGCGTAAATAATCCGTCATGTGTATGACCAGGGGAAAGATAGAAGATGACTGTCACATCGCCGATTTGACATTGTTGGCCATCCTCTTTAATGACGATATCGACCTCTGGAAATGTAATCGGATAAGGTCTTTCAATATAATTCGAACGATCGAAGTCTATTGCTAGGTTTACCTTCTTGTCTTTGGCAGGGTGTTGTTTTAACCCGATACTACCGATGACTTTCGCGTTTGGGAAAGCTTCATAACCAATAATGTGATCAAAATCTCCGTGTGTAAACAAAAGGTAGATTTCTTTGTTGTGTCCTATTGTATGTACATGTTGCTGAATTTCTTCAATTTCGTGGGGAAGCCAATTAGGATCGGTCACAAGAACAAAATCATTGCCCTCGAAAACGGTGCACGTTGTTTGTTGAAGGGCACTTTGGAATACTGTGAGTGAGTCTTTTTGAAATTGAATCATTGATCTTCTCCTTTTATCCATCCGTATGTATAGCGGGTGCTGTATTTTTTCTTGAAACAACACGTTCAGAAGCTAACGTGGAACCCTAGATTACTAGTTTTATTATGTCATAGATTTATGTAGAAAACGGCTAGTTGTAAAAGAGGATGGTAATCCTTCAGGTAATTATTTTGTGCAAGTTAGTCCATTGTAAGGTTCATGTCAGCCCTATTAATATTTTGTAAAGATTAGCCATTCCCTCTCCACACAGAGATTCTCATCCTTATAATGGAGGTATCAACACAAACCAAAACAGGATGTGAGCTCATGCAGAAAACGAATCAAGGTCGAAATGAAATTTATTTTCTAAGTGCGATTACCTGTTTATTTATATTACTTGTTCAAGTGTCCGGTATGTTTAGCTTCGGTGAGGGGCAGTTATTAACTGACATCACGCCACTTACATACCAGATCAGTCAATTTGGCATCGCGATGTTTGCGGTGATCATTGGATTATACTTGTTTAATCAACAGAGAATGAATGGGAAAGATAAGCGTTTCGATTTCTCAAGGTTCTTTAAATTGGGGCTGCTTTTCATTGTTTGGAGCTTTTTCTATCTTACTTTGACGAAAGTTATGGCGGGTGAAGAGATGTTTACCGGATGGGAATCAGGGATTGTCGATGTTGCGATGGGAGATTCTTTCTATCATCTGTATTTCGTATCGGCAGTTCTTCAGTTCCTTCTGATTTCTCCAGTTCTTAAGCTCATTCGTTCAAAAATGGGCTGGTCATTGCTTCTAGTAATTGCGGGAATTGTAAACTATGCCTTCTTATACGTTTATTCACCTGGAACGAGTGCAATTAGCACCATTCTTGAACAGCAAGGGTCCCTTACGAATTGGATTTTCTTCTTTGTCTTTGGAGGTTTTCTAGCACATCACTGGGAGAACGTTCGAAGCATGGCGAAGAAACTCAACTGGTTTGGATTTGTGACATTGATCGGTTTAATCGGACTTACAGCAATTAGTTACCAGGGCAGTGGACTACTGGCGCAGAGTGGCTGGATGATGATTGCGATTCCGCTTATGACGATTTCACTACTAGCGATCTATGAATCCGTGAAGAAAGTGATTCTGCTTGATCTGTTCCTTGCTGCAATTGGCAAAAGCGCAGGGGGCATCTATCTTGTGTATCCTTTAGTGGTTTTCGTTTATTCGAACGTGCTTCCGGAATCGATGTTCGGTGGTGAGTATTTCGTGCTTGTGTTCTCACTCGTACTAGGAACCTCAGTATTTGCTAGCCGAGTGATGGAGATGTTTCCAGTGAGGTATGAGGGAAAGAGATTTCGCGTGAGCGAGTCTTACGTGATGAATCGTAACGAGCTAAGCGTGAATTAGTGCCTGCTGAATTAGTGCCTGGCACCACCCG
>CAVUAW010000006.1:0-8106 GCA_963739655.1 uncultured Bacillaceae bacterium | reverse complement strand
TTATTCATGTTTTCACCTCTTTTTACTAGAGCGTATTTTCTGATTTAACTCCAAAGAATTTATAAGAAATAACCATCACGATTGCAATAAGACCAACCTGAATCATCCCATAAGCTGCAGCTTGACCAAGATTAAACATCCTTAGTTGGTTCATAATCTCAATTGAAATCGGCCGATTGTCTAGTGTATACAAAAGGACAGAAGTCGGAAACTCTCCTACAGCCTGAACAAAAGCAAGCAGAGTTCCACTTAAAACTCCTGGCATTATGATCGGCAAGACAACTCTTCTAAACGTATACAGCCACCTCGCCCCAAGATTCTGCGCTGCTTCTTCAATTGAATCATCCATTTGTTCAAGTACCGCGTTCGTCGATCGAACGACGAGTGGTATAAATCGAATAAAGTAAGCAAGTGGTAAAATCCAGAACGTGCCGACAAGTACCTGACCAAACGAGAAAATCGACTTACTGTTAAACGCTAAAATGAGATTCATTCCAACTACGGTTGCTGGTAATGCCCAGGGAAGCATAACAAGAATATCAAGTAAGTTCTTACCGAAGAATTTTCTTTTTACAAGTGCATAGGAAGTAATGATTCCAAATACAAAACAACCTAAACACGCAAAGAAAGCCATGATTAAACTATTACGAACCGGGTCCCAAATATTCGGATCCTCAAATAACAAACGATAATTTTCAAGATTGAAAGAGGTAGGATACTTCTGCCACGTCCAAGCCCCTTCAGGAACAAAGGACAAAATTGCTAACACTGCATGTGGCAGTAAAAGGACAATCATCGCTACAATGCCAAGAGATACCATCACCCATTTTAAGAATGGGTTATTGACCTCACTTCGGTGGGCACCTATCCCTTTTGAGCCCATTCGATAGTCTTTTCGATTTTGGAACCAGCGCATAAATAAAAGGAACGTAATCGAAACGGCTGAAAGAATAACAGATTGCGTTGCTGCCATTTCCAAATCCCCATTAATTTTAGAAAAGTAAATTTGGAGACTTAGCACTCGATATCCTCCTGCGAGTAGAAACGGAGCACTAAAGGAAGCCATCGAAACCATAAAGACGAGTAAAGACGCTGCAACTAAAGCGGGTGTTAATAATGGAAATGTTACTTTCCAAAATACTCCGAAACGTCCTGATCCTAGATTGGCCGCTGACTCTTCCAGAGACGGATCAACATTATTAAGAGCTGATGAAACCGTCATATAAAAATACGGATACATCGTATAAGCGTGAACAAGAAGAATTCCCGTCACACCGCCGATGCTAAATGGAACTTCTTCTAAATTCAGTAAGTCTTGAAGCGCTATCGGTATAAGCCCCGCTTCTCCGTACAACCACATAAATGCCATGACACCGACAAGTGAAGGTAACACAATTGGCATGATCGCAATACCTGAGAAAAAAGAGCGCCCTGGAAAATTGTATCTCGTGAAAATAAAAGCTAAAGGGACACCTATACATGCACTTAGCAGGACAGACAATAATGATATGTAAACCGAATTCCATAGTGCTTCTAAATTCGCCTGTGCTTTTGGTCCAAAGAAATCGACATAATTTTGCAAAGTAAATAATCCGTTTTCCCTAAAGCTTTCAATAAACGTTTCAATTGTTGGATAGAGGACGTATCCAACGAGTACCAGTATAATCGGAATAAGTAAAAGGATTGTTTTTCTCTTCTCAGCGTTCAACATCCTATATCACTCCTTTGCCACTGGCACAATTCGAACCTGGTCAGGTGGTAATTGAACATAAATATCAGATCCTTCTTGTAGATATGTACTCGGTCCACGGTTCAAATCGGTTACTTTTAATGTGGCTTGACCTTCATTGACTTTTATAAAGCTATGAACAGACTCACCTGTGAATTGAACGAGATCGACCTTACCTAATAAAACATTAGCTCCCTCCAATTTAGTCTTTGAAATGGAGATCGCTTCCGGACGAACTGACATTTTTAATCTTCCGTTCTTCTTGAATACTTCTTCTCTGGGACTACTAGTATGAACAAGAAGATTTAAATCTTCACAAAAAAGGTCATCGTCTTCCTCACTTTTTTTCACTTCAAACAAGTTTGTTTCTCCAATAAATTCAGCAACGAAATCATTCACTGGCTGATTGTAGATTTCTGTCGGGGTTCCAATCTGTTGGCAATTCCCCACATTAAAGACAGCGATTCGATCACTCATCGTGAGGGCTTCGACCTGATCATGTGTCACATAGATGGTAGTGATGCCATACTCACGCTGAAGACGAAGAATTTCATTTCTCATTTCATCTCGTAATCTAGCATCAAGATTGCTCAATGGCTCATCCAGTAATAAAATATCGGGCTCAATCACAAGTGCCCTCGCTAAAGCGACCCGCTGTTGCTGTCCGCCACTTAACTGACTCACCTGGCGATCAATAAAGGGCTTTAAGTGCACTTTTTCTAATACATCTTCTACTCTTCTTTTAAGTTCAGCTTTATTCACTTTTCTCACTTTCAACCCAAATGCCACATTTTCAAAAACAGTCATATGAGGGAAAAGGGCATAGTTTTGGAAAACCATGCCCGTATTTCTTTTTTCCGGTGAAACTGTTGTCATGTCTCGATCATCGAACTTCACTTTCCCAGCTGAAGGATAATAGAATCCTGCGATCATTCTAAGGGTTGTGGTTTTTCCGCATCCACTTGGCCCAAGGAAAGTAAAAAACTCTCCTTCTTTAATTGTTATATCCAATTCTTTAACGGCAGTGACATCGCCAAATCGTTTTGTAATATTAGATAGGGTTACAGCTGTCATAACCAACAACTCCTCTTTCTGGAGAACTATTCCTCTTTTTGCTTTTCACTGTTCTTAATATTGTTATCCCAGTATTCCATCCACTCATCAGACTTCTCCTGGAAAACTTCCCAATCGATTTCCATCGCATTGATTTCTGTCTCTTCAATCCACTTAGGAAGATCACTGATATCATCGCGCGTTGGAATTCTGTAATATTTCTCAGCTAGTAACTTGGCTGCTTCTTCTGAATTAACAAACTCGTAAAAAGCTTTGGCTGCTTCTGGATGTGGCGCACCCTCAACAATCGCGATTCCTTCTGTTAAGACAGGCGTCCCACTCTCAGGAATGACATAGCTAAACGGATACCCCTTCTCTTCCGCTAACATAACGGTATCTGGCATATTCCAAACGGATAGATTTCCTACCCCTTTTGCTACCTGGTTGTACATAATCTCTGGATTCGCTGCATATTCCTTCGTATTCTCATCTAATTTCTGTAGCCATTCATATCCAGCATCGGGGCTATCAGACTCTTTGAAATCCTTATAGATCATAGAAGAATAAATGGTACGCATTGTACCTGAAGCAAGTGGATAACGAATGATTAATTCATCTTTCCATTTCGGATCTACGAGATCATCCCAGTCCTTAGGAGCGTCTTCTTCTGAAATTTCTTTATTGTTATAAAGAATCACTTCAGGTGTTTGAGAAGTACCCGTCCAATACCAATCTTCGTCATGGTACATATCATCTAACGAACTAGCATAGCTTGGCTCATATTTTTGCAAAAGTTCATCGTTTTTGGCTTCATCAAACATTACTTGAGGCGCACCCCACCAAATATCTGCCTGCGTGTTATTTTTTTCAGAACGAACTCTGTCTAGTATTTCTTGGGAACCAAGATCCAAAAACTCCATATCCACATCATATTCCGCTTCAAATTGTTTCTCGAATTCACTTAATATATCTTTTCCGTGGGGAGAATACACAACGACCTTATCCTCCAAATCTCCTTTACTATCAGACTCAGAACTACCATCCCCACTTGCTTCTTCATTACCTGCCATACAACCAGTTAGGATCATTCCAAACACTAGCATGGTTAATAACATCATCCATCGAAATTGACGTTTCATAAGTCCATTTCCCCCTTCTCATAATCGAATAATCGAATCATGTTCCTCAAGGAATAGCGCTGCTGCCCCTACTATTCCCGATTCCTTTCCAAACGTTGACGGCACAATTTTGCAGCTCTGAGGTGTGAAATGCTCTACAATTTCAATTATTGAATGCTTATAGTCCTCAAACGACTCGCTTACACCACCTCCTATAATGACGAGATCTGGATCGAATAAAGACACATAATTTGCGATACCAAAACCTAAATGTTCTACTGCTTTTTCAATAATGTCACTTGCTGCCTCATCTCCCTTTTTCCAACGGGTAAATGCCTCTTTTGCTGTTAAAGATTCGTTCTTTATAGCAGAAAATTTATTTCCAATAGATGACCCACTCGCTACACTTTCAAGAAATCCATAGCCTTCATAAGTCGGATGATAGCTTTTGGCACTATGAAAATCAGTTACTAAATACCCCATCTCGCCTGCACTGTAATTACTGCCTCGAAACAGCTTGCCGTTAATAATCATTCCACTTCCTATTCCTGTTCCGACAGCGATAAAAATGATATTTTGAAGCGACTTTCCTGCCCCAAGCCACTGTTCACCGAGAACACTCGTATTCACATCATTTTCAACATAGATCGGAAACGAAAAGTACTCACTCGCTATTTTCCGAACGGGGTACCGCTTCCACTTTAAACTAGGAGCATCCAATACAATGCCGTGTTCCACATTCGTTACACCAGGTACACCAATTCCCATCCCAAGGATCTCCTGATTACTTAGCTGTAAATCTTGAAGCATACTTGCTACATCTTTTTGTAAGCGCTTAAATAAATCTTTTTGAAGATATTCACTTGTGGAAAATTCCCGATAAGCATGAACCTCTCCATTTAAACACGTCACCCCAGAAGCTACTTTTGTGCCACCGATATCGACACCGATCACATAAGCTGCTCTTGGATTAAAAACGAGATGAACAGGCTTTCGACCACCACTGATCGTTGATTCGCCCGGTCCTTTCTCCTCTACCCAACCCTCTTTTAACAATTGTTCGACGAAGAGTGAAACAGAGGGTTTACTAATTTGAATCCTTTTTGAAATCTGCGAGCGAGAAATTGGTTCAAAATCCCGAATACACTTCAATACAAGTTGCTTATTACTATTTTTGATAGATGCGGCATCGCCCTTTTGCATAAATGTGTACTCCTTTATAAATGATAAAAAAATGGCAGCACGGTCTTTAGTTAGTTAAGGTTACTTACTAACGATTACTTTCATTTATAAAGGCAGATTTAAAAAATGTAAAATACTGTTTATCTCCTTTCTCCTTAATTGAGAACATATATACTCAAAAATGCTTGTGATTCCTAGGATTTAGTATAAATTTAGAAAATTTTATTTATTTTGTTAAATTGTGACTATTCGACTATTCAAACAGTACGAAAGTAGGTTCCAATTATTGGATTGATCTGCTTATAATGGTTTTAAGTTAGTTATATTCCATTACTAACTAAATTCAATTTGGAGATGAAGGAGGATTTCTTTGAAGAACCTGGGGAAGGTTTTATTATCGTTGGTTTTGATTCTTTCTGCCTTTGGTACAAGCACCACCCTTAGTTTTGCAGAAGATTCATCTACACAGGATTCTGATTTAGCATTATGGGAATCTGTGGTTCCATTAACAACGACAGCGAGTTTTATGGATACGGGAGCACACCCAGATGATGAGCAAAGTCATTTCCTTGCTTATTTATCACGCGGACTAGGTGTGGATACATCCTTTCTTCTGGCTACTCGTGGTCAAGGTGGACAAAATGAAATCGGAAGTGAGCTTGGCGATGGATTAGGTATTATCCGTACAAACGAATTACAAGCGTCTTCCAAAGTACTAGGTATTGACACCTTTTTCTTGAACGAGGATTTTGAAGACAGTATCAAAGACTTCGGTTTCTCCAAAACACCTGAAGAAACACTGAACAAATGGGGAGAAACAGAAACCTACGAACGGCTCATTCGTTACATTCGAACATTTAAACCCGACATCATCATGCCCTCTTTCCGTAACGTCGACACTCAGCATGGTCACCACCGCGCCATGTCGTTACTTACCCAACAAGCATTTGAAGACGCTGCTGACTCTTCTGTTTTTCCTGAACAGCTTGACGATGGCTTAACCACATGGCAAATAAAGAAACTCTACCTCCCTGCTGAAACAGAAGAACAAACCACCACTTCTATCCAAATTGGGATATACGATGAACATTATGACATGACTTACCCACAACTTGGCGAAAAAGCACGTTACTTACATGAATCTCAAGGAATGGGAAGAGATGTTGGAGATGGCCCAGAAACCGTTGATCTTCAGCTAGTCAAATCAACAGTTGGCGATATTCCTGCACATGAAGATACCATCTTTGAAAACGTTCCTTACGATTTCGCGGATTACGCTGACACCCTTTCAAAAAGCGGCAATAAGTACAAACAGAAACTGATCCATCTTCAAAAGGATCTTGAAAAGGTGAAAAGCGCCTATCCTAATCACGAGAACGTGCTAACTCAAGCTGAAAATGCGTACCAACAGCTTCAAAAACTCAAAAAGCAAATGGATAAAGACAACAAGCTTTCTGATGATTTACGAATTACTCTAAACCATAAGCTTCAAGTAAAAGAAGAACAGCTTACAAACACCATGTTTACAGCTGCACAGTTGGAAGTAGATGTTAATGTAGCCGATCCGCAATTAACACCAGATGACACGACAAATGTAAGCGTGACGATTACGAATAATGGGACTACTAAAATCGAAGATCTATCCGCTACCCTTTCCATTCCTGAAGATTGGATCGTAAAAGGACAGCCACATTCTTCATCTTTAGCACCGGGAGAACAACTAACGTTCGATTATAACGTGACAGCAAGTTCAAGAAACTATTATGATGCCTACACACCAAATGCGATTAAAGCAAATATTAGTTTTAAAACAAAAGGGCAAACCGCTACAAAAATGTTCACCCCAGAAGAACGAGTTGCCCTGCTACCAGAGGTATCCGTCAAACCATCTCCTGAAAACTTAGTCATTAACACAAAAGATGTTGAAGATAATGTCACGATGGATGTGAACGTCGAAAAGTTTGCAGAAGGGGCTCTAGAAACAGATGTAACACTTCAATTACCAGAAGGATGGACATCTGAGCCAGAATCACAGACAGTTTCTTTCGCAGCGGATGAACAGTTGAAAACCATCTCGTTTACACTGACGCCTCCACAGAATGTGGAAGAAGGCGAATTTCAGATCGTTCCGCAAGCCAAGATCGGAAACGAAACGATCAGCAAAAACGTCCAAATCATCCAATACGATCATATTGGAACAAACTATTATGTATCAGATGCCGCTGTTAATGGTGTTGCTTTCCCACTTGACTATCCTGAGGATCTTAAAATCGGATATGTCGATAGCGGATTTGATAAGGTTGCAGACCAATTATCAAACGTTGGCATGGATATTACCCAATTAACCGAGCAGGACTTAGCTCAAGGTGATCTCTCTCAATACGATACGATCGTCACTGGAATCAGAGCGTATCTTTCAAGAGAAGATTTGCTACAGCACAACGAGCGCTTATTAGAATACGTCAATAATGGCGGTCACCTTGTGGTCCAATACAACAAACCATGGGATAACTGGGACACAAACACAACCGCACCATATGAACTCGAAATTGGACAGCCTTCCATCGAATGGCGCGTCACCGATGAAGACGCTCCAATTAACGTATTAAAACCAGAAGCGACGATCTTCAATTACCCGAACAAGATCAAACAATCAGACTGGGATGGCTGGGTACAAGAAAGAGGCCTTTACTTCCCAATGAACTGGTCAGATGAATTTGAAACATATGTTAGCGTCGCCGATCCAGGGGAAGATGCATTTGAAGGTGGGATTTTGAAAGCTGACTATGGTGAAGGAACTTACATTTATACGAATTTAGTTTGGTACCGTCAGATTCAGAATCAGGTACCTGGTGGGTATCGGATTTTTACTAACCTGGTTAGTTATCCTTATTATGAGGAGTGAGGTAGATAGGAGAACCGCCTGGAGATTTTCCAGGCGGTTTTTTTATCGTCATTAGCTGTATCGAATATTTTGCACTCAATACTAGTCTAGCTTTTATTATTGCTCTAATCCTGCTATTC
>CAVUAW010000005.1:0-51409 GCA_963739655.1 uncultured Bacillaceae bacterium | reverse complement strand
CGAGACATCACCAGTCAATTTATCCATTTGTACCTTCATTTGTCCAGAAGACATTTCACCCGTTAAGGGACCAGTGTACCCATTTAAAATCACATCTCCAGAACTAATATCGACGCTTCCTTCCTCGGTTGAGAGCTGATTAACCTTAAGTCTTCCAGATGACCCATCATGCTTAAAACTTTTTGTTTTCAGATTGGATAACTCAACATCACCTGAACTCATATCAATATCGACTTTATTTAGAACGAGAGGGCTCGAGCCTCCATTTAATTCTACATTTCCTGATCCAACTTCAAGCTTGAGATTTTGTTTGAAGTTTTGTGGTAGGTAGACAGTCACATCTGACTTTCCGTTAAAATCGAAAAATTTATACCATTTTTGCTTCACTTCAACTTCAATGGTATCCCCATTTTTACGTAAAGATAGCTCTCCAGTGCCGTTTAATGTAGCTTTGACATCATTTCGCGCTTCGGGCACAATCTTCATATCACTACTGTGCGTGAAAATACTTACTTGATCGATTCTTTCGGTCACCTTAAGGCTATTCTCAGCGCTACCTCCTGCAAAAAGCGACGTATTCTCATATAATATTAATAAAACAGCACCGATCGCAAGCACGCCAACAATGGCAAAAAATCCACTTTTCATCGCTATCCCTCCACCTTTTTATCGTTACCCTGTATGCTATGGTAATCTTATACTAAATAATTTAATGAAGACATTAGCTTGAGTAGTAAATTAAATTAAGACTTGAGGCTTAATTCAAATTGGAGGAATGAAGATGTACCTCACGATAAAAGAAACTGCAGAATACCTATCGTTACCAGAATCTTATATTGAAACCCTTATTCGTGAAAAACGCGTTAGAACACTGTTCGATGGTGAGCAGTATTTGCTTTATAAAGAGCAGTTCAATACGCATCTTGAACAGCTTGAAAAGATGAAGAAGAGGCTGGAAGAGGAAGCTAATGAGCCTCTCCCAGAAGATCCTGATGTAAAAGATGAAGACTAGCTACTTGCGCATTAAGAAAGGATGCCGGATTTAATGGCATCCTTTCTTTACGTAAGAGAGACTTCACTCGTAATCGCATGAGTATTTTGTTCACTATCCTGGAAAAAGGCCATCCACGTTTCCGTGTCCTCCATTTTTGCGACGACGTGAGGCTTACTGATAAATGTTACTCCATCTTTTTGTAATCGATAATAACTTCTCTCGATATCGTCCACTTTGAAATATACGACTGAACTTGCATGTGCGAACGACTCTTTTTCTGGGAGACTCAGTAACAAGCGGAGTCCATCACAATCAAAGAAGGCCATTTGATCTGTCTCAAACAGAAGTTGAAGCTCTAACAGTTCTTTGTAAAATTGCACGGCGCGTTCGATTTTTTTGACGGGAATGCCGATCTGACTCACCTGTTTAATCATAAAAGGGAAAGACCTCCTAAAAAATATGCTTGAGTTGTATTTCTCGCTATGGTAGTTAAAATCCTCTTATTCGTTCGTTTATCAATGTAAAATTCGGGAATAACCCATACTAACAGAAGGAGGTATCCTTTAATGAGAAAGCTAATTAAACGAGCGATTAAGTATGGTCCCATTATCTATCCAATCGTGAAGAAAATGCGAAATAAAAGAAGAACAAGGTAAATACAAAAATCCCCGGAATAAACTTCTGGGGATTTTCTAATTTTCGTCTAATACGTAGTGACCTGGAATAGTTTTTGAAGAATGTACATCACATATTTAAAGGGCGAAAGAGAATTTTGATACTTTTCATAATCTGCTGTATAGGTACCGTCATTATTTGACCAAATACGCTCGAAATAGCTGTCCACGCTTTGAACCAGCTTACTATCGTTTGGAGCTTTTAGGTGGATGTTTGTTTCCATATTATAATCGTCCATGTTTCTGGAGGTATAGTTGCCTGATCCACCAACGATCGTGCTTTCCTTTTTTCCTTTTACATATAAAAGCTTCGTATGAAATTGCTCTTTATTCGTATCGTACCAGCGAATTGATAAATGGTCCTTCCCCTGTTTCTGAAGCTCAGTCGTAACAGGAAGGTTAGGCAGGCCGATTTTTTGTTGGCCAAATGCATTCTGATTCGGGTCAAGTACAAGACGTACGTCAACTTTCCGCTCGGTTGCATCGACAATCGCATCAACGATATCTCGATCGGCGAGGTAGAACATACCGATGTACACCATATCTCCTTTTGTAGCGTCATCGATAGCGGTGACAACGCTATCTTGAATTTTACTTTCAGTTACGATTTGCGCCTGTATGTCAGACTGTTTATCAGACTTCTCGGCTGAAATTTTGCTCTGTGGAAATTGTGATAGATCACCGCCAGAATAAGCGGCCACTGCTTTTTCGGATTGAATCAAATCGTTTAGAATCGGGCCTTTCACTTTAAAGGCAATGTTCGAATGAAACCCACTTGCATCATGCGGATTGGCTGACATAATAATTCCAGCATCTTCAGTCATAACCGTTTTCCGGTGATTTGCTTTGATGTTAAGGAGTTCAAGGTAAGATCTTGCGGTAACTTTCGGTGCAGTTGGAGCCATTGGGTTTGGCAGCCATCCTTTACCATCCTGACCGAACCAGGAGAGCGTCATTCGCCACAAGCCTGAGTAGAACAGGTTTGGATCACGAAGGCGGTTTAAATCAGTATAGATGACTTCTGCACCCATTTTTTCAATCCGTTTGATTTGTTTCGCTTCATGAGATCCATACGTCGTATTCACTTCGTCACTTATTAAAACAACTTTAAGATCTGGTTTGTTCTTCATTGTTTCTACAACGGCCCTTGATAAATTTTCACTTATCTTTGGGTAATCCCGCTTACCATCTGTATATCCATTAAACAAAAAGAGGTCGAGAATGAGAAAGTCATCCGCTTCCTTAATCGTCTTGTACACTTCATCAAAAATGGCATGATCATAAACTTCCTCGCCATCCTTGTCATACGTCAAGTCATATAGAAATGAAATGCTGTCTTCGTTCAAATTATGTACATCACCTGCAAAAGAGACTCCTTCGGGTAATGGCTTAAATCGATGATAGGTCATCACCCCTACATAGATCAGTAGAAAGATACTTAAAATAATCCAACGCTTTTTTCGATACCACGGCTTCTTTCTCATCTAGCGTGCTCCTTATGGTCTATTTTCTTTTCTATACCCTGTATGGTAAAAAAGTATCCCTTGCTTCGATGTGTTTGTAGACTATTACAAGGTTGTTTCTACAGACAACCTCCTTTTATACTAAATGATAACCAATCGGATAAAAGAAAGCAGGTTTTTCATTATGACAGTTGAACATCATGCTTATCATTTCCAAGATTACCCTCTGTTAGCATTTGTTCCAATAGGTAAGAAGAACAAACGAATCAGGACAATTGGCCAAAAGGTTCAGAAAGGGATGATTCATCGAGTTCATGAACAGGTGAAGCAGAAGGTTACTGAACTGACGCCTGAAGAAATCAGGAAATTGCAGTTGTTCCTTCAGAAGGAGAACGAGGCTGTTTTACCTATTCCTTTGAATAAGGAGGATGAACTGTATTCCCAATTGATCAAACCTGAAATGCTTCTTTGGCAGTCTTTTTCACCAATGCACGGTCTGCCCATTCATCAAGAACTATCTTATAAAGAGCATTACTTAACTTTATCGAGTGAAGATCTTGATGGCCATCTTGATGAAGTGATGCAGGAATATTTATTCTGTGCTAATCTGGCAGAAAAATCTCGTGAAGAGTGGGAGCACCAAATCATTAAAGCATTTCAACAACATCCGTTCATAAGGTTAGCAAGAAAGAAAAGAGATATAGTAGAGGCTGTAGAAAAAATGAACCACTCTCCTCTCATTTCTCTCTTAAATTATCCTGAGGATCTTTCTTTCTGGCGACATCGGGTCGGAATCGTTATGAGACCTTATCGGTCGATTCCAAGTAAGTGGTTATGGAATGAAGCAGGGGTTTGTGACCATGAGAAAAGCATGGTTCTTCATTCTTCCACTGGCCAGATCGAGTATTGTTGTGAAAAATGTAGGTATAGCATTTTTTATAATGTAGGAGAAGATAGGGTAGTACTTCAAGAAGAAGTGGACATGGAGCGAGCGCGCAAGAGAATTGCGACGATTGAGCGGCAATTTAATGAATTGGTTGCGCAAACACCGTTGTTGCTTGAAAAAATTGAAGAAGTGTCTCGTATTAGCGCTGAGTTTAAACCTTATGAATCATTGTTTGAAGAGGTACTAGCCCAACAAGCCGCGGTATCAAAAGATGAGCTCGCTTCACTTGAAACCCCATTTATCATCAAAACATATATTCAGCTCAAAGGCGTTATGCTACCTGAAGAGAGAACGGGGTCGCCACTACTATGGTTATCCAACATCTTTACTGAAACGATTGAGCCATTTAAGCCGAGAAACTCTTTTCCAAAACTTAATGAAGAAGAGCTTAAACGCGTACAGGTTTACCTTGAGGAAATGAAGTCTTTTCTTCAAACTTCAACATGCGATCGGGATGAATATTTAGTAGTGAAGCACTCCACGATGACCCTCGGCGATGTAAAGTCGGTGCTCCGCTTCGTTGCAGCGGATGAAAACTCTCCCCTTCATCTATTAACGAAAGTATTTACTGGAAAGGCAACGAATGCGCTTAGGGCGCAGCGACTGCACGAAAGTGATGCATTTGGATTATTAGAAGACATGGAAGAAAAGCATGTTGTGAACGTAATAAAACGTCTTGAAAAAGATGACCTGTTGCAGAAGCTTTCCAAGGGTTATGGACTTACAGAAAAGGGGTGGCAATTAGTAGGTATCGACAATGAGTAGATAATTTGGAAACGATGCAAACGGCATCGTTTTTTTGTTGTGATGTTTAAGTTGAGAGGCTCCGGAGCTTGTCGAGTCTAAACGGCCACTTCCGCTTTTCGAGAGATCCAGCTGCAGTGGCCAGCCTCTCGGTCACTTCACCTTTCAATCTGAACACAAAAACCGTGTTCATTTTGAAAGGTTCCAGTGCCTGTCGAGTCTAAACGGCCACTTCCGCTTTTCGAGAGATCCAGCTGCAGTGGCCAGCCTCTCGATCACTTCACCTTTCAAATGAACACAAAGACCGTGTTCTTTTGAGAGGTTCCAGTGCCTGTCGAGTCTAAACGGCCACTTCCGCTTTTCGTGAGATCCAGCTGCAGTGGCCAGCCTCTCGGTCACTTCACCTCCACATATGAACACAAAGACCGTGTTCTTTTGTGGAGGTTCCAGCGCTTGTCGAGTCTAAACGGCCACTTCCGCTTTTCATGAGATCCAGCTGCGACTCGCAGAAACTACGATATTTCACTCTTTCACAGGAACACAAAGAGCGTGTTCCAGTTCAAGAGTTCCAATATCTCCGTTTCTAAACGCTCGTCTCCGCTTTTCCAACTGAAACTTTTCTTTTTTGGGTTCGTAGAATATGGAAAGGGATTACATATTTGGAGGGTGATTGTTTTGGAACATGGTCCTGAGAAGGTTTTGTCGTTGAAGGGATTGACGAAGTGGTATGGGGAGAAGCTTGTTCTTGATCATATTGATTTAGATGTTTATGAGGGACAGATTATTGGATATATAGGGCCGAATGGGGCAGGAAAGAGTACAACGGTTAAGATTATTCTTGGTTTAGAAGCGTCCTATACAGGAGATGTGGAAATTTTCGGGGGGAATATCAAAGATAGTGGTGTGGAGTATAAGCGGAAAATTGGTTATGTACCGGAGTCTGCGGATATGTATGATAACTTGTCTGCTCGTGAATACCTGACATTCACTGGTGAGTTATATGGCTTAGAAGCGGATCAGGCTGATTATAAGGCGAAGCAATTGATGAGGGTGTTTGGTCTAGAAGATGTCTATGATTCTCGTATTTCATCTTATTCGAAGGGAATGAAGCAGAAAGTTCTTTTGATCTCTAGCTTGCTCCATGATCCAGATATTCTATTTCTTGATGAACCGATCAACGGATTAGATGCGAATAGTGTAATGGTATTCAAAGAAATTCTCGCTCAACTTTCTGCTCAAGGAAAAACCATCTTTTACTCCTCACACATTATGGAAGTTGTTGAAAAGATAAGCAGTCGAATTTTACTGTTAAATGACGGGAAAATTGTCGCGGACGGGAGCTTTGAGCAACTTCGCCAAAAAAACAAAGAAGGTTCTCTTGAAGAAATCTTTAATCAATTAACAGGATTTAATGAACAGCAAAATTTAGCAGATGACTTTGTACGAATTGTACAACGTGATAACGTATGAAGAATTTCCAAATACTAAAAGTGCTTGATTTATTTAGAGTATTATTCGAGCGGTTTGACATCGATTACCTGATCATGCGTCGCATTCTTCAGGTGAAGTTGACAATGGATGGAAGACGTCCGACGACAATTATGAGTCAGAATATGGGAAACAAGAAAAAGAAGGATTCGAATCAATTTTATAAATCACTGTGGTTCTATGCCTTTATTGGATTGACGATGGTTCCGATTCTCTTTGTTGGAGACAATGTCATGTTTCAAATGAGTTTGATCTTTGGTGTGTTAATGTTTCTAATTATGACTGCTATGATTTCGGATTTCTCATCTGTACTGCTAGATGTTCGTGATCAGACAGTCATTGGCACGAGGCCTGTTGACAGTCGAACCATCAGTGCCGCAAGAGCTGTTCATGTGTCCATATACTTGTTCTTGTTAACAACGGCGATTGTAAGTGCTCCATTAATTGCTGGTACGATTCAATATGGCGTTCTATTTGGAGTATTGTTTGTCATTACCGTGTTTTTCAGTGATCTCTTTATTGTTGCGATCACCGCGCTACTCTATTATGTGATTTTGAAATTTTTTGGTGGCGAGCGACTTAGAGACATTATTAATTATGTACAAATTGGGTTATCCATTACGATCGTGATCGGATATCAGGTACTTGCTCGTGCATTTGATTTCGTCGGTTTAGACGCGAGTTTTTCGCCGGACTGGTGGAACCTTTTATTACCGCCTGTGTGGTTTGGTGCACCATTTGCTGTTGTACTTAATGGCGCAGGAGGGATATATTATTATAGTTTTGTAGCCCTTGCTATTATCGTACCTATTGCGGCACTGTTAGTGTATCTCGCAACATTACCTGCTTTCGAGAAGAATCTTCTCAAATTAATAGACCAAACAAGTCCTTCTAAGAGAAAATCATTCAGGGGAAGGGAACGTATTGCATCACTGATAACCGGGAGTGGGGAAGAACATGCTTTTTACCAATTTGCAGAAAAAATGTTAAAGAACGAGCGAGATTTGAAGCTTAAGATTTATCCATCGCTTGGTTTTGCTGTCATTTTTCCTTTTGTTTTTCTGTACAATAACTATTCTGCAGGACAATCCTTTGAAGCGATTACTTCAGGGAGTTCCTATCTAACCATCTATGCTTCTATGATGATGATTCCTGGAATCGTCATTATGCTCCAATATTCTAGTAAGAGTAAAGGAGAATGGATTTATCATGTAGCACCAATTCAAAATACCACGATGATCATTAAGGGAACTTTAAAAGCTTTTCTTATTCGTCTTTTTGCACCGGTATTCTTACTTATTAGTCTGATTTATACGTTTTTATTTGGACCTAGAATTATTCCGGATTTAATGATTGTTCTTCTTATAAGCCTTGTCTATAGTGTTGTGTGTTTTAGGATACTGAAAGGGACCCTTCCTTTCTCACAGCCCTTTGAATCGGCGGGTCAAAGTGACGGGTGGAAAACGATCCCATTCGCGTTGCTTATTCCCGTATTTGGTGGAGTCCATTATCTTTTAACAAAAGTCCCGTTTGGCGTTTGGATTTATCTTGTTATCCTTGTAGCAACCGTGCCGTTCATATGGAAACAAGGATTAAGAACGGTGCGACATCAGGAGCTTTCGTAATTATTCAACCCAAAAACCTCCCTGCACATCATGCAGGGAGGTTTCGTTAATTTTTAACGTATAAATACATGACTCCGGCAGAAATCACCATAAGAACAAATAAGAAAAGATAGGTTAGCTGAAATGAGCCAGTACTATAAGTTAAACCGTTCAGTTCAAGCAAGATTCCTCCTGCTACAGAACCGGAGGCACTCCCGACGAATTGGATCAGTTGTTTCATCCCGATACCTGTGGCGATTTCTTCAGATGGCAGAATGCGCGAAACTTCGTTAGTCGTACTTGAAGAAAGGCTTGAGAACCCGAAGCTAGTGAACATGTATCCGATCATAATCATGTACTCATTCAGTGGGGATAAGAAATAAAAGATCACTGTTGATAGAAGGAGTAGACCGTGAGCAAGGTAGATCACATTCATATTTCCATATCGATCTAATAATCTTCCAACATATATGGCCGCAACAGCTGAGAGCATTGCGCCTGGGAATATAATATATCCCACAACAGACGGCCCTTTGTCATAGACATTCTGAAGCATAAGCGGCATCAGTAATAATATTGCAAAGTGCGTTGTAAATCCTAAATAGCTCATGTAAAGAAGCTTTCGGTACCCTTTGTTTCTAAAAAGTGAAGGCTGAATAAAAGGTGCCTCCGTACTTGTGACCCTAAGCCAAAGTAATCCACCTACAATAATCCCAATCGCTAAAAACCACCAGTTAAATGTTGAGATATAGAGCAGAAAGCTTGTGACAGTTGCTCCGGTTAATAGCGCACCTACTAAGTCTAACGTTCCTTTGCGAACTTCTTCGTCAGGTAGACGTCGAAAGAGAATCGGAATGAGTATGACGACAAATAGTGTAACCGTGAAGAGATAATTCCAATCGAGGTATTCGGTCACGATCCCCCCAACAACTGGCCCTAATCCAAAGCCAAGTGAAGAAGCGGACGCGATCAAAGCCATCGCTCTTCCACGTCTTGAGAATGGAATAAATCTTCCTGCGAATACCATTGATAACCCAGGAATAGCCGCTGCCCCAGTTGCCTGCAGAAGTCGTGCTGCAAGTAAAATTGGAAAGGTGCTTGCAAAAAAACCTAGTACAGAGCCAAGACTAAATATAATAATTCCTGTAATTAGGAGACGTCTGATCGGTAAGTAGTCAGACAGACGGGTATACGTAATCGTGAAAATCGCGAGGATGATGGAGTAGCCTGAGACAATCCAGGCACCGTCCGCCGGACTAAGGTTAAATTCCGTTAACACATTTGGTAATGCTACGTTAAACATTGTTGTATTCATGACAACAAGCCACACGGCCACACTCAATAGAAGAATGGTACGAAAATAGCTCGATGTTGTTTTGTCGCTCATTAAAACCCTCCTGATGCGTTAGTATAGCACCAGCTTATTGTAAACGATAAGTACTCGGTTCGTCTCAATTCACGGTTTCAAAGAAATTATTGCTTCTTATCGTTCATTTTCTTTGCAAGCACTTCTTTTGCCTGGTTATACGTTAGGCCAGAGTTTGCATTAAGTCGCTTTACGGTCTCAATATCAGTTCCTGTTTTCGTTTTCATCTTCATTCACCACCTTTAATGAGATTAGTTTTTGATTTGTACAAGCTATTTATCCTACCCGAAGCCTGATTTATGTGGACGCTAAGGAACGTGATATAATGCAAACATAATCAAAAACACGAACAGTTAGGATGACACGATGAATAACGAAATAAGCGTTCAGGTTTACGCCAAGCATCAGAGAAAATTTCAAAATGGGTATCCTCTTATTTTCAAAGAGGCGATTGTAAACGCAGAAAGTTTGAAAGAAGAAGGGAAGATCTTAAGGCTCGAAGATGAGAACGGTCGATTTATCGGAAGGGGCTATTACGGCAGACAAAACAAAGGATACGGATGGTTACTCACTCAAAATGAGAACGAAGCTATTGATCAGGAATTTTTTGTGCGGAAGATTCAAAAGGCTTTGCATTATCGAGGATCTTTCTTTGAAGACTCAAATACAACAGCCTTTCGAATCGTCAATGGTGAGGGAGATGGACTTGGTGGTCTAACGATTGATTATTTCGACGGCTACTACCTCATTAACTGGTATAGTGAGGGCATTTATTCGTTTAAGAATAAAGTGATTGAGGCTCTTAAACGTCTAGTTGAATTCAAAGGCATTTATGAGAAAAAACGGTTCGATGCAAAAGGGCAGTACGTTGAAGATGATGATTTTGTAGCGGGAGAGCGCGGCGAGTTCCCGCTTATAGTGAAAGAGAATGGCATAAACTTTGCTGTGTATTTGAACGATGGTGCGATGGTAGGTGTATTTCTTGATCAAAGACCGGTTCGAAAATTAATCCGTGATCAATATGCCAAAGGTAAAACGGTACTAAATACGTTCTCCTATACAGGTGCTTTTTCAGTGTTTGCTGTAGAGGGTGGTGCTACACATACAACGAGTGTAGATCTTGCCAAGCGAAGTTTGAATAAAACGATTGAACAATTCAGCGTAAATGGAATCGACTATGAAGAGCAGAACATTCTTGTGATGGACGTTTTTAAATACTTTAAGTATGCGGTCAAAAAGAATCTCTCTTTTGACATTGTTATTCTTGACCCACCAAGCTTTGCGCGCTCTAAAAAACATACATTTAGTGCTGCAAAAGATTATAAGGACTTGCTGAAGGATGCTATTTCAGTCACGGAGGATAATGGGGTTATCGTTGCCTCAACGAACTATAGCGGTTATGACATGAAGAAATTCAAAGGGTTCATTGATCAGGCATTTAAAGAAACAAACGGAAAATATCAGCTACTTGAAGAATTTACACTTCCAGAAGACTTCCGAACAATTAAGGAGTTTCGTGAAGGGAATTATCTTAAGGTTGTCTTCATTAGAAAAGTTACGTAACGAAAATGAAGTGTTTCAAAGACCACGGAAACTGGGGAAAAGAATGATAAAGTAGGTTGATGAGGGAGAGGTCGTAACGATGAAGATAATCGTATTTGGCGCTACCGGTGGTACTGGAAATTCATTTGTTAGACAGGCTATTGCTGCAGGGCATACTGTGACGGCTTTTGTTCGTACACCATCTAAACTTGAAACGTCGCACAAGAATTTATCGGTTGAAATCGGAGATGCCATGCAGGCGGCCGATGTAAAGCAGGCGATGCAATCAGATATTGATGCAGTCGTATCATGCCTCGGTGCGAAAGGGTTAGGAAAAACAACTGATCTTTCGACAATGATGACTAATATTCTGGATGCGATGAGTATCCACGATGTAAAAAGGGTCGTATACATGGCTTCTGCAGGTATAAACAAAGAAATTCCGGGTGTAACAGGATTTATCGCAGGGAACCTATTGAAAAACGTCCTGGCCGATCATCGAAGAGCTACAGATCTCCTTGCAGCAAGTCATACCGATTGGACAGTAGCACGTCCGATGGGATTGACGAACGAAGCAAGAACGGGCGACTACAGAAAGACAAAAACAGGTGTACCAAAAGGTGGGCGACGCATTTCAAGAGAAGACGTCGCAGACTTTATGCTGAAAGCTGTTTCTGATCATCTTTATATTCGAGAATCGATCGGACTCGCTAACTAATAAAGAACCGTGAAGGCAATATGCTTCACGGTTTTTTCGTGTCAGCAAAACTTTCAAACAGATACTTTTTGGGTATGAATAACGCGCTCACCAACTGCTTTGATTAGTTCAGGAGGGAGCGGATAATTAAGCGCTGCAGGATCCATTTTTACAGCAACAACGGTTGCATCCAATGCTTTCTGTTCAATGTTGTATTCCTTGAAATCAGATGGAAGCCCGATATCTTGCTGCATTTCTTGCAATTTTTGAATCACGTCCTGCAATAGTGCCTCGCTTTCTTTGTCGCGTGTTTCCAGGTGAAGCGCCTCTGCAAGTTCCTTCACTTTCGGTAAATAGAGATCAGGTATCATTTCCATTACCACAGGAAGAAAAACAGCATTAGCGAGTCCGTGTGGAATGCGGAAAAGTGCCCCATATGCATGCGCAAAATTGTGTACTGGAATGGCGTTCAGCGCAAAGCTGAATGCGGTAATGCCCATCATACTCGCTTGCAGCATCTCCATTCGAGCGGTGAGGTTATCCCCCTGTTTCACAGCGGTTGGAAGATGTTTTTCAATTAGTCTGATCGATTGAAGGGCATAGGCATCTGTCAGTGCAGTTGCCGTTGGAGACGCAAGCGCTTCAATCGCATGAGTTAGTGCATCAAACCCTGTGAATGCTGTGATTTTCGCTGGTAATCCTGTTGTCAGCTCTGGATCTAAAATGGCCATATCGGCATTAATGAATGGATGTATGATGTTTGTCTTCATTTTGATTTCTTCATTGTAAATGACGGCAATCGGAGATACTTCTGAGCCAGTACCTGCCGTTGTTGGTATTGAGATATGCGGGATTGGTATATAAGTGGCTTCAGGCCATGATAAATAGAGAAGACCGCCCGGAATCGCTTCCTTAATATCGGTTAGGCCATGATGCAGAGCATATTTTACTCCTTTGACCGTATCCATCACACTACCACCACCAACAGCAAGGAGCCCGTCCGCGCTTACTTCACGAGCAAAGCGTAGGGCAGCATTTACATCTTTACTTCCTGCATCCTGCTTAATATCAAGATATACGCCAACAAGTTCAGGACCAGTTCCGTGCGGTGTTAACGCGAACAATTCTTTGATTTTCTCCACGATGCCAGCCTGTTCGAGACCTCGGTCACTGAAGAGGACAATGCGCTTCGCTTGAAGTCCTCTGAAAAGATCTGGAACGAGCGCACGTGTACCTGCGCCACTATGAATTGCAGTTCGAAGCATGTATTGCGAATAAGTTAATGACATTCTGCTCGACCTCCACTATTAAGATTAATTTGAAAAGAGAAGACTGTACCAAGTTCTACGATCGGCTTCAGGCACCATTGACGTGTGAACGTGCTTGACCTGTGTATAAGCATCAAGGGAGTGGCGGCCCATCTCTCTACCGATACCGCTCTGCTTGTATCCTCCAAACGGCGCATCATTCCTCAGCATGTGCCAATCATTAATCCATACAACGCCCGCACGTAGTTTACGGACAACTTTGTAGGCTTTATTCACATCAGCTGTCCAGACGCCTGCAGCAAGGCCATAGATTGTGTCATTCGCCATGCGAATCGCATCCTCTACATCGCTGTAGCGAATAACAGATAGGACTGGACCAAAGATTTCTTCTTTTGCGATCGTCATGTCATTCGTTACGTCAGCAAAAATCGTAGGCGCAATAAAATGGCCTTTCTCACAGCCAGCGACTTCCACCTCGTGTCCACCGCAGATAAGCCGAGCTCCTTCCTGTTTCCCTTTCTCAATGTAAGATAAAATCGCTTCTTTCTGTGAAGCAGAAACAACAGGTCCCATGTCTGTTGCAGGATCAACGGGGTTACCGAGCACAAGTTTATCTGAAAGTTCTTTCAGGCCATCGATTACCTGGTCATACAGTTTATCAGGAACAAATAGCCTCGTTCCTGACTCGCATAGCTGTCCTGAATGAAGGAATACTCCAAATAAACTACCAGGTAGGGCAAGTGAAAGATCTGCATCTTCTAGTATGATGGAGGGTGATTTTCCACCTAGTTCAAGCGTTGTATTTTTCACCGTTCCAGAAGCAAGGCTCATGATATGTCGACCTACTTCAGTAGAGCCAGTAAAAGCAATTTTATCTACTTTTGGATGCGTAGCGAGCGGTTCTCCAACCTCTTTCCCACTTCCTGTCACGACATTGATGACTCCAGGTGGAACAACTTCCGAAATGATTTCAGCAAGACGAAGTGTCGTTAGAGGAGTATAGCTCGCTGGCTTGATAACAATCGTATTACCCATCGCAAGTGCCGGAGCGATCTTCCAAGTTGCGATTAGCATTGGCATATTCCAGGGTGTAATCGCCGCGCATACTCCAATCGGCTCTCGCCAGATAAAATTATGGGAAGGACCGGGGAACGGTGGAGATGGAAGTGTCTCTGAGTAGTTGTAATCGAGCACGAATTTACCGAGCGTTTGAAATAAATCAACCATTTGAATGACGTCATTTGAGCCAAGTCTTCTGACAGTACCGCCTGAAGAGAGGGCTTCTAATCCGACGAGTTCTTCTGCGTTTTCCATAATTTTCTGAGCGATTGTATAGAGGATTTTAGAACGTTCTTTTGGCGCCATTTCACGCCAATCTTCACTTTCAAATGCGGAGGCTGCTGCTTCTACAGCACGGTCAACGTCATTAGCTGTCCCGCTTGCAACCTTTGCAATCACGTCACCTGTGGCTGGATTCATCACATCAAATGTTTGATTGCCATCTGAAGGTGACCATTCTCCATTAATGAATAGTGGAAACGATTTGATTTCTACGTTAACTGACATAATTCTTCCTCCTTTACTTTAAAGAACGCCAACATCAGATTCCGTTGTTTGGTTGATTTCGGTGACGTTCTTTCCTTTTGCGCGAGCAAGGATGTCCATGCGTACAGAAAGCTGTTTCATGGAAAAGGCCATCGTTTCATCAAGTGTATTACCGAATGCACTATGAGTTTTTCCTGCAATTCCTTCTTGTGTGAGCTTTTGAGCAAGAGGAGCTAGCTCATTCATCTTATTCTGAACGATGTCGAAAAGGGGAGGGTGTTCAGCGATAAGACGCTGAAGCAGAAATGTTCCATACCCGATGTGACGTGATTCATCTTTCTTTAATAACCCGATGCCTTTCATTAATCCCGGCATTACCTTTGCCTTCTCCAACGATTCGTAGAAGGAGAAGTACCCTGTTTCTGCAAGAACACCTTCAACAAACATGTTGTAAACCGTAGATGCTTCAGCGAGTGCTTGTGGGGAATGGTCTACCTTCAGCTTGTCCATTGCCTCAGGTAAAATAGAATAGAAGATCGTGCGATACGTTTCAGAATGAAAGCGGGAGAGATCATCTGTTTGACCAATCTCATTGAGAAATATTCGGAAGAATTCGGTGTGCTTGGCTTCCTCAAAAAGAAATGTTGTCAAATACATTTCTTCTTCGATTCTTCCTTCTTCTGCTATCACCATGAGAAGAGGAAGAAGATCAAGTGTGACGGCTTCTTCGCCTGCTTGAAATTGCGAAACCAATCTTAGAATCTCTTCCTGCTGGTCTCCAGTCAGAAACTGCCAGTCCTTCAAGTCCTGAGTGAAATCAATTTCTCTAGGATCCCATCCGCCAAATTTCTTTGCCTTTTGATAGAGTCGAAATGGAAGAGAATCTTCCTGAAGTCCTCGCTGACTTGTTGTCATCATTTCTTTACGCATCTAAGACCACCTTTCAATACTTGCGATTTGAATGGGCAGCTTCTATAATAAAAGGGCTATCACAGAAAGCGCTTACATATTAAGTGTAACGAGTTTTGTTCGGAAGTTCGATTCCTGAAAAGATAGGGGTGAATCATGTCGATGCATGAGGAAACGTGGATACGATCTTTTCATAGAATGCTAGAAGTGAAAGATCCAATCCGCCGTTGTGAAGTAATGATTCAACAATGCCTCTCTCATTTCCCGTTCATGCGCGCAAGTATGTTTACCTTTTCTTATTTCACTGGCATAGGAGAAGGTATTCTCCGTGTTGATCGTAGCGGGGTTTTTTCGATGAACGCGATACGTGAGGACGTCAGACGCATTCCGCCCATACAACGAGCACTACTTGCAAACAAACCTGCACTGTTGATGATGGATCAGCATCATCAGCTATTCCCCGAAGAATACATCGAAGCTTATGATTTATCAACTGTATTAATTATTCCTTTATGTGTTGAACGAATAGCTATTGGCTGTGTACTAATGGACGAGATGAAAGAAGGCATTACAATTCATCAGGGATTAATCGATGATGTGATGATTTACTTTCAGCAGGCCATTGCGTATTTGCTTCCATCTGCCTCCTTGTCGCCTAATCCATTAAGTCCTAGGGAAACTGAAGTACTTCAGCATTCTGCAGATGGGCAAAGCACAAAACAAATCGCTCGGCTTTTACGGATTAGTGAATTTACAGCGAGAGATTATATAAGCGCAGCTATTCGTAAACTGGGTGCGAACCATCGCGCAGAAGCTGTTGCTAAAGCGTTAAGAGAGAAATGGATTCATTAGTCTGGAATGGTCTTCAGTTTCAAAAAACCTTGAATAAAAATGCAATTTTCAGTAAACTTAAAATACTGACTGGTTAGTATTTAGAAAGCAGAGGAGGATAACATGACAAACGGTGCTAATGAAAACGTTCACTACCGCACTTGTCCGCTATGTGAAGCGACGTGCGGACTTGAAATTCACACTGTTGATGGTGAGGTTACACATATTCAAGGCGACAAACAGGATCCTTTTAGTAAAGGATATCTATGTCCAAAAGGATTCAGTCTAAAAGAACTTCATCATGATCCTGATCGTATTCGTGAACCGATGATTCGTAAAGGGGAAGAATGGTTTACTGTAACCTGGGAAGAAGCATTTCTTGAAGTACGTAAAGGGTTACGAAGTGTGATTGAGGAACATGGAAAAGACGCCGTAGCCGTGTATCTTGGCAATCCAAATGTTCATAACTTATCCGGGATGATGTACTTACCTATTTTTCTACGTTCACTGGGAAGTCGGAATCAATATTCAGCAAGTACAGTGGATCAAATACCTAAACAGCTTGCAGCTGAATTTATGTACGGAAGTGATTTTAGCATTCCAATTCCTGATGTGGATCGAACAGAGTATTTTCTTGTCATAGGAGCCAACCCAATTGTATCGAATGGGAGTTTAATGACAGGACCTAATATGAGAGGAAGGCTACAGGATCTACGAAAGCGCGGAGGGCGTCTTGTCGTTGTCGATCCAGTGCGAACGGCAACGGCGAGGGTAGCAGATGATCATCATTTTATCAAACCAGGAACGGATGGTTATTTTCTATTTAGTATCCTCCATACTTTATTTGATGAAAAACTAACGAAAGAAAGCTATTTAGTTGATCACATGAACGGACTAGAAGAAGTTAAAGAACTTTCAAAAGATTTTTCACCTGAAAAGACGGCTTCAGTATGTGGAATAGATGCTGATACTATTCGGTCTATTGCTAGAGATATTGCTTCTGCATCATGTGCAGCGGTTTATGGTCGAATGGGAACATGCACACAGTCATTCGGTACAGTGAACAGTTGGCTAATCGATACGATCAACATCGTTACTGGAAACCTTGATCGTGAAGGTGGGGTAATGTTCACAACACCTGCTGCAGGAAGTAAGACATCCAAGAAGAAGAGATATCGCTTTGGACGTTTTAAGAGTAGAGTCAGCGGATTGCCTGAGGTTCTGGGAGAGCTTCCTGTAGCATGTCTTGCTGAAGAAATGGATACACCAGGAGAGGGGCAAGTTCGTGCATTTGTAACGGTCGCTGGTAATCCAATTTTATCCACACCAAACAGTAAGCGATTACAGAGCGCTGTAGAGAAACTCGATTTCATGGTGAGCGTGGACTGTTATTTAAATGAAACAACGCGAAATGCGAATGTGATTCTTCCAGCTCCTACGCCGCTTGAACGCTCACATTATGACTTATCATTCTATCAACTATCCGTTCGGAACATTTCTAACTACTCGAAACCGGTATTCGATAAAAGAGAAAGTCAGCTTGATGAGTGGGAAATCCTTCTTAAGCTTGCTTCCCTGGTTGGCGATGAAGAACCGATCGATGATGCTGTTACTCAATTAGATCATGCAACGATTCAATTTCTAATTAGAAAAGATGTTAAGAACGAACAATCGCCACTTTTTGGTCGTAGTCCTGAAGAAATTATGAGTGAATTAGAGAAAAGAACAGGACCTGAACGGATGTTGGATTATATGCTCAGAACAGGTCCATATGGTGATCATTTTGTGAAGAATGACGGATTAAGTCTATCAAAGCTGGAACAAAATCCACATGGACTTGATTTAGGACCGTTGAAGCCGAGAATTCCTGAAGTGCTTTTAACCCCTTCAGGTAAAATTGAACTGGCACCGGAACTCATCGTAAAGGATGTGGCCAGGCTCAAAAGTGAATTGGGGGAGCAGGCAGATATGATGTTGATCGGAAGAAGAGATTTACGATCAAATAATTCTTGGCTGCATAATCTTCCCGTATTAACGAAGGGAAAAGACCGTTGTACACTCCTGATTCATCCAGTAGATGCGGATCGGTTTGATCTTTTGGATGGAGGATTGGCCGAAGTGAAGTCTGAAGCAGGTCAACTCGAGATTATTGTAGAGGTAACAGAAGAGATTATGCCCGGCGTAGCAAGTATTCCTCATGGATATGGTCATAACTTAAAAGGAACGAAAATGAGTATCGCAAGCGACAATAAAGGGGTTAATACGAACCTCTTAAGCGATGAGAAACGAATGGATGCCGTGTCAGGAACAGCAGTACTGAATGGGATTCCAATCGTAGTGAAGAATGCATCTCAAGGGAGGAATGAAAGTGGCCGTGTACGCTCTGAATTTGTTTAATGTGAAGGATGGAGAAGAGTATAGAGAGTATGCAAAAAGAGCAGAAGAGCCAGTTCGTAAATATGGCGGAAAAGTCATCGCGATTGGAAAGCTTGACTCATCTCCTGAAGGGGATATTGCCCCAAGACAGGTAATGATGCTCGTTGAATGGGAATCGAAAGAGGGGATTTACAAGTATGTAAATGATCCCGATCTTGAAGATTTACACCCACACCGTGAACTCGGTGTAGATGATTTCGTTTGGCATCTTTTTGAGAAATTAGAAGATCTAAGGCCTGTTTTATAATGAGATAGTCCCCTATAAATGAGACAGCTACATCTGGATTTTATCGATGACCGCATAACATTTAAAAAACTATACATCCTAAATAGAAGACAATCACCAGCAGGTGTTTGTCTTCTATTTTTGAATGAATTTCTTGTCGTGATTCATCCTATTTTTGTTCGTTTATAGCTTAGATCCGTTTAGAAGAAATGGCTTCCCGCATTCGCTGTAGTGATTTCTGAGACTTGTCTTTTCTGGCAATCATAATATTTACATATAAAGCATCAACTAGACTCAATTGAGCAATTCTAGAAGCAAGGGCTTCTGATCGAAAGTCTGTTTCCTGTGAAACAGTATAGAGTGGGATGTCGACCTTTTTACTCAATGGCGAGGTGGCCAGGTTTGTAATTCCGATTGTGGTTGCGCCAGTTTCCCTAGCAATGTCGGCAACGCGTAACATATCTTTGTTTGTCCCGGAATGTGAAATAAGGACTGCGACGTCATTTTTTGATAGCTGAGAGGCAGACATGATTTGCAAATGTGCGTCACTGTATGCTGTGGAACGTAAACCGGTACGAATGAACTTATGCTGAGCATCCATCGCAATGATACCAGATCCCCCATTACCATAGAATTCGATATGGTTTGCATGCAAAATCGCATGTACAGCTCGTTCGATCGTCGTGTTATCAAGGATATGATACGTATCCTCTAGTGTTCGTATATTAGAACGAAGTACTTTCTCTGCGACTTCTTTTGTGGAGTCCGATTCCGTAATGGTCTCATGAATATCTTGGATGGGATTTACGATTTCAGCAGCAAGGGCAATTTTCATCGCCTGAAACCCTTTGAAACCAATCCGTTTACAAAAGCGAAAGACTGTAGCATCAGCAACGTTAAGATCTTCCGCAACTTGATTAATCGTGCTATGGATAATTTTATTAGAATGGTCAAGAATATAATCCGCAACTTGTCGTTCTTTATCGCTGAATTGCGAATAGGATGAGCGAATTCTTGGAAGGCAGTGTCGTGTTTCCGTATCGGGCATATCTATTCTCCTCTCAATAACCCCTTATTATATTATTGTAACCGATTTCAAGAAAGATGAAAATAGATTTCCTGCAAGCGATTGAAACAAAAAATATTTAATGTATAATTGTATTATAAGAAAAAATATTTCATTCGGATAAGGAGTTTTCATATGAACGTCGGATTAATCGGCCTAGGAAAGATGGGCTACAACTTAGCACTAAACTTACGGGATCATAACCATAACGTTGTCGTACATGATGCGAATGACGATCAAGTCAAGAAAATGAGCGAAGAGGGCTTCGATGGTAAGCACTCCCTAAAGGAAGTAGTAGAAGCGTTAGAAACACCGAGAATTCTATGGATGATGGTTCCAGCAGGTGAAGTAACAGAAGCGGTTACAAAAGAACTATCAGGTCTTCTTGACAGTGGAGACATTGTGATCGATGGAGGAAATTCACATTACAACGATTCGAAGAGAAGAGGAGAAGAGCTACTAGAGAAGCAAATCTATTTCTTTGATGTTGGGACTAGCGGCGGTAAATCTGGTGCCCGAAATGGCGCTTGTACGATGATCGGCGGAGAGAGTAGCGTATTTGAAACCATTGAACCTCTCTTTAAAGATATTTGTGTGGAGGACGGCTACCTTTATACCGGTCCATCTGGTAGTGGTCATTTCCTTAAAATGGTGCACAATGGCGTTGAATACGGCATGATGCAATCCATTGCTGAAGGATTTGATTTATTAAGCAAAAGCGAATATGACTTCGACTACGAAAAAGTAGCGCGTGTTTGGAACAATGGTTCTGTCATTCGTTCATGGTTAATGGAGTTAACGGAGCAAGCATTCTCGAAAGATGCGAACCTTGATGAGATTCGTGGCGTGATGAATTCTTCAGGTGAAGGAAAGTGGACAGTTGAAACGGCACTTGACTTACAAACGGCTACCCCAGTTATTGCACTATCTCTTATGATGCGATACCGCTCTTTAGAAGATGATACCTTTACAGGAAAAGTGGTTGCAGCTCTTCGCAATGAATTTGGTGGTCATGCCACAGAAAAAAGCAAGTAAATGAACGAGTTGAGGTCAGGAAGTGTGCTGATTCATGTATGCTTCCTGTGCTTTTCATCTTTTCTTAGGAACACTAAGTTCGGCCGTATTGAACACGCTTACAGACTTGATTGTTGATGGTTGTCTTTGTAATCAGTTTCTTTATAGGCTAAGCTAATGATAGAAAAAGGTGCGAACATCATAGAGGTGTTCGCTTCTTGTGCTCATAATAATGAATCTTGGAGGAATGGCTCATGACCATGAATGAACGATTTATGATCGGTGTAGATATTGGTACAACAAGTACGAAAGCCGTTCTATATAAAGAGAATGGAAAACCGGTTTCAAAACACAATGTAGAATACCCGTTATATACGCCGACTCCAGCAACAGCAGAACAAGATCCCGAAGCAATCCTTCTTGCGGTGGTCGAATCCATCCGAACAGTGATTAAAGACAATCACTTGAAAGCAGAGCAAGTGAAATTTGTTTCATTCAGCTCGGCAATGCACAGCTTGATTGCAGTTGATGAAGCAGGGAAACCACTGACAAACTGTATCACCTGGGCAGATAATCGAAGTGCAAAATGGGCTGAACATATTAAAAACGAATTGAACGGCCATGAAATTTACCGCCGAACGGGTACTCCGATTCATCCAATGTCACCACTTTCAAAGCTTGTTTGGTTAAAAAATGACGAAAAGGAACTATTTGAATCCGCAGCAAAGTTCATCTCTATTAAAGAGTATGTTTATTATCGTTTCTTCCAGGAATACGTGATCGATTATTCGATTGCTTCGGCAACAGGTCTTTTTAACCTTGAACAGCTTGATTGGGATGAGGAAGCGCTTGAAGTAGCAGGGGTAACAGCAGAACAGCTGTCAAAACCAGTTTCAACAACGCATGTGATGGAAGGGTTAAAAGAACCTTATATTGAAGAAACAGGGCTTAACGCTTCGACAAAATTTATTCTAGGCGCTAGCGATGGCGTTCTTTCTAATCTAGGTGTCAATGCGATTGAGCCCGGTGTAGTTGCTGTAACGATTGGAACAAGTGGAGCGATTAGAGCTGTCACAGATCGACCAGTAACGGATCCAAAAGGACGGATTTTCTGTTATGCCCTAACAGAAGACAAGTGGGTGATTGGTGGTCCAGTTAATAATGGAGGAATTACATTCCGCTGGGTACGTGATCAATTTGCAGCATCTGAAGTGGAAACAGCGAAACGTCTTGGTATTGATACGTATGAAATTCTTACACGAATCGCAGAGCAAGTCAGTCCAGGTTCAGACGGTTTGATTTTCCACCCTTATTTAGCAGGAGAGCGTGCGCCGTTATGGAATGCTGACGCAAGAGGAAGCTTCTTCGGTCTCGCTATGCATCACAAAAAGGAACATATGATACGTGCCGTTCTCGAAGGAGTTATCTACAATCTATACAGCGTTCTTCTAGCATTGGAAGAACTGATTGGTGTTCCTAAGCAAATTAAAGCAACAGGAGGCTTTGCGCGTTCCCCACTTTGGCGTCAGATGATGGCGGATATCTTTGATCAAGAAGTAACTGTGCCTGAAAGCTATGAGAGCTCTTGCCTTGGTGCGATTGTACTTGGTATGGAAGCCCTCGGCGAAATCGACTCCCTCAGTATCGTATCCGATCTTGTAGGAGACACATTCAGCCACCAACCAAACAAAGAAAACGTCCTAATCTACTCTGAACTACTACCAATCTATATTCGTCTCTCAAGAAAACTAAGCGACGAATACACAGCCATATCAAACTTCCAAAACAAAATGCTGGAAAAAAAGTAAAGCGGAACCACCCCGTTTAGACCCGGCAGGCACTGGAGCCTTTCAAAATGAACACGTTTTTTGTGTTCAGATTGAAAGGTGAAGTGACCGAGGGACTGGGGTGGTGGAGCTAGCACAAGAAAAGCGGAACCACCCCGTTTAGGCCCGGCAGGCACTGGAGCCTTTCAAAATGAACACGGTTTTTGTGTTCAGATTGAAAGGTGAAGTGGCCGAGGATCTGGGGTCCTGCAGCTAGCACAAGAAAAGCGGAACCACCCTGTTTAGATCCGGCAGACACTACAGCCTTTCAAAATCAAAATCCTCACCAAAAAAAGAACAGCCCCAATTGGGACTGTTCTTTACTATGCTTTCATTAATGTTTAATAGCTTGTTTTAAAATAACCGTTGCTTGATCTAACTCCACGTCTTTTGTTAGAACGATTTCACTTATGAGAAACTGCTGGGCATTCTCCAGTAGTTTTTTATCGTCAGTTCCTAGAGGTCTTTTCTTGTTAAGGGCAACGAGCTCGCGGATGACTTCCACATGATTGTGAATGTCTCCAGTTTTAAGCTTGTTCATATTATCCCGATAACGTTGATTTCTATTCGCACTGGGCTCTTCTACTTCCACATCTTCACTAAATGAAGTTAGGACCTCATCCATCGTGCTTGCGTCCGACACTTCACGGATCTTCAAGTTTTCCGTTTTCCCTTTTGGAATCATCACTTGAATATCTCGAAAAGGCATATTAAGAATATAATAGAGCTGTGTTTCGCCCAGTATTTCTTTTTCCTCGATAGCTTCGACTATACCTGCACCGTACATGGGATAAAAAATTTTATCGCCTACCTCAAACAAGCGCCCACCCCCAAATTTATAAATTATAGCACATCTCCTATTATAACATAAACACTTAATTTGTACGAATTAAAGATTTTTTTATTAGCTCTCATAAGTTTGATGAATCGATGCAATGTCCATTACAATTATAGACAAATATGGTTAAGCTCAATATTGGAGGCGGTTACATAATGAATATTGGAATGATAAGTTTTTGGCATGTTCATGCAAAAGATTATGCGAAGGAAGCAGAAATGCATCCTGAGACAACCATTAAGGCGATTTGGGATGAAAATGAAGATCGTGGAAGGCAAGAGGCACAGAAGCGACAGGTAGAGTACGTAAGCGATCTTGATGACCTTCTAAGTAGAAAAGATATTGAGGGTGTTGTGGTAGCTTCACCAACGAAGGAACATAAAGAAATTATAAGTAGAGCAGCAAAGGCAGGAAAGCATATTTTCACTGAAAAAGTTCTTGCCTCAACAGAGTCTGAAGCGCTTGAGATTCTTGGGGCAGTGAAAGAAGCAGGTGTAAAGCTATTTGTTTCACTTCCTCGGGTATATGATGGATACACAGAAGCGATTCAGAATTTGATCCAATCAGAGGAGTTAGGAGCGATTACCCAGACGCGGGTGAGATTGGCTCATAATGGGGCTATAGCTGACTGGCTCCCTGATCACTTTTACAATAAGGATGAATGCCAGGGCGGCGCACTGATTGACCTTGGATGCCATCCAGTCTATCTAACAAGACTTTTTCAAGGAATGCCTCAGCGTGTAACTACTCAATTTGGTTATGTGACAGAGAAGGAAATTGAAGATCAAGCTGTTGTGACATTTAGTTATGATAATGGCTCCTATGGAATTGTGGAAACTGGTTTTGTCACAGCTCATTCTCCATTCACGATTGAGGTCCATGGCACCAGGGGGACGGCTATTTATGGAATGCCGGAGAAAGTCCTTCTTAAGAAAGTGGAAAATGAGTGGGAAAAGGTATCGATACCATCTGATCGCCCATCCCCATTCTCACAGTGGATCAATCATATTAAGAATGGTAAGGAAACGGATCAAAATAATGCCCTCGCTCTTGAGTTAACCGTTCTGATGGAAGCGGCTTATCGTGCTGAGCAGCAAAAATGTGAAATAGAAATTGGCGGACGGTAAGTGATTCTACATGAGGATGAAGAGAATGTGTTACACTAACTTCGACTAATGATAATGAGGTGTCTTATGAATACATTTCTTCAATACAATCCAACCCGGCTTTATTTCGGCAAAGGGCAGATTACTCAGGTAACTGATGAGCTTAAACAAGGAATGAAAGTTCTCGTCGTTTATGGCGGTGGAAGCATTAAACGAAACGGCGTATATGACGCTGTCATGGCTGAGCTTGAGAAAATACAGGCTGATGTTTTCGAGCTTTCTGGCGTGGATCCGAATCCTCGTCTCAAAACAGTAGAAAAGGGGTCATCCATTTGTAAGAAAGAAGGGATAGATTTCCTTCTTGCGGTTGGCGGTGGAAGTGTGATTGACTGTACGAAAGCTATAGCTGCTGGTGCACACTATGAAGGTTCTGCCTGGGATTTAATCACACAGAAAGAACCGATTGAATCTGCACTTCCTTTTGGAACAATACTTACACTTGCAGCCACTGGATCTGAAATGAATTCAGTTTCCGTTATTACAAACTGGGAGACGAAGGAAAAGCTCGGATGGGGATCTCCACATGTGTTTCCAACATTCTCTATTTTAGACCCAACCAATACATTTTCCGTTCCTGAGAACCAGACGGTGTATGGTATCGTCGATAGCATGTCTCATGCGCTTGAACACTATTTTCATCGTACAAACAATACACCAATGATCGATGGCTTTATCGAATCTCTTCTCCGTACAGCCATTGAAACTGGTCCAAAGCTAGTAGCTAACCTTCAATCCTATGAGCACCGTGAAACGATGATGTACCTTAGTACAACCGCCTTCAATGGGACATTAAGTAATGGCACTGACGGCGGGGACTGGGCGACGCACCGCATTGAGCATGCGGTCTCAGCTGTCTATGATATTCCTCATGGCGGTGGATTAGCTATTCTTTTCCCTAATTGGCTTGAGCATGTGTTAGAGGAAGATCCATCACGTGTGAAGCAGCTTGCAGTCAATGTTCTTGGCGTCTCGCCTGAAGGAAAAAGTGATCACGCCATCGCTACAGAAGGTGCTAAGGCGCTTCGTGATTTCTGGAATTCGTTAGGTGCGCCATCTCGACTGGCGGATTATAATATTGATGAATCTGAGTTTGATGGAATGATAGAAAAGACATTTATTAAGCCTGGAGTTGGAACGTATAAAGAGCTTGATCGTGAGAGTGTGAGAGACATTCTTAAACGGTCTCTATAAATATGAAGAAGCAGCCTGGTCATTTGCCAGGCTGCTTTCTTTACCCCTTTAAGGGAAGTTGAACTTTTTAGTCATGAATGGAAATATGTTGAAATGATTTTACATCAAAGAGTCCAAGATCAGTCAATTTGAGTTCAGGTATAACAGGGAGACTTAAGAAAGAGAGAGTGAGGAATGGATTGAAATGATCAGGTGCTCCTATTTCAGCTAGTGCTCGATCAATTTCTCCAAGCTCTTGATTCACAGTATGATAATCTTTAGTCGAGAGTAATCCAGCTATGGGGAGTGGAAGTTTGGCGATTACTTTCCCCCCTTGAATCACGACTAACCCACCACGCATCTCTTTGATTACTTCAGCTGCCTTAATCATATCTTCATCAGCCGTACCAGCTATGATCAAGTTGTGTGAGTCGTGACCAACTGTAGAAGCAATGGCTCCAGTCTTGAAATGAAACCCTTTGACGATACCAAGGCCGATATTGCCAGTATGGTGATGGCGTTCAATGACAGCAAGTTTCATCAGATCTTTATCTGCAGATGGCAAAAATCCATTGTTTTTATCACGGTTGACCTGAAGTTTCAGTTTATTGGTAACGAGTTGATTAGGGATTATTTCAATTACATTTGCTTTTTCCTCTCGTATTGGAAGTTTGAGGTCTTCAGGTGTTAGTTCAGGAATATGAACGGAATTCATGATAGTATCGGATGGGTATTGTTTCGAAATCAATTCTGAAGCACCATTCTCAGCAACAAGCTTTCCACCTCGATACACCTGGGAAACGGAGAAAGAGTCAAGGTCGTTAAGAAGCACAAAATCAGCATCTAGTCCCGGAGCAATTGCCCCTTTTGTTTTAAGCCCGTAACATTCAGCTACATTTAACGATGCCATTTGAATCGCTAGAAGCGGGTTCATCCCTTGTTGTATGGCAAGACGTACATTGTGATCCACGCTTCCGTCTTTTAGGAGGTCGTCCATATGCTTGTCATCGGTGCAGAACATAAACCGTCTTGCATTCCGTTCCGTTACCGCCGGAAGAAGCTTTGTGAGGTTTTTAGCTACTGAACCTTCACGAATCAGAACATAAAACCCTCTTTTAATACGCTCTAACGCTTCATCTGCTGTTATACATTCGTGATCTGTTTCAATTCCTGCTGCTTTGTAGATGTTTAATGCACGTGAATCTAGCCCAGCAGCATGGCCGTCGATCTTCTTATTATTTATACGGGCATCATTGAGTTTTTGCATCATCGAATCACTTGTTTCAGCTACAGAAGGGTAATCCATCACTTCCGCAAGGCCAAGTACATTTTCATAGTCATAGAACGGTTTTAAATCTTCAGCAGAGAGAATAGCCCCTGAATTCTCGAAGGAAGTTGAAGGGACGCTTGAAGGTAACATATAGAAGATGTCCATCGGGAGATCTTTGGAGTCATCTAGCATGTAGCTGATCCCTTCTTTCCCACACACGTTTGCTATCTCATGGGGATCGGTTATGACAGCGGTCACGCCGCGTGGAAGGACAGCCTTTGCAAATTCTGAAGGTGTTACCATAGCTGATTCAATATGAACATGTGCATCGATGAGTGATGGCACGACATACTTTCCTGTCGCATCGATCACCTGAGTGGCCTCGAATTCCCCTATGCCCGCGAATATACCATCTATAATCGCAACATCAGTTTTTATTAATTCAAGATTATAGCTATCAAGTACGTAACCATTTTTAATAACCAAATCGGCATGACGCTTGCCTGCAGCAGTTTGAATGCTGTTGATTAGTTTCTTCATGATTTTTCTCCTCTCGTTGTAGGCAAAGCCGGACAGAGGATGACAGATTCGTTTTCCAGAATTGTCATCGCAGTCAAACTATTTGCGGTAGTTTGGTAGAAACTTTTGGACCATATCTCCAAAATTATACGAAACCTGGTACATGATATTATTAGCGTATTTTATAGATGTCTTTCTTTTACGTCAATAGCATTAACGCATCGTTTACAAAAAATACTTTCATAACTATGTTGATAAATAGGTTGAATACAAGTAAACTACAAGTAAGTAGAAATGAATAGTTAAAAAGCAAGCGCTTTTTTTATCGAAAATTGGGCAAACGTTTGCACTTTGCTAGCGCACTTTAACTAATAGATGAGGGTGTAGAGACATGAATCAAATCTGGTGGAAAGAAGCAGTAGGTTACCAAATATATCCTAGAAGCTTTCAAGACTCAAATGGCGACGGTATCGGAGATTTACAGGGAATCATACAGCGGTTAGATTATATAAAAGATCTCGGGATCGATGTGATTTGGATTTGCCCGATGTACAAATCTCCGAACGATGATAATGGCTATGATATTTCTGATTATCAAGATATTATGGAAGATTTCGGTACAATGAAGGATTTTAATGCACTTCTAAAAGAAGTGCATAAACGTGATATGAAGTTGATTATTGACCTTGTGTTAAACCATACAAGCGATGAACATCAGTGGTTTATTGAGTCTCGTTCATCGAAAGAAGATCCAAAACGGGACTGGTATATCTGGCGAGACGGAAAAGAAGGTAAAGAACCAAATAACTGGGAAAGCATCTTTGGTGGCTCAGCATGGGAGTATGATAAGAAAACAGACCAGTACTATCTACACGTTTTCTCAACAAAGCAGCCAGACGTCAACTGGGAAAATCCTGCAGTACGTGAAGCGTTATATGACACAGTGAACTGGTGGCTTGATAAAGGAATCGATGGTTTTCGTATTGACGCGATCAGCCATATAAAGAAACGATCAGGACTTCCAGATATGCCGAACCCTGCAAATAAGGCTTATGTTTCCTCATTCGATATGCATATGAATCAAATGGGGATTCAGGAGTTTCTTCAGGAGTTCAAAGATCGTACGTATGCAAATTACGACGTGATGACAGTTGGAGAAGCGAATGGCGTAAGCATCGATGAAGCAGACCAATGGGTAGATGAAAAAGAAGGAAAAATGGATATGATCTTCCAATTTGAGCATCTTGGTCTATGGGATGCAGAAGAAAAACCTGATCTTGATATTGTTTCTTTAAAGAAAGTTCTCACGCGCTGGCAGAAGGGACTTGAAAATAAAGGGTGGAACGCTCTATTCGTTGAAAACCATGATAAACCGCGTGTTGTATCGACGTGGGGAAATGATCAGGAATATTGGAGAGAGAGTGCAACTTCAATGGGTGCCATGTACTTTCTCATGCAGGGAACACCATTTATTTACCAGGGACAAGAAATAGGGATGACGAATGTTCAATTTCCTTCCATTGAAGATTACGATGATGTGGCCGATAAGAATCGCTACCGTATTCAGCGAGCTGAAGGGGTACCTCATGAAGAGATCATGAATAATATCTGGGCATCGTCGAGGGACAACAGCAGAACGCCAATGCAGTGGAATGATGATACCAATGCCGGTTTCAGTTCCGGAACACCCTGGTTAAAAGTGAACCCAAACTATGTTGATATAAATGTAGAAATACAAGAGCAAGATGACCATTCTATACTGTCTTTCTACAAAAAAATGATTGAAATCAAGAAAAACAATCTCGTATTTACTTATGGAAACTATGACTTGTTACTTGAAGAAGATGAGCAAATCTATGCATATACTAGAACTACTGAAGACGATCAGGTAGTTGTGATAACGAATCTTTCAACGGAATCAGCTATTTTCAAATCTGAAGTGAAACTTGATCAAGAGCAGCTTCTGTTAAATAATTACCCAGTTAAACAGGAAGTGCAGGATTCTATTGTTCTTCAGCCATATGAAGCAAGAGTCTATCGAATCAAACGTGCTTAGTAATAGGGCAGCCGGAAATTTCCGGCTGTTTTTTTATAGTGTCAGCGAATTCTTAGAAAGAAGAGTGCCTTAAGGATGTTATTTTTTACAATATTATCTAATCACGTCGTAAAAACTAGACAAAAAAGAATAGATTTCTTGAAAAATTTACCGTATAGTGTTGATTAGTGGGAGATATGATTTGAATACATTCGATCACGACATACTAATTTAATAGGAGGGTAAAAGATGAAAAAGATTTTCATAGCCTTATTCTCAGTTGTTGCACTTTTTATGTTCATGGGAACTGGCACGTTCGCTGCAGAAAACAACAATGACGAAATTTTACATAAAATTGACGAAACGAACGTGAAGATTGAAGAAGAAATTGAATCTGCTCAAGGTAAGGGAAATGACCTTCTTGCTACACTTACACTTGAATCAGCAAAGCTTGATGCGAAGTTAGAAGCAGCTCGCGTGAATGGGAAGTCAGATGCTGAGCTTGCAAAGATTGAGAATGAAGTGAAAAACAAAAAAGCTGAACTTACAGCTGATTACAACAAAAAGCTTGATAAATTAATCGGTGACCTAATCGAGAAAACAAACAAGATGACTGCTGAGATGATCGAGAAAGCGGCAAAAGCGGGCATTCAAGCCGAATGCTCATGGGTTCACGTCCAGATTGCTGATCGCTGGGTTTGGGTAGATCCGATACAGAGTAATAGGACCTTGATATCGTTAAAAAAGTACGCTCTGATTTTAGGGTGTGTCTTTTTTTATGAATACTAGGTGCTATATAATAGATAATAGATAATTAATATATTTTTTAATCAAAGGGGGGATAAGGCGTGAAGGGCTTTAATTTTGGTAGGAAACAATGATTGTTTGGAACGAGCAGAACAAGAGTCAGCTTCTTTAAGTTTGTTGGCAAGAGGTGCTGGACTTGAATTTATGAAGCATACAGATTAAAGCTAATACCGCTTTTTATCTTTATCCTGCTAAAAAATCATGATACCTTTGAATTTTTTTATATACTTGAAGGGGAAATGACGAGCGATGACCTTACAGGTAACTCTAACTGCTGGGGATTACTTCTCCATAAAAGGGTTGTCTGATTTAGATATTGTTTTCATTGTACATTCTGAAGTCACTTTTCTTTGGATAATTAATGAATCTGCTTTTCGGTTTCTTAGTGAGAAGATAGTTGAAGTTAATTTCTAAAGTTGCAATAGTGTTGGTGAAAAAGATCAGTATACTTTAAGAACACAGTGAACGAGTTCAAAATTATGAGTATGTAAATTGGGAAAGAATCTAAACTTATTCCTGAAGACGAATCAGACAATTTAATTGTTGCCTCAATTCTCCACGACGTCGGTAAAATCAATGTCCCTGAAGAAATCCTAAACAAGCCTGGTGGGCTTACAGATGAGGAGTATGCTATTATTAAAAAGCACCCTGTCGACGGGGCAGAAATGGTAAAGGATACATATTACGCCGACATCAGTACCATCATTCACCAGCATCATGAGCGCTTGAACGGTTCAGGGTATCCTCATGGTTTAAAGGGTGAGGAGATTACAATAGGTGCTAAGATCATCGGAGTAAGTGATTCTTATGATGCGATGACAGATGATCGTTCTTATCGAAAAGCCTATTCACCAGAATATGCGATGGATGAATTGAAGCGTTTTTCAGGTGTTCTGTACGAACCAGCGGTGGTTGATGCACTGGAGCAAATTTTGATTGAAGATGGAGTTCTTTAATAGTAAGTAATCAAAGGGAGATGGGATGACATCTTCTTTTTTGTATGTTGAAAATTCAGCATTAAATAGGTAACGTAAAGAAAAATCATGTCTTCTAATTTGTCAATGTTTCACGTGTAACATTGCAACTGGTATGATAGTACAAAGTAATGAAACGATAATTGAGGAGATTGGTATTGTGGGTAAACAGTTAATTCTTGCGGAAAAGCCTTCCGTCGGTCGTGATATAGCAAGAGTCTTGAATTGTACAAAGGGTGGAAATGGCTTTCTTGAAGGTGACCGCTATATTGTGACCTGGGCACTTGGACACCTTGTTACGCTAGCTGATCCAGAAGTTTATAATGAGTCGTATAAAACATGGAATCTAGAAGAGTTACCGATGCTTCCCTCACCGCTGAAACTGGTTGTGATCAAGCGAAGCGGCAAGCAATTTAGTGTCGTCAAAACACAAATGAATCGTAAAGATGTAAGTGAAATTGTGATTGCAACAGATGCAGGACGAGAAGGGGAATTGGTAGCGAGGTGGATTATTGAAAAAGCTCGTGCCAACAAACCTCTCAAACGTCTCTGGATTTCATCTGTAACTGATAAAGCGATTCGTGAAGGTTTCAAAAACCTAAAGGATGCAAACCAATATAAGAATCTATATCAAGCTGCGGCAGCACGGTCAGAAGCGGATTGGTATGTCGGCCTAAATGCAACTCGAGCATTAACGACGAAGTACAATGCACAGCTTTCAAGCGGGAGAGTTCAAACACCAACGCTTTCTATGATTGCAAAGCGAGAAGAGGAAATTAAGGCATTCGTACCTGAAAGCTATTATGGTATAGCAGCTGTCGTTGATGGATTTACATTGAATTATCGAGATGCCAAATCAAACGAATCGCGTATTTTTGATCGTGAAAAAATAGATGCTCATCTTAAAAACCTTTCCGGAAAACCAGCACAAGTTGAAGACGTAAAGAAAGCGAAAAAGAAATCATTTGCGCCTGGTTTATATGACCTGACTGAGCTTCAAAGAGATGCGCATAAACGCTATGGTTTTTCAGCCAAAGAAACCCTTTCCGCAACACAACGATTATACGAACAGCATAAGCTTGTGACGTATCCAAGAACAGATTCTCGTTTTCTTTCCTCGGATATGGAAGATACGCTAAAGGAACGCCTTGAAGCGGTCGCTTCTTATGAAAAAACGGCTAGAAAAGTGCTCGGTAAACCCATTCAAACGGGAAAACATATTATCGATGATCGAAAAGTATCTGATCACCATGCGATTATACCAACGGAACAAACGGCTGTTATTCGTGAGTTAAGCGATAAAGATCGCAAAGTGTATGATCTGATAGTGAAGCGTTTTGTTGCAGCCCTTTATACACCGTTCGAATATGAACAAGTAACTGTCACAGCATCAATAGGCAAGGAGCAATTCGAAGCTAAAGGGAAACGTGTGCTTGCTGCTGGATGGAAAGAAGTATACGGAACTGAAGAAGTAGATGAGGTTCTCCCAGAACTTGAGAAGGGCCAGGAGCTCCGCGTTCTCTCGTTAACGAGAACAGAAGGTACAACGAATCCTCCTTCTCGTTTTAATGAAGGTACGCTATTAACGGCAATGGAAAGACCGGCGCAGTTTCTTGGACACCATGACAAGAAGCTGGCGAAAACGCTCGGTGAAACCGGGGGTCTTGGTACTGTAGCTACACGAGCGGACATTATTGAGAAGCTGTTCAAAAGCTTTTTGATTGAAAAGCATGGAAAAGATCTCATGATTACATCAAAAGGAAAGCAGCTACTCGACCTTGTTCCTGAAGAACTGCAATCACCAGCACTTACAGCAGAGTGGGAACAGAAGCTCGAAGCAATTGGGAAAGGTGCTCTTTCGAAGCAGGCATTCATTGAAGAAATGAAAGCTTACGCTGATGAAACAGTAAAGAAGATAAAAGCAAGCACGAAGAAATATAAGCATGATAATCTAACAGGAACGAAATGTCCTGACTGTGGGAATTTGATGCTTGAAGTGAAGAACAAAAAAGGGAAAATGCTCGTCTGTCAGGATCGCGAATGCGGTTATCGCAAAGGAAAGAGCAAAGTAACCAATGCAAGATGTCCGAAGTGCAAGAAGAAGCTTGAACTTCATGGACAGGGTGACGCTCAAACCTTTATTTGCAAATGTGGACACCGAGAAAAACTTTCTTCGTTTAATGAGCGACGGAAAAAGGAAAAGAATAACAAAGCATCGAAAAGAGATGTATCAAGCTATATGAAAAATCAAGGTAAGGAAGAACCAGTTAACACAGCGCTTGCAGATGCACTGGCTAAATTAAAGCTGGATCAGAATAAGTAAGGTGAAGCAGGGAAACCTGCTTCTTTTTTCTTACTAATTGATATCATTAATCAGTTTTGGATTGTTTTTTGACAATTGTCATCTAAAAATAATAAATGCCCTGAATGGCTTCAGTTGTCCCGGTAATGGGCAACAATATCTGTCGCAGTACTGCAATGTTAGAAGAAAAGTCATTGGTTCAGAGAGCGTATAGTTGCCTTTCGCTAACGTAACCATATAAAATGACGACAGGTTGTCTTCCTCTCGGAGGATGTTCAATACTATCTTACTAATATCAACAGTGATGAGCATATTTTCAAACATTTCCGTTCACTTCGATTATAGTGGAATAATACTTACAAGGTCATCTGAAACTTGAAATAATCATAAATGTTACATATAAGGAGGCTGTCCATGGTCGATTCGATCTTATTTAATATTATGCTTGTTGGTGCCCTTGGCATCTTTTCGCAGTGGATTGCCTGGCGATTTCATTTGCCTGCGATTGTCGTTATGTCAATTATCGGCTTACTTGTTGGCCCAATCTTTGGATTTATTCACCCTGAAGAGGTATTTGGAGATCTCTTCGATCCATTCGTATCAATTGCAGTAGCCATTATTCTTTTTGAAGGTAGTTTAAATCTTGATTTTCGTGAGATTAAAGGGCTCGGAAGGCCAGTAGGAAGAATTGTTACGGCGGGAGCTTTTCTAGCGTGGCTTCTAGGTTCTCTATCTGCCCACTATGTAGCTGGACTTTCATGGGGGGTAGCGTTTGTCATCGGAGGATTATTCATCGTAACAGGGCCAACCGTAATTCTTCCGCTGTTAAGGCAAGCGAAACTACAACCAAGACCAGCCAAAATATTAAAGTGGGAAGGGATCATTGTTGACCCACTTGGTGCACTACTTGCCGTGTTCGCGTTTGAGATTATTAAGTTCATTAAAGTAGAAGAAGCTACAGCAACAGTTTTGCTAGCCTTCTTCCTTGGAGCTCTATTTGCAACACTTCTTGGATTCCTGTGTGGACGTGGAATAGGGTGGATGTTTGAGAAAGGGTATGTACCTGAATTCTTGAAGTCGCCGGTTGTTTTTGCTGTCGTCATTCTCTGCTTTGCTGTTGCGGACGAAATTACCCATGAGACTGGCCTATTAGCAGTTACAGCAATGGGAATTACTCTAGCGAACATGCATATTTCATCCATTGATGATATGAGACATTTTAAAGAGAATATTTCGGTTCTGCTTATTTCAACTATCTTTATTATGTTGACAGCGTCGTTATCTGTCGAGACACTGCTTGAGATTTTCCAATGGCAGATTCTTGCATTCGTTGTATTGATGTTGTTTATTGTGAGACCACTGTCGATTTGGTTATCTACTATTGGAACAGATCTTTCCTGGCAAGAAAAGACGCTTGTAGGGTGGATTGCCCCTCGAGGAATCGTAGCGCTAACCGTTGCCAGTTATTTTGCTAGCGTCTTGATTGATGCAGGATTTGAAGATGCGAAGATTCTTATGTCTCTTACATTTGCACTAGTATTTGCTACTGTTGTAGCCCATGGTTTTTCAATCCGCTGGACGGCTGAAAAACTCGGTCTAGCAAGCGATGGGCAACCAGGTCTTCTGATTGTAGGGGGAAGTACATTCTCAACCGCACTATCAAAAACACTGAAAGAGCTAAAAATACCTGTATTAGTTACAGATTCCTCGTGGCAAAGGTTGTTAACGACAAGAAAAGCAGGGGTGCCATTCTATAGAGGAGAAATTCTTTCTGAGCAAACAGAATACCGACTGGATCTTACTCCGTACGAATATATGATTGCAGCGACTGAACTCGATTCCTACAATGCTCTTGTTTGTACAACGTTTGTTCCCGAAATTGGGCGCAATAACTTATTCCAATTAAGTTTGCGTAATGATAGAGGAGATGACTTAGAAGAGCTTGTTCATACGATAGGAGGACGTGTTGCTTTTAGAGAAGGAGCGACATGGGAGAGTCTCAATCGAAAAGTTGAGAGTGGATATGTTTTCCGCAAAACGAACATTACCCAGCAATATATGTATGATCAATATCTCGAAGAAAGAGACGAAGAGACGATTATGCTATTTGTTAAGAAGCCATCGGGTAGTCTTGAATTCTTCGCTCATGATTCCCAGACTCGAGCAGAGGCTGGAGATGTTATCGTTAGCTTGATGCCACCAAGTAAAGAGTTTAATCGAATTCGAGAAAAGCTGGAAAAACAGCGCAATGATGAGAAGAGTGAAAAGGGTAATAACAATAAGTAATGTTGAAGGGGGGTCAGGTGCGTACCTGACCCCCCTAAGTGGAGGCGTGTATATGTATGATGTAGCAATAATAGGGGCTGGTGTCAGTGGTGTTTTTATGGCTTATAGACTAACGCTGCTACATCCAGAATACAAAATCTTGATCATCGACAAAGGTAAAAAGCTTTCCGAGCGAACTTGCACGGCAATTTCGAAAAGTAATTGCTCATGTGAAGTATGTGATCAGTACATAGGGTTTGGTGGACTTGGCAAATCGGAAGGTAAATTTAATTATACGAATGATTTTGGAGGGAATCTTGGAAGGAAAATTGGCAACGCCAATGCAGAAGCCCTTATGTGGCAAGTGGATGATATCATATGTTCCTTTGGAGGCAATCAAGCTGAACTTTACAATACGCATAGTCCAGCTTTACAGCAAAGAGCGGAACGCGTTGGGTTGGACGTATTGACCACTTCTGTACGCCATCTTGGAACACGTCTATCATCTTCAATCTTTCAAAAGTTATTTCTTTATCTCTCAGAACGAGTCGACATGTACTTTGAAACAAATATAGAATCCTTAACCAAAGAGAAAGCATTTGTAATGGATACAAACAAAGGGCAATTCTTTTCGAAGAAAGTGATCATCTCAACAGGGAACAGCGGTAGTCAGTGGATGTACGACCAGTGTGGAAAGCTGGGGCTTGAACCAGGTCCTTCCCGTATTGATTTAGGGATAAGAGTTGAAATGAGAGGGAATCAGCTTGATTCAATCTTGGAAGAAGCATTTGAAACAAAGCTTCACATTCGCGGAGATGAATTTGAAGGAACGACTTATTGTATGAACCCCAATGGGAGAATCATTCGTAAGTATCAGCATGGACTTGTGATGCCAGATGGACAAAATAAGGGGGAAGAAAAAGAACCGGGCAGTAATCTGAATTTCACTTTATTTGTCCCATCGATTCATCCGTCCAAAAAAGAAGCTGATGATTTGGCTCAGCGAGTGATCGGTAGAATTAATAGAGGGAAGGATCGAATTGTTGTCCAACGACTTCAAGATCTTAAACATAATAAAGCAACCGATACGGTTTCGATTGAACAAAATACGATACAGCCCTCTCTAGAAGCGGAGCCGGGAAATTTAAAAGATGAGGTTCCAGATAAATTTATTAGAGCTCTTCTCGAGTTTTTGAACTCCCTTCAAGAATTGCTAGGAGAGCCGATAGATGATGGGACATTGCTGTATGGAATGGACGGGAAGTTTTACGAGCCGAAGATCAAAACAAACGAACAATTTGAGACTGAAGTAAGAGGACTTTATTTAATTGGCGACTGCTCTGGCGAAACACATTCTCTTTCACAGGCTGCCGCGAGCGGGTTACACGTCGCTCAATCTATATAAAGAAGATCGGCTTAGTGGCCGATCTTTTTATCATTCATCGTGCTGAATCTATGAACTTAAGAAAGAGATGATTCAGACAATGATTTTTCTCGTCGATAAAGAAATTTTAAAGTGAAAATGGTAAAGGCAAGAAGCGCGATACAAGTTAATCCAATATAGAGATTACTGTAAATCAGGTTATCACCTGTTCGAGATAGTGGATTCATTGTGAATGATACGTGCTTCATGTCGAGAAGTCGGCCGAATATAGCTGAGCTAAAAGCACCTGCCAGGAAATTTAATAAGTTGAAAACCCCCATTCCTACGCCGTTCTGATTGTCAGGAAGGATGGAAGATAATAAATCGGCAGTCGAACTTTGAATAAGCGGGAATCCAAGATAAGCAATTAATAGACATGGGGCGATGACCCAAGCGTTATATCCTGAAAAAGTAGATATGAAAAATGTTCCGCTTGCAATCAGAAGGAGGGCGATTTTAACAACGACCGTCGCGCCTCGCTGTTCAATAATTTTGCCACCTACCTGACCGATTAAGCCTGCTGCCATTGCGCCTGGGAATAACACTAGCCCTATGTTCAAAGTCGATAGCCCATTAAGGTCACGCAACATAATAGGAATGACAAAAATCAGTCCGAATAGTGCCGATGTACCAAGGAAGCTGGTTAGAACAGTGATGGTGTATTTTGTATTTCTTAAAATGACCGGATCGATAAATGGGTGAGTAATTGTAAACGTTCGCCATAAGAACAAGATGAAAAAGACAATAAAGATGGCGAGTAAATACCACAGAAACGTCGTGATGTAGAATAGCAGCGATGCAACGGATACAGCCATAAGTGCGGCTCCTGGCAAATCAATCGAACCTTCACGTCGCTCTTCATCCGGAAGCCATTTCCGAAATAGGGGGATAGCAAGTGCAGTCGCAACCGAGAAGAGAAAGAGAAAACGCCAGTTCAGGGTCCCGCCAACAACACCGCCGATGATCGGTCCGACTCCTGAAGCGAATGCAACCGTTGAAGAGATCAACCCGAAAACGCGTCCTTTTTCTTTTGGAAGAAACCGAATCGGTACGATGAAGGCAAGAGCTGGGATAGTGGCCCCTCCAATAGCCTGAAGAATACGGGCTGCCAGAAGCGTAGGGTAGTTTGGCGACAGAAATCCAATGAATGCACCGATTGAAAAAATACTAATGCCAATTGTGAAAAGTGTTTTGATCGGATAGATGTCAGCCAGTTTTCCGTACATTAACGAGCCGATTGCGAACACAAGGATATAACCTGTTAGCACCCAGCTTACTTCAGAAGGGCTAAGGTTAAAAGAAGCTGCGATATCAGGAATGGCCACATTAAACATTGTTCCATTCATTACGGCAAAGGCTAGTATGGTACAGACGAGGATGATCAGCTTTTTACGCTCAGAAGCGTCTAATTGAACATGTTCATTATGATGTGAGCCAGTCATATCTACCCTTCTTTCTAATTATTTGGCTATGTTAGCTTACATTGTTGATTTCTCGATTTTTGACTCATTCGCCCTGTGATGGCCAAAAATCAACACCACTCATTAACATAGCCAATTATTTAGTAACACGAAATAGTAAGTAGTCCTTTTTATCATAAAGCGCATCCAATGGGTTGTAAACTAAGTAACCTTTGTTAAGGATTGAAAATGCATTCATTTCCAGTTATAGACACCATCATGCTTTTCTATTATGATGAGAGTTGAGAGATTGCTCTAATGGAGGAAAAGCTATGCCAACAATTAAAGATGTAGCAAAACGCGCAGGCGTCTCGCGAACAACTGTATCTAGAGTGCTTAATGACAACGGTTACGTAAGCCATGAAGCAAGAAAACGTGTCGTTGAAGCAGTAGAAGAGATGGGTTATATTCCAAGTGCTCACGCGAAGACGATGCGAACGAAGCGTTCAGGCGTTATTGGTGTGATTTTACCGAGAATCAGTACAGAAACAGCCAGTCGAGTGGTCAATGGAATTGAGAACGAACTCGCGGCAAATGGTTACCAAATTCTCTTAGCAAATACACAATTAAAACCAGAAAAAGAAATACAAAATATTAAGCTACTAAAAAGTCGTCAGGTAGACGGTATTATTTTGCTTGCAACGAATCGAAATCAAGAGTTACTTAATACGATAGCCGATGCAGGCGTTCCTTTTGTAGCACTTGGTCAGGAACTTACCGGTGTCACTTCGGTCATTTATGATGATTATCACTCTGCCTATAGTGTCACGGAGACGCTAATTACAAAGGGACATAAGAGGATTGGATTCATAGGTGTACCTGAAACCGACCATGCAGTCGGAGTTATTCGAAAGCAGGGCTACCTCGATGCAATGCATGATCATGAACTTGTTGTTGAAGATGGATGGATTCAACAAGGAAACTTTAGTTTTGAATCAGGTTATGAAGCAGCTAAGAAAATAATGGAACACTCACAAGTTAGACCAAATGCCCTTTTTGCTGTGACAGATCGGATGGCCATAGGTGCCTTAGGTTATTTGAAAGAACAACAAATTCTTGTCCCAGACGAAATGGCTTTATTTGGAATAGGGGCTTCTGATCTTTCAAGACATGTCACGCCGCCTCTATCTACCGTAGACTATTTTAATGAAGATGCAGGCCAAAAAACGGCACAGCTTATTCTAGGACAGCTATCTGGGAAAGTAGTCGAAGACAAAAAAATCAAACTTAATTATAGACTTATCGAAAGAGATAGTGTATAGTAGCGATTGAAAGCGATAACATTTCGTTTTCGGCTGATGTGGAATCGTTCACATATCAAAAACATACTTAACAAGATACGAGTTGGACGCGAGTGAATGAGAATGCTCGCATCTTATTTTAATAATATGGAATCGATACCATGTAAAAATTACAAGTTGAAGGGAGTAAACGAGATGGCGACAAATCGTGAAATTGCAGAGGAAGTCATTGAAGCGATAGGTGGGCAGGAGAATATTCAATCAGTTGCACACTGTGCAACAAGACTTCGAATCATGGTACATGATAAAGAGAAGATTAATCAGGAAAAAGTAGAAGAAGTTGAGAAAGTGAAAGGTGCTTTCTATAACTCTGGTCAATATCAGGTTATTTTTGGAACTGGAACTGTTAATCGAATCTATGATGAGGTAACTGCACTTGGTGCAACCGGTTCAACTAAGTCCGAAATTAAAGAAGAATCTGCTAAGCAGGGGAATGCGTTTCAACGAGCAATTCGCTCATTCGGAGATGTTTTTGTTCCGATCATTCCTGCGCTTGTTGCAACGGGTTTGTTTATGGGACTTCGTGGACTTGTCCTTCAGGAAGAAATTCTAGCTCTTTTTGGATTAACACCAGGAGATATTTCTGATAATTTTATTCTATTTACACAGGTACTAACAGATACAGCATTTATTTTCCTACCTGCACTTGTCGCGTGGTCGACCTTCCGTGTATTCGGAGGAAATCCAACGATCGGTCTCGTTCTAGGGTTAATGCTTGTCACACCAGCACTTCCAAACGCATGGGAAGTAGCTGCTGGAAATGCTGAGCCACTCAAGTTTTTAGGGTTTATTCCAGTCGTTGGTTATCAGGGATCTGTTATTCCAGCTTTTGTTGCAGGTTTACTCGGTGCCAAACTGGAGAAACGAATTCGAAAAATCGTTCCTGAAGCATTGGATCTTATTCTAACGCCGTTTCTTGTGTTGTTGATTATGATTACATTGTCACTATTTGCAATCGGACCAATCTTCCATACAGTTGAAGAGTACATTATGGATGGTACAATCTTTATTCTTGATCTTCCATTTGGTTTAAGTGGATTGATTATCGGTTTCTTCCACCAGATTATCGTTATTACTGGTGTGCATCATATCTTTAATTTTCTTGAAATCCAGTTATTCGAAAATCTTGGATATAATCCATTTAACCCGATCATCTCTGCTGCTATTGCCGCACAGGGTGGAGCTGCACTTGCAGTTGGATTAAAGACCAAATCCAAGAAGTTGAAAGCACTGGCGCTTCCGTCATCCCTATCAGCATTTCTCGGTATTACAGAACCAGCGATCTTTGGTGTAAACCTTCGCTATATGAAACCATTTGTTATGGGACTGATCGGAGGGGCAGTCGGAGGGTTCTTGGCTTCCATTTTTAAACTGAAAGCGACAGGACTAGCGGTAACCGTTATCCCAGGTACGCTTCTGTTCTTGAACAGTCAAATTGTACTCTACCTGCTCGTTAATATTATTGCGATCGGTATTGCATTCGGGTTAACATGGGCGTTTGGATATAAAGACGGAATGCTTGATAAGTAAAAATAAAGAAGGGATTCCTCGTCAGAGTGGATCCCTTTTCAAAATATGGATGATATAGGTGATTGGTATGTTCGATCGAAATAATGAATTGAAAGAATTGGCTTTAAATGAAATCGAGAAGCATCGTGAAACTGTAAATCAAGATCCATATCGATCCCAGTTTCATCTTATGCCGCCAGTAGGTCTGTTGAATGATCCGAATGGTTTTATTCAGTGGAAGGGTGTCTATCATGTCTTTTTCCAATGGATGCCCTTCAAAACAGATCACGGCGCGAAATTTTGGGGTCACTATACATCTAAAGATCTTGTTAGTTGGGAGCTTCAGAAAACTGCTTTAGCACCTGGAGATTGGTACGATAAAAATGGTTGTTATTCCGGTAGTGCCATCGAACATGAAGATAAAATGCTTCTTTTCTATACTGGGAATGTGAAAGATGATCATGGGCATCGAGAAACGTATCAATGTGTTGCTGAGTCGATAGATGGGGTGAACTTTGATAAAAAAGGTGTTGCGCTTCATCTACCTAAGGGATACACCCCGCATTTCCGTGACCCTAAAGTGTGGGAGCACCAGGGAAAGTGGTACATGGTTATTGGTTCGCAAAATCTTGTGGAGGAGGGCAGGGTAGTCCTGTTTGAATCAATAGATTTAAAGAACTGGGAGCTAAAAGGTGAAGTAACCGAATCGGGTCACCAACAACTTGGAACGTTCGGCTTCATGTGGGAATGCCCGGATTTGTTTGAATTAGAGGGCACGGATATCCTCCTCTTTTCTCCACAAGGTCTTAAGCCAGATGGTTATTTGTATCAAAATGTGTATCAAACGGGATATCTTACAGGGAAGCTAGACTATAATTCTGGAAAAATGTCTCACGGATCGTTCACGGAGCTTGATCGTGGATTTGAATTCTACGCACCACAGACAACCTTGGATGAAAAGGGTAGAAGACTTCTTATTGGGTGGATGGGCGTACCTGAACAAGGAGAAGAATACCATCCAACAATCGAGAATAAATGGATTCATCAACTGACCATTCCGCGCGAACTTCATTTAGAGAATGATAGATTGATTCAACGGCCTTGCCAGAACTTGAATTGCTGCGTCGCCATAAAGTACAGAAAATCGGCGGAACTCATCTGATGAGCAGGTTGAATGGAAGGAGATGGATGGAACGGCGTATGAATTGCTTATTCGCTTCATAAAATTGCGGGGTCTTCTCTGTTGCGTTTCGTCACAATGCAGAAATGACTTTTGATTCAAAAATCAGGTTCTATCGTTTAAGAGAAAAAGCTTTGTTGATGGAAAAGAAGAAGTTCGTAGCTGTCACATTAAAGATATCCATGAGCTTCGTTTCTTTGTGGATTCCTCTTCAATTGAAGTGTTCGTCAATAATGGCGAAGAAGTTTTCACATCAAGATTCTTTCCAGAGCATGGAGATGTGAGTCTTGTTTTTGAAGCAGTAGGACAAACGCAATTTGAGGCAACGAAGTGGGAACTCAATTCGTCCAATTAATATACATGCGAAAGCCCTGGATGTTTGTATCCAGGGCTTTCGCATGTATTATAGCGTGCTCTCTTTTTATTAATTAGTAGAGTATAGGTCCCATTACTACGTTCATTTTTTGATAGAATCACTCTCATTAATAGCTAGACATAAAAGTCGCATAAGCAAACCTTTAAGGTAAGCGCATTTTTATCCACTAAAGTTAAAAGATTCCACAAATATGAACAAAATATGTATGAAATGTGTCAAAAAAGTGATAAAAACATGAGAAACTTTTGACACTTTGTGACAACTGTCACGTTTCATTCTAAGAACCTGCTACAATAACCAATGGTAACAGGTGTTTGTTGTCATTTTTTGTTGAAAATCTACTTAATCTAATATAGAGAAAGAAAGGAAGGTGGCCTGGCGGTGAAGCGAATGAAGTCAATGCTTGCACTCGGTTTGTTTTTATCAGTGATGGTACTGAGCGGTTGTAGTAACTTAACAGTGCTTGATCCTAAAGGACCTGTAGCGGAACAACAAGCAAATCTAATTCTTTTCTCGATTGGATTTATGCTGTTCATAGTTTTGGTCGTATTTGTTCTATTTACATTAATTCTTATTAAGTATCGCGAACGTAAAAGCGGACCTGAATATGAGCCTCCACATATTGAAGGGAATGTATTCCTTGAGATTGTATGGACAGTAATTCCGATTGTGATCTTAATTGCACTAGCAGTACCAACAGTACAAACAATTTTTTCTTTGGAGAAACCTCCTGAAGCAACATCCCACAAAGATCCTGTTGTGATACATGCAACGTCAGTGGATTGGAAATGGGTATTTAGTTATCCAGAAGAAGATATTGAGACGGTTAACTACATTCATATCCCGGAGGATCGTCCAATTCTATTTAAGCTTGCCTCTGCGGATTCAATGGGGTCATTCTGGATTCCGTCATTGGGCGGGCAGGAATACACCATGTCTGGTATGATGACAGAACTTTATTTACAGGCAGATGAACCAGGAGAGTATAGAGGACGTAACGCTAACTTTACTGGTGAAGGATTTACAGAGCAGACGTTCACTGTAACGGCTGAATCTGAAGATGATTATAAGAGATTGGGTAGATGAGGCACAAGAAGCACCTGAACTAACCCAAAAGAAATATAATAAGCTCATGCTGAAGGGTCATACGGATGAGCAGACATTTTCCAAAACACACCTTCAATGGGTTAATCATGGAATGGATGCCGAGTACGCAACAAAAGTTCGTAACGGCGAGTCAACTGATGAAGATGATTCCTCAGAAATGGATCATTCAGAAATGAAACACGACGATTCAGAAAAAGATTCCGAGGAACACTCGCATTAAGAGAGGAGGAACACACCATGAAATGGGATGAATTTTTTGTCACCGGCGATCCACTGATCTATGGCGCTGATGTGTCGATTATCTTAACAATGATCGGTGCTATATTCGCTCTAACATATTTCAAAAAATGGAAGTGGTTATGGACAGAATGGCTCACCACTGTTGACCACAAAAAGCTCGGTGTAATGTATATTATCGCAGCCGTCCTTATGCTATTCCGCGGTGGTGTTGATGCCTTGCTCATGAGGGCACAACTCACGGTTCCGGATTCAAGTTTCTTGGATGCGAATCATTACAATGAAATCTTCACAACGCACGGAACGATCATGATTATTTTCATGGCGATGCCGTTCTTGATTGGTCTAATTAACGTTGTCGTTCCACTACAGATTGGGGCACGTGACGTAGCTTATCCGTACTTAAACGCGGTAAGTTTCTGGACATTCTTTATGGGAGCTATGCTCTTTAATATTTCATTTGTTATCGGTGGATCTCCTTCCGCTGGTTGGACAAGCTATGTGCCACTAGCAGGAAATGAGCTAAGTCCTGGAGTAGGGCAGAACTATTACCTACTTGGCTTACAGATTGCCGGTATCGGTACGCTATTAACGGGGATCAACTTCCTTGTTACGATTTTCAAAATGAGAGTACCATCCATGAAGCTTATGCAAATGCCTATGTTTACATGGTCTTCATTAATTACAATGGTCATTATTATCTTTGCATTCCCGGTTCTTACCGTGGCACTTGCACTTATGACGTTTGACCGTCTATTCGGAAGCCATTTCTTCACTATGATGGATGGCGGAATGCCGATGCTATGGGCAAACCTATTCTGGGTTTGGGGTCACCCTGAAGTATATATCGTTATACTTCCGGCGTTCGGTATGTTCTCAGAAATTATTAGTACGTTTGCGCGTAAAACACTTTTCGGTTATAAAGCGATGGTTTATTCCATGGTTATTATTGCCGGACTAAGCTTCCTAGTGTGGGTTCACCACTTCTTTACGATGGGAGCAGGTGGAGCAGTTAACTCATTCTTCTCCATCACAACGATGTTAATCGCTGTTCCAACCGGGGTGAAGATCTTTAACTGGCTGTTCACCCTGTACAAAGGACGAATACGATTTACGACGCCAATGCTGTGGTCGCTTGCCTTTATCCCGAACTTTGTTATCGGTGGGGTAACAGGTGTTATGCTTGCCATGGCAGCAGCTGACTATCAATACCATAATACGTACTTCCTTGTTGCTCACTTCCACTACGTGCTTATTTCGGGTACTGTGTATGGTTGTTTTGCAGGCTTATACTTCTGGTATCCAAAAATGTTCAACCATCGTTTGAACGAGCGTCTTGGTAAATGGAGCTTCTGGATTTTCGTAGCAGGATTCAATCTATGTTTCTTCCCGATGTACTTCCTAGGTCTTGCAGGAATGCCTCGTCGTGTTTACACTTACGGAATCGCAGATGGTTGGATGAGCTTGAACGTACTTGCAACATTCGGCGGAGTTCTGATGGGAATCGGATTCTTGATTCTTGTTTATAACATTTACTACAGCTTCCGCTATTCTCCACGTGAAACGACTGGTGACCCGTGGGATGCTAGAACACTTGAATGGTCAACACCAGCTCCAGTACCACATTATAACTTCGCTCATCTTCCAGAAGCGAAGGGTCATGATGCATTCTGGATTATGAAAGAAGAAAGAAAACAAGGAAAGACACCAGAGAAGAAACCTTATAAACCAATTCATATGCCAAGTTACTCAGGCGTACCGGCTATTATGAGTATGTGCTTCTTCATCGCCGGATTCGGTTTGGTCTTCTCCTGGCACTGGATGGCCATCCTTGGACTTATCGGTGTGTTTGCAACAATGATTATTCGTTCGTTTGATTATGACAAAGGTTTCTACGTTAGCGTAGAAGAAATAGAAGAACATGAGAAAAAGACTACCTTATAAAGGAGGCGTGAAGCATGGAATCAGTCGAATATTCTCCTAACACGCCTTTGGAATATCAGTCGGAAACTGGCCGTCTGAATATTCTAGGCTTCTGGGTATTCCTTGGCGCAGAGATCGCTCTATTCTCAACACTGTTTGCGACTTACTTAGTATTAGTAGGTCGTACAGCAGGCGGTCCGGGACCAGAAGAGCTTTTTGAACTAAAAGGTGTGCTTATTGAAACATTCCTGCTATTAACAAGTAGTTTCACATGTGGACTAGCCATTCATTACATGAGAAATCATTCCCTCAAAGGCGTGTTTCTCTGGATTGGCATTACACTTGCACTTGGGTTAGGATTTCTAGGATTTGAAATATCAGAGTTTGTGACATATGTTCATGAAGGTGCTGCACTTACAACGAGCGCATTCTGGTCAGGTTTCTTTGTACTCGTTGGAACGCACGGAGCCCACGTAACAATGGGTATTGCTTGGATTTCACTTATTCTGATTCAATTGAAGCAGCGTGGTTTGACGCCAGATACAACAAGAAAGGTCTTTATCGCAAGTCTTTACTGGCACTTTCTTGACGTTGTGTGGATCTTCATCTTCACAGCAGTCTACTTGTATGGGATGGTGATGTAAGATGTCCACTAATAACGAGCAGACAAACAGTCATAGCCACTTCCCATGGAGTCACGTAATTGGATTCGGTCTATCGATCGTATTAACACTACTTGCTTTGTGGATAGGGTTCGCATCAGACTTTAGTGTTCGAACAATCATGATTATTGTCGTGATCCTGGCATTGATTCAAGCAGCGATTCAACTTTTAATGTTTATGCACATCACAGAGAGTGATAGTAGTCGAATTCAAATCGGTACGATATTGTATGCGGTCTTTATCGCCGTAGCAGTCGTTGCGAAATGTGTCAAAAAAGTGATAAAAACATGAGAAACTTTTGACACTTTGTGACAACTGTCACGTTTCTTCTAAGAACCTGCTACAATAACCAATGGTAATAGGTGTTTGTTGTCATTTTTTGTTGAAAATCTACTTATCTAATATAGAGAAAGAAAGGAAGGTGGACTGGCGGTGAAGCGAATGAAGTCAATGCTTGCACTCGGTTTGTTTTTATCAGTGATGGTACTGAGCGGTTGTAGTAACTTAACAGTGCTTGATCCTAAAGGTCCTGTAGCGGAACAACAAGCAAATCTAATTCTTTTCTCGATTGGATTTATGCTGTTCATAGTTTTGGTCGTATTTGTTCTATTTACATTAATTCTTATTAAGTATCGCGAACGTAAAAGCGGACCTGAATATGAGCCTCCACATATTGAAGGGAATGTATTCCTTGAGATTGTATGGACGGTTATTCCAATTATAATTTTAATTGCTCTAGCAGTACCAACAGTACAAACAATTTTTTCTTTGGAGAAACCTCCTGAAGCAACATCCCACAAAGATCCTGTTGTGATACATGCAACGTCAGTGGATTGGAAATGGGTTTTTAGTTATCCAGACGAAGATATTGAGACGGTTAACTACATTCATATCCCGGAGGATCGTCCAATTCTATTTAAGCTTGCCTCTGCGGATTCAATGGGGTCATTCTGGATTCCGTCATTGGGCGGGCAGGAATACACCATGTCTGGTATGATGACAGAACTCTATTTACAGGCAGATGAACCAGGAGAGTATAGAGGACGTAACGCTAACTTTACTGGTGAAGGATTTACAGAGCAGACGTTCACTGTAACGGCTGAATCTGAAGAAGATTACAAAGATTGGGTAGATGAGGCACAGGAAGCACCTGAGCTCACTCAAGAGAAATATAATAAACTCATGCTGAAGGGTCATACGGATGAGCAAACATTTTCCAAAACACACCTTCAATGGGTTAATCATGGAATGGATGCCGAGTACGCAACAAAAGTTCGTAACGGCGAGTCAACTGATGAAGATGATTCCTCAGAAATGGATCATTCAGAAATGAAACACGACGATTCAGAAAAAGATTCCGAGGAACACTCGCATTAAGAGAGGAGGAACACACCATGAAATGGGATGAATTTTTTGTCACCGGCGATCCACTGATCTATGGCGCTGATGTGTCGATTATCTTAACAATGATCGGTGCTATATTCGCTCTAACATATTTCAAAAAATGGAAGTGGTTATGGACAGAATGGCTCACCACTGTTGACCACAAAAAGCTCGGTGTAATGTATATTATCGCAGCCGTCCTTATGCTATTCCGCGGTGGTGTTGATGCCTTGCTCATGAGGGCACAACTCACGGTTCCGGATTCAAGTTTCTTGGATGCGAATCATTACAATGAAATCTTCACAACACACGGAACGATCATGATTATTTTCATGGCGATGCCGTTCTTGATTGGTCTAATTAACGTTGTCGTTCCACTACAGATTGGGGCACGTGACGTAGCTTATCCGTACTTAAACGCGGTAAGTTTCTGGACATTCTTTATGGGAGCTATGCTCTTTAATATTTCATTTGTTATCGGTGGATCTCCTTCCGCTGGTTGGACAAGCTATGTGCCACTAGCAGGAAATGAGCTAAGTCCTGGAGTAGGGCAGAACTATTACTTGCTTGGCTTACAGATTGCTGGTATCGGTACGCTATTAACGGGGATCAACTTCCTTGTTACGATTTTCAAAATGAGAGTACCATCCATGAAGCTTATGCAAATGCCTATGTTTACATGGTCTTCATTAATTACGATGGTCATTATTATCTTTGCATTCCCGGTTCTTACCGTGGCACTTGCACTTATGACGTTTGACCGTCTATTCGGAAGCCATTTCTTCACTATGATGGATGGCGGAATGCCGATGCTATGGGCAAACCTATTCTGGGTTTGGGGTCACCCAGAAGTATATATCGTTATACTTCCGGCGTTCGGTATGTTCTCAGAAATTATTAGTACGTTTGCGCGTAAAACACTTTTCGGTTATAAAGCGATGGTTTATTCCATGGTTATTATTGCCGGACTAAGCTTCCTAGTGTGGGTTCACCACTTCTTTACGATGGGAGCAGGTGGAGCAGTTAACTCATTCTTCTCCATCACAACGATGTTAATCGCTGTTCCAACCGGGGTGAAGATCTTTAACTGGCTGTTCACCTTGTACAAAGGGCGAATACGATTTACGACGCCAATGCTGTGGTCGCTTGCCTTTATCCCGAACTTTGTTATCGGTGGGGTAACAGGTGTTATGCTTGCCATGGCAGCAGCTGACTATCAATACCATAATACGTACTTCTTGGTTGCTCACTTCCACTACGTGCTTATTTCGGGTACTGTGTATGGTTGTTTTGCAGGCTTATACTTCTGGTATCCAAAGATGTTCAACCATCGTTTGAACGAGCGTCTTGGTAAATGGAGCTTCTGGATTTTCGTAGCAGGATTCAATCTATGTTTCTTCCCGATGTACTTCCTAGGTCTTGCAGGAATGCCTCGTCGTGTTTACACTTACGGAATCGCAGACGGTTGGATGAGCTTGAACGTACTTGCAACATTCGGCGGAGTTCTGATGGGAATCGGCTTCTTGATTCTTGTTTATAACATTTACTACAGCTTCCGCTATTCTCCACGTGAAACGACTGGTGACCCGTGGGATGCTAGAACACTTGAATGGTCAACACCAGCTCCAGTACCACATTATAACTTCGCTCATCTTCCAGAAGCGAAGGGTCATGATGCATTCTGGATTATGAAAGAAGAAAGAAAACAAGGAAAGACACCAGAGAAGAAACCTTATAAACCAATTCATATGCCAAGTTACTCAGGCGTACCGGCTATTATGAGTATGTGCTTCTTCATCGCCGGATTCGGTTTGGTCTTCTCTTGGCACTGGATGGCCATCCTTGGACTCATCGGTGTGTTTGCAACAATGATTATTCGTTCGTTCGATTATGACAAAGGTTTCTACGTTAGCGTAGAAGAAATAGAAGAACATGAGAAAAAGACTACCTTATAAAGGAGGCGTGAAGCATGGAATCAGTCGAATATTCTCCTAACACGCCTTTGGAATATCAGTCGGAAACTGGCCGTCTGAATATTCTAGGCTTCTGGGTATTCCTTGGCGCAGAGATCGCTCTATTCTCAACACTGTTTGCGACCTACTTAGTATTAGTAGGTCGTACAGGAGGCGGACCTGGACCAGAAGAGCTTTTTGAACTAAAAGGTGTGCTTATTGAAACATTCCTACTATTAACAAGTAGTTTCACATGTGGACTAGCCATTCATAATATGAGAAACCACTCCCTCAAAGGCGTGTTTCTCTGGATTGGCATTACACTTGCACTTGGGTTAGGTTTTCTAGGATTTGAAATATCAGAGTTTGTGACATATGTTCACGAAGGTGCTGCACTTACAACGAGCGCTTTCTGGTCAGGTTTCTTTGTACTCGTTGGAACGCACGGAGCCCACGTAACAATGGGGATCGCTTGGATCTCACTTATTCTGATTCAATTGAAACAGCGTGGTTTGACGCCAGATACAACAAGAAAGGTCTTTATCGCAAGTCTTTATTGGCACTTTCTTGACGTTGTGTGGATCTTCATCTTCACAGCAGTCTACTTGTATGGGATGGTGATGTAAAATGTCCACTAACAACGAGCAGACAAACAGTCATAGCCACTTCCCATGGAGTCACGTAATCGGATTCGGTCTATCGATCGTATTAACACTACTTGCTTTGTGGATCGGGTTCGCATCAGACTTTAGTGTTCGAACAATCATGATTATTGTCGTGATCCTGGCATTGATTCAGGCAGCGATTCAACTTTTGATGTTTATGCACATCACAGAGAGTGATAGTAGTCGAATTCAAATCGGTACGATATTGTATGCGGTCTTTATCGCCGTAGCAGTCGTTGCTGGTT
>CAVUAW010000004.1:0-31068 GCA_963739655.1 uncultured Bacillaceae bacterium | reverse complement strand
GTTTGTCCATTTTGGGTTTCATAGGTTCACCACCTGAATAAAACTTTCCGTTTATTTATGGAATAGCATTTTCATAAGAAAGCCTTTTACACCAAGCTTATAGGACGACACGGGTAAGTCTAAATACTCACGAGTCAATTGTTTTATTGCTAATGACGCTTTTGAATCAGGAAACTCAAGAAAATATGGTGACTGGGCTATTACTGATTTTCTTACACAAGTGTCATCTGGTATACAGCCCAACATATCAATAGACTTATTCAGGAACTGAGCAGAAGCTTTTTGGAAATTAACACCTGTCTGCTCCCCTTCCTTGTCGGTAAAAACTCGATTCACAACTAGCTTTACAGGTATGTCTTTGCTTTTCATTTGCATTGCTTTTAACACTGCATACGCATCAGTAATGGAAGGCGGCTCTGGATTAATAATAAGAAAAACTTCATCTGAAGCTTGAAGAAATCGCATACTTTCCATCGTAATCCCCGCACCAGTATCCAGAATAATGTAATCGACTTTTCCTTGAAATGCACTAAATTGATGAAAGAAATGTTCAATTTCATCCTTACCCATTGAGAAAACCTTACCTATTCCATTTCCGCCTGCTATATACTGTAACCCGTTAAAACCTGTTTCAATTACGTCTTCTATAGGTAGTTTTCTTTTCAGCATTGTAACTAGAGTTTCCTTTGGTGTTACGCCCATCAGCACGTCAATATTCGCCATTCCAATATCCAGGTCCAATATCAAAACTTTCTTATCAAGAGAAGCAAGACTGAGTGCAAAATTCAAGGACACGTTTGATTTCCCTACCCCACCCTTACCACTAGCGATGGCGATAATTTTTGTTTTCCGATTTGGAGGCTTGCGCTCTTGAGTATTGGACATTTTCTGGCGCAGCTTATGAGCTTGATCGACCATTGGTACTCTCCTCCGTAACCAAATCCAAAAGGATTTCTTTCGTTGTTTTGATCATATCGTCTGGTACACTCTGGCCGTTGGTGATAAATGTAACTGGATGGTTGTAATCCTCCATCATATTAAAAATTGGTCCTATAACTGATGTTTCATCCATTTTTGTCATGATCACTTCTGTTACACCGATCGATTGAAAGTTATCCGTTATCGATTTCATATCAGCATAGCGATGTGTAAGACTTAACACAAGACTAATCGACATGTCTTTTTCTGAAAAAAGACTCTCAATGTGGTTAATGTACTCATATTGCTGATAATTTCGTCCGGCTGTGTCTATTAGAATAATGTCACAGGAAGATAATTTCTCTAAAGCATCGTTTAACTCTCCAGCCGTATGAACGACTTCAAGTGGAATATCGAGAATATCTCCATAAGTTCTTAATTGTTCCACCGCTGCAATTCTATATGTGTCAGAAGTAATTAACCCAACAGATTTACTATCATTTAATAGAATATCGCCAGCTAGTTTTGCAATGGTAGTGGTTTTACCTACCCCTGTAGGACCTACAAAGCATCTAATTTTTTTATCAGAATTCCTTATACTAGGATAATTCTCCATTCGTTCTAGAAATTCCTGTTTCAACCAGACAAAAGCATCCTTTACTGTGTATCCTGGATTTTTTTTCCCCTTAACAATAAGATTAGCCATTAATGAAGAGCGAATAGAATTTGAAAATTCTTGGTCTTCAAGAAAAGCATTCACTTGTTTCAAATTTTTCGGCAGTCTCTCATTTTCCATCAATTGCATCATTATTTCTTTCATAGACTTAAGCTCACCGAGCATTTGATCATCCTGGTTCGTTTGAACCTGTTGCACTTTTTCACGTCTCTCTTTCTCTGATTGAAGAAGAGTCGCAAATTGATTTGTTTGATTGTCTTCTACTTTACTCCTATCAAGGGCGGCTAGAACTTCTAGCTTATTCTTCTTAAAAAAACCAAGAATGCCCCCAACTTTCACTTTCTTTGTACTCAATATGATTGCTTCCTTACCTAGTTCTTCACTTATTAAGGGCATGGCTTCCCTAAGACTGTCTACAACATAGCTTTTTATCATCATGGCAGATTGATCACTCCCACACTTTGAACTTCAACATCTGGCTCTAGTTCACTATAAGATAGGATTAATAAGTCAGGCATATAACGCTCAAGAAACTGTCTGAGGTACATACGAATCGCCGGTGAAGTGAGCAAAATTGGTTGTATACCAGACTGTTGAAGACGATTTACTTGCTGAAGGACTTCCTGATAAATAACTTGTGAAGTTTCTGGATCTAATGCTAGATAGTTGCCCTGATCTGATTGCTGCACAGATTCCGCAAACCTTTTTTCTAGTCTCGCACCTGCTGTTAATACTTTTACTGGTTCACCAGGCACTGCGATTTGGGCTGTGATTTGTCTTGATAATGCCTGTCGCACATATTCAGCTAAAACGTCCGTGTCTTTTGTTCTTATTCCATTGTCTGCAAGGGTTTCGAGAATTACATCCAGGGACCTGATCGAAACTTTTTCTTTTAGAAGCCTCATAAGCACCTTTTGGACATCACCAATTGTAAGTACATTTGGAATAAGTTCATCAAGAACAGCGGGTGATGTCTCACGCACATTATCCAGTAAGTACTTCACTTCCTGTCTACTCAATAGTTCATGAGCATGTTTTTTAATTATTTCCGTGAGATGAGTTGATACAACAGAAGGCGGATCTACAATAGTGTATCCAGAAAGCTCTGCCTTGTCTTTCATTTCCTCCGTTACCCATATAGCAGGGAGACCAAAAGCAGGTTCGACGGTTTCAATACCTGATATTTGATCATCATCCATCCCACTACTCATGGCAAGGTAATGATCCAATAGAACCTCATCACCGGCTACCTTATTCCCTTTAATTTTAATTACATACTCATTGGGCTGAAGTTGTATATTATCTCGAATACGAATAACAGGAACGACAATTCCAAGTTCAAGCGCAATTTGTCTCCGTATCATTATGACACGATCAAGGAGGTCCCCCCCTTGCTTCTTGTCAGCAAGCGGAATTAACCCATATCCAAACTCGAACTCTATTGGATCAACTTGCAAAAGAGTTGTAACGCTTTCAGGTGTTTTCATCTCCTCAGCTTCTTCATCGGCAACTGCAGCTTCGATATCATCTGCTTGATTCAGATTCTTCTGCATGACCCATCCGCCATATATAAGCAGACCTGCTACAGGAAAAGTTAAGAGTGGATTGATCGGTGTGGCAATACCAAGTAATGCAACAACGCCGCCGACAATATAAAGTAGTTTAGGATAAGCAAATATTTGTGCGGTTATATCTGAACCGAGGTTCCCGTCTGATGCAGCGCGAGTAACTACGATCCCTGTGGCAGTTGAAATTAACAGAGCTGGAATTTGACTAACAAGTCCATCACCAATCGAAAGTAAAGTGAATGTTGTCGCTGCATCACCAACGGGCATGCCGTGAACAACCATACCAATAATTAACCCACCGATGATGTTAATTAATGTAATAACAATTCCTGCAATCGCATCACCTTTTACGAACTTACTTGCGCCATCCATGGCACCATAGAAATCTGCTTCTCGTTCAATTTTTTGACGTCGCTCACGTGCATCTAGATCCGAAATCATTCCAGCATTTAGATCGGCATCAATACTCATCTGCTTCCCAGGCATAGCGTCAAGAGTAAATCTAGCAGCAACTTCAGCTACACGCTCTGAACCCTTGGTAATAACAATAAATTGAATAATAACAAGAATAAGAAATACCAAAAGCCCAATGACTACACTTCCACCCACTACGAATGATCCGAACGTTTCGATGACCTGTCCGCCGGTTTTGTTCGTTAAGATTGACCTTGTTGTTGATACATTCAAACCAAGCCTAAATAAGGTGGTCAATAATAAAAGTGAAGGAAAAATAGAGAATTGAAGCGCTTCTTTCGTATTCATTGCAACGAGAATAATTGTAAGTGCCAGACTAATGTTAATCATTATAAGAAAATCAAGTAACAAAGGAGGAAACGGAATGACCATCATGACAACAATCATGATGACGGACACGAGCACTGCAAAATCCTTAAACTTCATTATTAATTTCCTCCTCCCGGATATCCCTTGATGCTATAGACGTAAGCGAGCACTTCCGCGACAGCTTTAAACAACTCTTCCGGGACTCCTTCACCGATCTCCACTTGATGATATAGAGCTCTTGCAAGTTGAACATTCTCTGTCATGATGATGTCGTGTTCTTTCGCCTTTTCTTTAATTTTGATAGCAACATAGTCCATGCCTTTTGCAATAACAGTTGGCTTATCCATTTCCCTTGGATCATATTTCAGCGCCACCGCAAAATGTGTAGGGTTCGTTATCACAACATCTGCATTAGGAATTTCAGAGATCATACGGTTCATTCCAAGTGCCCGCTGCTTTTCCTTTATTTTTGATTTAATAAGCGGGTCACCCTCGCTCTTTTTATATTCATCCTTAATGTCTTGTTTTGACATTCTGATATTTTTTTCAAAGTCATATTTCTGATATACATAATCCAAAATCGCAAGAAATAACATTAGAATAGCTACCGCTAGACCAGTTTGAACAATAAGTGAACCAATAAGTCCTAGTGCATCACCTAACGATTGCTGGGAAATAAGCATGACTTCTTCACGTTTATTCCATAAAACAATGAAAGTAACCGCTGATATAAATGTAATTTTGATTAATGATTTTAGAAGCTCTACGATTGACCTTACTGAGAAAATCCGTTTTGCACCTTTTAGAGGGTTAATCCGTTCTAGCTTTGCTTTTAATGGGTCTGTCGCTATTAGAAACCCCACTTGAACATAGTTTCCGAGAATACCCATAACAAGTGAAACACCCATCAACGGAGCAGCTATGAGTGCAGCCTGCCAGACATTCTCCTTCAACATTCGATCGACATTCTGCTCTGTTAATGACCAATCGGTAATATGAACAAGATTCGAACGAATCATAGATTGAAAGCCTTCAATCATCCAGCCACCTATAAAAGACATAAATAAAAACACACCGATCATCATGAAGGAAGAAGGAATCTCTGCACTTCTTGCTAACTGACCTTTTTTGCGCGACTCTAACTTTTTTTGTGGTGTTGCTTTCTCTGTTTTCTCCTGAGAAAAAAATTGAAGATTCACCTTCACACGATAAGTGCTCATTATTCTACCCACCTAAAATTTGAATAAACTGTCCCATTGTATCGATCATTTCACGGAAAACACCTCTTAGTAAAAAGAAGAACGTGGGTATCGTCACCAGAATAAGGATAAAACCAACAAATATCTTTAAAGGTAGCCCTATCACAAAAATATTGACCTGGGGAACTGCTCTAGCAAGAAGACCAAGCGCAACATCGACAAGAAACAACGAAGCAACAATCGGCAACGCAAGTTGAAAAGCCGCAAAAAACATACCTGCGAACACTTCCGCTATAAATCTCGCTAAGGACTGATTGTCTATCAGTGCAAGGAGAGAGTCGGCTGGAAGAAGTTCATAGCTTTTCACTAGACCGTCAAGCATCATATGATGCCCATCAACAGTGACAAGAAAGAGAAGTGCTAACATATATTTAAAATTAGCGATAATCGGCACTTGTGCACGCGTCTGGGGATCAATTACATTCGCGATTGCAAATCCCATCTGGAAATCAATAAATGCTCCTGCGACCTGAACCGTATAAATGATGAGTGATGCAATAAAACCAAGTGCTAGGCCTATAAACAATTCTTTAATAATAAAAATGATGAAAGTCAGATCGAGTGGAAGCGTTGACTCAGAACTAAGTCCTGCTGTCACAATAAGTGCAATAAAGAAGCCTAGCCCCACCTTGAATCGATTTGGAATACTTCTAGTAGAAAAAATAGGCGCTGTTATAAAAAAAGAAGTCGCCCTCATGAAAACAAGTAAAAACAATGGCAGAGTGTTGATCACAACCTCTAACATTATCCAATAATCCTAAATAAATTTTGATACAGATTTGTTGTATAATCTAGCAATGTCGTTAACATCCAGGGGCCAAACAGTACAATCGTCAATAGCACAGCCACAATCTTAGGAATAAAAGCAAGGGTCTGTTCCTGGATTTGTGTCATCGCCTGGAACACGCTAACAACTAGTCCAACGCCAAGAGCAATTAATAAAAGCGGGGCAGAAATAATAATGACAGTATATACAGCATCTTCTGCAAGCGAAATAACCATATCGGGCGTCATCGTTGTCCTCCTTAAAAGCTTAATAGAAGTGATTCGACAACCAAATACCAGCCATCGACAAGCACAAACAGTAGAATTTTAAACGGAAGTGAAATCATGACCGGAGGAAGCATCATCATCCCCATAGCCATTAAGGTAGATGCCACAACCATATCGATAATTAGGAAAGGGATAAAAATAATAAATCCAATTTGAAATGCCGTTTTCAATTCTGATATCGCATACGCAGGCACAAGCGCTGTTAACCTGATGTCTTCAACAGAATCTGGCTTCTCTAGCTTTGCATATTTATAGAAAAGTGCCAGGTCTTTCTCACGAGTGTGACCTGCCATAAATTCCTTGATTGGAATTTCCGCAGCATTTAGTGCCTCTTCCTGCCCGATCTCTTCATTTAGATAAGGTTGGAGTGCCTCACTATTAATATCATTGAGAACCGGGGACATCACAAAGAATGTAAGAAATAATGCGAGACCAATCAACACCTGATTTGGTGGCATAGATTGAGTAGCAAGAGCCGACCGAACGAATGAAAGGACAACAACAATTCTTGTAAAGCATGTCATCAGTATTAAAATGGCTGGCGCTAAAGATAGGACAGTTAAAAGAAGGACTAACTGCACAGTTACAGAAACATCTTCGGTGGCATTAGAAGCAAAATCGAGACCAGGAATCGTTAAGCTCAAGATCATATCCATCACTTATCGTTCCTTTCCTCTTCTTCATTCTGGTCATTGTTCCACTTATTACGTTTCATTATTTGACGTTTCAAGCTCTCTTGAAATAATTCTTGAATGCCCTTTGACTTATTAGTTAAGAATTGTGCCCCGCTTTTGTTCATCTGGGAGTGCTCCAAAATATTTTTAATTTCTTCTTCATCATTAATTTCTTTTAAAAGATTAATATTCTCTCCAACCCCCAACATGTAGAGGGTATTACCGAGTTGAATAATTTGAACTGATTTATTATTTCCTAATGAGGTCCCCCCAATTTGATTCAAAACAGAGTGATTTTGCATTTTTCGCTGTCGTTTTGCTAGAAATCTTATTAGGAGATAAATTAGCCCAACTACAACAATCGTGTAGAAAATCATCTTTAACAAAAGGAAGAACACATTCGTGTTTGTACTTGCTATTTCAGGTGGCTTTTCTTCTTGATTATTGCTTTTCGGCTCGTCACCTTTTTCTTTTAGCCAATCTGTGACGCTCCCGTTTGTCGCCTGGACTTGTGGTGGTACAGCGATAAATAAGACTAGCAACAGAAGTGTCATGGTGCCTATTAAACGCAGTTTCACTCTAATACACTCCTGTTCTACCGCAGCTTTGACAATCGCTCCGCTGCACTCAAAATATCTGTCACTCTTACACCAAAATTCTCATCAATAACAACTACTTCACCTTTAGCGATAAGTTTATTATTAATTAGAAGATCTACAGGCTCACCGGCAAGTTTATCAAGCTCAAGAATTGAGCCATGCGATAGTTCAAGGATATCTTTCACAACTCTCTTAGTACGACCTAATTCAACCGTTACCTGAAGGGGAATATCAAGAAGCATATTAAGATTTCTTTTCTCTCCATACGCATGTTCCGCCTGGTTGAAGTTGGAAAATTGTAGAGACTGAATATTAGGTTCATCTGCATGTTCTAAGCTCGACCGATGTGAACTTCTTCTTTCAGATGTCCGCCACTCATCATTTTTCTCTGAAGAATTTGGAAGCAATTTATCCTGTGAATCAGGAGATGTAATCTCATGATTTGTACGAACGGTATGCTGTTGTTCAATCTTTTCATGGTCAGTAACTCCCTGAATCGATTCAACCTCATCATCAGAGACTTCTTCCCTATTTTCTAACGCAGCCTCTATCTCTTCCTCACTCACGACTAACTGCACCAGTTCTTTTGCTAGTGAACCTGAAATAACATGCTTAATCGTTGTTTTCACAATTGAGCCTACATTAATTTCAAAAGATAATTCTATTAGAATACCGGTCGTATTCGTTTCAACAATAGAAGAATTAGATACTTCAGAGACGACTTGTAAGTTGATAAATTTACTAGAGATCGTTGAATTAGACGTCATGTTAAGACCAATATGTATACTATTCATTATTTTTTTTACTACTTCAGTTAAACCTAAATTGACGTTACCATCATTGTCCTCTTCATGTCCCGTCGCGACCAAGTATATATCAGCCAGGTCCTGCGCATCCTGAGGGTTCATAATAAATATAGATTGACCGCTGGCTTCACCTTCATAATCCAAAGCGGCTTCTACATATGGCGTCTTCACTTCTTCTCCAAATTTTTCTAATGATTTTGTGTTCATATGAATATTAGAAACAGTAACATCTTGCATGAAGACCTCTGAAAGTGAAGTGGATAAACTACCAATTGAAACAGTAAATAATTCTTTAAGAGCTTCTTTTTCAATGGATAAAAATTTCATATTAGAAAAATCCTCCTTTCCACTTGATGTCTCTTGAAACAATGCATTAATTTCTTCGCTTGAGAGATGGTCATCCGTCATATTCTCCATCCTCCTCATCAATAATTTCACCAATTTGTACTGCCATTCTTCCTTTGGAATTACCTGGTTGACCTGTGAATTTCACCTTATTATCGACCTTTAATAACAATGAATCTTGAATTGACTCATTAAGTCTGATGACATCTCCAGGTTGTAAATCTAGGAATTCCTCTATCGTAATTTCAGATTGACCAAGCTCAGCAATTATTTCTAACTCCGTTTTTTTTAAACGATGTTTAATTGCAGCACTTTCTTTTGGTTCGCGCTGTTTCTTTTGGTTTGATAGCCAGTGATACGCAGACAACTTGGGCATAATAGGTTCAACCAACACATGTGGCAGGCATAGCCTAATATGACCATGCACCTCGCCAATTTCAACTTTCATCGTTACTGTAACAACCGTTTCATTAGGTGAGACGATTTGAAGAAAGTGTGGGTTAACCTCAAGCTCTTTCAGTTCTGTTTTCAACTTCACAACAGACGTCCACGCGTCTTGAAAACTTTCAAGAATTTTTGTGAAAATACGCTCCATTACCATGGTTTCTATCTCAGTAAGGTGATCCAAATTATCCGAATGTGTGCCCTGTCCCCCCAACATTCGATCAAGCATGGCGTATGCTAAATTAGGTGCTACTTCAAGGACCATTTGACCCTGCAAAGGTTCTGCAGCAAACAAACTTAGAATTGAATTCTCAGTAATTGAAGCGACATATTCTTCAAAAGTCGTTTGTTCTACGGAATGCACCGACGTTTGAATAATGGTTCTTAGTTGAGCTGAAGAATATGAGGTCATCAATCTTGCATAGTTTTCGTGTATTCGAGTAAGGATTCTAATATGATCCTGGGAAAATCGCAGAGCACGTTTGAAATCATAAGTTTGTACGTTTCTTTGTTTCTCTATTGGGGCATTCTTTTTTTCATTATCCAATGTAGCAAGCAAAGCATCTACTGCTTCTGGAGAAAGCATATCTGACAACTTAGTCACCTCCGAGAATAATCATTTTGAATCTTCAATTGAAAGGTTACTGATAAGATTAATTTCTTTGTAATACATTGATATGAGATTAACAACCTCATCTGCAGGTTCCAGCACGAGATATTGTTTCCCGTTGATAAGTGTAATTAGTGTATCAGGAGTGATTTCTACTTTTTCAACATAGATAGCATTTAACATCATTGACTCTTTGTTCAATCTGGTTAATGAGATCATAAAATTTAAAGGGGCTGAGAAGTTAAATTTCTCTCAGCCCTTCCTCCCTATCGTTTAAGATTGACGATTTCTTGAAGGATTTCATCTGAGGTGGTGATAACTCTCGAGTTTGCCTGGAATCCACGCTGTGCAACAATCATTTCTGTAAATTCTTCTGTAAGGTCAACATTGGACATTTCAAGCTGTCCTGAGATGATTCGTGAATCATTTGGTAGAGCATTTAGGTTATTAATAGCCGTGACACCTGACTCATCTGTCAATTTATACAAGGATCCACCCATTTTCTCTAAACCAGATGGATTAGGTACTGTGCCTGATTTTAAAGTGGCCGTCTGTTGAGTACCCGCACCGTTAAGATATGTTAGATTACCACTTCCATCGATACTTATCACTTTTGATATTCCAGTAATAGGGTTGTTTTTATTATCTATAACAGAAAGTCCTTGGGAGTTTACTAGATTTCCATCCTGGTCAACTTGAAACGCAGCTGATCTTACTAAATAGTTATCATTACCGTCCTTAACTGCGAAGTACCCTTCACCTTGAATGCTCAAGTCCGTTTGGATTCCTGTTGTCATCGGTGAGCCTGCTGTATGGAGTGTGTCGATCGCTGCGACAGTTGAACCAAGTCCTACCTGCTTTGAGTTAACAGAGCTTCCAGCCATATTTTGGCTGAGTAAATCTTCAAACATGACTCTACTTTTCTTGTAACCTACTGTATTTACGTTCGCAATATTATTCCCGATGACATCTAACTTTGTTTGAAAGCCTCTCATTCCTGAAACGCCTGAATACATGGACTTTAACATTGGTCATGTTCCCCCTCAATTTGTGTTGCGTTGCTTCAATCGGTCCACAACGCTAGGCTTCCTGTTCGGTCCAGCCTATCTACTATAGAATTAATGCTGAATCAATGTTTGTTACAATTTGATTTTCCATACCATCTTGCTTCATCGCCGTAATCACTTTGTTATTTTGCACACTTACGACAAATGCTAAGTCTTTCATCAACATAAGCGAATCTTTTGATCCTTTTTGTCTAGCTGTTTCTACTCCATCATTTAGCTTTTGTAGCTGACTTTCCGAAAGTGAAATTCCGTTCTGCTCAAGTCTAACTTTAGCGTGATGACTAAATGAAACGGATGGTTTCATTGTCTGCTTTAATTGGTTTGCAAAAGAGGTATTTCCAACTTGTTGCTTTCCGGGCGACTTGATTGGCTGATTTGGGTAATATACCTGATTCACTCGAATATTAGCCATGCTATTCCCCCGTTTCGATACGCTCTAAGAGGGAGATGTTCACTTGTTTACCGTTATCAAGTTCTGCAAGTACTGAGCCGTCTTTGTAAACAACTGCATTGACCTTGCCAGATAATTTCTCACTACTCTCAGTCCACTCCACATTTTTTCCAATTAAATGTGCATAATCAGTCATTGAGCTTTGAAGCTGGTTTGATAGAAACTGATTCATCGTGCCATTCATATTTGTCATTTGTTCAAGAGAACTAAATTGAGCCATTTGACCGATGAACTCTGTGTCTTGCATTGGCTTCATTGGGTCCTGATTAGAGAGCTGTGCAACAAGAATTCTTAGAAAATCATCTTTCCCTAGCTCACCTTGAGCTGTTTGAGCTTTTTGTGTTTGAGCAGTTGTTGATGCGGAAATGGATGATGTGTTCAAACGATCCCTCCTATACAGAATAATTTATTCCAGCTGACACCTTGTCTTCCACCCCCTGAGTTAGAAGGACATTCTCTTCCACATCATACTCACCTTTTTGATTTGATTCGCGATTCTTCCGCTGATCAAACTGCTGTCCTTGTTGGGAGCGACCGTCCTGCATAAGTGAGGCTTGTGAAGAAGGTTGAGGCTGCTGTATCACATCAAACTTATCAAGTTGAATACCCTGATTTAGTAGTGTTTGGCGAAGCTGATGGATCTGTGACTCAATGATCTCCTTCGTACCTGGTGCTAGAGTGGTTATCTGAGCTGTGATTTTTCCATCTGTGGTACTTAGACGTATATCAAGTTGACCGAGATGATCTGGTGCTAACTTGATACGAATTTGTGAATCCTCACCAGTTTTCATTACCTGTAACCGTTGATTAATCAGTTCACTAAAGTCTTTCGGTAATTGACTCAAACGGACCAAGACATCTGGTTGTTTAGACGTCGATAGTGTTTGCTGTTCCTTAGTAGTGGACTTCGGAAATTCCATAAGGTCTAATTGATTATCAACTTTAGGTTCTTCTTTAACCAGTTCTTCATTAATAGGTTGACGTTCATCTATATTTATTTGCTCTTGATTTTCCGTCTGCTTAACTTGTTCTTGGAGTTTGTCAGCATAATCTAGTTGTATGCTAACTGGTTCTTCACTACTCTGTCCCTCAGGTGAATCTCTTTCAGTCTGTTGTATTGCATGCTGATCTTGGAGTAATTTATTACTTATTAGCGCCTCTCTTAATACGTCTCTTAACATCAAAGAAGAGCTGTTTCTTTCGAGTTCTACCTCATTTAAAATTGACGTTTGAAGTGCAAGACTAGTAGGGTGACTGATTGAGTCTGGTTTCATTTGCTTTAAGCTATCAATTAACCTCGCTTCAGTTTTTATTACCTTGTTGTCTTTATGATCCATGTTGGCGATCAGTTCTCTTAGAGTGTCACCTATCAACTTAATATCCGTTTTGTCTGTTGTAGAAATATGGTCCACCGCTAGTTTCATTTCTTTGAGAAGATGTTGGACATCCGCTGGGATTTCTTCGTTATTTTCTAATAACTTGCTCATACTTCGAGCAATCAACATCTCTATTTTCGTAAATTCTTCATTGAACGAAATAGTTTGCACCTGACCAGTAATCTCATTTCCGCTAATCAGATTTCCATTCTTCATTAAAATCCTGCCTTCAAGACTGTTATCAATTACTGCCAATACCTGCTTCATATCCTCAAGCAATTGATTATTTCCCGTTTTTTGCGCAATATTTATCTCAGGAATTAATTTGTTAAGAAATAGTAGGCTATTATTTGGAACAGTAGATTCTACCTCTTGATCATCCAGGATGTCCCTATCTAAAGATGAATCTAATTCGTTTTGAAGGTTTAGCATTACCGAATTGTTATTTCCAATGAAAGATCCTGATGATAAATCTTCTTTACCTACGGTCACAAGAAGACCCTCAAACGCTTCACTCGCAGCTGTTTTTTTATTAATAGACGCTCTATTTTTAAATTCACCATTTATTGAGCCTAGGGACACCTGCTTAGACTGTACATTCATACATACACCCCCCTTCAAAACCTAATGCCTTATTCTGCAATTTTAGTGACATAAAGGGACGAGAATTCTTCATCCATCTCTGCTAGCAAACTAATTCTTTTTTCTTTATCTAGACTAGTTAACAGTGCAACACCTAATTCTAGTGACTCTTCTTCCTTTGACATCACTTCTAGAATATCCGCTGCTCGTTGTTCCGGTAGCTGACTTAACTCATCCGCAATATCTGTCAGATCAATAGCTTCCTTTTCATAACGAACAGCATTCATAAGCAATGCTAACCTCTCCTGCAATGCAGCCACCTCAGGATTATCAGCCTTTTTCAAATCTCGCATTGCAACTGTTATATCTGCTGCATAACTTGTACTTAATCTACCAAGTATCGCCGCTTGTTCCGTTGTACCCATTTCATTTAACAAAAGAGCTGCTTCATGAAGTGTGAGCTTTTGAATAATTCCTGCAGATTTTGAAGGCGTCATACCTTCATACATCGAAGCTAACTCCTGTTGCTTTTGAATACGTTCTTGCTCGCTTTCCTTTTCGATGACTTCGTTCTCTTTTAAAGAATCTAGTTCTGATTCAAGTCGATCAATTTCAGTTGATTTACTTGAAACTTCCTTTTGCAGAATATCGATTTCAACATTTTTTTGTTTCAATTCTTCTTTAAGTAGTTCTAGTTCTTCTTCTGTCTCATCAACTTCAGCTGCAAATGTATTTTCTATAAAAGATATCGGTTTTCCACCCACGTTTGTCACAATAGCTCCAAGGTTATATCCTAAAAATGGAAGTATCACAACCAGGATAATAACTATAAAAGTAACAGGCAGTAGGATCCCATGAATGATTCTCTCTATCCATGTGTCTTTGATACGTTTAGACATTCCTCTCAACCCTTTGCAACTGCATTCTGATATGCCCTGACACTATTTAAGCTATCAAGTTCATTCTGTTCATGGAGTTTTACGGCATGCCTATATTCCTCAAGTCTCGTTTCTTTAATGGAAAACCATGTCTTCTCTTCTCTCAACTTATTTGAGAGCACTTCTTGTTGTTCATTCACAAGGGATATTGACTTTCTCAATCCAAGTTTTTTCTCCAAAAGTTCGCTTTCAAGAAAAGAAATATGCTCTTCAAGTTTCACTAGTTCAGTTATTAACAGACCTCGTTTTTGAAGTGCTTCTATAGACTCTCGCTTTAGTTCAATTTTTTGTTCGATCCGTTTCACATCTAGTTCTACATCCATTTGCTTCTTCAATGCATTAGCCATTTCGAGCTGGGCATATTCTTTTTCATTTTCTTTCACATCTAATATACGTTGAAAAGGAAATTTGTAATTAGAAATCTTTACTCATCCTTCCTGAAACTCGATATGAGCCACTCTTTACTTTCTATAAAGGAAGCTTCATCTTCTACCCCTTGCTTAATATAACTCTCAATCTCAGAATAGTTAGCAATAGCTTTGTCAATTTCCTGATTAGTTCCAGCCTTATAAGCGCCGATGTTAATTAAATCCTCCGACGAGAGATAGACAGCTAGTAGTTTCTTGAATTCGTTAGAAGCATTCAAATGACTGGATGTAACTATTTCTTTCATCACTCTACTAACACTCTGAGTCACATTGATTGCAGGATATTGGCCCTTTTGAGCTAGTTTTCTATCTAAAACAATATGCCCATCTAGTATCCCTCTTACGGCATCGGCAATCGGTTCATTCATATCATCACCATCAACTAGAACTGTATAAAATGCAGTGATCGATCCCGATTCAGCAGTCCCCGACCGCTCCAATAACTTGGGCAACAAAGCAAACACGCTCGGAGTGTACCCTTTACTTGTCGGAGGCTCTCCAATAGCTAGCCCTACTTCCCGCTGCGCCATAGCAAATCGAGTCACTGAATCCATCATTAACATGACGCGTTTACCTTGATCACGAAAATATTCCGCTATTGAGGTGGCTGTAAGTGCACCTTTTATACGCTGAAGTGGCGGTTGGTCTGAAGTTGCAACGACAACAACGGACTTCTTCAAACCTTCTTCACCAAGATCACGTTCAATAAAGTCTCTTACTTCTCTCCCACGTTCTCCAATCAAAGCAATAACATTAATATCTGCCTCAGAATTCCTTGCGGCCATACCCATCAAAGTACTTTTACCAACGCCACTTCCTGCAAAGATTCCAATTCGTTGCCCCTGCCCAACAGTAAGCAAACCATCGATCGACCTTACTCCAAGCTCAAACGGTTCAGTAATTCTTGGCCTCGACATCGGATTTGGAGGTTGCCTATTAGTCATGACAGGTTTCAAGCCACCGGGAAGCTGACTACCATCTAAAGGCCGACCCATTCCATCAAGAATTGTACCAAGAAGCGAGTAACCCACTCTCACTTTTAACGCGTGACCTGTCGCGACAACAAGGCACCCTGGCCCAACGTCAGATAAATCATTCATCGGCATAAGAAGTACTCGATTTTCTCGAAATCCTACTACTTCGGCTTCGATTGCCTGTTGATTTGAACCCCCTGGATATAAGTAGCACAATTCTCCAATTGTTACTTCTGGACCAAGTGACTCAATCGTAAGGCCAATGACTTGCGTTACCTTTCCATACTTTTGAATCGTTTCCATGGATGAGAGTTGAGTTAAATACGGTTCGATATTAATGTTCATCCAGCATTGTCTCCTCAAATAGTGCGAGCAGTTGATTCTTTATCTCAGAAAGTTGGCTATTAATTGAGATATCGTATGAACCACTAGGAGTATGAAGTAGCCCAGCTCCACTTTCGAGATCATGAACTGGTGATATTTTAAGACTTGCATTAACATCTATCTGTTTCTCAAGCTCATTAACTAATGGAGATAGGTTCACATAATCCTCTGGAGAAACATGCAAGACGATTTCTCCTTTATCCTGTACTTTATTAAGCGTGAACCTCACCATTTCTAACATCGCTTCAGGATTTATTTCTAATTCCTTCTTTAACGCTTTCTTTGCAATGGCAGTACTCAAGGACAGTAAAAATGGCTCTGCACTTTTAATAATAGCGTTCTTTTTTTCATATGCTTTTCCAACAATCGACTCTATTTGTAACTTGTTTTCATGCATTTCGAGTTGTACCTGTTGCATCCCAGCATCATATCCGCTTTTAAATCCTGAGTCTTCAGCCTCACGAGCTTTTCTTGCAGTGAGTTCTTCCCACTCCATCTCTTTTTGCTCCTGCATAGCACTCAGATTTTTGAGAACTCGTTCACGTTCTTCATCCATTTGACTTGTAAGATTAAAGTAACTATCTTCAAGCCTAAACATTAACTCGGTTAACCGGATTTTTTGTTCATCTATCGTGAGAGTTCTAGTCGGCAATACTCGGTTCTTTTTATGTTGTAATGGAAGTGTCCGATGTTCAAGTACTCTAGGTGCTAGTCTTGAAGGTTCGTTTATTTTACGGATGATGTTAGACAATCAAATCATCTCCTCCACCTCTTGCAATAAGAACATCTCCCGATTCTTCTAGATGACGAATAATTGAAACAATTCTACTTTGAGCTTCCTCAACTTCCCTTAGTCGAATTGGCCCCATTAATTCAATTTCTTCTTGAAGTGTCTCTACGCGACGGTTTGACATATTACGGAACAGCGTGTTCTTAACCTCTTCACTAGCCACTTTTAAAGCAATTGAGAGATCTTCATCTTTAACCTCTGTAATGACGAGTCGGATGGAACGATCGTCCAACGTTACAATATCCTCAAATACAAACATTCTCTTCTTAATTTCCTCAGCAAGCTGTGGATCGTCTTGTTCCAAAGCACCAATGATTGTTCTCTCTGTACTTCTATCTACTCCCATAAGCACCTGAACGATTGATTCAACACCACCTGTGAAGGTATAATCCTGTGACCCTGTAGCATTCAACTTATTCTCTATAATGCGTTCTAAATTATTTACCACTTCTGGAGAAGCACTTTCCATTAAAGCAATCCTTCTTGCTACATCAGCTTGAATATCCTGTGGAAGAGAAGATAAAATTCTAGAAGACTGTTTAGCATCAAGATAAGAAAGGATTAGAGCAATCGTTTGAGGATGCTCTTGCTGTACGATATTAAAGATTTGATCAGGGTCTGCTTTTCTCGCAAATGCAAATGGTTTAACCTTAAGGTTTGACTCAAGTCTAAGCAAAATACTTTCAGCCTGTTTTACTCCCAGCGCCCCTACAAGAATTTCTCTAGCATAGTCAATACCACCGGTTGAAACATAATCCTTAGCCTTTACCATGTGGCTAAATTCTTCTAATACAGCTTCTCGTTCGTCTACTTCAACTTTATTAAGTTCTGTAATCTCTAAAGCCATTTGATCAATTTCTTTCTCAGAAAGACGCTTAAAGGTTTGGACAGATAGATCCGGACCTAATGATGTTAATAATATTGCCGCCTTTTGAGTTCCTGTTAATTCCTCAAACTTTCCCACGGTATGACGCTCCTATTCATCCTTCATCCATAATCGTAGTAGTTTCACAAACTCTTCTGGATCTCGTCTTGCTAGATCCTCAATCTCTTCTTTTTCCGTCAACTTCTCAGATGTTGATTCTGACTTCCGGTCTTCACGTGGTAAATAATGATCAAGGCTGGTGCTTTCACGTGAATATGTCTCATCAAATTCAGCAAAATCGTCGTCTTTACTTCTTCTTCTACGTATAAAAAAGATTGCACCACCAATAAGTAATACACCAGAACCAGCTGCTACTGTATAGAGAACCCAAGCCGGCACCGCATCTGTAAGCGTAGAAAAGAAGCCAGCTTTAGGCTCTTCATACCCTGGGCGACCTTTAAATTCATTTGCAAAAACCGAAATTCTTTCTTCTAAAGAGGGGTCATCTAACGGAACTTCACTTTCACTGAGAGAAGTACGGACAACATTTTTTAGTACGGTACGAATATCTTCAATATCAGCATTAGTAAGAGTAGTAGCATCATTTGGAACTGGTGGTTCAACCCCAACATTTATTGTAATGTCATCGATTACATAGGGGCTTTCAACGATCTCTTTGTGAATCCGATTTACTTCTCGGTTAATTCGATCTTCTACTTTTTCGTAAGAACCATTTCCCTGAGCATTGGGATCATCAGCGTTGTAATTCGGGATTTCGCCTTCATCTGTTCCGGTACCACCTGTAGCTGCTTCCGGATCACCGGCATATGTTTCCATGATTTTCTCAATACTGATGTCGATACCCTCGCCAGTTTCTTTGTCGACTGGTTCAACGAGGTCTTCCACGCGGTTTTCTTTAGTGAAATCAATACTCGATACGACCGAAACAACTACTTTATCTTGACCTAGTATCATCCCAAGCATTTGTTGTAATTCCTGTTGCATATCTTTTTCTATACCTTTGCGAATTTCTTGTTGCTCTTGGAAGGCTGATAGCGTTGTATCTACTTGTCCTTCGTTATTATAGTCAAAAGATGCCCCATTTTCGTCCATAACTACTATATTTTCAACTGGTAGATTGGGTACGCTTTTACTAATCAAATGATAAAGGCCATTTATTTGTGATTGATCTAACTGATAGCCTGGATTTCTTGTCAGAACTACTGAAGCAGTTGCCGTTTCGCCCTCTTCATTTAGCCAAACGCTATCTTTAGGCAGGGTTATCATTACCTTCGATTGCTGAATACCACCAATTTGTTCAATAAGATAGCTTAGCTCATTCTGCATGGCGTCACGTTCTACAATGTCAAATTGCTTATCTGTCATGCCCATCCCCATATTTTCACTGAAAATACTATAGTTAACATTCCCGCTTTTGGGAATCCCTTCGGCAGCAAGGCTCACTTTAAGATTGGAAGCCTCTTCCTTTGGAACACTGATAGAGGTACCATCTGAAGAAACTTCAACAGGTATGCCCTTCTGTTCGATTGCTCCTTTAATTTCCCCAGCCTCAGTTGGAGTTAGATTACTATAAATGGGAACAAGATTAGGTTTAGAGATCCAGAAAAAAAGGAATACCATTAAGAGTAACGTAATAAGGAATGTACCACTTATTAACCACTTAGTTTTTGGAGCATAGCTGTTCCACATCTCCACGGTTCGATTCTTAAACTGCACTAATTGATTCATTATTTACCCATCCTTGCAAACTACATTTGCATACGCATGATCTCTTGATAAGATTCTATTACTTTATTGCGTACCTCGACTGTTAAATTTAATGATAAAGAAGCTTTTTGTGCAGCCAGCATCACTTGATGAACGTCTTGCACTTCACCTGTGATTAATTGATTACTCATTTTTTCTGATTGAATTTGAGATTCGTTTACTTGTTTAATTGCATCCCCAAGCATCTTTCCGAAGTCAGAACCATCTTCAGTTGATGAGGTGCCAGCAGGTTTCATTTGCCCGGAAACCTGTTGTAGAGAACTAATCGTATTCATTATTTCCTCCTATTACACATCAGTTGACTTATCTACCCAATTCTAACGCTTTCATATACATACTTTTCGTAGCATTTAACGCCGTGACGTTTGCCTCGTAAGACCTAGAAGCCGACATCATATCCACCATTTCTTTAACCATGTCAATATTAGGCATTTCGACATACCCTTCATCGTTTGCATCTGGGTGGGTTGGATTATAGACCAATTTAAAAGGCTCTTGATCCTCTTTAATTCCAGCTACTTTAACCCCAACAGAAGACGAACTTTCTTTTCCCATGGCTTTTTGAAGCTGGTTTTCAAACGAATTCTCTTGTAGTTGTACTACTTTTCGCTTGTATGGTTGCCACTCTCCATCCACTAGTTCTGACCTCGTTGTCTCTGCATTTGCAATATTTGAAGAAACCACATCCATCCTAAGACGATTAGCAGTTAACGCAGAAGCACTCGTATTAAAACCACTAAATAAGTTCACTATTTCTAACTCCCTCCACGAATTGCTGTTCGGAGATCTCGAATTTGATTATTTGTTTTTTCAATCACTGAATTATACAAAAGTTGATTTTTAGCAAGTTCAGCCATCTCCAAATCCATGTCAACATTATTTCCATTTGACTTACTTAGAGAAGTACTGTCGATTTTCACTATGGGCTTATTCTGATTTTGTTCTGTACTGAAAGAAAAGTGGTTTGGGTTAGTTTTAAAGCTGTTCAAATTACGATTGTTTACAGCTTCCTGTAGGTTATCTTGAAATGAAACGGATTGACGTTTGTAATTAGGGGTATCCACATTTGCAATGTTGGATGTTAGTGTTCGTTGTTGCAATGTTGCCTTATTTAAGGCTTGTTCAAGTGGCTTTAATGATTGAAAAACGTTCACTCTCTATTTCACGCTCCTCAAAAAATATTGGTGTTATTTCCAAATATTAACTCAATCGACAAATTTTTTGATAGTGTAAGCATAGCACTGTCATATTTAATAGTAAATGAGAGTTTTCACCTAATAAACGACTTTTTTCACTTAATTTTTCCAGCAGTAAACGGTATAATGGAATAATATTCTGTCTCTTTATAGTTATTTCGTACTAACAAAGGAGTTAAAAAATGTTTAGAGGATTGTATACCGCTACATCAGGAATGATGGCAAGTGAACGCAAACAGCAATACTTAACAAATAATTTATCAAATGCTTCCACACCTGGATTTAAACAAGACCAGGCTACCCTTCGCTCCTTTCCGGAATATCTGCTTAAAGAACGTACTAACAATTCAGCCAATCAAAAAGACCCAGCAATCGGTTCACTCGCTCATGGCGTTTATACCCAAGAAGGCATCCCGCTTTTTACAATGGGGTCACTCCAGGAAACTGGAAGAATGACTGACTTGGCAATAGTAGATGATGCCCTACCAATCGATGAAGAGACTGGCAAAAAAGGAGTTTCCCTTTTTGCAGTACAAAAGACTGATAACTCTATTAGTTACACGAGAAACGGGAATTTCACTCTCGATGATTCAGGATTTTTAGTTACAAGCGAAGGATACAATGTACTTAATCAAAATTTGGAGCCTATCCAATTAACTAGTGACTCTTTTTCATTAAATAATGGAACGATCGCTGAAGAAAACGGAAACAAACAACAAATCTGGATTGGTTATACAGGAAATCCTGAACAGCTAACCCAAGAAGGAAATGGAATATTCGATTGGGGTGGACAACCAAACGATGCTCCTCGCTCAATCCTATCTACTAACCTATCAAATTATAGCGTTAAACAAGGTTTTATTGAGGGATCAAATGTTGACACAACCTCTACAATGACAGATATGCTCAATACTTACCGTATGTATGAAGCCAATCAAAAAGTGATTCAAACGTATGATCAAAGCATTGATAAAACAGTTAACGAGATTGGTAGAGTTTATTAGGAGGGTTTTATTTGAATATTCAAATGGCTACGGCTGCTTCTTCACTCAGCCAGACCCAAAAGAAAATGGACACAATCGCCGCGAACATTGCAAATGTTAATACTACAGGATACAAAAGAAGAGAAGCTACATTTCAAAACTTGTTAACTCAAACATACTTAAACGGAACAAAAGAAGAAAATGAACCCGGAAGAGAGACGCCAGATAATCTGCGTGTAGGCTTCGGTTCTAAAATCGGATTAACAAATCTACGTTTCGAGCAGGGATCTGCTCAAGAAACTGGAAGAGATCTCGATGTGATGCTTGAGGATGATGATGTTTTCTTCCGTATGCAGGGGGAAAATGGTCCTCTCTATACTAGAGACGGTTCTTTTGAGTTCCAGACCACAGGTACGGATGGAGGTATGATACTGGTTAGCAATAACGGCAAACCAATCCTGGATCCTAATGGTAGCACGATTACTTTCGATGAACCTGTTAAAGATTTTTCAATTAATAAAACAGGACAAATTCAAATAACTGGTGCGAGCGGAAATGAACAAACATTTCAACTTAGTGCAGTCAGAATTAATCGCCCCCAAGCTCTTATGAACGCTGGGTCAAATGAATTCCGACTTGCAGACAACAATCCTGGAGAAAATAATATGGCAACTCTTCTGCCAAGCGATGAAATTCGGATGCGCCAGGGATTCCTGGAAATGTCGAATGTTGACTTAGCTAATGAGACCACAGAAATGATTTCTACCCAACGGATGATTCAATTTCAAAGCCAGGCCATAAAAATGGCTGATGAAATGATGGGACTTGCCAATACAATAAAGAGATAGCAAAAAACCTCGCCGAATAAATCTGGCGAGGTTTTTTAACGAAGGAAATCCATCAAAGTCGGTTGTATCATTCTTGCACTAGCTGAAAGAGATGCTTGATAAACACTTTCTTCGGACTTTAATTTCATTATGGCTTCCGCATAATCAATATCTTCATTTTTTGAAAGAAGCGTTTGTAAAGATAGATTTTCTTCTTTTAGACGCTGATTCATTCCTTCAACACGAGATTGTTTTGCTCCGAGACTTGTCCAGCTATTGAGAACTTGCTGAGACCCCGTATCGATATCTTTCAAAGCAGTAGCCACACCATCCTGATCACCATCTTTTAGTGATTGTGATAATCCATCCAGCACCTTAAATAAATTCACATCTGCATCAAATACTTCTCCTGCGTTGACATTCATTTCGATCGTGCTTCCGGGAGAGATTCTCTGTGTCATGGGCTGATTATCGTAATTTATGTTTCCACTTCCATCAACTTCTATTGGCCGATCTGTCTTTTGACCATTGAAAATATACTTCCCGTTAAATGTCGTATTTGCGATATCTTTTAATCCTTCTCTCAACTGATCAACTTCTTGAGCAATTGCAGCTTTATCATCTGTAGAGTTGGAACCATTCGCTCCTTGCAAGCCAAGCTCTTTAACACGACGCAAAACATCCGACAAACTACTCATTGCCTGATCGGTTGTTTCAATCCATGACAGGGCATAATCTGTATTTCTTTCAAACTGCTCATTTTCCGAAATTTTAGATGAATATTGTAAGGACTTTTGAGTTCCGATCGGATCGTCTGAAGGTCGGTTGATTTTCTTTCCGCTGGCAACTTGCTCATTCATTTGTTCATACCGCGATAGATTCTTTTGAAGCTGTGTTGTCATATTACTAGCAAGCATTTGTTGAGTAATTCTCATTAATCCTACTCCTTTTCAATGTAACTAGACACCCATACGATTAATGATGACATCAAGAAGCTCGTCTGTTGTGCTAATAAAGCGTGCTGCTGCATTATATGAATGCTGGAATTGAACTAAATTCGCCATTTCCTCGTCAATCGATACCCCGCTGACTGACATACGGTTTGAATCGATTGAGCTCAAAATTGTTTCATGGTTACTACGTGCTCGTTCAGAAGACTGCGTTTTAGAGCCTAGTCTAGAAACAATTGAATTGTAGTAATCATTGATACTTGCATTCGAAGTATCCGTAGACCCCGAAACTTGAAATGAAAATGTAGTGTTCTTAATGTCACTTATAGCTGATGCAATGTCTCCATTACTGATCGCGTCATCCTTTGAGGACGCGGCAATTGCTGCAGGATTATTTTTCACTTCTTTATTAATACTTAATTGATCGAGCAGCGTTGATCCTGTACCTTTCTTATCGAATAATGCCTTTCCCTGTTGCATGGTGCCGTCAACGGTAACAAGCGAGTAACCTGAAGTCATTATTTCATTTATTCCGCTATACTCTTTAACCTTGCCACCGATTTCAGCCTCCACTTTTCCAGAAACCAACTGATTAAACATTTCGTTCAAATCTGCCTTCGTATTCTCCACAATGTCGGCTGAGTCTTTCAATCCCTTAAGCTGACCACTTTGTGGATTACTCAAGTCGTAAGTTACTTTCATTGAACCATCGGATGCATTTGAAACATCGATATTGACCAATCGAGACAAATCATCAATTAATAGGTCCCGTCGATCTTTAAGATCATTTGCTCCTTCACCAAGTCTGTTAATCTCCCCATTTAACACCGTAATTTGAGAGTTAAGACTTTTGACTTGGTCTTCCATCATCGTCACACGCTTAGTCAGATCTGTCTCCATACTACTTAATGCAGAGTTAAACGATTTTGCTTGCTGAAGTAGTTCTTCAGATCGCTCTACTAGAACCGTTCTTGCAGCAAGACTATCCGGGTCAGAAGAAAGGTCTTCCCACGATGTCCAAAAACGGTCTAACGAAGCGGCAATTCCGCCTTCACCTGGTTCACCTGAGACTGCTTCTATTTGCTTCAATGTCTCTAATTCCACTTCTTCTGAACCTAGAAGTGAATTGCGTTCCCTAAACTGCCCATCAAGATACTCAGACCTTATTCGATCGATCGACTGAACCGTCACTCCTGTTCCTAATTGCGAAGAAGAACTACCTGTTTGATATGGGTAACTAATTGGCGTTGTAGCATTCATATCTACTCGTTGTCTTGAATAGCCCTTAGTGCTGGCATTTGTAATATTATGACCCGTTGTCGAAATGGCCGCTTGCTGAGTAAACAAGCTTCTTTTACCTATTTCAAGACCATGAAATGTCGATGTCATTCAGTCTCTTTCCCTTCCTGGCCTGCGCTCATGCCTTCGTGTCAAAATAACCTCTAGGAACTTCTGGGGCAGAACGTTGATTTGGTCTGCCATAATTCAAAGTAACTTCAGGCGCTGACGTCATGTGACCAATCATGTGCTGTACAAAAGCTACTCCATCTCTGATAAGTTCGTCATTCTCTTCATTTAAGCGCTTAAGGTGTTCTGCTTTTTCCTTCAACTCAAGTCTTCGCCCTTCGATAATTCTTTTAACAGCGGGACTTAGTTGATTGAATACGTCCGTATAAGAGGGGCGTTTGGATTTTCGTAATTGAAACAGTCAGCTGTTGTCTCAATTCTTCAAGCTGTCTAAGTTCCTGTAATAATCCTTGTTCATTGTTATTAATACTCGTTAGTTCATTCGTCTTCCGTTCAATTAGTGCTGCTTTCTTTTCATTTGAGTGCTTAATCAGAGAGTCATGAATCTCGATCATCCTGCTCATTATTCTCAACAACTCTTGCCCCATCCTAGCTCCTCCTACTTGAACCACTTATCCATCAGCTTCTCTGCGGTCTTCTGACTATCTACACGATAAGTCCCTTCCTGGATTTGCTTTTGAATTGAAGTAATCTTCTCTTCACGATCTTGTTCTGACTTTAAATCATATAGTTCTCTCGCCTTGTTTGAAATTTGTAGCTCATCTTCACGTGGAGCCTTTTTTGCCTGCTCCACCTTTGTAACAGGATTATGCTTCTGGTATGGATTAATATGTGGCGGTGCTGACGGTTTATTAATATTCATACCGATCCACCTCTTTTCCGATTTAGTTATACTACTCCTATTCTATTATTCGTACCCTAATTTGAGTGTTCTACCGTATTTATCGGAAAATTTTTTATAAAAGTTAACGCTTACTGTATTTTAAAGTCCGTTACTAGAACCCTTTCTATTTCACCATCTTGTAATATCTTATTAATTTTAGAGCCTACAGCTTTTTCGAATGTAGATAAACCACTATTTCCTTTTAAATCATCTTTTGTCAGGTCAGCTAATGTAGAAATGACAATCGCTTTGACTTCAGGACTTCTTACTTCAAGCTCTTTGTAACTTTTCTCATTATTTGCAAGTAGATTCAATTGGACGACCGCAAAATGATCGGAGGAAAGATTCGTTGTAATCGCCTCCGTGTTGTAACTTCTTTCGGCAAGTTCCTCTGCACTTGGTTCTTTGTCCTTTTGAGCAACCACAGTTTTTAAATCAATATCAAGAATCACCACGGCAACTGCTGCCCCCGCAACCACAATTCCCAATGCAGAAAGAAAAATAATGATGATGCGTTTCATGTTAATCTCACCTCGATCATAGACCTAATTTTCTCCATTATAAGGAAGGATGAGCACCTCAACACGACGGTTTTTTGCTTTTCCTTCCTCTGTTTCATTGGATGCAATTGGACGAAATTCTCCGTATCCTGTAAAACTAAACAACTTTGGATTAAGTTTTTTATTTTCCAGTAGCGCAGTCATAAAGTTCAACGCTCGATCTGAACTTAAATACCAGTTTGAGGGATAGTCGGATGTTTTTATTGGACGGTTATCAGTGTGTCCTGTAACTGTTATTCTTCTAGGAGGATCTGTAACTAGAAACGTCGAAATTTCACTCGCTAGCTTTTTAGCACTAGCGTTTAATTCTGCTTGGCCACTGTTAAATAATGCCGCTTCCTTAATCGTAATTAATAGGCCTTCACTAGTTAGTTTTGTATCAAGATATGAATCTAGTCTTTGCTTAGCAATGTAATCATCAATCTCACTCTTTAATTCCTCAAGCTTATTAAAATCTTCTTCCTCTTTATCTAGGTCCTCTTCTTCAATCGCCTTCTCAACTTTCTCTCTGTCCTTCTCATCCTCCATGCCCACGAATGAACTTTCTTCAGGCTTCATCACCGATGGTTCGCTTTGAAGAATCCCTGTACCTCCGCTAAGTACCTCCTGAAAAGACTCCGTGATCGCTTCGTATTTCTTCACATCCACCGTACTAGAAGCAAACAAGACAATAAACAAAGCTAGTAAAAGTGTGAGAATATCGGCATAAGGAATGAGCCATGATTCGTCTACATGCTCCTCATGTTCTTCGTGCTTCTGCTTACGCATCAGCACCCACTCCTTCGCCAACTGTACTGCTTGATTTCTTCACTTCATCAAGATTTCGTTCTTTCGAAGGCAAGTAGACAATGAGTTTGTCTTCAATCATTCGAGGAGACGCACCTGACTGAACGGCTAGCAAACCTTCGATAATAATCTGTTTCACTCTTACTTCTTCACTTGTTTTTCGTTTTAATTTATTTGCAAAAGGATGCCACAATACATAACCTGTAAAAATCCCAAATAGAGTTGCGATAAAGGCTGCGGCAATGGATTTCCCTAATAACTCCATATCTCCTAAATGACTTAATGCGGCAACAAGTCCAACCACTGCTCCAAGTACCCCAAGAGTAGGAGCGTAGGTTCCAGCCTGTGTAAATATCCCAACACCGGCTTTGTGTCTATCCTTCATCGCTTCGATGTCTTCAATCAATATATCTTCAATGACTTCTTTTGTATGCCCGTCAATCACTAGTTGAAAGCCCCGCTTTAAGAAAGTCATCTTCAATTTCTTCAAGACTATTTTCAAGAGCTAATAATCCTTCTCTCCTGGCGATATTTGCCCAGTCACGAAACATCGGAATTAATTCTTTTTCGGAGAACAATTTCTGTTCTGTCACTATGATTTTCATTAATGATGGAAACTTTTTTAGTTCCTTAAACGGAAATCCGATTAATAAAGTAGCTGCTGTCCCTAAAATAATAATAACGAGTGCAGCTGGATTTAGTAGCGCTGCTGGATTCGCGCCTTTCAAAATGAGTCCCCCAATTAATACGAAAAACCCTAGAATAACTCCGAATACAGATGTTTTATCCAATCAATTCACCTTCTTTAATTTGCCGTCTCCTATTGACCCGTTTTAGAATTCTCCATTGCTTGCTTCCATGTGTTTCGGAATTCAGCTGCGAGATCTTCTACTTCTTTCATGATTTCTTTGTTGTTATGAATGTTCGCTTCTACTAGGCGATTAAACATATAATCATAGATTTGATCCATTGATTCAGCTAGCTCACTATCCATTCTGAGCGTGCTTCTAAGCTCCTGGATAATCGCTTGCGCTTTAATAACGTTTGTATTTTTCGCTTCAATAGTTCCCTTTTCCATTGCCATTGAGGCTAGTCGAATGAATTTAATACAACCGTTGTAGAGCATTAATGTAAGCTCTTCAGGTGAAGATGTATTGACTGCATTTTGTTGATAAGTTTGATATGGATTTTTCATAGCCATCGTACTAGCCTCCTATTTTCGCTGATCAAAAAATGTGCCATCTGCATAATATGGGGCCTGCTGCTTATATTTTTTTGCTGTCGACTTCCCCTGTTGAAATCTTTTCATTTGCTCTGAAAATGCCTGATAAAGCTCGGATAGTCTAGGTTGAATCGTTTCTTCTAAAGCTTCAAGCTGTTGAAGAAGATAACGTTCATTCTCAGTCCATTCGTTTCCTTCTGTTTGAATCGCTCGATCTAATAAAGCAATCGTCTCTTCTCTTCTATTAATCATGTTATTAATGCCTTCAAGGTTCTCTGCTTCGCTCAAATCCATGGAAAGATTAATGCCTTCAAGAGACTTTGCGATTTGATTTGTTACGACGTGCATTTGATTTAACGCTTCTGATCTCTTCATGTCTACATCCCACCAAATAAGTTTTGTTGTACCCACATGCCTTGTTGGTTCATACGATCCATGGCTGTTTCAAGTGCTGTAAACTGCTTCCAGTATCGGTTTTCAATCGTTGTTAATTTGTCTTCCCATTTATACATCTGATCATCGATGTCTGATAACCTTTTTGATAGTAGGCTATTATCAACAAGTGTTCCAGGACTACCAGCTTTTTTTCCTAATTGATCTATACTTTCATTAACCTTTGCATAAAGACGATCACCGATACCTTCTGACCCACTTGTAAACAACCGCATGACTTCATCAGGCTTACTTTTCAGCGTTTCTTTCAATTTCTCCTCATCAATGAAAAGCTTTCCTCCAGATTGATAGTTACCTGTGTTAATACCAATTTGGGAAAGCATACTCAATTCACCAGCAGGAATTCCACTTACCGGAGTCATCCATGAGCTTCGAAGGCTCACTAACAATACCTCTTACAGCGGCGTCACTTTGTAGCATTCCGCTCTTTGCCTTCTCATCCCAGAGCTCAATTTCTTTTTCTGAGAGATCCTTACGCTGAGCATCCGTTAAAGGAGGATAATCTCGGTATTTTTTCTCATTCAACATTCCTTCTGCTTTTTCAACAAACTCATTATATTTCTCAACAAATGACTTGATCATGTCAAAGGAAGAGTCTACATCACTCTGAACGGAAACGCTCGTAGTTCCCTTTTGAAGGAGATCTAGTTTCAAGTTATTGACTGTGGAAGAATTCGTTTTAAGTTGATCAACTACAATGCCATCAATTTCATAAGAACCATACGTTCCTTGAGCAGTAATTGCTCCGGTACCGAATATTCGATCCTGAACCACTGTATCTGAGAATCCACTTATATCAATGCCCTCATCGCCACCCATTTCTTTCGTTGAAATAAAGAAGCGAGAAGTCGTTTCATCGAAGCTTGCTCTCAAACCTAGTGATGCTCCTGAACTATCTGTCGCATTTGCGATTTTCTCTGAAAGACTTTTAAAGGTATCATCTACTGTTATGGTAATAGACGCAGCTTGACCCTTTCCATTTGTAAGCTGAAATGTGGTATCAGCTTCTGTTGAATGAAGCACTTTATTTGTAAGCTTTGCACCTGCTGAACCGTCTTCAGTAAGAATCTTGTTCTTCGAAGTTAACTTTGCACTCTGCGCAAGCTCATTAACCGTAATCGAATAATTTCCAGCCACTGCAGAAGCCGTCGCAGAAGCTTTGACAGTCCCTGCGTTTGAAGAAGTAGCACTATAAGTGTTGAATGACGATTGCAACCGCATAGAAGATGATGTGGTACGCATCTCTGTCATCATTAAATTTAGCTCCCGATAAGCATCCTTCTGCCATTCAACAGTTTGTTTTTGCTGGGAAAGCTTGTCCAGCGGGATGCGTTCCGCTGTCATCAAGTCTTTGACCATTTGATCAATATCCATCCCTGTCGCAAGTCCGCTAATTCTCATGAACTGCACCCCCGTCTTAAATAACATCTACTCCTACTATCGGCAGGTGTTCGTATTATTTGAAGGTGTAAAAAGACCTAAAAAAAGAACCCTCATCAATGAGAGTTAAATAACATGTTATATCCTCTGATCAACCATTATGCCAAGTAATTCGGCTGTAGCTGCATACATATCAAGAAACTTTTTAGAAGGGATTTCTCTTATGACTTCGTCCGTATATGTATCAACAACCTGAACATAGTATTCATTTAACTTATCATGAAGCTGAAATCTAAGATTTGTTTTCGTCGGCTTAATAAAGTCATTCATTTGGTTGATGTGATCAATCAATTTTTCTGCAGTTATATTAGAATTAGCTTCTAATGGCTTTATGATTTTCTCTATCTATTTCTGATTTCATAACGATATCAGTATGACTGAGCAGTTTCTTGTTATTTATTACTCCAGGGAGTCGTTTAATCTCCATGTCTTCTCCTCCAATATTAGTCAGTAAAAAAGATGGCCTTCTATGGAAGACCATCTTTCAGAAATTAACGTAGAAGTTGAAGTACTTGTTGCGGGTTTTGATTGGCTTGTGCCAGCATTGCTTGAGAAGCCTGTTGAAGAATATTATTCTTCGTCATCTCCATCATTTCTTTCGCCATGTCTACATCACGGATACGTGATTCAGCAGCGGAAAGGTTTTCTGAAGTAGTGCCCAGGTTGTTGATTGTGTGTTCAAGACGGTTTTGCTTAGCACCTAGTTGAGAACGCTCATCAGACACTTTTTTGATAGCACCATCGATAGTAGTAATAGCAGCAGTTGATGTAGAGCTGTCTGCACTTAAGTCAACACCATTCACACCAAGAGCTGTAGACTGCATATCAGCAAAAGTTACTGTTAATGTTTGATTTTCATTTGCTCCAATTTGGAATGTAAATGCGCCTGTAGTTCCACCTGATGCATCTAATAAATTTTGTCCGTTAAATTCAGTGGTAGTACCAATTCTGTCGATTTCAGCAATCAAGTCATCCACTTCTAACTGAATTTCAGCACGATCATCAGTTGTGTTCGTATCGTTGGATGATTGCACTGCAAGTTCACGCATACGCTGTAGAATTGAATGTGTTTCATTAAGTGC
>CAVUAW010000003.1:0-68978 GCA_963739655.1 uncultured Bacillaceae bacterium | reverse complement strand
GTTCGAGAGCAAGACTGATCGCAATGGCGCCACTGCCTGTCCCTATATCTGCGATCGATGTGTTCGTAGAATCAGTGAAAAGTTCATTCGCTCGAGACAAGATCCCTTCGACTAGCTCTTCGGTCTCAGGTCGAGGCACGAGGACATGCTGATTCACTCGAAACGTTCTACCATAGAACTCTTCTTGTTGAGTGATATGCTGAACTGGGATTCCACCGGCATGGGCGTGAATCTTATCCTGAAAGTTACTGAAATTCGGCATTTCCTCTCTCAGTTTCATCAAAAGTTCGGTTCGATTTACTTGAAGCTCATGTTTCAAGAGCCATTCAGCTGCTGATGCTTCTCTTCCGTGCTTTTCTAAAAAAGAAGAAGCCCAGTTAAGGGCTTCAAATACAGTCGTCATAGGGTCACTCTCCAGCTTCTGCCATTAAGCGCGTTTGTTCTTCTGTAATCAGCGCATCAATGAACTCATCAAGCTTTCCTTGAAGAATCTGGTCAAGTTTCTGAATCGTAAGGTTAATACGGTGATCCGTTACGCGATTCTGCGGGAAATTATACGTGCGGATACGTTCTGAACGGTCACCAGTACCTACAGCTGATTTACGATTGTCGTCGTATTCTTTCTGTGCTTCCTGCTGGAACTTATCATACACACGCGCACGAAGAACCTTCATCGCTTTTTCTTTGTTCTTGATCTGTGACTTCTCATCCTGACAGGATACAACAACGCCTGTAGGCGTATGCGTCAGACGAACGGCTGACATGGTTGTATTAACACTCTGTCCACCTGGTCCACTTGACGTAAATGTATCAACTCGAATGTCCTTGTCGTGAATCTCAACTTCCACTTCTTCCGCTTCAGGAAGAACGGCTACTGTTGCAGTAGACGTATGGATACGACCACCTGATTCAGTTGAAGGAACACGTTGAACGCGGTGAGCACCATTTTCATACTTCATCTTCGAATACGCACCTGCACCGTTGATCATGAAAATAATTTCTTTAAATCCACCGAGCTCAGTTGAGCTGTACTCAATGACTTCAGACTTCCAGCCTTGCATTTCAGCAAAGCGACTATACATCTTGTATAGATCACCAGCAAATAAAGCCGCTTCATCCCCACCTGCAGCTCCACGCACTTCGATAATAACGTTTTTATCGTCGTTTGGATCTTTAGGGAGAAGAAGGACTCGGAGACGCTCAGCGTACTCTTCTTCTTTCGGCGTAAGCTCTGAAAGTTCAGCTTTTACCATCTCACGCATTTCAGCGTCTTTCTCTTCTTCAAGCATCGCTTTCGCATCTTGAATGCCTTCGAGAATTTCCTTATATTCACGATATACCTGCACGGTTTCCTCAAGGCTCGATTGCTCTTTGGAATATTCGCGGAGTTTCGTAGTGTCATTAATGACTTCAGGATCACTTAACAACTGATTTAACTTATCATAACGTTCTTCTACAATTTCTAACCGGTCTAACAAGATCTTTCACCTCGTTTTCGTTGCATAACAGTCTAATTATAGTATAGGACATTTCGCCCGTCAAAAGCAAAAACAGCTTGAACTTCTTTTAATAAGGGTAAACTTAATAGAAAGACAGTAAAAAAGGACGATAACGAAGGGTGCTGGTGTTAGATGAAAGTTGTTATTATTGGCGGGGATGCAGCCGGTATGAGTGCAGCGATGCAAATTATTCGTAACGATGAAGAAGCGGAAGTGGTCACGCTTGAAAAAGGTGACATCTATTCATATGGACAGTGCGGACTTCCTTATGTCATAAGCGGCAAAATTGAATCTTCCGATAAACTGATCGCTCGTTCTGTGGATACGTTCCGTGAAAAGTACGGCATCGATGCCAGAGTTTTTCATGAAGTTACGAACGTTGATACCGAGAATAAAGTAGTGAAGGGGATAGACCTTCAAACCGGTGAAGATTTTACAGAGGACTTCGATAAGCTTCTTATCGCGACAGGGGTGAGTCCAGTTAAACCGGAATGGGATGGGATAGATCTCGAAGGTATACATACGCTCAAAACAATTCCAGATGCTAAGAAAATCATTCAAAACCTCGATGAGTCGGTAAAAAAAGTAGCTGTGATCGGCGGAGGTTACATTGGTCTTGAGATGGCAGAAGCGTTCAAAGAGCTTGGCAAAGAAGTTCGCATCATTGAACGAGGCCCACATCTTGCCAAGATTTTCGATAAAGATATGGCAGAACTCATCCATAAGGAAGCTGAACGGAATGATGTTTTCGTTCATACCAATGAGACTGTGCTATCGCTTAGAGGTGAGCAACGTGTAAAGAAAATCATTACTGATAAAGGAGAATACGACGCCGATCTCGTACTCGTTTCAGTTGGGGTGAAACCAAATACCGGATTTCTAAAGGAATGTGGTCTTCACACTACGAAAAATGGCGCGATTCAAGTTAACCGATACATGGAGACGAGCAAGGAAGATATTTATGCTGCAGGTGACTGCGCGACACACTTCCATCGCGTAAAAGAACGCGATGACTTCGTTCCACTCGGTACGACAGCGAATAAACAGGGACGGATCGCTGGACTTAACATCAGCGGCCAGGCCAGTACGTTTAAGGGGATCGTTGGTACATCTGTTATTAAGTTCTTTGAATTGACGCTTGGACGGACCGGTTTGTCTTCGAAAGAAGCAAAAGAGTTGAAGCTACCGTACGCAAGCTGTTCAACCGAAGCAACGGATATCGCAGGATACTATCCAGAATCGAGAGAACTCCGGGTAAAGCTTGTCTTCCGCGATGATAACGAGCGAATTCTCGGAGGGCAATTCATTGGCAAGCACGGAATCGACAAGCGAGTGGATGTCCTCGCTACTGCCCTTTACCATCAAATGACACTCCATGACATGGAAGATCTTGATCTCGCTTACGCTCCACCTTACAACAGCGTATGGGATCCATTACAACAAGCAGCCAGAAGAGCCCAGCACTGAAAAGAACCCTCTCAATTGAGAGGGTTCTACCTTTTGTAGGGGGCAGGAAACAACTGAAAGTTCCATTCACCCTATCTTACTCGAACGTGAATTTTATAACGTGGAACAGCATTGTATATTTTCTGTGTAAGTCTTTTCTTTTGCTCATTTACGTCCATCTCATTCATCTTGCTAAATTTCACATTGACCCATGCGTGATTCCCAGTAATCGATATTGCCCCAGCATCAAGGCCTTCCGCTTCAACAACTTCTCTGATTTTATCCTGATCGTCACTGATCGTTGGTTTATCAACACTCATATTTCGATAAGATTGAGGGTTTAAATTAATATCTGAATTCAACTTTTGTCCCTCTCCACCTCCACCATTCGCTTCAGGGGGCTTAAGCGGCGAGCAAGCAGACGTCACAAGGACGAATGCTACCATCATACATGAGAAGATTTTCATACATCAGTCACCTCCTGTTCTTAAGGTGCCCAATGTATCGTTAGAAAAATGCATGAAAATTTCTTAAAGCGAGATCGTTATCATTGCAACAAAAAAAGCCCGAAAAATCGGACTTAATTAGAAATTTCCTGGTGCTTAGAATCTCTCGCTGTTGGCTTACCAGGTACTTTGTGACAATGACGACAACGAGGTTCGTACGATTCAGATGCCCCCACAAGAATAATCGGATCATCATAATGCGCTGGTTTGCCATCAATCAAACGCTGCGTTCGACTAGCTGGAGAACCACAAACAACACAGATTGCCTGTAGTTTTGTTACGGATTCGGCAACGGTTAGAAGCTCAGGTACTTGTCCGAAAGCTTCGCCACGAAAATCTTGATCAAGACCCGCCACGATAACACGAACGCCTTCATCAGCAAGCTGTTGAGCGACTTCCACAATCCCATCATCAAAAAATTGTACTTCATCGACTGCAACCATATCAGTATCTTCTGAGACGCGATCAAGGATTTTCTGTGAATGATCAACCGGAACAGCAATAACTGACATCCCATTATGAGAAACAACAGATTCTTCGCTGTATCTGTTATCGATTTTCGGCTTAAAAACCTGAACCTTTTGTTTCGCATAAGTCGCTCTTTTTACGCGCCGGATTAATTCTTCTGACTTACCTGAGAACATACTTCCGCAAATAACCTCAATCCAGCCGTTGTGTTTCATGACATGCATCAAACCGCTTCTCCTTTCTCCAGCATAGGCATAAAAAAATGACTGATCAGCACCCTCTTCATAGCCGCAGTCTTTATTTTGCATATACTTTCATCCATTTATTGATTGTTCCATAAATTATCTTAGCAGTAAGGGGAATATATTGTTTAAGTATGATTTTTGGCTCATTCGAGTCCAATCCAAAGCTTCACTCGCCTTTTCGTTACCCTATTAGGTCGCCCTTGTAAAAAGAGCGGAAATGAGCCAAAAATCTCCCCTGCACAAAAACATTTGTAACACTTTCAAGTTTTCATCTAACTTATTAAGTTAAAAAAACAGGCAAGGAATCAAAACTTGCCTGTTTCATCCTACCCAAAAGGAACAATAAAACCCCACCTCATACGTAAATCTATGCTGACGTTTAGGTGGGGCAACTGCCCCTAAAGGTCCGATTGGTTCAACTAACCATCAGAGGGGATGGAACTCCCCCTCTGACGGAAGGTTCACTTTATCATTAAGCTTTAATGTTGTATTTTCTTCTAAACTTATCTACGCGTCCACCAGCGTCATTAAACTTCTGACGTCCAGTATAGAACGGATGACACTCAGAGCAAACCTCTACGCTGACGCCGTCCTGTTTTGTAGAACCAGTTTCGAATTCGTTACCGCAAGCACACTTAACAGTGATTTTTTCATAACCAGGATGAATTGCTTGTTTCATGAATTTCATCTCCTTCCGCCCTGATTCCTGAGGAACCAGAGTTATCTGAAGCAAGAAGGCAATACCTTCTTGCTTCTGCACACATAGAAGTATTATAGCAGGGAGATTCATACAATGCAATTGGTCATCCTATAACTTATTGAACTGTATCTTTAACGGGAAGAACCGCTTTTTTCTTTCTCAAACAGATCAAAAAACTCACTATTTGCCTTTGTTTTCTTAAGACGTTTTAAGAAATTATCTACAAATTCATAGGAGTCATCCATGCTCTTACGGATCGTCCAAAGCATTTCCAACTGTTCTTTCGGAAGTAAAAGTTCTTCTTTACGAGTACCAGATCGGCGAATATCAATCGCTGGGAAGACACGACGTTCAGCAAGACGACGATCAAGATGGAGCTCCATATTTCCTGTTCCTTTGAATTCTTCATAAATCACATCATCCATACGAGAACCTGTCTCAACAAGCGCTGTTGCAAGGATTGTAAGGCTACCGCCTTCTTCAATGTTACGCGCAGCACCAAAGAATCGTTTCGGACGATGGAAAGCCGCAGGGTCGATACCACCAGAAAGAGTTCGTCCACTTGGTGGAATAACAAGGTTATAAGCACGAGCAAGACGTGTAATACTATCGAGAAGGATCACGACGTCTTTCTTATGCTCTACAAGACGCATTGCACGCTCCAGCACAAGCTCTGCAACTTTAATATGATTATCTGGTGTTTCATCAAACGTTGAGTGAACAACGTCACCATCTACTGATCGTTCGATGTCCGTCACTTCCTCGGGACGCTCATCGATCAAAAGAACAATAAGTTCTGTGTCAGGGTGGTTCGTTGTAATGCTGTTGGCTATTTCCTTTAGAAGCATCGTTTTACCAGCTTTTGGAGGGGCAACGATCAGACCACGCTGACCGAAACCAACCGGAGCAATCATATCGATAATTCGTGTGGATAGATTTCCCGATTTATTTTCGAAATTCATTCTTCTTTCAGGATAAAGCGGTGTAAGCGCAGGGAAGTGAACGCGCTCCTTCGAAGAGTCAGGGTCTTCCCCATTAACTGCCGCAACGTGTAAAAGTCCGTAATAGCGCTCGTTTTCTTTAGGCGGGCGTACTTTTCCTGATACTCGGTCACCATTACGCAGATCGAACCTGCGGATTTGTGAAGCTGAAATGTATATATCTTCCGCACTTGAAGAGTAGTTAATCGGACGCAGGAATCCAAATCCTTCTGAGGAAATGATTTCAAGTATGCCTTCCATGAAAAGAAGACCCGACTGCTCTGCCTGTGCTTTTAAAATGGCAAATACAAGTTCTCTTTTGTTCAACTTGCTATAATACGAGACTTTATAAAGCCTTGCCTGTTCATATAATTCTTTTAATGTCATTTGTTCTAATTCTGATAAATTTACTGCCATGTTGACACCACACTTTTTATATAATGATAGGTTTTATCCTATAGAATGAAAAATAAAACAAGGGAATTAAGTGTTAGAAAAACCTATTTTACCGCCAATTACTAGCGTAAGTCTAAGTTTTCTCACCCTTTAATCCTTTCATGTTGTTAACTAATCATAAAGTACAATAGGGCTATTTAATAATAGAGAGGACCGCTGCATGAAGTTAATTATGTCTAAACTTTTGAAACTAAAGAAAAAGAGAAAGAGTTTGTTGAGAACCTGTGAGAGGCTAGTATGTTCCATTCAGGCATCTCTTAAGTGAGAGTAGAGGAAGTGCACAACGAAGGTGTTGCTTAGCAATCGTTACTCTTGAAAACCCGGTCTTGCTCCTACGCCATCGTGATACAGCTCATTTCTGACCTGTAAAGAAGAAACAAATTGTGCACAGCCTTTTCTTCTTTACAGGTCGAGCAAGAAATTGAGCTACGATCTATTTCGTTCAAACAGAACTTTTTGTCTAGTACTTAAAATAATACAGCACCTTATAGTTTTACCAGATTCCTTAAGAATATTCAACATGAAATGAGCAAAGCTGTTTTCGACAGCGTCTCTCTTTCGATCTTTTAGGCTGTCCAGGATGCTCGCTTTCCGATGGGCGGGCGGCTAGCCCGCAGGAATCGAGCACCTTCCGCTCCAATCACCTTTGAAGTGTGGCTTTTTATACATCTCTTTCAAAAACAACAATCTTTTAGAAAGGCTCTTTTCGTAAACATTGTTGCTATAGCGAGTTAATTTCCGCTCCAGGATGCTCGCTTTCCGCGGGGCGGGCGGTGAGCCTCCTCGTCGCTTACGCTCCTGTGGGGTCTCACCTGTCCCGCTAATCCCGCAGGAGTCGAGCATCCTTCCGCTCCAATCCCAAAGTGTCATTTTTTAAACCACTTCAAAAGCAACACTCTTTTAGAAAAGAGCCATCTTTTAAGATCTGATTACGAGGTCAGGTTTCTTATTCAAACTATGCTTTCCGTCAATAAAGCGAACTGTCCCTGACTTTGCACGCATCACGACGGATTGCGTTGTTCCAGAGTTCCCCTTAAATCTTACTCCTGTTAAAAGTTCACCATCTGTTACGCCAGTTGCTGCAAAAATGGCATCATCACCCTTAACGAGGTCTTCCATATACAATACGCGCGAAACATCATCGATTCCCATTTCGTTACATCTGCGTAATTCCTCATCATTCTGCGGGAGCAGCTTTCCTTGAATCTCTCCACCGAGACATTTCAACGCAACGGCAGCAAGTACACCTTCGGGGGCACCTCCTGAACCGAACAAAATATCAACGCCGGTGTCTTCAAACGCCGTGTTGATCGCAGCGGCTACATCTCCATCCGAAATCAACTTGATTCTGGCACCTGCTGATCGAACTTCTTCTATAATCTTTTCGTGGCGCTTACGGTCTAATATGACCGCCACACAGTCTTCAATTTCTTTCCCCTTAGCTTCGGCTACCGCTTTCAGGTTATCATGCACGGAAGCGTTAATATCGATTTTACCGACTGCTTCTGGTCCAACAGCAATTTTGTCCATGTACATATCAGGAGCATGAAGAAGATTCCCATGGTCCGCAACGGCTAGAACCGCGAGCGCATTCCAAGTTCCAGCTGCAACAATGTTCGTACCTTCAAGAGGATCAACAGCTACATCAACACGAGGGCCGTACCCAGTGCCAAGCTTTTCTCCGATATAGAGCATCGGCGCTTCGTCCATCTCTCCTTCACCAATGACAACAGTTCCTTTCATTGGTACAGTATCAAACACATCACGCATCGCAGTTGTTGCTGCATCGTCCGCTTCTTCCTTCTTACCTCTTCCCATCCAGCGAGCCGAAGCAAGTGCAGCAGCCTCCGTTACCCTTACTAGTTCCATCGACAAACTTCTTTCCATAAAGCTCTCCTCCCCCGCAATAACATAACCTGTATTTGAAACGCTTACACGAAAAGATTACAGAATGGCGGCTTCCGCCGCCTCTTCTGTTGTAAATTATTTTAAGAGCTTTCTACTTCTTTCAACTCTTCTTGATCTAATTTCTCTCGCCAGACTCTTGCTCCCAGGTTATTAAGCTTCTCGACAAGTCGCTCATATCCTCGATCGATATGTTCAAGTCCAGATACTTCTGTTATCCCCTCAGCCATCAATCCAGCGACAACGAGGGCTGCTCCAGCGCGAAGGTCTGACGCACGCACTTTTGCTCCCTGAAGTTTCACCGCTCCATTAATGATGGCAGAGCGGCCCTCCACCTTCACATTAGCTCCCATTCTACGAAGCTCATCGATATGCTTGAATCTCGCTCCATAGATTGTATCGGTCACAATACTGCTACCTTCCGCATTGGTGAGGAGTGAAGTGAAAGGTTGTTGAAGATCCGTCGGAAACCCTGGATACACAAGCGTTTTTAAATCCACGCTTGTCCAGCCTTCACGTGGGGAACGAATATACACTTGATCTTCATTTGTTTCTACTTTCACACCCATCTCACGTAGTTTGGATATGAGTGATTCAAGATGCTGAGAGATGACATTGTCGATGACAACTTCATCACCCATGGCAGCTGCCATAATCATATACGTTCCCGCCTCAATTCGGTCAGGAATAATGGAATGGTAACAGCCACTAAGCTCGTCGACTCCATCAATTCGAATGACGTCTGTTCCAGCACCTTTTATTTTCGCGCCCATGCTTGATAAAAGTGTGGCAACATCAATAATCTCGGGCTCTTTCGCCGCATTCTCAATAACAGTACGGCCTTTAGCTCGTACAGCCGCGAGCATAATGTTAATCGTCGCTCCAACGCTGACAACATCTAGGTAAATACGAGCTCCCTTCAGTTCATCAGCACGGAGATAGATAGCTCCCTGCTCATTCGTTACCTTTGCACCAAGTGCTTCAAAGCCTTTTATATGCTGATCAATGGGACGTGGTCCTAGATTACAACCGCCTGGAAGTCCGATCACAGCTTTATTAAAACGACCTAACATGGCGCCCATCAAGTAATAAGAAGCTCGAAGCTTTTTGACTTTACCATTCGGTAACGGCATTGCAATCATGTCCTGTGGATTCACAGTTAATGTATTTCCACTAAGTTCAGCTTGTCCTCCGATTTCTTCTAGAAGATCACGCAGAATCCCCACATCAGAAATGTTCGGTAAATGATCAATTGTGACTGTGGAATCTGCTAGAATAGCCGCTGGGATTAATGCAACCGCACTATTCTTGGCCCCGCTCACTTGAACAGTACCACTTAAACGGTGACCTCCAGCGATCATTAACTTTTCCATAATGGTCTCCCTTCTTCGTCCGCATCTTATTCCTTTGACACTGCCGAAATTTGATACTTCTTAAGAATAGTATGGGCAAAAACAGGAAGTTCATGCCAATTCGTTCTTATTATTCGTTTGCTTTTTTTGCTTCTTCCCAATCTGCCAGGAATTGATCGATCCCTTTATCTGTTAGCGGGTGTTCAAGCATTTGAAGTACGACTTTCAATGGCATTGTACCAATGTCAGCACCGCGAAGAGCAGCTTCAGTTACATGCATTGGATGACGAATGGATGCAGCAATGATTTCAGTCTCAATCCCATGTACCGCGAACAGTTCTGAGATTTCTGAGATAAGATCAAGACCATTTTGACCGATATCATCAAGACGTCCAAGGAATGGTGAAACATAAGACGCGCCAGCACGTGCTGCGAGCAAAGCCTGATTTGCAGAAAAAACAAGCGTTACATTCGTTTTAATACCAGCTTCATAGAATGCTTTAACCGCCTTCATTCCTTCACGATTCATTGGTACCTTCACTGTAATGTTTGGAGCAATTTCAGCAAGCTGTTTTCCTTCTTCAATCATTTCTTCAGCTGTTGTTGAAACAACTTCAGCACTTACAGATCCTGATACAAGGCTTGTAATTTCACGAAGACGATCGTGAAAATTTACTTTTTCTTTCATAACAAGTGATGGATTTGTTGTTACACCAGATACAACACCCATATCGTGTGCTTCTTTAATATCATTCAAGTTTGCAGAATCTATGAAAATTTTCATTAGAAAAGTCCTCCTTTAAATTGAGAAAGCGTTTACGAAAAAAGTTTAACATATTTTGTTTTACGTTAGCTGATTTGATTTTAAATAATTGAAAAATAGTCGGAATGTAGTAGTTGTGGGGGATAAAAACGGAAATCAGAAACCGCTCGGATTCGAGCGGCTTTGATGATCCGAATTAAGAAGTTTATGCTTTGTTAGAAGAACCGAATTCACGCATTTTGCCGATTACTGTTTCTTTAATCGCATCGCGTGCAGGGCCCATGTACTTACGTGGGTCGTAAAGATCTGGTTTTTCTTCAAGAACAGAGCGAACTGCTTTAGCAGAAGAAAGTTGGCTCTCAGTGTTCACGTTGATCTTAGCATGTCCAAATTTGATCGCTTTTTTCACGTCATCTGTTGGAATACCAGTACCACCGTGAAGTACTAGAGGAACACCAGTCATTTTGCTGATTGTTTCCATGCGGTCGAATCCTAGGTTAGGTTCGCCTTTGTAAGGACCGTGTACAGAACCTAGTGCAGGAGCAAAGCAATCTACACCAGTTTCGTTGATCAGGCGCTCACACTCTTCTGGAATTGCGTAAGCAGCTTCAGCGTCGTCCACGATTAGATCGTCTTCTTGTCCGCCAATACGGCCTAGCTCAGCTTCAACAGAAACACCAACTGCATGTGCAGCTTCTACTACTTTTGTAGTAAGAGCGATGTTTTCGTCAAGTGGGTAATGAGATCCATCGATCATAACAGAAGTGAAGCCAGCGTTGATCGCTTGCATACACTTATCAAAGCTAGAACCGTGATCAAGGTGAATCGCAACTGGTACAGTTACTTTGTACTCTTCCATTAGCGCTTCAACCAATTTCACAACAGTTTTGAATCCGCCCATGTAACGAGCAGCACCTTCAGAAACACCAAGGATAACTGGTGACTTTTCTTCTTGTGCAGCTTGTAGGATCGCTTGAGTAAACTCAAGGTTGTTAAGGTTAAATTGGCCAACTGCGTAGCCTTCTGCTTTACCTTTTTCGAGCATTTCTTTCATAGAAACTAAAGGCATTATAAATCCTCCTCAATCTAATTTAAAATTGCCAGGTTGTGACCTGGAACATCTGAATAACGAATACCTGTCATTGGAGCATGCAGATGCATCCAAAAAAACTGTCTTCTTCAAGATGGCACAAACATGGTGTTTTTATGTATGCCCACACCCAAGAATTTTCTGCTAATTCGAATTTATTCACGCTACAATCTCTCCAAAAACACGGTTCTATTATAGCATATCACTTCTATAAAAGAAGGGGAAAAGCTTGATTTAATGGGATTTGTTTATGTAAGCGCTAACTCAGATTAAGAAAGCGCTGCTAATTCTTTTTTGACGGCTGCTCGGATTTCATCGATGTCAAACGGTTTAGCAAAATGGGTAATTGCTCCTAGGTCCATCGCCTCATGGATCATATCCAATTCGCCGTAGGCGGTCATAATGATGACAAGCGCTCTTGCTTCCATTTTTTTAATACGCTTCAGAATTTCAAGTCCGTCCATACCCGGTATTTTCATATCGAGAATGACCATGTCTGGATCTTCACTTTTTACGATTGAGAGGGCTTGAACACCGTTTGCTGCCTGAAAGGTTTGATAACCTTCTTTTTGAAAGATTTCGTTAAGAAGGATACGTATTCCGTACTGATCGTCTACGATTAAAATTTTCTCACCCATTTGAGTGCCACCTACTTTTCAGTTAGTCTAATGTTTAAGTTCGCGTTATGTTTATAAATCCCTTCCTGATTATACATTGAAGGCTGTAATTCGCAAGGTTTGTTTACACGCGTTATAATAGGTACCGCGTTAGAACGACAAGTGATTACGATTAACGGTAATGATTTTTGGCTCATTTCCGGCATTAGCGACTGAAACGGTTAGAGCAAATAAATTTGCTCACTCGTTTCAGTCGCTAATGCCGACCTTTCAGCTGAGCTGAAAGGCGAGTAAAACTAAGGTTTTACTCGAATGAGCCAAAAATCGAGGGAATTTTTTTATGAATATCTCTATCAATATTAGCAATTGACATTCCAACTAAAAACTTATCATTAATTTTATTATTGGATCTTTTCTAAAGGGTTGTTGTATTTGAATGAGATTTTTATGAACATCTACACTTGATAGTTGATTGGAGCGGAAGGGTGCTCGACTCCTGCGGGATTAGCGGGACAGGTGAGACCCCACAGGCGCGCCCTAGCGCGCCGAGGAGGCTCACCGCCCGCCCCGCGGAAAGCGAGCATCCTGGAGCGGAAATCAACCACTACTTTTATAGCAACAACATCTGCGAAAACATCCTATTAATTCCATCAAAAAATGAAAGGCAGTGATATGATGATTAAGATTTTTACGACCCAGTTGATGGGGAAGTTTAAGATGATACAGGATGAGCATGAGATGGTGATTGAAGACATTGCGCGCTTGTTTGCTCAGTCGATTACAGGCGGTGGAACGATTTACTTCTATGGGGAGCATGAGCTTCAGGGGGCGGCTCTTGAAGCTGTTTATGGTAATGAAAAACTTCCTTCAAGTGCTGTTCTGCATGATCCCGCTGTATTAACTGATAAAGATTGCGTTATTCTCTTTACCCGATTTAACGATGATGAGAAAACAGCTGAACGGGCTAAGCAGTTCAAGGAATATGGCGCAGCTGTTGTCGGGATTTCAGCTACTCGAAAAGATGCTACGCCAGCACTTGAACAAAACGTTCAATTTCATATTAACACCGGTCTTACCGCTGGTCTTGTTCCGAATGATGACGGTGATCGAGTTGGTTACCCTTCCTTACTTACTTCTCTCTATGTGTATCATGCCCTTTATTTAACAACGAGGGAAATATTAGAAGAACACGGTTATGACTTTTAATCCATACACTAAGAAAAGCGAAAGCGCCTTGTTCACCCGCGACAAGCTTAAGACCTCGAGCGGGTATGCGCTGGAGCTAGACTTCACTGATTTTTTTACTTTTACAAAAAGCTCTTTTCTAAAAGACTGTTGTTTTTGAAAGAGGTATAAAAAAAACACACTTCATAGTTGATTGGAGCGGAAGGGTGCTCGATTCCTGCGGGATTAGCGCTGCCGAGGAGGCTCACCGCCCGCCCCGCGGAAAGCGAGCATCCTGGAGCGGAAATCAACCGCTACTCTTTTAGCAACAATGTCTACGCAAAAAGACATCCTTTTCGGAATAGAAAAGGATGTCTTTTTTTGTACTTATCGATTATTAGCAATCGATGCGCCAATAAATTCTTTAAATAACGGTTGAGGACGTGTTGGGCGAGAAGTGAATTCAGGGTGGAATTGCGATGCCACAAACCACGGGTGATCTTCTACTTCTACAACTTCGACAAGACGGCCATCAGGACTCGTACCTGAGAAGATAAAGCCTGCCTCTTCCATTTCAGTACGATATTGATTACTAAATTCATAACGATGACGATGACGCTCATATACCACCTCATCATTGTAAGCAGCATACGCTTTTGTACCTTCAATCAGCTTACATGGGTACAGACCAAGACGAAGCGTTCCACCAAGATCTTCAACATCCTTCTGTTCAGGAAGAAGGTCGATCACTGGGTATTTCGTTGTTGGCTTAATTTCTGCTGAGTGTGCGCCTTCAAGGTTTAAGACGTTGCGTGCAAATTCAACAGAAGCAAGCTGCATACCAAGACAGATTCCAAGGAAAGGCACTTTGTTTTCACGAGCATATTGAATTGCTGTGATTTTCCCTTCGATTCCGCGATCTCCGAAACCACCAGGAACAAGGATGCCATCAACATCAGAAAGAAGTTCATGAACATTCTCATGTGTGACTGTTTCAGAGTTCACCCATTTGATGTCGATGTCGGCATCAAACGCGTATCCGGCGTGCTTTAAGGATTCTACTACGGAAATATAAGCATCTTGAAGTGCAACATACTTACCAACAAGAGCGATTTTGGTTTTCCTTGAAAGGTTCTGCACCTTATTCACAAGCTCATTCCACTCTTCCATGTCAGCTTCCTGACAGTTCAGCTTTAGATGTTGGCAAGTGATCTCATCAAGCTTCTGTGCCTGAAGAGCAAGAGGTACTTTGTATAGTGTATCTGCATCCTGCGCTTCAATTACAGCGTGCTCATCAATGTCACAGAACAAGGCAATCTTATCCTTCATCTCTTGAGGAACAGGCTGTTCAGCACGAACGACGATGACGTTAGGCTGAATGCCAAGACTGCGAAGCTCTTTCACACTGTGCTGAGTCGGCTTTGTTTTCATTTCACCAGCAGCTTTTAAGTAAGGAAGAAGCGTACAGTGAATATACATCACATTTTCCTTGCCGATGTCGCTCTTGATCTGGCGAATTGCTTCAAGGAATGGAAGACTTTCGATATCGCCGACTGTTCCGCCAATTTCCGTAATCACTACATCTGCGTTCGTTTCGTTGCCAGCACGGAAAATACGCTCTTTAATTTCATTTGTAATGTGAGGAATAACTTGAACAGTGCCTCCAAGATAGTCTCCGCGTCGCTCTTTACGTAGGACAGTGGAGTAGACTTTACCAGTCGTTACGTTTGAGTACTTTGAAAGGTTGATGTCGATAAAACGCTCGTAGTGGCCAAGATCTAGATCCGTCTCTGCGCCATCATCCGTTACAAATACTTCCCCGTGCTGATACGGGCTCATTGTCCCTGGATCGACGTTGATGTATGGGTCAAACTTCTGAATCGTTACACTCACGCCACGGTTCTTTAAAAGACGTCCAAGTGATGCTGCAGTGATTCCTTTACCTAGCGATGAAACAACGCCGCCTGTTACAAAAATATACTTTTTCTGTTTTCCTGTGGTCATATTTCTGCCCCCTCATGGTTTGTATTCTGCCCTTCTCGAAAGGAAGAGGATTCATCCGAAACGATTGATTTTACATTTACTAACAAGATCAACGCAGATGGGTATAATTGGATTAGCTTAACGGAAGATTCACTCGAGCTGGCTAATTTTCAGCAGCTCAATGAGTTACACTAATAGCTTTATAAAAAACAAAAAAACAAAAGTGGCACCTGTCCCATAGAAGGGGGGCACTTTTGTTTTTATATCGTATCTATAATTTGTTTAGTTTGTTGGTGAAGCCCAAAAATGATTCTACCGATTTCACTACTGAAAGTCAAGAAGCGACAGAAATTATTTCTCTTCTTTTGAATCGTCTTCTAAGTCGTCGTCATCGTCATCATCCAGATCTTCATCGTCCAAATCTTCTGTATCATCATCAAAATCATCGTCATCAAAATCATCAAGATCGTCTACTTCTAGATCTTCAAGATCGTCTTCATCATCTTCGTCGAATCCAAGCTCATCGTCAGTTGCTTTCTTACGCTTCTTCGGCTTGATCGTCGTAGCAAGTTCTTCTTGAGACTGTTCAACTGGATACCAGCCTTTAAGTCCCCACTGATTGTCTCCAAGTGTTACAAAACGACCGTCTGTGTTGAGGTTTGTATACACCTCTGCAAGCATTTCCTGTAGCTTAGTAGAACTAAGTCCTTTCATCTTTCCAATCTGGTCCATCAGTGTATAGAAAGAAACAGGTTTCTTCTCGTCCTGCAGGATGAAATACATAATATCAATCATGGATGTTTCTTGAATGTCGTCAGCAGTTAGCTGCTTTAAGCTATTCACGATATCGGCACTCCCTTTCAATTATCTCCTATGAATACGCTACTTACGTGAAGATTGTTGGTACTCATTCATTAAAAACTACTAACAAAACCTTAATTTAAAACTAGCTTATCATTCGTTTCATACAATAGCATTTATTTTGTGTTACCTGTAAATCCTAATACAAAACATACCATTCATTATAAACAAATTTCTGCAATCTATGCTACGATTTTTAAACAAATCTATTGAAATAGCTGTTTTCGTAGACATTGTTCTATAAGAGGAGGGGGTGATTTCCGCTCCAGGATGCTCGCTTTCCGCGGGGCGGGCGGTGAGCCTCCTCGGCGCGCTTAAGGCGCGCCTGTGGGGTCTCACCTGTCCCGCTAATCCCGCAGGAGTCGAGCACCTTCCGCTCCAATCACCTTTGAAGTGTGGATTTTTAATACAAAATCCATTTCAAAAACAATAATCTTTTAGAACAAGTCATTGAAATCAGAATGAACATTACTATATTCAGACTAAACAATCAAAAACCAGAACGAAAAAGAGGAAGGTAATCCCTTCCTCCTACAATAATATGAACGCTTGCATTTGACAAGTTGTTACCGCTCTACATATTTCGACGATATTTACCGCCGACTTCATAGAGAGCCGTAGTAATTTGTCCGAGACTCGCTACCTTAACCGTCTCCATCAATTCTTCAAAAATATTTCCTTTGCTAAGCGCCGCTCGCTTCAACCGGTTTAGTGCTTCTTCGGTATGATTAGAGTGGGTTTCCTGGAAACTTTTTAAATTTGATATTTGCTGTTCTTTCTCTTCTTTACTTGCTCTAGCAAGCTCCATGTTCCATTCTTCTTCTGCTGGTGGAGTTGGGTTTTTATACGTATTCACACCGACAATCGGTAGCTCTCCACTGTGCTTGAGCATTTCGTAATGCATGGATTCTTCTTGGATCTTACCACGCTGGTATTGCGTTTCCATTGCACCAAGTACCCCACCTCGCGCATTGATCCGCTCAAATTCCGTCAGAACCGCTTCCTCAACAAGGTCCGTTAGCTCTTCAATGATAAATGAACCTTGTAGTGGATTCTCATTCTTCGTAAGTCCATGTTCTTTCGTAATAATCATTTGGATCGCCATAGCGCGTCGAACCGATTCTTCTGTCGGCGTCGTAACCGCCTCGTCATAAGCATTCGTATGAAGTGAGTTACAGTTATCGTGAATCGCCATCAAGCCCTGTAGCGTCGTCCTAATGTCGTTAAAATCCATTTCCTGTGCGTGCAGGGAACGACCGGACGTTTGCACATGGTATTTGAGTTTCTGACTTCGAGCATTTGCACCGTATTTCTCCCTCATCACAGTTGCCCAGATTCTCCGTGCAACTCTTCCAATGACGGTGTATTCCGGATCAAGCCCGTTACTGAAGAAGAATGATAGATTCGGTGCAAACTTATCGATATCCATTCCACGGCTCAAGTAATATTCCACATACGTAAAACCGTTTGCAAGCGTAAACGCGAGCTGAGAAATCGGATTCGCACCCGCTTCTGCGATGTGATAGCCAGAAATAGAGACAGAATAGTAATTTCGTACATTCTGATTAATGAAATATTCCTGAATATCTCCCATCATCCTGAGGGCGAACTCCGTTGAGAAAATACATGTGTTCTGACCCTGATCTTCTTTTAATATATCGGCCTGAACCGTACCACGTACCGTGCTGAGCGTGCTCGCTTTAATTTCTGCAAGCTCTTGCTCGCTCGCTTTGCGTCCTTCTTTTTCTTCAAAGCGTTGAATCTGCTGTTCAATCGCTGTATTCATAAACATCGCGAGTATGATTGGCGCTGGCCCGTTGATCGTCATCGATACAGAAGTCGATGGCGCACAAAGATCGAAGCCTGCATAGAGTTTTTTCATATCATCAAGCGTACAAATGCTCACACCGCTCTCGCCGACTTTCCCATAAATATCCGGGCGATAATCTGGATCTTCTCCATAGAGCGTGACAGAATCAAACGCGGTACTAAGGCGCTTGGCATCTTCGTTTTCAGAAAGGTAATGGAAGCGACGATTCGTTCGCTCAGGTGTTCCTTCGCCTGCGAATTGACGCTTCGGATCCTCCCCTTTTCGTTTAAACGGAAAAACACCTGCTGTATAAGGGAATGAGCCCGGAACGTTTTCTTTCAATACCCAGCGAACGATTTCTCCCCAGTCTTCATACTTTGGAAGCGATACTTTCGGGATATCGAGACCGGAAAGACTCTTCGTGGTTAATTCGGTAACGATTTCTTTATCACGAATCACCGTAACGAATTCTTTACCACTATATTTCTCTTTCAGTTCTGGCCAGTTCTCAATAATCTTTCGTGTCTCTGTATGCATGTCATCCATATTTTCATCTTTCATGGTAGATAACATGGAAATCGTTTCGTCATTTCCTTCCGTACTCTCAAGCATTTCAATCGTGCCCTGTAGCTGGAAAGCTTTCCTTGCAAGCTGAACCTGCTTCTCTACATACTCATGATAGCGTCGAACTGAGCTGGAAATGTCCTGAAGGTACTGCTGACGCTGAGGCGGAATAATTAAATTCAACTTCTCAACGATCTCACTTGTTTCAATGTCTGTCGCCCAATCGTTACGACATTTGCGATGAATGGTATCCACTAACGCTTTAAATAGCGTATTTGTTCCAGGATCATTGAACTGACTTGCGATTGTACCATAGACAGGCATTTGATCAAGATTTTGTTCAAACAGCATATGACTGCGCTGGTACTGTTTCTTCACATCTCGAAGCGCGTCTTCTGAACCTTTGCGTTCGTATTTATTAATGACAATTAAATCAGCAAAATCGATCATATCAATTTTCTCTAACTGCGAAGGCGCACCGAATTCACTCGTCATCACATACATGGAAACATCGGAAATTTCAACGATCTCGGCATCCCCCTGGCCGATTCCGCTCGTTTCAATGATAATCAAGTCATATCCGGCAGCCTTCACAACGGTTAATGCTTCTCTAATCGAAAGTGACAGCTCGGTTTTGGATTTCCGTGTCGCAAGACTTCTCATGAACACACGGTCATTATGGATCGCGTTCATGCGGATACGGTCACCAAGAAGAGCGCCTCCCGTTTTTTGTTTCGTAGGGTCGATCGAAAGGATCGCAACCGTTTTATCATCGAACTCATTAATGAAACGACGAACAAGTTCATCTGTTAAAGAACTTTTACCAGCGCCTCCTGTCCCAGTTATACCGATTACAGGAGTTTCTGTTGCCATCGATTTCAGCTTCTCAAATACTTGTTCCGCAGCTGCAGCCGTCTCTTCTGTTCGCTCCGCTCCATAACTTTCAGCAAGTGTGATCAAGCTTGAGACCGCCTGGGGATCTCGTTCATGAAGACGATCGATCTGGTTATCGATTTGCTTGAAGGTTGGAAAGTCGCATTCTTTTATCATAAGGTCGATCATTCCCTGAAGACCGAGATCGCTTCCGTCATCAGGTGAGAAGATACGAGAAATTCCATAAGCATGGAGCTCCTTAATTTCTTTCGGAATGATAACGCCTCCACCTCCGCCGTAAATCTTAACGTGAGAGGCACCTTTCTCTTTCAACAAATCGTACATGTATTTAAAATACTCCATGTGACCGCCCTGATAAGAAGAAATCGCAATTCCCTGCGCATCCTCTTGAATGGCAGCATTCACTACTTCTTCTACTGAGCGATTATGTCCAAGGTGGATGACCTCAGCGCCACTAGATTGCAAGATGCGACGCATGATGTTGATCGATGCATCGTGCCCATCAAATAAACTTGAAGCGGTTACAAATCGAACATGATTCACCGGTTTATACGTTTCGACTACACTCACTGCTGTTCCTCCTCTATTGGTTAGTTGTTTCAACAGGATTTAACGCTTGAATCAGAAACGCTTCCTGCATCTTTGTATACTCTTCAATTGTATAATGTGACCGTAGTGCCCAGCGCCTGAACACCCACATCTGACCCTGAACGAGAATGTTATGTGCTGCGCCATATATTTCTTCATCTGTTAGATGTAGCTTTCCTTCTGCCACACATTCTTCAATCAATCTCTCAAAAATTTCTGCCATACCCAGTTCTTTTTTCAATACGTACGGAAGCGTTTCGCGCGACAGGGACTTGGCTTCTTGATACATGACAAGCACTTCATCCTGCATATCATCCATCACATGATAAAACGCATGAAGGGCCTGTCTTAACCGCTCAAGCCCGGTAATATTAGGCTTGAGCTGCTCTTCCAGACGCTCACGTACTTCATCGTAAATACTGTCACATACGAGATACAGCACATCTTCTTTCTTACGAATATATTCATATAGCGTGCCGATACTGAACCCAGCGACACGCGCGATCTCTCTCGTCGTCGTCCTGTGAAACCCTTTTTCTTTAAAAAGAGAGACCGCTGCTTTAATCATTTGCTCTCGTCGCTTTTGAATGAGCTTCTCATCCTTCACCATCGAAGGAACGTTCTTCTTCACCTTCCCATCCCCTTCCTATCAAAGCTGCCGTCCATATATTCCTCAAGCAACTTAACCGCAGCTGAGTAAGGATCAATGGAACCGCTCGTCACATCGTCGACCCACCCTTTGTCACGTGACTCCTCGTGTTCAATGAGCTTCTTCATCATTTCTGCATGAACGACTTCGATGACTTCTCGTTCAAGAGACGTCTTACGCCTCGCATCTCGTTCGCCCGATTGTTTGCTGTACTCAAAGTGTTCCTTCAAACGTTCCCACACCTCTTCAAGACCCTCATTCTGTACAGAGACCGTCTTTACGATCGGAGGGCGCCACGGGGCATCATGCTTCACGATATCGAGCATGCTTTCAAGCTCCGCGAGCAGCTTCGGTACACCCGATAGATCTGCTTTATTGACGATGAAAAGATCCGCGATTTCCATAATTCCGGCCTTAAACACCTGGACAACGTCTCCGCTCCCGGGATTCAATACAACCGCAATCGAATCAGCGATTTTCATAATATCAAGCTCGGATTGTCCAACACCGACTGTTTCAATTAGGATGACATCAAATCCAAAGGCATCCATCAGACGAACGGTTTCTTTCGTAGTCCTTGAAAGACCGCCCAAACTTCCTCTCGTTCCCATACTTCGAATGAAAACACCCGGATCGGTAAAGTGCTCCGCCATCCGTACACGATCTCCAAGAAGTGCGCCACCGCTGAATGGGCTCGTTGGATCCACAGCAACAACGCCAACAGTCAGATTCTGCTTTCTAAGGTAGGTGATGAGCCGATTGACGAGAGAACTTTTTCCAGCTCCAGGGGAGCCAGTCATACCAATGTAGTGAGCGCGTCCAGTCATCGGATGGATATCCTTCAGTAGCTCTAATTTGTCCTCCGCATCATTTTCAACAAGGCTAATCGCCTTTGCTAGTGCACGTTCATCCTGGTTTGCAAGTCGTTCTGCGAGTGGATGCATTGCCATCATCCTTCTTAATCAGCCATGAGCATTCTTGAAATAACAAGACGCTGAATTTCATTCGTACCTTCATAGATTTGCGTGATCTTCGCATCGCGCATATAACGCTCAACTGGATAGTCTTTCGTGTATCCGTAACCACCAAATACTTGAACCGCTTCTGTCGTCACTTCCATCGAAATATCACCCGCATAAAGTTTGGACATAGCTGATTCTTTTCCGTATGGAAGTCCCTGACTTTCTTTCCATGCGGCTTGATAGGTTAAGAGTCTTGCTGCTTCAATCTTCGTCGCCATATCCGCAAGCTTAAAACCGATGCCCTGATTCTCGCCGATCGGCTTGCCGAACTGCTTTCGTTCTTTGGCATATGCCGTTGCTGCATCTAGCGCACCTTGCGCAATGCCGACTGCCTGAGCTGCGATCCCGTTACGTCCGCCATCAAGCGTCTTCATCGCAATCTTAAAGCCCTGACCTTCTTCTCCAAGACGGTTCTCAGCCGGTACACGGCAATCTTCAAAAATAATTTCAAGCGTTGGTGACGAACGAATACCTAGCTTTTTCTCTTTCTTACCCATAGAGAATCCAGGCGTTCCTTTTTCAACGATAAATGCCGTAATCCCTTTGTGGCGCTTTTCTTTATCAGTTTGAGCAAACACGATATAGATTTCTGCTTCTCCACCGTTCGTGATGAAGATTTTCGAGCCGTTCAAAATATAGTCATCGCCATCACGCTTGGCTGTCGTTTTCATGCCGCCTGCATCTGAGCCTGAACCCGGCTCTGTCAGTCCGTATGCTCCCATCAACTTTCCTTCTGCCATCGGGCGCAAGAATTTTTGCTTCTGTTCTTCTGTTCCGAATGCATTCAGCGGCCAACCTGCAAGTGACGTATGCGCGGATAAGGTCACGCCTGTAGACGCACAAACACGGGATAGCTCTTCAACAGCAATCACGTAACTTAAGTAGTCCGAGCCGATGCCGCCGTATTCTTCAGACCACGGAATTCCTGTTAAACCAAGCTCCGCCATTTGATCAAAAAGCTTCCGATCGAAGCGCTCTTCTTCATCACGCTCTGCCGCTGTTGGTTCCACTTCTTTCCTCGCAAAATCACGTACCATTTTCCGTAGCATTTCATGTTCTTCTGATAGTTGAAAATTCATTCTGATTCTCTCCTTTTTGGTGGTTTGGACAATAAAAGTTGGATTTGGCTAATATATTTCGAATTTGGCTAATAAAAATCAGTTTTGGACAATATATCTCGGATTTGGACAATAAACCGGGTATCCCCGGCTTTTCTGAGCCAGTGCCTGACGGGTCTAAACGGTCACTTCCGCTTTTCTGATCCAGCTGCAGGGACCAGACCCTCTGTCACTTCACCTTCCAACTCGAACACAAAGACCGTGTTCGTTTTGGAAGCCTCCAGTGCCTGACGGGTCTAAACGGTCACTTCCGCTTTTCTCTATTTCATTAAATTCCGACTAATCACGATCTTCTGGATTTCGCTGGTGCCTTCATAGATTTCGCATACTTTTGCGTCTCGGAACAGGCGTTCAACCGGATAATCTTTCGTGTAGCCGTATCCTCCGTAGACTTGAACGGCTTCGATTGAGGCTTTCACCGCTGCTTTGGAAGCGAAAAGTTTTGCCATCGATACTTCCTGCATGCATGGGATGCCGTGGTTTTTAAGATCTGCAGCGCGATAGGTTAGCAGCTTTGCGGCTTCGACTTCTGTTGCCATATCTGCAAGCTTGAAGCCAAGCCCCTGATTCTGTCCGATCGGTTTACCGAACTGCTGACGCTCTTTTGCGTAAGCAGTCGCATAGTTGAGCGCCGCTTCTGCAATTCCAAGTGACTGTGCAGCGATCCCGATTCGGCCACTCTCAAGGTTTGCCATCGCGATTTTAAAGCCCTGACCTTCTTCACCAAGACGATTTTCAACCGGTACACGGCAATCTTCGAAAATGATTTCTACCGTATTCGATCCGTTTAACCCCATCTTCTTTTCTTTTTTTCCAACGCTAAAGCCAGGCATATCACGTTCGATAATAAAAGCGGTAACGCCTTTGCTTCCCTTTTCCTCAGGGTTCGTTCTTGCGAAAGCCACATACGTATCCGCTTCTCCGCCATTTGTAATAAAAATTTTCGAGCCGTTCAAAATGTAATGATCGCCATCTCTTACAGCACGTGTTTTCATGCTGCTGGCATCTGAACCGGAACTAGCCTCTGTCAGCGCAAATGCACCAAGGTATTCTCCTGTTGCTAGCTTTGGAATGTAGCGTTGCTTCTGTTCTTCCGTACCGAAAGCTAAAATGGGCAATGTCCCAACGGACGTATGAACCGATAAAATTACACCAACAGTTGCGCTCACTTTTGATAGCTCATGGATCGCGATAATATAGGAGGTATAATCCATCTCAGCTCCCCCATAGGCTTCCGGGATCGGGATGCCCATTAATCCTAGCTCACCCATTCGTTTGATGACTTCGCGTGGAAAACGATCCGTCTCTTCCATTTCTTCAACGATCGGTGCGATCTCTTTTTCCGCAAAGTCGCGCACCATCTTCTGCATCATCTTTTGCTCTTCCGTAAACACAAGCTCCATGCTCGTTCCTCCTCGTGGTGTTAATCCTGATATTGGTAGAAGCCTCTTCCTGTCTTACGTCCGAGCCAGCCAGCTTTCACATACTTACGTAGAAGCGGACATGGGCGATATTTATCATCACCGAATCCTTCTTGAAGCGTTTCCATAATATAAAGACACGTATCAAGTCCGATAAAATCTGCAAGCGTTAGTGGCCCCATCGGATGGTTCATGCCAAGCTTCATCACACTATCGATATCTTCAGGTGATGCAACGCCTTCGTAAACGGTATAAATCGCTTCGTTGATCATCGGCATCAAAATACGATTGGAAACAAACCCAGGGAAATCATTTACCTCTACCGCTGTTTTCCCAAGATCCACCGCTAGCTTTTCAACCGCCTGATAGCTTTCATCTGTTGTTGCTAAACCGCGGATAATTTCAACAAGCTTCATAACTGGAACCGGGTTCATAAAGTGCATACCGATGACCTTATCCGGACGCTTTGTTGACGCCGCAATTTCTGTAATCGGTAGGGATGAGGTGTTTGTTGCGAGCAGCGTGTGCTCCTGTGTGATTTCATCAAGTCGTGCGAAAAGGTTGCACTTCACTTCCATGTTCTCAACCGCTGCTTCAATGACGATGTCTACGTTCTTCGCATCCTGCAGATCAGTTGTTGGATTCAGGCGATCCATCGTCCCTTTCAAATCCTCCTGCGTAATCCGCTCTTTGGAAACTTGCTTTGAAAGATTTTTCTCAATTCTTGCGAGTCCCTTTATCGATAAATGCTTGCTCTAAATCATTCAAATACACGGTGTATCCAGAAGCCGCACAAACCTGCGCGATGCCTGCTCCCATTTGTCCTGCACCGATCACCATAATTTTTTTGATATCCATCTCTATTCCCCCTCCTATACCTGAACCATGACCGCGTCACCTTGACCGCCGCCGCTACATATTGCTGCTACACCGATTCCGCCGCCACGTCGCTTCAGCTCATGAATGAGCGTAATCAATATCCGTGCGCCGCTTGCACCGATCGGATGTCCGAGCGCGACTGCACCGCCGTGAACATTCACTTTTTCTTCGTCTAATGAAGCAATCTTCCCACTTGTAAGAGCAACTGCGGCAAAAGCTTCATTAATTTCAAAAAGGTCGATTTCTTCAAGCGTCTTCCCAGTTTTCTTCAGCAGCTCGTTGATGACGAGTCCAGGCGTCTTTGGAAAATCCTTTGCTTCAACTGCGATCGCTGTATGAGCAAGAATCGTCGCCATTACCTCTTTGCCTTCTTTCGCTGCACGCTCATCGGACATAAGGACAAGCGCACCAGCACCATCGTTGACTCCAGGTGCATTCCCTGCTGTGATCGTTCCGTCAGCTCCGAAAACTGGCTTCAGCTTCCCTAATTGCTCGACAGTTGTGCCTTTTCTTGGTGCTTCGTCATGTTCCACAACAAGTGGATCGCCTTTTCGCTGCGGGACTTCTACAGGGACAATTTCTTCAGCAAAAATGCCTTCTTCTGTTGCTTTGACAGCACGCTCTTGACTCCTCATCGCCCAGCGATCCTGCTCTTCTCTAGAAATCTCATAATCTTCTGCCGTACTATTTCCATAAACGCCCATATGACAGCCATCAAACGAACACGTAAGACCATCATGAACCATTAAATCAACAACCGGTTTGTCGCCCATGCGCATTCCCCAGCGAGCATCTTTCATGATGTATGGCGCATTGCTCATTGATTCCATTCCGCCCGCTACGATCACTTCTTCATCACCAGAACGAATGATTTGGTCTGCAAGCGTGACACTTCGAAGTCCAGAAGCACAGACTTTGTTAATCGTTTCCGTCTTCACTTCCCATGGGATGCCTGCATGCCTTGCCGCCTGACGAGACGGGATTTGTCCCTGTCCACCTTGAAGGACAGAACCCATGATCACTTCTCCCACATCAGCTGGGTCAACGCCTGCACGGATCAATGCTTCTTTAATCGCTGTTCCACCGAGCTTGGATGCTTCAATTGACTTAAGCGCTCCACCAAACTTGCCAAACGGCGTCCTAACTCCACTGACTATAACTGTTTTCCCCATATCAAACGTCCTCCTTTTAGTTGTAAACGCTATCATAATTGAGTACGAGTGTGACTGAACGCTCGCTCACCTTATCGTCATAAGTAACAAAGGAAAGAGCTCATGCCGGTCATGAAAACCAGCATAAGCTTACCCTTTGTAAAAATTACTCTATTGTAGAACCGCTTCCTTCTGTACGATCGAGCGTTCAAGAATTTCAACAATATCAAGTGTTGCCACGTCTTCTTCTACTTCTTTCGCTTTCGTGCCGTCGCTCATCATCGTTAAGCAATACGGACACGCACTTCCGATAACGGAAGGCTTCACGCTGAGTGCCTGTTCAGTTCTTGTAACGTTGATGCGAGAACCTGTGTCTTCCTCAGTCCACATCAAGCCACCACCTGCGCCACAGCACATGCCATCCTGACGGTTACGTTCCATTTCGATCACTTCTACACCAGGAATACTGCGTAGAATTTCACGAGGTGGATCATAGACTTCGTTGTAACGTCCAAGGTAACATGAATCGTGATAAGTGATTCTCTCGTTTACTTCGTGCTTCGGCTTCAGTTTTCCTTCTTTGATCCAGTCATATAGTAACTCGGTATGATGGAATACTTCCGCTTCAAGCCCAAATTCTGGATATTCATTTTTCAACGAATTGTAAGCGTGAGGATCGATCGTTACGATCTTTGTAATGTTATGTTTCTGGAAGGTCTCAATGTTCTTTTGAGCGAGATCCTGGAACAGGAATTCGTTCCCAACACGCCTTGGCGTATCGCCGGAGTTCTTTTCTTTATTACCAAGAATGGCGAATGAAATGCCTGCTTCGTTCATGATTTTCGCAAAAGAAGCGGCAATCTTCTGGCTGCGGTTATCGTAAGAGCCCATTGAGCCAACCCAGAAGAGGTATTCAAATTCTTCGCCTGCTTTTTCTTTTTCCTTCACAGTTGGTACGACAATATCGTCGCGCATATCGCGCCAGTTTTCACGCTCTTTACGGCTAATACCCCATGGGTTGCCCTGACGTTCAATGTTCGTGATGGCACGCTGCACATCGCTATCCATCTTCCCTTCCATTAGGACAAGGTGGCGACGCATGTCGATGATTTTATCTACGTGTTCGTTCTCAACTGGACACTGATCTTCACAATTACGACAAGTCGTACATGCCCAGATCTCTTCTTCCGTAATGACGTTCCCAATTAATTCATCGCTTACAAGTCCTTCAGACGCAGCAGCGGTTTCCTGTTGACCACGTGATTGAAAAGCAATCTGGTTGCCTGCTGTATTTGAGAAAGCATAAGCAGGAACCCATGGTGTTCTAGACGTGACGGCCGCCCCTTTTTCTGTTAGATGATCACGAAGCTTCACGATCAAATCCATCGGTGAAAGGATTTTACCTGTTGCGGTAGCTGGACACATGTTTGTGCATCGTCCACATTCTACACAGGCATACAGATCGACGAGCTGTTTCTGATTAAAATCTTCAATCGTGTTAACTCCATATTTTTCCTGACTTTCATCTTCAAAGTCGATAGATGAAAGCTGACCTACTTTGTTAGTACGACCAAGGAAGACGTTGACAGGTCCAGCAATTAAGTGCGCATGCTTTGACTGCGGTACGTAAACCATGAACGTAAGTAGCACAAGAAGGTGAATCCACCAGAAGAAGAAGAATAACGCAATCGCTGCTGTCTCATTAATCCATGAGAATAAGAATGCGATTCCGGAAGCAACTGGTGCACTCCATGAATAACCAGCATCGTGCCAGATGATTTCCATTCCGCCTGCAAATAGAACGGAGATCATTAAAAGTCCAATAAACAACAGGACAAGTCCTGCTTTAAAACCTTTCTTAAGACGTGCAATCGCTTCAATATAGCGGCGATAGAACGCCCAGACAACTGCTGTCAAAATCATCAGCGTTACAAGCTCCTGGAAGAACGTAAAAGCTGGATAGATCGGTCCAAGAGGGAGATGTGATTCTGGTGATAGACCCTTAATAATCATGTCGATGGCACCAAATTGAACGAGAAGGAAACCGTAGAACATCATCACATGGATGGTTCCACTCTTCTTATCTTTCAGTAATTTCTTTTGCCCAAATACTTTGACTAGAATTGCTTCTAGCCGCTCTTTCATGGAATGATCAAATTCTGCTTTCTTTCCAAGCTTAATGTATTCGTATCTCGTCTTAACAACATAGCCAAACAAGAAGAATGCGTAAGCGGTTACAAGAATGAAAGCAATCCAGTTAGCGATCAATAAAACATCCATGCTGGCAAACCTCTCCTTTCGTCTCATTCCTTCTTAGCCGCTTCTGAGATGCTTGAACGATGATGTTCCCCGACAGTTCAAACAATATATGAAAACGCTTTTAAGTCAGAATGAAAGTAATTTTCTGACTTCAGTATAACACATAATCGACTGAATGAGCATTCAGTCAGAGAAAAAATTTTACTTTTTTCGACTTTAGGACAAACTAGTTCAATAACCATATTGATTGGAGGGAAACGTATGGGATTCTTTCTTGCCATTATTTTAGCACTTATTCTCTGGATGTTCCTTGATATTCGTAGCGGTATAAGAAAAAGAAAGCGTTCTTCTTCCATTCAACGAGAAATGACAGGCAACATGGAATTTATCGCTGATGGGGAAGACTTTATCAAAAAACTTTTGAATGATATAGATGATGCGGAACATCACATCCATATGATGTTCTATATTTTTCGAGGGGATGAAACAGGGGATTTAGTCATCGATCACCTCTGTAAGAAAGCCTCTTCGGGTGTAAGCGTGTATGTTCTTGTTGATTTTGGTGGCAGTCATGGTTTAAAAAAAGCTACTATTAAAAAAATGGCATCATGCGGCATTCATTTTTCTTATTCTAGAAAAGTATCGTTCCCTCATATCTTCAGCACTCTAAACGAACGCAATCACCGCAAAATTACAGTGATCGATGGAAAGATTGGCTATATCGGCGGCTTCAACATTGGTAACGAATATGCTGGCAAAGACCCCAAATTTGGGTATTGGAGAGATTACCACCTTCGTGTGACTGGGAAAGCAGTGTCAGGACTTCAGGCGCAATTCTTTCTTGATTGGAATGAAGGTAACCCTCCGATCGATAAGGAAAAAGTATATGCTCCTACTCTCTCACCAGGAACTGAAGAGATGACGTATCAAATTTCTAATGGGAGCGGTGTTGAGCAATCATTTGTCACTTTCATAGACAGTGCGACCACTTCGATTACCATTGGTAGCCCCTACTATATCCCTGGGGAAACTGTACAGAATAGTTTGTTACGCGCTCTCAAGCGTAACGTTTCTGTCCAAATCATTCTGCCGATGAGAGCCGACCATCCGCTTGTCAAAGAAGCTTCTTATCATTATCTTGTGGAATTGATTCAGGCTGGCTGCGAAGTGTATCAGTATATGAACGGATTCTATCACGCCAAAGTAATGATTATAGACGATACCGTTTGTGATATTGGTACGGCTAATTTTGATCAGCGTAGCTTCCACATCAACGGTGAAATCAATTGTATCTTTCACTCTCAAGCAATGATTGCAGAAATTAAAGCAGTTATTCAAAAAGATATTCTCCAGTCCGAACGCCTTGACCTTAAGAGGCTTCAAAATCGAACACTAGGCAACCGTTTGATCGGACCGGTCGCACGTTTATTCAGTCCATTACTTTAGCGAATGTGCTTGATTTCGTTTACGTCCATTCGGAGAGGGAATGAAATCACCAACCTTATTTAAGAAAGGATTGCCTGATTATGCAGCTCCGTTTTGGCTATGTCTCAAACGCTCTTGCCCTCTATGAAGCTTCACCTGCTAGAACGATGACGTTCGCTACCTGGACGAAGCTTTCTAAAGAAGAGCGCGAAGCTAAACTTCACGCAATAACTGAAAGTAACTTGAAAAGTACGTTAAGGGCTCTTCACTACAATATTGCGCATGAAATCGATTTATATCGGATGTCCTCCTCTATCGTCCCTCTTGCCACGCATCCGGAAGCGAAGTGGGATTATATCTCGCCTTTTCGGAAACAGTTTAAACAAATTGGTGATCTTGTGAAAAATCATAAACTTAGAGTTAGTTTTCATCCGAACCAATTCACGCTTTTCACAAGTCCTAAAACCCATGTAACTGAAAATGCGGTGGTTGATCTCGACTATCATGTTTCGATGCTAGATGCGATGGGACTCGATAATCGTTCAATCGTGAACATACATATCGGTGGAGCGTATGGTGATAAGGAAGAAACACTCAAACGCTTCGATAAGAACTTTGATACGATTCCAAAGCAGATCCGCTCACACGTCACGCTTGAAAATGATGATAAAACCTATACAGCAAAGGAAACGCTCGAAACATGTGAACGTGTTGGGGTACCGTTTATTTTTGATTATCATCACCATATGGCCAATCCAGGAGACGGATTACCTAAAGAATTTTTCAAACGAATTCATGAGACATGGAAATCCCGCGGGTTACTTCCTAAATTCCATCTCTCTTCTCCCAAGTCAGAAAGCGCCTACCGCAGCCATGCTGATTATGTGGATCGCGACTTCGCCCTGCCTTTTATCGACATGTTGAAGGAATATGGGGAAGATGCTGACATCATGATTGAGGCAAAGAAAAAAGACCTCGCAGCCCTTAAGATTGTCGAAGATCTTTCAGCAGTCCGTGGTGTCAAGCGCGTCAACGGCGGTTCGCTTCTATGGAAGTAACGAAATTCCGTACAATATGATTGAATTCCAGATATGATTTTGTGGGGAGCTCATGAAAAGCATTCGCCACCCTTACGATGATGCTTTGGGGAACATTTTCCTCATAGATATTCTGATAATGATGAAAATAATAAGCACGCTCACCAGAGATATGAAGAAATGGAACTTGGAGCGTGCCTAACTTATTGGTACAGAAATACTTTCTTCCTTTCTCATAAAATTCTTCAAGAAAATCACGATTCGAGCTTGTTATGTACGATCTGAGCATTTTGAACTCTGCTTCTGTCCTAGCATGTCCTTTAGCAAGGATCCACGAAAGTAAACTCATCTTCTGAACAAGCGCTTTCCCCACTCGAAACTCGGTATTAAGGAAGATATCACTGACCTCAGAAAACCCCCCGCATAAAATAACACCAGCAACTCTCGCTTGATTCCGAATCGCAAAGTCCTGTACGACACTTCCTCCACTTGAATAGCCAATCAACACCGCTTCAGAAATCACAAGTTCATTCATGAGATGCAGCAAGTCATCTGCTAACAGTGAAATTGAGAACTCTCTGTTCCCTACCTCGCTTCTACCATGCCCCCTCATATCAAACATAATTACTCGATAGTTACCCGACAACGCAACCTGTTCATGAAAAACGACATGCCCCATTCCAGGTGGATGAACAAAAATAAGCGGAAGCCCACTACCATTATCTTCATAATACAATTTGACGTCATCAACATTTACGTACGGCATAACATCAACACCTTTCTACAGCCCGATAACCATTCCTTCTGTTCACAACGATAAAAATCCCGATAACCAGTCATACGCTTTAAACCCCAAGTAGATCCCTATGATTCCAGCAATCCCAGCAAACGCTGGAGGAGCCGGAATGGGTAGTTTCAAGAATGCAAAAATCAATCCAACAACAAAACCTGTCAATGTCGCAATCAATATCGTCTTCAACACATCACCCCCCTCCTAAAGTATGACCGTAATAACAAATCATTATAAAAGTCTCTTTTCTAGAGAGGCTATGTTAATGAAAGACGAGTGAAAAACCGAGACGAGCGGTTGGAAACGGAGAAATCAACAATAAAAACTTTCAAAAAAAGCCCTACCGCTCAAGCGATAGGACGTTCTCAATAATAGATTACATTTTTTCAGGTGCTGTTACTCCAATGATTTCGAGCGTGTTTTGAATCGTTTGTTGAACAGCCTGCATGAGCTTAAACCTTGCAGCACTTTTCGCAAGATCTTCTGAATCAAGCACGCGTTCAGCGTTGTAGAAGCTGTGCAGTGCTGCAGCAAGTTCAAATGCATAGTTGGTGATGCGGTGCGTCATGCGTTTTTCTGCTGCTTCGGCAATTGCTTCCGGTAATTCACCAAGCTTTTTAAGTAGATCCATTTCTTTCTCAGATGTAATAAGAGAAAGATCAGCGTCTTCTGTTAAGCCCATTTCTTCACCCTGGCGAAGGATACTGCATACGCGAGCGTGCGCATACTGCACGTAGTACACAGGATTCTCATTCGAACGTGATACAGCAAGGTCCATGTCAAAATCAAGGTGAGAGTCCGAGCTTCTCATCGAGAAGAAATAGCGCATCGCGTCGATGCCGACTTCATCCATTAACTCACGAAGCGTAACGGCTTTACCAGTTCGCTTACTCATCTTCATTTTTTCGCCGTCTTTAAAGAGGTTCACCATCTGAATGATTTCCACTTCAAGCTGCTCCCGCTTATAGCCAAGCGCTTCAATGGCTGCTTTCATTCTTGGGATGTAGCCATGGTGGTCAGCTCCCCAGATGTTGATCAGCTTATCGAATCCGCGCGAAAGTTTATCCTGATGGTACGCGATATCCGGCGTTAAGTACGTATACGAGCCATCGCCTTTAATCAACACGCGGTCTTTGTCATCGCCGTAAGTGGTCGAGCGGAACCATGTCGCGCCATCTTGCTCAAACGTTTCACCACGCTCTTTCAGCTTCGCAAGAACATCATCGATTTTGCTTGATTGGTAAAGGGAAGTTTCTGAGAACCAGACATCGAACTCGACGCCAAATTCCTTCAGGTCCTTCTTAAGCTTCTCAAGCTCACGCTCAAGACCGTATTCACGGAAGTAAGCATATCGCTCTTTGTCATCAAGCTGAAGGAGACGGTCGCCTTCCTTCTCGACAAGATCTTGACCAAACTGAACGATATCTTGTCCCTGATAGCCGTCCTCAGGCATGTCCTTCTCTTTACCAAGCGCCTGCATATAACGAGCTTCTAATGAAACGGTTAAATTATGAATCTGGTTCCCAGCATCATTGATGTAATATTCTCGGGATACGTCATAACCAGCACGATCAAGGATGTTACAAAGCGTGTCACCGACTGCCGCTCCACGTGCATGGCCAAGGTGCAGGCTTCCAGTTGGATTCGCCGAAACAAACTCCACCTGGATTTTTTCATTCCTGTCTGCTGATCGACCATAATTGCTTCCGTTAGTCAAGGATCGTTGGAATCAGTTCTGTTAAATAGGCGGTGTCCATGAAGAAGTTAATAAATCCAGGTCCAGCGATATCAATCTGCTTGATACCTGCTTTCGTCATGTCCAGATTAGCTTTTAGATCTTCAGCAATCGCTCGTGGCGCTTTCTTCGCAATGCGAGCAAGCTGCATGGCCATGTTCGTTGCATAATCACCGTGCGCCTTGTCTTTCGGTGATTCCAAAATCACTTCTGGAAGCTCACTTTCTGATGCAAGGTTAGCCTTTAGCACGGCCTGCTTGATTTCTTCTTTTAACTGCTCTTTCTTTTGTTCAACACTATTCATTGACTTGCTCCTTTCCAGCTTAGCGACAGCTCATGTCGCTGTGTTTGATCTTCTTCAAGGTATAGCAAATAGCGAAGCGTCAGACGTCCTTTGTTTTTCTCACGATCAACCAGTTGCTCAATCCGTTCTGTACGGATCTGCATCGGCATTGCTCCAAACGGAGTCTTATAGAGTGACTCTGACAATTGACCCGGTGCAAACTGCTGTCGCATCGAAAGGGCTCCCCTTCTAATCACGGTCACATGTTCTTGATCTATTTTAACAGTGGTTGAAACCTTACCAATCTCAAGGTTCTCTTCATAGCGTAAATAGAGCGCGTCGCCCTTTTCAACTAGTTTTCCCTGCACGGAATAGTTCGTTGACTCTTTCTCTTTCCCGGACTGTATACGGGAATCAATCATTATTTCGATCGGATGATCGCTCATCACTTTCACGTCCTTACTAAATCATTAACTTTACTATTATAAGAAAAAAAGAGACTGTATTCAAATTGAATACAGCCTCTGCACGATATTTATTTCTTGTGCGTCCAACCGAGGAGCATTTCACGGATAAATTTACTAGCCGCGATGGGCGTTTGTTCGGATGGATCATAGGCAGGTGCGACTTCAACAAGGTCAGCACCAACAACGTTTATTTCTGAGCCTGCAATTGCTGAGATCGCTTCAAGCAACTCTTTTGACGTGATGCCTCCTGCTTCAGCCGTGCCTGTCCCTGGTGCATGAGCGGGGTCAAGCACATCGATATCGATCGTGACGTACACATTGCGTCCTTTAAGCGTTGGAAGAACGTTTTTAAGCGGTTCTGCTACTTCGAACTTGTGCATGTGCATTCCCGAATCCTTCGCGAATTGGAACTCTTCACGCATTCCTGAACGAATGCCGAATGAGTAAACATTCTCAGCACCGATGAGGCCGCAAATTTTGCGAACCGGAGTGGAGTGAGAAAGAGGCTCTCCTTCATACTCTTCACGCAAATCCGCATGTGCATCGATATGAATCAGCGCAAGGTCGTCATACTTTTTGTGAAAAGCCTTCAAGATCGGCCACGTCACAAGATGCTCACCGCCCATACCGAGTGGAAACTTCCCTGCTCCAAGTAAAGAATCGATGTATTCTTCAATCATATCGATGCTTCGCTGAGGATTACCGAATGGAAGCGGAATATCACCAGCATCAAAGTAGCGAATTTCCTCAAGATGACGATCCGCATATGGGCTGTATTCTTCCAGCCCTAGCGACGCCTCACGAATGCGACCTGGACCAAAACGTGAACCGGGACGGAAGCTTACCGTCCAGTCCATCGGCATGCCATAGATCACAACGTTGCTATCATCGAAAGAAGGATTGCTTAGAATAAAGACGTTACCTGAATAAGCCTCATCAAATTTCATACTCATCTTATTTCACTAGATCCTGTACGAATTTAGGAAGCGCGAAGCATGCATTGTGAAGTTCTTTCGTGTAATACTTTGTTTCGATCTCATGGAAACGACTTTCAGGTACTTCTAGCGGGTCGTTCTTTTTCGAACCAATCGTAAACGTCCACAGACCACTTGGATACGTTGGAATGTTTGCTGTGTAAACGCGAGTGATCGGGAAAATTTCTCTAACATCTTTCGATACCTGTGTGATTAGATCTGCTTTGAACCATGGATTGTCCGTCTGTGCTACAAAAATACCATCTTCTTTAAGTGCATTTGAAATGCCTTCATAGAAGCCACGTTCAAATAGTTTAGCAGCAGGTCCAACTGGCTCAGTCGAATCAACCATGATGACGTCATACTCGCCTTCACTCTTAGCGATGTGCATAAAGCCGTCATCAACTAGCACTTCAACGCGCTCATCTTCAAGAGCTCCTGCGATCGTAGGTAAATATTTCTTAGAGTACTCGATGACTTTCCCATCGATTTCGACAAGCGTTGCTTTTTCAACTGATGGATGCTTTAACACTTCACGAATGACACCACCGTCACCGCCACCAACAACAAGGACGTGTTTTGGATTGGGATGTGTGAAAAGCGGCACGTGTGCAACCATTTCGTGATAAACGAACTCATCCTTCTCTGTTGTCATCACCATTCCATCAAGAACGAGCATGTTGCCAAACTCTTCTGTTTCAATCATATCAAGACGTTGAAAATCGGTTTGCTCTGTATGCATCGTTTGTTTAATTTTAGCCGTAATACCGAAGCGTTCCGTCTGTTTCTCTGTATACCATAATTCCATGTAAACCACTCCTCTATTTCAATTCGCTACACTACCCCGTTCCCGACACAATTAGGTCCAAACACGATTAGTATGTAGCAAAAGAATCGTATCTAAGCATTAGGAAATCTTGTCGCCAAGTTCTAGCGGAAGCATCGTAATTTCCTTTATTCTTTATTCCTTAAAAAGGGTTATCAATTCTTAAAGTACAAGAAAAGTATAGTCGACTCTGTGTAAAAAGCAAGAGAATTTTCTACTTTTATTTGAAAGGCTTTTTTCTTAGAACAATGTTGCTATAAAAGTAGTGGTTGATTTCCGCTCCAATCAACTATGAAGAGTGTTGTTTTTGAAAGAATTATTGTATAAAGAACCACATTTAGCTGATTGGAGCGGAAGGATGCTCGACTCCTGCGGGACTAGCGGGACAGGTGAGACCCCACAGGCGCAATGCTTTTGTGCGCCGAGGAGGCTCACCGCCCGCCCCGCGGAAAGCGAGCATCCTGGAGCGGAAATCCCCCCACTCTTATAGCAACAATGTTTACGAAAAGAGCCATTTGAAACCAGAGTTCCACTCGAACGAATGCCACATAACTCATTTGTCACCTAAGATCCTAGTTAAAAGAGCACCATCCAAACAAAAAGGGCAAGCACAAATCGATAGATTGCGAACGGAATGAGTCGAACGCGTTCAATGAATTTAATAAATGTTACAATAGCCAAAAGCGCGACTAGAAAAGCGGCAAGAAAGCCTGTTACGAATACCGGCACGTCCGAAACGGATAAATACTGATAGCTTTTCAATAGGTCGTATCCGCTTGCAGCAACCATCATGGGAACGGCAAGGATGAACGAAAATTCAGCGGCGGTTTTATGTGTAATGCCTAGCAGGACCCCTCCAGAAATGGTTGCACCTGAACGTGAAAATCCTGGCCAGAGAGCAAGACATTGAAAGAGACCGATCGAGAAAGCCTGACGAAGTGTGAGATCGTCCAAACTAGAGCTCACCTGCGTACCCTTCTTTAAATCAGCTAGAATCATCAAAACACCACCGACAACGAGTCCTATCACAACCGTATATGGTGAGAATAAATAACTTTTGATGAACCCGTGAAGAAGAAAACCAGTCACGACAGCCGGAATCATACCTAGAATAAGATGAGTGAGAGACAACCCACCTTTTACTTTCCGTGGAGAAAGTAAGTTAGCAAACCTTCTCCTATACATGACGACAACAGCAAGAATCGATCCAAGCTGGATAACGATCTCAAATGTTTTTGCTCTTTCTCCGGTAAAATCGAGCCAGTAACCCGTCAAAATTAGATGTCCAGTAGATGATACCGGAAGAAACTCGGTTACTCCTTCAACGATTCCGAGAATCACCGCAATGAGAACTTCCATTATTTTCTCTCCTTACACGTAATGACGTTCAGTATACTTCATCCTATTCAAATTTTGGACAAATATTTTTACTTTACCGGTTATACCTCACACAAACCACTTAAGCTGACGTTCGTTAGAAAGTTTCTAGATCTATGTGTTTAAGAGTTACTAGATTGTTGCATACTAGATTTAAAACAATCGTTGTGGGGGGTGAACCACATGAAATGGCTAAGGGATGAGCGCTTCCAGTACTGGAAACGCTGGGGGATGCTTCTTGGAAAGTTGATGATGATCGGTTTGGTATTACTCGGGCTTTCCATCGGATCGCTCTATTTACTCACCGTTATCATGGGGGCGCCTAAACTTCAGGTTCCGCAAACGACAATTTATTATGACAATGAAAAAAACATCATCGGTGAAAGCAATCAGGATGGTCAAAATCGGTATTGGGTCGACCTTGATCACATTTCACCTAATGTAATCGAAGCAACCCTCGCTATCGAAGATCGTAATTTCTATCATCATATAGGCTTTGATTTCAAACGGATTGCAGGCGCCATCCTAGCTGATATCAAGGCAATGTCTAAAGTTCAAGGTGCAAGTACAATTACCCAACAGTATGCGCGTAACCTCTTTCTTGAACATGATAAAACGTGGAAACGAAAATTAGAGGAAGCGTTCTATGCGTACCGGCTTGAAGTTCATTATTCCAAAGAAGAAATACTAGAAGGTTATTTAAACACAATCTACTATGGGCACGGCTCCTATGGGATAGAATCCGCAGCTAGGACGTACTTTGGTAAAAAAGCTGAGGACTTGTCTTTAGCTGAAGCAGCGATGCTTGCAGGAATTCCGAAAGGACCTGGCTATTACTCCCCATATGCAGATGCCGAACGAGCAAAAAAGCGCCAGGCAACGGTTCTTGAAGCAATGGTGTCAAATCGCTCGTTAACAAAAGCAGAAGCACAGCAAGCTAAAGTTGAAAATATGGCACTTCAAACGTTTGATCAAGAAGAGGCAGCACCGGAAAGCGCTCCTTATTTTGCTGCAGAAGTGAAGAAGGAATTGAAATCAGAGCTTTCGCTCGATGAACGCATTATTGAAGAGGGCGGCCTGCATGTCTATACGACACTCGATGCTCACATGCAAGAAGCAGCCGACAAATGGATTGCTTCAAGTATTGAGGATCAGAGCGAAATCCAAGCAGCGCTCGTTGCGATGGATCCAACTACTGGCGCGGTGAGAGCGATGGTTGGAGGGCGTGATTACGAAGAAAGTAAATTTAATCGTGCCACGATGGCTAAGCGGACACCAGGGTCTACTTTTAAACCACTCTTGTATTATGCGGCTATTAAAAATGGATTCACGCCTTCGACGCTCGTCCGAAGTGAACCGACAACGTTCTATTATGATAATGACAAAGAGACATACGCTCCCCATAATTATGGAGATGCCTATGCAAATGATGAGATTACGATCGCCCAGGCACTTGCTCTATCAGACAATATTGTTGCGGTGAAAACGCACATGTTTCTCGAGGAAAAAACGCTTGTGAACACAGCTAAAGAGTTTGGTATCAAGAGCAAGCTCGCCGCTATTCCATCACTTGCTCTCGGCACAAAGCCTGTTGGCATGATGGAAATGGCTGACGCTTACAGTATGCTTGCAAACGGCGGGAACAGTGTTACTCCTCACTATATCGAGAAAGTAACAGATCGTGATGGAAAAATCATTTACGAACATAAATCGAAATCCGAGTTAGTTCTGGATCCGGATGCCGCCTTTGTAACCACAAGTATGATGACGGGTATTTTCGATGAATCACTTAATGACTACACACGCGTTACCGGCTCCGGTATCGACCATCTAATAACGCGTCCTGTTGCTGCAAAAACGGGTTCAACATCAACAGATAGCTGGATGGTTGGTTTTACACCGCAGCTTACCGCAGCGGTTTGGGTCGGATATGATAAAGGAGAAAAGCTGAACTATCGAAATGATGGGTTTTATGCGAAGAAAATTTGGGCGAACTTCATTGAAGATGCTCTGACTGGAAAAGAAGTACGCGATTTCGATCCTCCTAAAAACGTGATCGGCGTTGAAGTTGATCCACAAACCGGTCTGCTGGCAAACGATAACTGCCCTACGAAAAGGCTAACGTATTATATAGAAGGAACCGAACCGCATGAATACTGTGAAGAGCATCCTGGAGCCACTCGCCCTGAAGGAAAAGATGAAACGAAAAAAGGGTTCTTTGATCGATTCTTTAACTGGATGAGATAGAAAGACGGGCATTGTGCTCGACTTTCTATCTTTTTCCTTCTGTATCGGATTTCTTAAGAGCTTCTAAATCCTGTTCAATGCTCATCCATTTTTGCTCTGTCATTTCAATGGCATCCGAAATCCCAGCGTTGTAAAAAGTAGGAGCAATCTCTGACTTCACGAAGTGGAGAAAATTTTCAGCAGCGAGCTCACCGATCTCTTCTCCTCGCTCATCGTAGAAATACGCTTGAATCCGTTCAATAAGCTCTTTCTTCTTCTCTCGGGATAGTTGTTTCCACATTACCCTCAGTCCTCCTATCCTTTAAAAAATCGATTCAACGATCGCAAGAACCAGAACAGCCCGGGGAAATTTCCCCGGGCCGTTTTGGGTCCTAGCTATATGTGTTGCGTATAAATAAGTTTACGCTCAGTTTTGTGAAACCTCAAGACATTTTAAGAATTTGTCAGAAAACAATTTAAAGTTAGTCTTGAAGTCCCATTTTCACTTCATCACTTGAACGCTCATAAACCTCTTTGTCGAACTCAATTAAATAGTCACGAAGCATTTTTTTCGATTTAGCATCCATATGATCGACGATAACGCGACCCTTCATCGATTTATCCATATTGTTCACATGCTCCGGCATGCTTTTCCATGCGCGCTTCGCTTCTGCATTCAAGTAAAATTCACATGCGCCTATACCATAGTAGAAAGGGCCTTCTTCTGTTCTTTGAAGTGTTACCCATACGATCCACGCTGTATGGCCATCTGGCACTTCTTCACGTGTCTTCACAAGTTTCTTTCGTTTCTCAAGGGCACTGCGCGCATGAAGTGCGCCGACATCTACGTATATTTCGTCTGTTGTCGGGTCAATAATAACCGGTGATACGTTATCTAAGTTGATTGTTCCAACACCGTATCCCCCGTGCCCATCGGTCGAATCTCCGCTCAGGATGTTAAAACTAGTCGAGGGCTTCTTTTCTGGCTTTTTCTCTTCTTCATTTGCCATTGGGTACTACCTCCTTCATTCACTACTCTCCGCTATCATTTTATCACAATTAACCCATTGTATTCATCCAGAAGGCTTCATACCAGCTACAGAACACGATTTGAAATTCCCCCTTGTCAAAACAAGTTTTTACGAATATTATAGTATTTGTGCTTAAATATTGTTCGTATTTAATGGAGGTATTAAGATGTTTAACTCCTATTTTCGCTTAAAAGAAAATGGAACAAACGTTAAAACAGAATTCCTTGCAGGACTCACGACATTCCTGACAATGGTATATATCGTTATCGTAAATCCAATTATCCTTTCCTCAACCGGTGTTCCGTTTGATACAGTCTTCATCGCAACCATTATTGCTGCTGTTGTTGGTACCCTCTGGATGGGACTATTCGCAAACTATCCTATTGCCATCGCACCCGGTATGGGGCTGAACGCTTACTTCGCCTTCTCCGTTGTTGGCGGTCAATCTGGCGTTTCGTATCAGGTTGCTTTTGGAGCTGTTTTTATTTCAGGGCTCCTATTCGTTATTCTTTCCTTAACACCATTCCGGGAAAAGCTAATCGAAGCCATTCCTGCGAATCTCAAGCTAGGTATCACAGCTGGTATCGGCCTTTTTATTGCTTTTATTGGTCTTCGAATGACTGGAATTATTGTAGCTGATGAAGAAAACCTTGTTGGACTTGGAAATCTTCACTCGCCGGAGGTTATTCTAGCGCTTGTTGGCCTCATCATTACCCTGATCCTAATGGCTCGCAATGTTCCGGGTGCATTATTTTTCGGAATGATCATTACGGCAGTCATTGCGATCTTCACCGGCCAACTCGAATTTAAAGAAGGTTTCATGCAAGCACCTTCCGCTCCCGAATTCTTCATCTTCGGAAGCCCGCTTCAAGCCATTAAAGATATGATTGACTATGGTTTATATGCCGTTGTATTCTCCTTCTTACTCGTTACCTTATTCGATACGACGGGAACAATGGTTGGCGTAGCGGAACAAGCTGGTTTAATGAAAGGAAAGAAGATGCCACGCGCTCGCCAGGCACTTCTGGCTGACTCGATCGGAACTTCTGTCGGCGCCATCTTTGGGACAAGCCCTACAAGTGCCTATCTTGAATCATCTGCTGGGGTAGCTGCTGGAGGTCGAACAGGCTTAACATCCGTTGTCGTAGCCGTACTCTTCATTGTATCAGCCTTCTTCGCTCCACTCGTGGGGTCGTTATCCGGCCTTGCTGCTATTACGGCGCCAACACTCATCATTGTTGGAAGCTTGATGATCGGAGCTGTTGGTAAAATTGATTGGAGTGAATTCGATGAGGCATTTCCTGCCTTCTTGATCATTCTAACGATGCCGCTTACAGCCAGTATCGCTACTGGAATCGCACTTGGATTCATCACATATCCAATCCTGAAGATTGTTAAAGGAAAATGGCGTGACGTTCATCCTCTTCTTTATCTATTCGCCGTTCTGTTCTTCTATCAGCTAGCTTTTCTACCTCATGCGTAATAAGACTGGCTTTTGATCTGGATCGTACTAAATGAACTATGCTCTTTTGTAAAAGTTCTGCCATCACGGCAGAACTTTTTTCATACGACTCTTCTGATAACGAACCAAAAAACAAATTGTATTATTTTCCAGATTGATTATACTTAAAGATATGACATTTAAGTTCACTTTTGGGGGATACATATGGAGGCATTTATTGGACGTCAGCCTATCTTAACAGTCGATCAAGAACTATTTGGATATGAGTTGTTGCATCGAAGCAGTAAACGAAACTCTTATCAGGGTTTCGATGGAACACAAGCTACAGCTACAGTGATTTCAAACTCCTATTTGAGCTTTGGAATAGATAAATTGTCGGATCGAAAACAGTGCTTTATTAACTTCACTGAAGAATTGCTTCTTGAAGAAATACCAACCTTCTTCTCACCTGAATCGATCGTGGTCGAAATACTTGAATCAGTGAAGCTCAGCGATGAAGTCGTAGCTGCATGCAGAAAGTTAAAGAAACTCGGTTACGCAATCGCGATCGATGACGTGATGGATCCTCGTTATTATGATCCAATCATTCATCTTGTCGATATTATGAAAATCGATTTCTTAGCCTTACCGAAACATTTGCGTGGAGAAGTCATTCAGAAATACGCTGATTTAAATGTGACGTTCCTTGCAGAAAAAATAGAAACGCTAGAAGATTTCGAAGAAGCAAAAGCGCTTGGGTATAAGCTTTTTCAAGGATACTTCTTCAGTAAACCAGTCATCTTAACAACGAAGGATATTAAACCAATTCCTCAACAGTACTTAAAAATGCTCAATGAGATTAACAAACCAATGCCAGATCTTACCCTGGTTTCTGACCTAGTTGAGAGAGACCTTGCGCTTTCTTATAAATTGCTTAGGCTCATTAATTCCCTCGGCCTTCCTGTTAAAGTGAGTAATATTAGACAGGCCATTGTGCTGCTCGGTTTAGTTGAAGTAAAAAAGTGGATTCTCATTTTGATGTTAACAAAGGAAAAAAACGAATCTTCAAATGTAATCCAACTCTCTCTCATTCGTTCACGATTATCCGAACGTATTGCTAGGAAAGTGAAGATTAACGCAAATGATGCTTCATTTATCGGGATGTTTTCACTTCTCGAAAGCCTTCTTCAACGCCCGATCCGTGATATTTTGATTGAGCTGCCCATTGAAGATCATATTAAGAAGATCCTAACCAATGAGAATGAGGACGCACCGCACGCCCATCTGCTTCTCTTAGTTCAATCTATTGAACGATGCGATTGGAAAGAAGTTGACAGTCAGCTGAACAGAATCGGGGTTTCAATCAAAGGATTACAAGAAGACTATTTCGAAGCAGTGGAGTGGGCTAACGCCATTTTAGGATCGTTTGTGGCTTAATCCCCCCTAGTGAAAGAAGGCTGACTCAAATGAGTCAGCCTTCTTTCACTTCCACTCTATTGTTCTTTTCTCTTCACTACTCTTCAAGGCTAGCTCAATAACCTTTATGACATTCAACGCTCCCACTGCCGAAACTGGCGGGGCACCCCCCTCACATATAGCTCGGTGAATTTCTTTATAATACGTTTGATAGGACCCAGGTATCGTTGGTATCACCGTTTCATCTTCGTCATTTGTTAATACGCCATCATACTTGCTGTCATCCTGTCCCCAGCCTACATCACCTGGGATCTCCCCCCGCTTCAAAGCTTCCTCTTGAGGGTCAATTCCCCACTTCAGAAATGATCCTTTCATTCCATGAATTTGATAACGTGGTCCATGCTTTTTGACCAATGACCCTGCATGAAGGATGACTCTTTTTTTGCCATAATGGAGAACAAGGTGAAAATAATCATCCGTCCGACCTTCTTCTCTCTGATTGATTACATCAGCACTCAATGAATCTGGCAAACCAAAGAGCGTTAGCGCCTGGTCAATCAGATGTGATCCCAAATCGAACAGTATGCCAGATCCTTTCTTATCTTGCTCTCTCCAACGATTACGAACCTCTGCACGATAGCGATCGTAATGTGCTTCGAATGTCATAACTTCTCCTAGGTCCCCTTCGTTGATCAACTTCTGAATCGTGAGGAAATCGTTATCGTATCGCCTGTTATGATAGACGCTCAACAAACATCCCTTTTTTCGGGCGACCTCAATTAACTGTTCTCCTTCTTCCACACTAACCGTAAAAGGTTTTTCAAGTACCACATGCTTTCCAGCTTCGAGCGCCTTTATCGCCATTGGAAAATGATAGTCATTCGGTGTTGTAATGATAACAAGCTCAATCGCTTCGTCTTTTAACAGTGTCTCGATCGACTCTTCAACGATCACTTCAGGATATGTCTCATGAACCCTCTTGGCGTTTGATGAAACGACTTTCGTTAGCTTTAATCCTTCAACCGCACGGATGAACGGGGCATGAAAAGTAGATCCTGAGAATCCAAATCCGACTAATCCAACATGAACTTTCTTCAAATCGTTTCCTCCATTTCTTGAATACATGACTTTTGAACCCTTTTTATGATTCGACAAAAAATCTGCTTTTTCTCGACCTCTTTTTCCAAAATTTGATGTATCTGAACGATTATACTATTACTTAAACGGGTAATTATTGTAATGTTACCGAAACATTCGTAAAGAAGGTGGAAGAATAATGGATAAATTCATTCGTGTACCCGCGATAATCGGTACTGCGATCGGTATTTTGGCCACGCTCATCTACATACTCATTCTCACTGCTGGCGATTTTCACCACTCAGGGTTAGCTGGATTTTTTGCTCTTATGGTCGTCTTAATTGTCTTTTGTTTACTTTCGACATTCTGGCTTCCTACCCTTCCTGAATCCAAAAATGCAATCGCCATGTCAACTGGCATCGCGTTTCATGTCGCGTCGTCCTTTACACTCGTCCTCTTGATGGCCGGAACCGTTCCAGATATAACGCAGCTTATTTTCCCATACTTAACGACCCTTCTCATTTCGATCCTAATGATGGCTGTGATGACTATAGCGGGAACAGTGTTAGCAAAAGTCGACTTCAGTAAGATCACCTCTCAACATGATCGAAAGATCTCCATGAAAAATTAGGCAAAAAAAAAGGTGCATAAGCACCTTTTTTTGCCTAACAACCGAGCTTTTTTATAAATCCATAAGCTTCATCTATTTCTTCGTCTGAGTAATTTTGCTTCCGCTTAATCGTCCGTACCTTATCGACGACTTCTTCCTTCGTCAATCGATCAAAAAATAGAATCGTAGATACAAGCTCAAGGAAACGAGAGCTCTGACTATTAATTTGTGAGATACATTGATTTAGCTCTGGCATTTGAAAATCGTAATGACCGAGAAATTCATTCCCCTCATCTGTCACCGTATATTTATATTGGTAATAACCGCCTTTGCTTTCCTTCACTTCTGTTACAAGACCAAGGTTACAAAGTTCCTCGACTCTAAGCGTCAACTCTTCTGAATAAGGTCCATAAAAATGGAACTGATATTTTTCATTAAAAGGGAACTGCATTTTCTTACAAATGTAGATGATTTTCTGCAGCTTCTTTCGACCTATGACTTCTCCGGCTTCCTTCAACACAGCTATCACTTTCGCGTGATCTTCTAGCAACCTGCACCCCTCCCGTGTACTTTTTACAGGTTGTCCAAAAAGCTTTCTCTTCTCGTAAGCATGACCTGCAGCGGAAGCGAACTTCGTGACAGGGACCACTTTTCTTTTTGAACAGCTAATCTATTTGAAGCAATGACTTTATGCGACGAGTAGCATCCGTCTTTCCTTCCAGAATGAAATCTGCAGGGAAATACAATTTATGGTCTGTTCGTTTTTTCCCAGATATCGCTTCAACCACATCCGATTCACGCGATAGCTCACGTAAATCACCACCGGGTTTCAACAGGTGGATAGGCAAACGTTCTTCTTCTTCTCCTGGCCGATAGAAATCATACGGCAAATCGGATGATGAATCAACCTCCAGGTAATAATCGGGGTCAATCCCCGCTTCATGAAATGATTCATAAAGCTCTCTCCAAGCATTCATCTGCTGCATTGGATTAAATTCAATGTACTTAAACAACCTTCTATTCATAAACCGCTCGCATAAATCCCGAAGGATACCATCCTCTTCCTCCTGCCAGATCTGGAAATAAAACATAACCACAGAATCATCTAGCTTCAAGAAATCTTCCAGACTGATATCTTCTTTAAAGAGAGAGTAGAAGTGGGTTGGTTCTTGCTTAAACTTGTATCCTTCTTCAAAGAGCTGTTTCGCACGATGAAGAATTTTACTTAGGATGACTTCAGCACTTCGCGTGACTGGATGAAAATAAATTTGCCAGTACATTTGATACCGGCTCATAATATAGTCTTCAACTGCATGCATACCACTTTGTTTGATCACAATCTGATCATCGCCAGGACGCATCACGCGCAAGATCCGTTCAATATCAAACTGGCCGTAGCTCACGCCGGTAAAGTAAGCGTCTCGCAACAGATAGTCCATGCGATCCGCATCGATCTGGCTTGAGATTAAGCTGACCACAAGCTTGTTATCATGCGTTTTTGCAATGACATCGGCAACTTGCTCCGGGAAGTCATCGCTTACCGTTCGAAGCACCTGATTGATTTCGGTATCACCCAGAATGACCATCCGAGTGAAATCTTCATGATCCAGGTTAAACACTTTTTCAAAGGAATGGGAAAAAGGACCATGACCAACATCGTGCAAGAGAGCTGCACACATGCTTAACAGTCTATTCTCCTCATTCCAGCTCTCATATTGAGAGAAAATCTCGTTAATACGCCTTACAATCTCATACACACCTAGAGAATGACTGAACCGGCTATGTTCCGCCCCATGAAAAGTTAAATACGTTGTTCCGAGCTGGCGAACTCTGCGCAAACGCTGGAATTCTTTCGTGCCAATTAAATCCCAAATTAAACGGTATCGCACATGGATATAGCGGTGGACAGGGTCTTTAAATACTTTTTCTTCGTTTAATCGTTCGAGCATTTCCGCAACGGGCTCCTTCCGTCAAATTCATCCCTTCATTATATAACAGCCCATAGTAAATGAAAACCTTCCCCCACTTTCGGTATCGTTCACCTGATGGGAGAAGGTTCATGTAGTTCGGGTATGCAAAAGGAATGGAACGATGACTACTAGTGACTAACAGACTATGCTATAGAACAGTCTCAGCTTCTTTTCCTTCACGTTTCTCTTCTGATTTCGTGATATACATGGCACATGCCGCGTCACCGGTAATGTTGACAGCCGTACGTGTCATATCGAGCAGACGGTCAACGGCAAGGATAAGACCAATCGGTTCGACAGGTAGACCCACTTGCTTCAGAACCATCGCGAGCATGATGAGCCCTACGCCTGGCACACCTGCTGTACCGATACTAGCAAGAGTTGCTGTCACAACAACAATGATCAATTGCGTAAATGTTAAATCTACTCCGGTAATTTGAGCAATAAAAATCGTCGCAACACCCTGCATGATCGCGGTTCCATCCATGTTGATGGTTGCGCCGAGCGGTTGAACAAAACTGCTTATTTGTTTTGGAATCTTCAAGTTTTCTTGCGCCGTTTTCATTGAAACCGGAAGCGTACCACTACTTGAAGACGTACTGAAAGCAACTGCCATCGCTGGAGCAAAAGCTTTATAGAATTTAATCGGGTTCTCTTTACAAAGGAAATAGATCGCACTACCGTAGGTGAAGAGAAAATGAATGAGCAAGGCTCCGAGTACTACAAGGAAGTACATTCCCATTGACTGAAGCGCTTCTTTTCCCTGGCCACCAACAGCAGAGGCAATTAGAGCAAACGCACCATATGGCGCCGTTTCCATAATGATTTTAACGAGATACATCATCACGTCATTACCTTGTTCAAAGAGGTTACTTAATGCTTTTGTACGCTCGCCTAGAATTGCAAGTGCAAAACCTATGAAAATAGCAAACGCGATGATTTGAAGCATGTTACCTTCCACTAATGCCTGTACGGGATTAGTAGGGATGATATTTAGAATCGTATCCATCACAGGAGGTGCATCTTGCGCTTTAAAATCGCTACTTCCTGAGAATGATCCTTCAACACCTGGCTTAATTAAGTAAGCAAGCGCCATCGCGATTGAAATCGCAATGGTGGTTGTAACAAGGAAAAACGCAACTGTTTTTCCTCCCATTCGTCCAAGTTTCTTCGGATCGCTAATTCCAGCCGTTCCAACAACGATGGAGAAGAATACGATCGGTACAACGAGCATCTTGATCAGGTTAAGAAAAATTTGTCCAACAGGACCGAATAAGTACTTATCGACAGGTCCAAATGCATCCGGTGCAAAGATGTTAAAAATAACACCAACCAGAATACCTAAGATAAGACCTGCAATAATTTTCACCGTTAGCTTCATAAACATGTCCCCTTTCGTCCAATCGACGTTTGTTCCATCGCTAGCATGAGGTTAACCGAACCTCGCGGCGATAGATGATTTCTACTGTATGTAGACTCTTCGTATGATCTCAGTCTTATATGAAAGCTCTTACATGTGTTTCCATTTCTTTACTGCATATACCCGTTTGCTTACTCACTCGAAACTACCGTAATTAAGATTATATCATTTTAGACAATTCTCGCAATTTCCTTTTTTACGGAAACTAGTAAATTTCCTATGAAATCAAAGTTTCATAGGAAAAATTCCTTGTTAAATAGGTAAAAAGAATCACCCTTAAAAGTCTTAGTCGCTCAAAGAGCTGTTTTTTGTCATCACCCGGGAAATAGTGTCGGATGATGTCTTATGATTGTTATTTTCAATCTGATATAATGGTAACGATTAGCTCTAAGAAGAAGGGGTAAGAACATGACGAACGATTCAATACTTTTCCAGCCGAAATGGCGGATTATAGATCAATCTACGCTAGGTCCATCATTTGATGCCCTCCAGTCATTTGCTATGGACGATACGCTTTGTCATTCTGCAGGGAGCGGCGAGTCTCCGCCAATCATGCGATCATGGGTGCATCACAACACGATTGTCCTTGGGATTCAGGATACGCGTCTTCCGTTTTTTGAAGAAGGGGTACGTTACTTAAAAGATCAAGGCTATCGCGTGATCGTGAGGAATTCGGGAGGACTTGCTGTCGTTCTTGATGCAGGAGTGTTGAACCTATCACTTGTTTTTCCAGAAAAACAGCAGCAAATTGATATCGATACGGGTTATGAAGCGATGGTGAATTTCGTCCAGGATATTCTCGCGCCTTATCACGTGACAATTGAAGATCGTGAAATTGTTGGGTCATACTGTCCTGGTCGTTACGACCTCAGCATCAACGGGCGTAAATTCGCTGGCATTTCTCAACGAAGGCTTCGCGGAGGAGTAGCGGTTCAGGTCTATCTATGCGTGGATGGCAGCGGTTCTGAAAGAGCCGGAGTTATTCAAGAGTTCTATAAGCGGACGATTAGGGGAGAATCTACAAAATTCACCTATCCGGAGATTGTCCCGGAAACGATGGCATCCTTAAGTGAACTTGTCGGAGAAGATCTGAACGTTAGTGACGTGATGATGCAGACGCTCAAGACGTTAAAGACATATGCTGATTCACTAACAACCGCACAACTTTCCATCTCAGAGCTCTCTCTTTACGACTTCAACTACCAGCGTGTTTTCACAAGAAATGAAAAAGCGCTTATCTAACGACGCAAAAACCCCCGAAGGAGCCTCCTTCGGGGGTTTTCTACTACTTATAGGCTTTGCATCGCTGTGATCAAGGCTAATTTATATACATCTTCTTCACTGCATCCGCGTGAAAGATCGTTAACCGGCTTATTAAGACCCTGAAGAACAGGACCGACCGCTTCATATCCACCAAGGCGCTGAACCATTTTGTAGCCAATGTTCCCAGCTTCAAGACTTGGAAATACAAATACATTTGCTTCGCCTTTAAGTGGTGATTCAGGTGCTTTCTTTTGAGCAATTTCGGGAACAAAAGCAGCGTCAAATTGGAATTCGCCATCGATTACAAGATCTGGCGCCATTTCTTTCGCAATTCGCGTTGCTTCTTCTACCTTTTCTGTTTCAGGAGATTTTGCTGAGCCTTTTGTAGAGAAGCTTAGCATCGCCACTTTCGGCTCGATCCCGAACATTTTCGCTGTTTCCGCACTGCTTACACCGATTTCAGCAAGATCATTGCTATCAGGAGAAATGTTAATCGCACAGTCAGCAAAGACGTATTTTTCATCACCTTTGACCATCACAAAAGCACCAGAAGTTTTCTTCACACCTTCTTTTGTTTTGATGATTTGAAGTGCTGGACGAACCGTATCTCCAGTAGAATGGGCTGCCCCACTAACAAGACCATCTGCTTTGCCAGTGTGAACAAGCATCGTTCCAAAGTAATTCACGTTAAGAAGAATTTCCTGAGCTTGTTCTGCTGTTGCTTTGCCTTTACGACGTTCAACAAATGACTCGACAAGGGCATCCATCTCAGAATAAGTTGCTGGATCCATGATTGTAAGGTCACGATGCAATTCAACATTTAAGCTTGATGCTTTATCCTCGATTGCTCCCTCTTCACCGATGACGATCGGTTTAAGAATACCGTCTTCCGCAAGACGATTTGCTGCTGCTAGTACACGCTCATCTGTTCCTTCAGGAAAAACGATCGTTGGATTACCTGTTTTAACTTGTTCTTTCATACTTGTAAATAGATCACTCATTGTATTCACCTCATTAGTTTTAATATCCAATCCCTACGATAACCCTTTTTCCCGTAAAACGAAAATAAATCCGTGAGTGTAAGCCTTTGCATGTAAAAGTTCTATTTTTCAGACGAATCGAGCTATTATTTAGTGCTTTATCTTACATTTTTTCGTGGCATGAGTTCCGTTGTGCTTGTCCATTGTCACGCCTGATTCACCATCTCAATTCGTTCCTGTTGAATTTCCTTCAAACGTTTATCCGCTTGTTCTTTTTCACGCTCAAGGCGTGTCATCATTTGCTCAACTTCTTGAATCTGGTTGTTCACTTTCTGCAGACTACTCTTGATCTTATCCTGCACCATCCAATCGACTACGATACCATCGAAGAAATAATCGGCAAAAGTGAGCAGGCCGGATACATCAAGCGTCATCGCTCCGTACTGTCCTAGATCAGAAAGTTCAGTTTGAAAATTTTTCAGCTTATGTTCGGCACGATGAATCGCATCTTTAGCGTTATCCATATGATTGTGTTTCGCGAAAGTCGATACCGCCCCGCCTCCGAGCATATCAAATGTCCCCCACCCTTTCGCTTTTTCGAGTGCTTCTGCAGCAGCAATCAGAGGCGTCATGACTTCTTTTCCGGCATCAACGGCTTCCTTGATCTCTTTGATCAGCTCTTTCTGTTCGACTTCTCGATCAAATGCATCAAATAGTTTCTGACTGAGTTCCGATTGCTGATCTATAATCAGCTCCTCCTTTTCTTTCATGAGCTGTTCAAACGCAGCCGTTGGATCTCCTATTGCTTTAAGTTTGCTTATACAAACTTCTCTTTCTTGCTCCAGACTTTTCACCGCTTCTACCGCTTCATCGTATTTCAGCTTTGCAGTGACCACTTCCTGCTTCTCCTTCTGAAGCTTTTCTTCCTTCGTCCCTGCAAGCGTAGACATGAGTGCTGTTAAGGTCATTCCCTCAAGTTTCTCCACATCTACTTTTTCTCGATCAAGGTGTTCTTTTAGATCAGATGATTTTACTGAAGCTTCTTGCTTTAATTGTATAAAATGATGAAGTTTGCTCTCCCATTTTTGCTTCAAACGCTGGGCTTCTTTTACTTCCTCCATTCGCTTATTCAAGGCCTCAAACATTGTATCCCCTCCATTTTTCGCTCTTCTCTTTTTACGATTTATCCCATTTGAAAGTTTCATGGGATCGACATCTCCAATCGCTTTTAAAGAGAGAGAAGTATTGGTATAGTAGGAAGTGGATAAAGTGAAACTTCCATAAGAAGGGGAAATGAAATGCTTATCTCCCTCTTATGATGAGTTGAACCAATCGGACCTTTAGGGGCAGTTGATCCTTACTTAAACGTCTTCATGAACCCTGCGTAGGTGTAGGTTACTGCCACTTAAGGGTGGGATAAATGATAAGGAGTGGATCAGATATGAATGAAGCAGCAGTTACTCTTGATGGCTGGTATTGCCTTCATGACTTCCGAAGCATGGACTGGACAGCATGGAAACAGCTCTCAAGCAATGAACGCGAACATGCAATTAATGAGTTTCTAACTTTCCTTGAAAAATGGGAAGTAACAGCAGGACATAAGCAAGGCAGTCACGCTCTCTATTCAATCGTAGGTCAGAAAGCAGACTTTATGTTGATGCTCCTCCGTCCGACTATGGAAGAATTGAATGAAATCGAAAACGCTTTTAATAAAACGACATTCGCTGAATATACGATTCCTTCTTATTCTTACGTATCAGTCGTTGAGCTGAGCAACTACATGGCTGGTAAAGACAGCGATCCTGATAATGATCCACGGATCCAGGCACGTCTGAAGCCAGAATTAACTGAAGCTCCATACGTCTGCTTCTACCCAATGAACAAGAAGCGTGAAGGCAATGACAACTGGTATATGCTTTCAATGGACGAGCGTCGTGAAATGATGCGGAGTCACGGTCTGATCGGACGCAGCTACGCTGGTAAAGTGAAGCAAATCATTACAGGTTCCGTTGGCTTTGATGATTGGGAATGGGGCGTAACGCTCTTTTCTGATGATGTTCTTCAATTTAAGAAGCTTGTTTATGAAATGCGCTTTGACGAGGTAAGCGCTCGCTATGGTGAATTCGGAAGCTTCTATGTGGGAACTCACCTTCCAAAAGAACGACTTGCACAGTTTTTGTATATCTAAAAAGTTGAACCCTCTGGAAACGAGAAGTTTTCAGAGGGTTTTTATTTTAGCTTATGCTTTTGATTACTCGATTTTTGGCTCATTCGAGTGAAACCTTTTAAGCCTTATTTTAAAGAAATCCTAACTCCTCCCGTTTGCCTCCTCTCCGTTCACCTTCATGTCATATTCCTGCAATTCTTACATAGAATGAGTTACGTAGAGCCATGGCATTTTTATTACTTCTTACTTCTTGCATAAGGTATGGGTGACAACTGAGAAGAGGTGCGCTTATGGCGGTAATTCAAACGAACGAAAATGATGTGAATCTTCTGGCACGATTGATGCGTGCTGAAGCTGAGGGTGACGGACAGCTCGGGATGCTGATGGTTGGGAACGTAGGAGTGAACCGCGTTCGAGTGAAATGTCTGGACTTTAAGAACATTAACACGATGACGAACATGGTTTACCAGAATCCAGGTGGGTTTGAGGCGACGCAAAAGGGTTACTTCTATCAGAGAGCACGAGAAAAAGATAAACGCCTCGCAAGGAAAGCGATCAAAGGAATGAAGTATCATCCTGCAAGTTATTCGCTCTGGTTCTTTAAGCCAGCAGGCGCATGTCCTGGACAGTGGTATAACCAGTGGAATTCTGGTCGCTTCAAATCACATTGCTTCTACAAGCCAACCGAAAGTGAATGCTCTGATGTGTACAACAGCTTCTAAGAGAAAGCTTAAGGAGGGTTACGATGAATAATCAGTACTGGAACACCTCACCATCACAAAATCGAGGAGGCGGTTACGGACAAATGCCGCAGCAGGGTCAGGGAGGACAGATGGCTCAATATCCTTCAGGCTATCCTGGGCAAGGGGGGCAAGTGCAAGGTGCAACATCTCAAGGTCAGGGATTTCCAGGACAGTTACCAGTAGAGCAATCATACATCGAGAACATTCTTCGCTTAAACCTAGGAAAAATCGCAACGATTTATATGACGTTCGAGAATAATGAGAAATGGAATGCGAAGGTATTTAAAGGAGTAATCGAAGCAGCAGGAAGAGATCATATTATTTTATCCGATCCGCAAACCGGGAAACGCTATATCTTACTGATGATTTATCTTGATTACATTACATTTGATGAAGAGCTTGAATACAATTATCCTCTTCAGCAAATGACGCAATATTCCCCTAGATAGCAAAAGAAAAGCTGCCGGGTTTCCGGCAGCTTTTGATTTTGACCAATAACTCTTCACCGTCGACATCGTTCGACGGAAAGCGGGTGGTGACAGGCACCACTACGCCTTAAATGCAGCAATAACAACGAGAATCCATGCTGTAATAAATGCGACGCCACCAAGTGGTGTAATCGCGCCTAGGATTTTGATACCGCTCAAGCTAAGTACGTATAAACTTCCAGAGAATAACACGATTCCAGCGAACATGAGCCAACCAGCCCACTGTATTAATCCTGAGGCCTGAAGCTTATCCGCTACAAGTGCGACGCCAATTAAACCAAGCGCGTGGTACATATGATATTGAACACCTGTTTTGTACGTTTCAAGCATTCTTTCTGAGAGTTTTCCTTCTAATCCATGTGCACCGAATGCACCAAGTCCAACTGCAAGCGCAGCATTGATCGCGCCAATGATCAAAAACAGTTTCATCTATTATCCGCTCCCTCATCTGAATCTACTCTCCCATCATAGCGGAAAGCGAATAAAGGAAGCAACGAATTCTGAAATTGTTCATACACCTTTCGATTATGAAGAAGCAGAGGCAGTTACGCCCCGATGAACGATCCTTAGACTCTCATGAAGAACGAACCAGCCTCCTAGCGGAAAGAGAAAAATTCCAATCCACCCGGGCAATACAAAACCCGTCACCATACAAACGAGTAGAAAGCACGGCGTCGTTGATACTTTCAATACCTGTCTCGCTGCATTCTCACGAAGCTGCTGATCCCATTGAAATAACTGCGCATAACTTCCTTCAGAGAACTCAATCCAATCTGCTCTGGAAAGACCAATCAACGCATAGAGTGCAAACAGAAGGACAATGATTTTCACTACAAGAGGAAGAAGGACGATCGCTACCGCTGCCCACCCCATCACCTGCAAATAGTATTGCACCTTCCCTGCTGAACGAAGAAGCCACTTCAGATAGAGATCTAGGATTCTTGTTACGGGATCACCATTCTTCCTAATTCTCCGTGACTGTTGAAAGAGAAAAGGCCGTTTTCGAACGAACATTGGTTTCGGAGCAACCCCGACCTGACCCATCAGCAGTCTGGTATACCGTTGCTTGTATCCACGCTCGATCACGACATCATGAAAGAACGTCCCCTTTATTTTCAATCGCCTATCTAACTGAGCGTACAAGAGGAGGATGAGACTCGCTCCACCGAGTACCACTGCCCATTCAAACTTCCACCCCCATTGATTCATCACGATCAGAATCGAAATCGAAGCGAAGTTCATCAATCCTATTGGCAGCCATTTTATCCAAACTGAAGGAATCACAAGGTCGATAAAATAACGGCTCGACTTCACATTCCAGCTTACAAGAAGGACGAAGATCCCCGTGACAATGACCCTCTCCGTACTCCAATCCCATGCGACAAGTAATGGAAGCACAAGAGCGATCCCTAAAAGCGTTACGAGCATCCCTTTCAATAGAGAAAACAAGATTCCCCACTTTTTCAATCCATTCATGAGAACCTCGTTTTGCAAAAGATACACTTGATCCGCGTCTTCCGTGAAGATGCGCAATGACCAGAATGTCGCAATTAAGAATAGTGGAAAAATCGCTGCCTGTTCCGGAACTGCGGCAAGCCACTCTGGCGCCTCGATCCACCATGACCGGTAATAAGCGATGCCGATGACAAGGGCAGGAATCAGAATGTATAGCCAAACAGTCCAATCAAGCGCTGATCGTAAATCACGAATTTTGTAGCGTCGATCATCGTTTACCCTTTGACGAATCAGGTGAAATCCATTCATATTCTTTGCTCCATGATCTTATCGACACAATCAAGTAGAGAACGTTCCCCACTACCCGATCGTTCCCTCATTTCTTCAAGCGTCCCCTGAGCGAGTAGCGTTCCGTTCGCGAGCAAAACAAACCGATCGCACACGCGTTCAGCCGTATCAAGGACGTGCGTACACATCAATATGCCTGCTCCACGCGCTCGTTCTTTCTCGATTAGCTTCAGAAAATCCTTCGTTGCACGTGGATCAAGCCCAAGAAATGGCTCATCGATGATATAGAAGTCTGGTCTAAGCATAAATGCCGTAATGAGCATCACTTTCTGTCTCATTCCTTTTGAGAAACTCGATGGGAGATCATGCGTTACCTTCTCAAGTTGAAAATACTCGATCAGTTCTCTCGCACGTTCCTGCCATTTACGATCATCAAACGAGGAAGCTGCTGCCGCAAGCTCCAGATGCTCCCACAGCGTTAAACTATCATAAAAGACAGGTTGCTCTGGCACATAGGCATAGCGCGTGCCTTCTTCGAATGTAACGCTGCCTTTCCACTCTTTCAGTAGTCCTAGAATCGTTTTGATCGTTGTGCTTTTACCAGCTCCGTTCGAACCGAGCAGCCCAAGAAGCTCACCGCTTCTAACCTGGAAGGCAATCTTATGAATCGTATGACTCTTCTTCTCATAACCCGCTTCTTCAATATCAACCGCTAGCATCTGCTTCACCTCTACTATTACCTACGATCATGAGAACAGAAAGGTTTCCTATTTCTTTCCTTTTTGGCGATCGATAAATTGTTCGAAGTCTGGGACATCCTCAACTTTGTAATTCTCAACAGCTTCGATTATTTTCATAAAAAGCTCCTGACGAAGATCTTCCCTGTACTGTGGCGATGTTTGCCTGAGCTCAGCTTCAATCTTCTTCTCAAATTGATCGATGATTTGAATCAATCCTTCTTTCTCATCCTGTTTTGCTTGTTGTAAACGTGTATATAATCGTTTTTCCATAGTCATCCCTTCTTATCAGATTCCTGATCAGCAACTGCATTTGTTAAGTCATCGATTTTCTTCTCCAATCGTACAAGTAAATATAGCGAGACAACGATTGGAAATCCTAAATCACCTATGATGGCATTGATCACAGTTGTGATACTCATTGGATCGCCTCCTTTCCTGCTTCACTAAGCTTCTCTAGTGCCCTCTGGCGCCTCTTGCTCACTGCCTGCTGCGAAACCCCTGACTGCCTGCCTATTTCTGTGTCTGACGCTTCGAATCGATATGAAAGCTCAAGCACTTCCTTTTGTTTACTAGTCAACCTTTTATATGCCGAATACAGGGAGCGCTGCATGAGCTCTTCCTCAAATGACTCGCCTAAATCATATGGCTGTGGTCCTTCTACTAGATCGATCCAGGCATCCCCGGAATCCCCAACAGGCTGATCAAGGGTGAGAGGAAAACGCAGATGAGCTAGCCTCCGTTTCCGATCGAAATTAATCGCCGTGTAATGAATCAGCTTTGTCACATAAGCAATAAAACGAATCTCCGCATAATACATATGGAAAAGTGTATTTAATTTGTTCATCGACTCCCCAGTCGGCTTCGCGTAAGCTTCCATGAAACTTGTCCAATGCCGATCCTCTTGAATAAACGACTTAAAAAGGAGGTTTTCCTTCAATTCCTCATAAGTCTCTTTGGTTAGAAGTGGACATCTGTACTTCATCCTCACCTCTCCTTTCTCTGTATGTAGGATAAAAAGTATCCTGGATGCTAAAAATCACAACCATCATTTCGAACGTATGTTCTTATTTTAATTATAGAAAAAACTCATGAAAATGAACATGAGTCGATACTTCCTATTTTTACTAGTGCCTTTTTACTAGAGCGAGAGATCCACAAGCAAACCTTTTATTTCACCAACTAGCGATAAAAGATTCATACCTGCCTTCTCCTTCTCTGTTATTTCTTCTTGAAGTTCAACGAGTTTGCTCTCCACGGTTTCAACAAGTTTATACGTTCGGCTTCTTCCAAAATGATCCATGCTATTCTTCTCTGAAAGCGTCAGCCCCTGATTTACCGCTTCTTCAAGAAACTGTTTCACCATTCGTTTATAAGCTGTTAAGTTCTGAAAAGTGCGTTCCTTCCCTAACAGTTTTCCCTGATGATCAATTTGGTGAAGAAGTCGCTGGAGTGCAGCTCCTTTCAATTCCTTCGATGCTTCTTGGATGACGGTTTGAAAACCTGCCTGCTTGCTTCCTTTTGGAGCCTCTTTCTTTACATGATCAAGTGAAGTCTGTCCCGACTGCTGAACCTTCATCGCTGCGCAGACCGATCGTTCATGTTCACGATTAGCTCCACTTCTCCAACTCCGCAGTTAAGAACTCTCGCAATATCCTGGACACCAAATCCCTGATGGTAAAGCTGAAGCGCCTTTTGATTGCGTTCAATTTTTAGCAGCAGGATAAGGGACAATGACAGGTTTCTTAGGTTCGACTTCCTGTACGCTTTCCCACTTTGCTCAAGCACACGAAGACGAGTATCCAATTGAGTTTCTCTTTTTTCAACATAAGATTTGACCCGAGTCATCAGCCGATCATTTTCTTCCTCAAGCTGCTCAATATAGGACGCCATAGTGGATGCTACTTCATCTCTTACTTCTGACCCTTTTTGCTTCAGGAAAATGAGTACGATACACAAGAAGCTAACGAGGTGAAGAGCAATGCTAATAAAAATAAATGGATACATTTGTGATCACTCCGATTACATAGATTGAACATGTTCTTTATTCGCTCTCATAACACCCTTCATCCGAAGGAGCGCTCTTGAATGTAGCTGAGAAATTCGACTCGTCGATAAACCCAAGGATTCTCGCGATTTCAGTCAAGCGTCAATTCCTCAAAATAGACGAGTGAGACAACGAGCTTTTCTTTCTCTGGAAGACGATCGATCGTCTCTGCTAACAACTCTTTAATAAAATGGTGATGCAGATGCCTCTCGGGTAATTCTGCTCGTTCATCCTCAATGACACTATATCGTTCAATTTGCTGCTGATCATCATCATGAACCGGCTCATCAACTGATATCATCGTTGAGAGTGACGCATCCTGAATAACCTGCTGAACTTCTCCGACTGTTATACCAAGATACTGTGCGACTTCATGATCTCCACAGGATGTTTGATTTTGCTGTTCTAAGGCCGCGTATGCTTCTTCGATTTTACGAGCTTTATCGCGAACTGAACGTGGCACCCAATCATTCTGACGGAGTCCATCAATAATCGCTCCTTTGATCCGCCAACCGGCATACGTCTCGAATTTCAAATCGCGCTCCGGCTCAAACTTCTCAAGAGCATCGAGAAGTCCCTGGTAAGCAAAGCTATTCAGGTCATCCCGCTGAACAGATGATGGAAGTGCTGCCGCATAGCGCTGCACAGCAAAGTCAACGAGGGGGCGATAAAGAGAGACGAGTCGATTACCAGCTTCTTCATCTTTCTCCTCTTTCCATGCCCGCCAATATTCAATTGTCTCTTTATCCATTTTGGGTTTCATGGGGTTCACCACCTGAAAAATCTTCCGGATTATTTGTGGAACAGCATTTTTGTAAGAAATCCTTTCACACCGAGCTTATAAGGTGAAGGGAGATCAAGATAAGACACGAACTAATTTGTCTAAGGCTTTGGATGCTTTGGAATTCGGGTATTCCAATAAATAAGGAGACTGGGCCATGACAGCTTTTCTAACCATCAGATCATCTGGAATCCATCCGAGTATATCGATCGATTTCTGTAAAAACTGTTGTGAAGCTTTCTGAAAATTAGCTGCCGTTCGTTCAGCCTCTTGAGCGCTGATGGCACGATTGACGATTAATTTCACTGGTAGCTGAGTATTTCTAACGTGAAGAGCTTTAAGAACACCATAAGCATCCGTGATGGAAGGTGGTTCCGGGTTAATGACAAGGAAGACATCGTCTGCTGCTTGCAAAAACCTTACACCTTCATGAGTAAGACCCGCTCCGGTATCAAGAATAATGTAGTCGACTTTCCCCTGAAGGGAACTAAACTCTTCAAAGAAATGATTCAACTGATCCCCGGTCAAGGTAAGTATCTTCCCAATGCCATTTCCACCAGCAATATATTGAAGACCATTCACACCCGTTTCAATGACAGTCTCTATCGAAAGATTTTTCTCAAGCATCGAGATGAGGTTCTCTTTTGGAGAAACGCCCATTAATACATCAATATTTGCCATGCCAACATCTAAATCAAAAATCATCACTTTCTTATCAAGAGCAACAAGACTAAGAGCAAAATTCAACGAAACATTCGATTTTCCTACCCCGCCCTTACCACTCGTAACGGCTATTACCTTTGTATTCCTGACACTAGAATCTGGCTGAATACGCCTCATCACCTGTTGCCGCAGTCGGTTCGCTTGATCAGCCATTCGCTCTATCCCCCATCACCAGATTCAAAAGGACATCTGGCGTTGTTTTGACCATATCATCGGGTACATTCTGTCCTGTTGTCACAACGGTAACCGGAAGCTGATAGTCTTCCATTAAATTAAAAATGGGTCCACGAACTGTTGTTTCGTCCAGCTTTGTCATCATGACTTCCGTCACGCCTAGCGATTGGAAATTATCAGTGATCGATTTCATGTCAGCATAACGGTGGGTCAGACTGAGCACAAGATGAATCGAGATTTCCTGACCAGAAAGCATTTGTTCAAGCTGTGTAATGTAGCTGTACTGCTGATAATTACGGCCAGCTGTGTCCATAAGAATGACATCGCAGGATGAAAGTCTTGCAAGTGCCTGTTCTAAATCATCGGGAGACTGGACGACTTCAAATGGAATGTTGAGAATGTCCGCGTATGTACGCAACTGCTCAACAGCGGCAATTCGATATGTATCAGATGTAATCAATCCAACAGACTTACGCTCGTTCAATAGAATATCTCCAGCAAGCTTTGCGATCGTTGTTGTTTTCCCAACGCCAGTTGGTCCAACGAAACACCTCATTTTACTGTTATTGATTCCTATATTAGGATAATTCTTCATTCGTTTTGCGAATTCCTGTCGCATCCATTCAAAAGCTTCTTCTTTCGTATGACCAGGTGTTGATTTTGCTTTGATCAGGAGCTCAGCCATCACTTCTGATCTGATGGCATTCGAGAATTCCTGTGCTTCTAAATACGTATGAACGTTTTTTAAATACTTCGGAAGACGCTCATTCTCCATCATCTGCATCATAATTTCTTTCATGGTTTTCAGCTCACCCAGAACTTCACTATTTTGCTGATTTTCTATTGGTGGCTGTTTCAATTCTTCCATTCGTTCAGGCACTCCTTCACGACGTTTTTTCTCAGACTGAAGCAACGTCGCGAATTCTTGCGTTTCTTCTTTAGCATGTCTTCTCTTCATCAAGAGCTGCCAGAACTTCTAGCCTTTGTTTTTGAAAAAAACCAAAAATGCCGCCGACTTTCACTTTCTTTGTACTCAAAATAACCGCATCCGCCCCGAGCTCCTGCCTGATCAATGGCATTGCTTCGCGAAGGTGACTGACAACATAGCGTTTCATTTTCATGGCAGATTAATCACTCCTACACTCTGGACTTCAACATCAGGTTCTAGCTCGCTATATGAAAGAATCATCAGCTCCGGCATATAGCGCTCTAGAAATTGTCTTAAATACATGCGGATCGCAGGTGACGTTAACAGAATTGGCTGGATGCCTGACTGCTGTAGACGACTCACCTGCTGAAGTACTTCTTGATAGATGCTTTGGGACGTCTCAGGATCGAGGGCAAGGTAGCTCCCCTGATCCGACTGTTGAACGGATTCAGCAAATCGTTTTTCAAGTCTTGCACCGGCTGTTAGAACTTTGACTGGCTCACCTGGCACAGCAACCTGAGAGGTAATTTGTCTTGATAGCGACTGCCGAACGTATTCTGCCAGAACATCTGTATCTTTTGTACGAACACCGTTATCAGCAAGTGATTCCAGAATCATATCGAGCGACCTGATCGATACTTTTTCTTTGAGAAGTCTCATCAGCACCTTCTGCACATCACCGATTGTGAGGATGTTCGGAATGAGCTCTTCAAGTACAGCTGGAGACGTTTCACGAACGTTGTCCAGTAGGTGTTTCACTTCTTGACGACTTAATAGCTCATGAGCATGTCTTTTGATCACTTCTGTCAAATGAGTGGAGACAACGGACGGTGGATCCACGATCGTATAACCTGATAGTTCTGCCCGGTCCTTCATCTCTTCCGTCACCCATAGAGCAGGTAGTCCGAATGCTGGCTCTACCGTTTCAATACCAGTCACAGTTTCATCTTCAAGTCCACTGCTCATCGCAAGGTATTGATTCAGAAGCACTTCACCACCAGCCACACGGTTGCCTTTTATTTTAATAACGTACTCATTTGGTTCGAGTTGAATATTGTCACGAATTCGAATGACCGGGACGACGATTCCAAATTCGAGTGCAATTTGCCTTCGAATCATAATGACACGATCAAGGAGATCGCCGCCCTGTTTCTGATCAGCAAGGGGGATCAATCCGTATCCAAACTCGAACTCGATCGGATCCACCTGAAGAAGACTCGTCACGCTTTCAGGCTTTTTCATCTCCTCTACTTCTTCATCACCTGCCGCTAATTCGACTTCTTGGGTTTGATCCAGGTTCTTCTGCATCATCCAGCCTCCATAAACGAGTAAGCCTGCGATTGGAAATGTAAGAAGCGGATTGATCGGTGTTGCGATACCGAGTAAACCAATAACTGCTCCAACAACATAGAGTAGCTTCGGATAGGCAAATATTTGCGCCGTTATATCTGATCCAAGGTTGCCGTCTGATGCAGCACGAGTCACAACAATACCTGTAGCGGTGGAAATAAGGAGCGCAGGAATTTGACTGACAAGTCCATCCCCGATCGATAGCAGCGTAAATGTCGTTGCCGCATCTCCAACAGGCATGCCGTGAACGACCATTCCGATGATTAAACCACCGATGATGTTAATCAGAGTGATGACGATCCCAGCGATCGCATCTCCTTTTACAAATTTACTGGCACCATCCATCGCACCGTAAAAGTCTGCTTCTCGCTCAATCTTTTGGCGGCGCTCTTTTGCCTCACGATCTGAAATCATTCCAGCATTCAAATCAGCATCGATGCTCATTTGTTTCCCGGGCATCGCATCAAGTGTAAACCGGGCTCCGACTTCCGCGACCCTTTCGGATCCTTTTGTAATCACAATGAATTGAATAATAACAAGAATAAGAAAAACAAGGAGTCCGATCACGACACTTCCGCCAACTACGAAGGAGCCAAATGTTTCAATGACCTGTCCGCCGGTTTTATTCGTCAGGATCGATCGTGTTGTCGATACGTTCAATCCGAGTCTGAAGAGCGTTGTAAGTAATAAGAGCGAAGGGAATATCGAAAATTGCAGCGCTTCTCTTGTATTCATCGCAACAAGAATGATCGTGAGTGCAAGGCTGATGTTCAACATGATGAGAAAATCAAGCAGCAATGGAGGGAACGGGATAACCATCATAATGACAATCATGATGACGGAAACAAGTACGGCATAATCTTTTATTTTCATCTTCAGTTCCCTCCTCCCGGGTAGCCTTTAATGCTGTATACGTAAGCAAGTACTTCGGCAACTGCTTTGAATAAATCTTCTGGGACGCCGTCGCCAATTTCAACTTGATGGTAAAGCGCTCGAGCGAGCTGAACATTTTCTGTCGTAATGATGTCATGCTCCTTTGCTTTTTCCTTAATCTTTAAGGCGACATAATCCATCCCTTTTGCGACTACCGTTGGCTTATCCATTTCTGTCGGATCGTACCTGAGAGCCACTGCAAAGTGCGTCGGGTTCGTGATGACTACATCCGCGTTTGGGATTTCCGCGATCATGCGATTCATTCCCATTGCCCGCTGCTTTTCTTTGATTTTTGATTTAATGAGCGGGTCACCTTCGCTCTTCTTATATTCATCCTTAATGTCCTGTTTTGACATCCGAATGTTTTTTTCAAAGTCATATTTCTGATAAACATAGTCAAGGAGAGCCAGGAACAAAAGAAGGATACCAACAGCAAGACCCGTTTGAACGATGAGCGAGCCAACGAGTGCGATCCCCTCTCCAAGGGACTGCTGGGAGATCTTCATCACTTCTTCACGTTTATTCCATAGAACCGTGAAGGTAACGGCTGAGATAAACGCAATTTTAATCAACGATTTTAATAATTCGACGAGTGTTCGTGCCGAGAAAATTCGTTTTGCTCCTTTAAGTGGGTTAATTCGTTCAAGTTTGGCTTGCAGGGGGTCGGTTGAAAAGAGAAAACCAACTTGCATGTAGTTTCCTACAACCCCCATCACGAGTGATATGCCCATTAGCGGTGCTGCGATAATTGCAGCTTGCCAGACGTTTTCTTTCAGCATGCGATCAACATTCTGTTCGGTGAGGTTCCAATTTGTGATATGGACAAGGTTGCCTCGAATCATCGACTGCAAACTATCAATTATCCAGCCCCCGATAAAGGACATGAACAAGAAGACACCGATCATCATGAATGCAGATGGGATCTCTGCACTTCTCGCTACTTGACCCTTTTTGCGAGATTCTTGCTTTTTCTGCGGTGTTGCTTTCTCCGTCTTTTCCTGCGAGAAAAACTGAAGATCAATCTTTAACCGATATGTACGCATCGTGCTACCCACCCAGTATTTGAATAAGCTGACCCATCGTATCAAGCATTTCTTGGAAAACGCCTCTTAATAGAAAGAAGAACGTCGGAATGGTAATGAGAATAAGAACAAAGCCGACAAAGATCTTTAGTGGCAATCCGACTACGAAAATATTCACCTGCGGAACCGCTCTTGCAAGCAATCCAAGCGCAACATCTACAAGAAAAAGTGAAGCGACAATAGGAAGTGCCAGCTGAAAAGCCGAGAAAAACATCCCTGAGAATACTTCTGCTATGAATCTCGCAAGGGACTGACTGTCAGCCTGCGTTAAGAGAACATCAGCTGGTAAAAGTTCATAGCTTCTCACAAGCCCATCGAGCATCATATGATGACCATCAACGGAAACGAGAAACAATAGCGCAAGCATGTACTTGAAATTCCCGATGATCGGTACTTGAGCTCGCGTCTGTGGATCGATGACATTCGCCATTACAAATCCCATTTGAAAATCAATAAACGCCCCCGCTACCTGCACGGTGTAAAGAATGAGCGACGCGAGAAAGCCCATAGATAGTCCAATGAATAATTCTTTAAGGATGTAGACCACAAACATGAGATCCAGCGTTAAATCAGTTTCTGATCCTAATCCAGCTGTAACCAATAAAGCGATAAAAAAACCAAGGCTCACCTTGAAGCGGTTTGGAACACTTCTCGTTGAGAATACTGGAGCCGTTATGAAGAAAGACGTCGCCCTCATGAAAACCAGTAAGAATAAAGGCAGGGCGTTGATCACACTTTCCATCTTTATCCGATAAACCTATACAGGTTCTGATACAAGTTCGTCGTATAGTCGAGTAGCGTTGTTAGCATCCATGGGCCAAACAGGACGATCGTTAACAGAACAGCTACGATTTTGGGAATAAACGCGAGTGTCTGTTCCTGAATCTGGGTCATCGCCTGGAACACACTGACGATCAACCCAACTCCGAGCGCGATTAGTAGAAGCGGAGCTGAAATAATAATGACAGTATATACGGCATCCTCTGCCAGTGAAATAACCATATCCGGCGTCATCGTCGTCCTCCTTAGAAGCTTAATAGAAGTGATTCGACGACTAGATACCAGCCATCGACAAGCACAAATAATAGAATTTTGAACGGTAGTGAAATCATCACTGGCGGTAGCATCATCATTCCCATCGCCATCAGGGTTGAAGCGACGACCATATCGATGATGAGGAACGGAATGAAGATAATAAACCCGATCTGGAAAGCTGTTTTTAGTTCTGAAATGGCATAGGCTGGAACGAGTGCAGTCAGCCTAATGTCTTCAACGGACTCAGGTTTATCAAGCTTTGCATACTTGTAGAATAGAGCCAGGTCTTTCTCTCGAGTATGGTCAGCCATGAACTCTTTGATTGGTAGTTCAGCAGATTTGAGCGCTTCCTCTTGCCCGATTTCTTCGCTTAAGTACGGCTGGAGTGCCTCACTATTAATCTCTGAAAGAACAGGTGACATGACAAAGAAAGTCAGAAAGAGGGCAATTCCGATTAAAACCTGGTTCGCAGGCATCGATTGTGTTGCCAGCGCCGAACGCACGAAGGAAAGGACAACAACAATTCTCGTAAAACAGGTCATGAGAACAAGAATGGCCGGAGCAAGCGACAGCACGGTTAAGAGAAGAACAAGCTGAATCGTAACCGATACATCTTCTGACGCATTCGACCCAAAATGAACTCCCGGGATCGTTAAGTTTATGAGAAGACCCATCACTTATCGTCCCTTTCATCACTGTCATCCCAATAGTTCTCTCGCTTGTTTCTCTGCCTTTTCAAACTCGCCTGAATCATCTCCTGAAAACCTGCTTGTTTCCGATTGATAAAAGAAAAACCAGACTGCTGGTCATCAGCGGTATCGAGAATACTCTTCACTTCTTCTTCATCCTGAATCTCTTTTAGAAGATTAATATTATCGCCTACACCTAACATATAAAAAGAGTTTCCGACCTTCACGATCTGAACTGACTTATTGTTCCCAAGCGGCGTTCCACCGATCGGGGTAAAGACGGAATGGTGCTGAAGCTTACGCTGACGTTTTGAAAGAAATCGGATGAACAAATAAATGAGTCCAACAACGAGGATCGTGTAGAATACTAGTTTAATAAGTAAGAAGAAAATATTCGTATTTCCAGCTTCTACTTCTGCAGGCTCTTCATCTTGAAGGTTAGCTGGCTCTTCGCCGTCCTCTGTCAACCAGTCTTAACACTACCATCATCCGTTTAGGCCATAGTCTGAATCGGCACGCCTAGTAGAAATCCGAGCAGAAGGAGTGTCATGATGCCTGTTATATACTGTCTCACTCTTACACACTCCTTCTATCGCAGCTTCGACAAACGCTCCGCTGCACTTAAAATATCTGTTACTCTCACACCAAAGTTCTCATCGATGACGACCACTTCTCCTTTGGCAATGAGCTTATTATTAATCAAAATATCAACTGGCTCACCCGCTAGCTTATCTAGCTCTAGAATGGATCCATGAGACAGTTCAAGAATGTCTTTCACAATTCGCTTTGTTCTGCCAAGTTCGACCGTTACCTGAAGCGGAATATCTAGAACATATTCAAGTTTCGTTGCTCGCCGTAAGGGTTATCTGGCTGACTGAAATTCGTAAACTGTACGTTCTGAATATTCGGCTCGACCTCTGCCTTTGGTTCTGGTTCTTTCACTCGTGATGCAAACGGCTGAGGAGCTTCCTTCTCTTCATCAAATTGATCGAACTCTTGTTTTGAAGATTGTTGCGGTGCCTCTTCTTCTTGCTGTGTTTCTGTTTCCTGTACTTCTGCGTTACGAAGTTCTTCTTCACTTACGAGAAGCGTGCTTATTTGCTTTGCTAACAATGCAGGTAAAATGTGATGAACAACTGTTTGAACAATAGAACCAATGGAAATCTCGAACGATACATCGACATAAACGGCATTCCCTACTTGTTCAAACAAAGTAGAATTAGCAGGCTCTGAAACGACCTGTAGATTGGTAAACGTACCGGTAAATGAAGATCCTGATGCCATGCTCAATCCTTTATGTACACTTTCCATCATACCTGTCATAACAGCTGTAAGACTTTTATCAACACTGCCTTCCTCTTCTTCGCCTTGCGCAACAAGCCAGATATCTGCCATATCCTGTGCATCAGGTGGGTTTAACATAAACACCGCTTCCCCAGAAGTTGCTCCTTCATAGCGAGTAGAGGCTTCGACATATGGAAGCGTTAATTCTTCTTGAAAGCGACCTTCAGATATGACGTTCATCGTAACATTTGATACAACAACTTCCTGCAATAAACAGAAGATAACGTTGTGGTCAAAGTTCCCATTGAAACACTGAAAAGCTCGTTCAGTGCTTCCTTTTCGATCGCATGAAACTGCACGTTATACTCCTCCTTTCCTGCCGCCGTTTCTTAAAATAAAGCATTTAATTCTTCTTGTGAAAGGCGATCATCCGCCATGGCCAACTTCCTCCTCTTCCTTCACTTCAGTAATTTGCACGGCCATCCGACCTTTCGAAGTTCCGGGCTGTCCATGGGAACTTCCCACCATCCCGTCAACCTTCACGATCAAGGGATCAGACACAGTCTGATTTAACCGAATGACATCACCATCTTCAAGATTTAAAAATTCTTCAATTGTGATCTCAGAGTGACCAAGCTCAGCGATAATGCCAAGGTTTGTTTTCTTCAGTCGCTTCTCAAGTTCTTTACTCTCCTGTGGTTCTCGATCCTTCTTTTGATTGAGAGCCAGTGATGTGCAGAAAGTCTCGGCATAATCGGCTCAAGTACGACATGAGGAATAGATACACGAATATCTCCTGTCACATCCCCCACTTTTACAGTTAACGTAACGGTTACGACCGTTTCATTTGGAGATACAATCTGAAGAAAATGTGGGTTGACTTCAAGCTCCTTCAATTCTGTTTTCAGCTTTAGAACAGATGTCCATGCATCTTGAAAGCTTTCAAGAATTTTACTAAAAATACGTTCGATCACCATCGTCTCAATTTCCGTTAGATGAGTTAGCTTATCAGGGTGACTCCCCTGTCCACCAAGCATTCGATCAAGCATCGTATAAGCGAGCTCAGGTGCTACTTCAAGAACCATTTGTCCCTGTAATTGGCGAAGCGACAAAAAGGCTGAGAATAGAGTTCTCTGTAATCGACTTACTTCACAAATTCTTCGAACGGCATCTGTTCAACAGAATGAACGGAGGCTTGGATAATCGTCCGAAGCTGCGCGGAAGAATAAGTTGTCAGGAGACGAGCATAGTTCTCGTGAATTCGCGTCAAAATTCTGATGTGATCCTGAGAAAAGCGAAGCGCTCTTTTAAAATCGTATGTTTGAACATTTCTTTC
>CAVUAW010000002.1:0-7425 GCA_963739655.1 uncultured Bacillaceae bacterium | reverse complement strand
GCCGGATATCTACGATTTAATTGGAGCATTTATGTGTTTAATAGGAGTGGCTGTGATGTTGGTGCCAAGAAATTAAGTAATATAGCTTCATTTTTGAAGATGAATCCAGGGGTGGGGGAATTGAATGTCATTTATTAAAAAACCGATCATACCTGTCTTGTTTGGTATTGCTCTTGCTTTATCATTTCTTGTTTTTATTCATTTTTTACAGATTGAGAGAACGCCAGTTGCCGATGGTTGGAGCCGTGAGTTTGATCTTTCCTTATCATCGAAAAATAATAATAAGCCCTTTGTAATTAAGAAGGATGATCGTTTTCAAGTGATTTCAAGTAATGGCAATGAGATTCAGAAGATTTCTTCCACTGACGACTACAAAATCATGGAAGAAGAGCCATTACAGCTGAATGCCTCTAAAGAATTTGTTCCATGGACAGATGGAGAGCAATATATCTACATGGATTCAAATCATCATTTACTGCAATACATAGATGGTGCAACGAAACAATTAGCGGATGGGGTATCAGGGTTTGTCAGTACTCCTAACGTGATCGCGTTCTGGACGAAAGATAAGCTGTATTCGATAGATCCAGCAGATGGAAGTTCAAAAGTAATAACGAGAACAAATAAGGAAATCAATCGTGTATTGATTAACGGGGAATCAATCTTAATGATTGATCATACCCAGCAAGAATTCAATGGAACATTATTTCAAAAAAAGGATAACGGTTATGAAGCGACGAGTGTATTTCAATTGAATACAGAAAAAATGAACCAGACATATACGAACTTTCAATATATTTTGGAAGATAACGTATTGAATTTAATGTATACAAAATACAGCCTAAGCAATCGCTCGCATGAAGCTTATTATCTTTCAGGTAACGTTAAAGAGGTTCGTTCTCTAGAACCAAAGCATATTGCCTTTTATCCTGAAGGCGATACAGTTCGAGTCGATAGTCCGAATCACCTTAATCTGTCCATAGTAAATGGGAAACTCACAGTGCTATTTAGTGCGCAGGCTCGCGTTTCAAGCTTTAAACAGGAAACGAATATTTTTAAGGCTGTCTTATCGGAAGGGAAATGGGAAGCTGAACAGCTAACGAGAACGATGAATCGCTCCAATTATCCGTTCCTAGTCGGCAATGATCATGTGATGTGGAAGGAAGCCACTTCGGGCACGTCCATGGAGAACTTAACATACAAATTGATGGGTATTACCACAAATAAGTCTGCGATTTCAGCAAGTAAAGCTATTTCCTTAAATGACATGGAAATAGCTGCATCCCATACTGGCCTAGCGTTATCGATGGCTTTCATAACATTTCTAATCGCGATGACGTGGATTGCTCCTTCTGGAGTCTTTCTGCTCACTATGTTTATGTTCAAAACCAATTCGATAGAATCAGGTGAAAACTGGGTTCTTTACACTGCTTTTGGTCTCTATTTTGTAACTCAAATCACCTTACTACAATTTCAAATGAACGAACGTTTTTATATGGTCGCGCCGAGTTATTTAACGTTTAAAGAGAGTTCGATTATTGTTCCTGTTATCGGTGCAATTGTCTCTATCATCGTAATGAAAGCATTCCATCTAAGCAAGGAGGAAATGCTGAAGAAGTTTGGTTACACAATAGCGATTAATATCTTGATTCTTACACTTCTTATCGGACCATATCGCTTCTAATTCATTTAGCAACAAACAAAAAGTCCGTATAATTGAACGGACAATGCATTTGAATAAGTGAGAAAGAATCATGGGAAGTGGATGGTTTTAATGTGATGGAAGTTTAAATAGATCGATTCATTCCTTGCTCTCATTAAGGTAATTTGGTTTTCATGAACACTTGTCAGTTTTCCTACTTTGCTAGGATTCTCATTAATATCAAAGATTACAACCTGGTTAACGATTTTTTTGAGTTGTTCTTCGAGTGTTCTAGATAACGACAAACCTATAGGCACAACGGGAAATTCATTTTGTGTTAATTCATATGGGCGTAATTCCTCTGGATAAGGAATGAGCCACTTAAGGTGTTTAAGAGAAATGTACATCGTTTTGTAAATCGGGCTCTGGAAGACGATGTAATCATTCATCACGCTTGTAATATATCCATGTAAACTCTGATTTCCTGTGACAAATAATTCTGTAAAAACACCACGTGATTCTTGGAGTGTTTTACGTAATGAAATTGTGTTTAATGTTTCATTCTCTTTGAAGGAAAGCTCGTTAGGTTTGATGATTTTATCTTCTTCCAACGTGCATACTTCATAGAAATGAACATGGATTTGTGAGACGTAGATAAATTGTTCACTATCATATAGAACGAGAATATCATTTCCAGCGTCTATCAAAATACCTACGATTTCACCAGCTCCAGTAATTTTTAATTTAATTGTTTCATCGATCAGGTCAGTGATGTTCCTCACATCTGACCTCCTCTCCTTTTGGGGGATTAAGTAAAAGGATCTTCTTGAATAATAAATAGCGTGGTTAGTGAAAAAGTTGTCAGAAAAAACTAAAACTTCCCCTATTTTGTTCTGCACTCTCTTAGATAGGTCACGCCAACCTAGTAGACAGAGGCTCTCATATCATAACTCTCTCAATGGAAGATTAACGAATAATAGAAAATTTGTTCACCATAAGTCTTGGATGAACTACATCACGTAGCGACACGACACCAAACAGTAGAAGGAGAGGGGCTCCAACTACTGTAGGAATCGTCTCATTAAATCTACGTGGATAATTCCAAAAGTGACAGTAATTGCGAGGGTTGACATCATTGAGAAATCGAGTATCGTGTTTGCTTATTACTCTTGATGTTGAACGAATTTCTTCCTTCATCTTTTGTAGAGTGGCAGTCTTTCTTTCAACTTTCTTTTTCAGATTGTTTATTGTTAATAGTTCCAGTACTAACGCTTTTAATGTGAAAAAGGGAGAGGTGAATCAGTTCACGATCTTTAATCAGGATTATTTGGTCGTCTTTGAATTTACTGAGTACGCCTTCGACGTGTTCAGGTCCACCACGGTTAATTTTCACCCATTTGTAAGGCATAGAGGCTAGCACATCTTCAAATGAATCACCATTTACAAAAGCTTCCTTCAAATCTAAAGAGGAGTTTGAGTTTAGCTTCGTATTTTTAGTCACACTTTTAACATGATCGAGATTGTAATAGATGACTTCATTTTCTGTTTGGAGTACAAGGTGATCATTCTTTACACTAAGAAGTAAGCCAGATTTTGCTTCTGGACCTTTTAAATTGATTTGAACTTGCATGCCTTCAAGGAACGCAATATGATCACTATTGAAATTAGTCATTCTTGTTTCCGTCTTTCTCGTCCTTCGCTACTTCTAGCGCGATACTTCTAATATGGAAAAGGGGAAGAGTGAGAATTTCGTTATTGTTAATAATCGTCACTGTATCGTTTTCTACTTTGTCGATAACACCTTCTGATTTGCCTGGACCGCCTCTGTTAATACGTACCCATCGGTATTTAGAGTTCTGCAGCATCTCTTCCAACGTCTCACCTTCCACTACATCTTCTTTTTTCATGTATCGGCTGGATCGAAAACCGTCCTGTGAATTGACAGACACACTTTTCAAATGTGTAAGCTGATAATAATAAAGCATGTTCCCTGATCCTTTAAGAACTAGAAAGTCATCTTTCAACGCTACGAGAATACCTTCTTGTGACTCAGGTCCCCCACGATCCACTTTGATTGATCGTCCAATATAAGCACTTAAATAACTAAATTTGTTCATCATTTTACAATTCCTTTCCATTTAGATGAATATCTTCTTAATGACGGTGGAGCAGAAAGAGCATAAATTTTCATACTGTCTTGTGAAGAATTTCCTGTCATTTCTTTTTCGTTTTCATTGCCATTTGTTACATTTTGTTCTTCCTGATCAGTGTTTTGGCTGTCTTGAGGGCTGCTTACGCTCTTAATGTGAAAAAGAGAAATATGGATGAGTTCTTCATTCTTCACTAAGATGAGGTGATCATTTTCAACTTCGCTTAGAACTCCTTCTACTTTCTCAGGTCCTCCACGGTTAATTTGTACCCAAGTGTATTTCAATTCCTCCAGAACACTGTGAAGCGTGCTACCTTCTACAAAATTGACTACCCAGTTCTCTTGTGCCATATTGAGTTCTTCTTTTGAATCGAGAGTGATACTTTTTAAATGTGACGTTTGATAATAATAAACAACGTTATCTTTACTTTTTAAGATGAGTAAATCTTTTTCGAGTCCTAGTAGTCTCCCTTCCTGTGATTCTGGTCCACCACGGTCAACGCGAACTTGTCGACCGATATGGTCCTTTAAATACGAGAAATTATTATTCACTTCTATAACTTCCTTTCTTTCGAATAGTAAACTTATGTAATGGCATCATATGTATCTCGGCAAGACAAAGACACGTCATTTTGTCCAAATTAGAGAAAATGTGCGATTGACTCTTATAAAGCATAGTAATAAATGAATAGGCTTAATTGACATGAATTTTAATTTTTCAGTCAGTTCAATAGAGTCTATAATGAAAGAAGTAGACACCATCAGTTTTAATAAGTAGACTATGTTAATAAACAGGTTAGTCGATAAACACCTAAAAGGGAGAGCGTGATTGTGAAAACGAACGAATATAATAGCAAGGTGTGGGATAAAAAAGTGCAAGAAGGGGTTGTGTATACCAAACCGGTTGGTCATGAATTGATAGATGAGAGTAAGAGAGGAAATTGGGAGATTACAGTTACCACACAACGCTCCGTCCCTCGTCATTGGTTTCCACAATCGCTCAGTGGAATAAACGTCCTTTGTCTTGCTTCAGGTGGAGGACAACAGGGACCGATTCTTGCTGCAGCTGGAGCGGTTGTTACAGTGGTGGACATTTCTGAGAAGCAGCTTGAGCAAGATGCGCTTGTTGCAAAGCGTGAAGGATTACAGTTAACCACGATGAAAGGGGATATGACAGATCTTTCGTTTTTGGAAGATAGCACGTTTGATCTCATCGTTCATCCAGTCTCGAATGTATTTGTCGAGAATATTCTACCTGTATGGAAAGAAGCATCGAGAGTATTAAAAGAGGGAGGCACACTCATTTCTGGATTTACGAATCCTCTGCTATACCTTTTTGATGATGATAAAGAAGACAAAGGAATTCTTGATGTTCAGCAAACAGCATTCCGTATTCTCCATTCGATAAGTTAAGTGAAAACGAGCTTGGAGGTTACAAAGAAAACAATCATGCACTTGAATTCGGTCATACGCTTGAAGATCAAATTCAAGGACAAATTGAGGCAGGATTTTTGCTCGCTGGATTCTATGAAGATGATTTGGCGGAAGCCGCCTAATCGATCGCTATAGTAAATCGTTTATCGCTACAAAAGCCATTAAAGGAAAGAAAAGCTACTAGTTGGTTGGAAACAAATGAAAGGAGGAAGCGTATTTGGAATACAAAGGTTCATCTGTATATGACAATAAGGATTTCTATGATCATTATATGGCCAGGAGACACCGAAATGAGAGTCCAAACAAACTGATAGAAAATCCAGAGTTACTAGAGCTACTGGGAGAAGTTAGTGGTCTTGAAGTGCTGGATCTGGGGTGTGGTGATGCCTCGATCGGTCTCGAATTATTGGATAAGGATTGTTTATTCTACTTAGGAATCGATGGTTCGAAGAATATGTGCGAACGTGCTTCAGTAAAGTTAGAAGGGACAAATGGACATGTTGAACACTCTTCTCTAGAAGAGTATAGGTATCCAGAGAACACATATGATCGTGTCGTATCTCAATTAGTTCTGCATTACATAGAAAATGTTGACCAAGTCATGAAGAGCGTCTACCGTACGCTAAAACCCGGGGGTAGGTTTGTATTCAGTGTGCAGCACCCCGTCATAACGGCGTCTTTTAAAAGCATGCAGGGTGGTAAACGTTCGAACTGGATCGTTGATGATTACTTTCACCCGGGTAGACGCGTTGAACCCTGGATTGGGGAAGAGGTTGTGAAGTACCACAGAACGATCGAAGAATATTTCCGATTGCTCCAGCAGACAGGATTCGAAATCCAAGAGCTTCGAGAAGGTACGCCTCGCAAAGAATATTTTGAAGATGAAAATGAATATGAGCGTAGAAAGAGAATTCCACTATTTTTGTTCTTTTCTTGTGGCAAGCCGGTGATGGAGAGAGATTATTAAAGCGTGAATGAAACGATTGGTGAGGACAAACTGGATGAAACGAAGGAGTGATTCAGATGATAAGAGTTGATGTAGTTTATTCGCTTTTGTATAACGAGGAAAATGAAAAGGTATTAATGGTCCAAAATATCAAACACAATAATTGGTCATTGCCTGGAGGAGCGGTTGAAGAAGGAGAAACCCTCGTGGAAGCAGCGAAACGAGAGGCAAAAGAAGAGACGGGATTAACTATAGAAATAGGAGACATTGTGAGTGTGAATGAAGGGTTCATGACGAAGAGCGATCACCATGTTCATTTTATTACATTTAGAGCTAAGGTTGTGGAAGGCGAACTAGCCATTCAGGATACGGAAACGATATCAGACGTAAAGTGGGTTGATTTGAAGGAAGCCAATGAGCATATGCCATATTATCGGAATGGTGTTGCTGACTTACTTCAATCTTCAGTTCCTTACGTTTTTCAGGGATGACTCTTTTTCTGTCAATATGATTGTTAAGAGATAAGGGAGAAATCCCTTACCTCTTTTTCACGTGAGGAGCATACTTAAAACGTAAAAGGAAGACGTTCTTCGGATCCATCATTTAAAAATTTCACGACGATTTCATTATTCTCAACTTCCTTTTCTCCAATGAAAATGACCTTCTCGATCCCTCTTTTATTAACCCGATCTATGGATTTTCGGATACGTTTCCCGGTCATGTCTACTTCTATCCTAACTCCTTTTCTTCGATAGGAAGAGGCTACCATTAACGCTTCTCGTTTTGCGCCAATCGGTATAATGACATATTCAGGTTTTTCCTCATTATTTAAATTTACGTTTTTCCCTTTCAATGCGGTTAAAATGACGTCAAGGCCGAAAGAGATTCCAACTGTTGAGTAGGCTGCATTATTTCCAAGCAATCCGCCGATCGCACTATCATATCGGCCACCACTTCCGATGCTTGAGGTGATCGATTGATCCGATAAGAAGATTTCATAAATCGTCCCTGTGTAAATATCAAGTCCTCTTGCTAGAAAAGGATTAAAAACACATTGTTCAATCAAATTCAGTCCTTTGAGATAGGAAGTGAGCTCTTCAAGCTCATTCAACCCTTCCGTGATTCTTGGGTTATTCGCCGAGAAGGTCTGGAAATAGCTGATATCTTTATTCACCCATTCTTGTGCAAATTCTTCAATGTTCGCTATTGCTTCCTCGGTTATTCTTTTCAGCTCTAGCTCTTTTTTTACTCCCT
>CAVUAW010000001.1:0-11785 GCA_963739655.1 uncultured Bacillaceae bacterium | reverse complement strand
CTGTTTTATTTACTGCGAAGCGAATCCGAAAGAAGCTCCAAAACAGAAAGATTTTGAGCATAGAGATACATGTGTCTCTTTAATGGTGCATCCTTTATTGGTAGAAAGGTTACCCCTCTTTGTTCGATGGCATCGGCCATCATCTTCGGAAGGTACGCAATCCCTACACCAAGCGAAACAAGTCCTCCCATGCCTAAATAATGTGTTTCAAGCACGTCACCTTTGAAGTGGTGTTGGCGCATCAATTCTTTAACCTGCTCGGAAAGCCCTCCTGATGGAGGTATAATTTGCGTGTACTCAAAGCATTCGTCCATCGTTACTTCTTTCTTCGAAGCCAGTGATAAAGAAACTGGTATAGCCGCAACGAAATTTTCGCTAAAAAGATGAGATGAAAACAAACCATCGACCGAAGACACATCTTGTACAATCGCAGCATCCAGTTCTTGAGCTGTTAGCAATGGGACTAGCTCCTGACTATCTTCCTTAATCGCAACAACGTGAACGTTTGAATAAGTAAGGTTCTTATAAAAGCTCGGTAGGAAATAGGTGCTTAAAATAGGGGTCGATCCAAATCGTATTTGGTCAAACCGCTGATAACGTCCGATCGTTTTATCAATTTGAGTGAAAAGTGGCTTCAAATCCTCGTATAGCGACTTCCCCTTCTGTGTGAGCTCGACTCCTTTCACAGAGCGATTAAATAGCTCAAATCCCAACTCCTCCTCCAATTTCTTCATCTGCTTGCTCAGTGCAGGCTGTGATACAAAAAAAGTTCTGGCAGCACTCGTAAAGCTTCGTTGGTCCGCAATTTCAATAAAGTATTTTAACTTATGAAGCAAGATCCTCTTCACCTCTCCATTCAATTTTTTAAGCAATCGCCATTTCGAACGAAGTACATTTTGATTCTATTATAACCTGAAGTTATGAAAAGATGATTTTTCCGTATTACCCATAGGTGAATCTAACACGTTATTCTATACCTAATCACCACTAATGTGATAATGAACGATAAGCAGGAGGAATGACAATGAAGAACGTATATGTGTTTTTAGGGCTAGCGGTAGTCTTCGAAGTGATCGGGGCTACATTCATGAAATATACGGATGGATTCAGCCAATTCGGAGCAAGTATGGTTGTCGTCTTAAGTTATGCGATCGCCCTCATCTTCTACATTCTTCTAACAAAAGATCATGATTTAGGAATGATCAACGCCTTATGGTCAGGTGGCGGTACGGTAATCATCGCTGTTGTGGGCATCATTCTTTTTCAAGAGTCCACTTCATTGTTGAAATTCCTAGCCATTGCGTTGATTGTCATCGGAATATATGGCTTAAATACAAAAAGCAAACACCATAGAGAGGGAGGAAATTCTGTATGATCTATCTCATACTAGCACTACTGTTTTCAATCTTAGGAAGTATCGCAGTCAAACAATCTGCAGGATTCAAACGAAAATTACCAGGCATATCTGCTTTCTTCCTCTTTGGTTTATGTATCTACTTTCTCACCCTATCCGTTCAAACAATCGAAATTGGATTAGCCTATGCCATCTGGTCAGGCGGCTCCATTGCAGGAACCACAGTCGCAGGTATCCTCTTATTCAACGAAAAAACAACAAAAAGAAAAATGATCTCCATCACCCTCATTATGATCGGCGTTGTGCTTTTATAGGTCTTTAGTAGGTGGGGGTCAGGCCGCGCCTGACCCCCACCTTGAATCACTTTACATCATTTGACATAATAAGAGATATAAATCCAGGTAAGGAGTGTTCGACAATGGGCTTACTCATAGCCGTCTTAACGATCTTATCTTCAGCAGGCTTTCTCTATTATATGGGGAAATCTGGTCACAAGTGGGATATGGAAGATCATGAACATGGCGAGAGTTAACACGATAAGGTAGTACCCTTCCCAACTACTTTCTCAAAACAAGAACGCTCAAAACATCAGCTTTGAGCGTTCTCGTTTTTTACTAGATTGACACTATCCTTCCAAACCAATCACCCTTATTTTCAATCTTTTTATCACAACCATCGCAAGAACGCCAATCAACGCCACATACCCCTCGACCACCCAGATGTTCGTAAAATGCCCTGTTTGAAAAAAGACGATTGGAAAGTCAATCGCAGCATGAGTGAGCACAGCATAAATGACATAGACGAATTTCCTTTTCATAACCGCATACAGCACCCAAAGACTTAAAGCAATCTGAATGAACACAGCAAAAAATCTCTCAACTCCTGCAAGTAAGTAAAAGGATATCCCCTGACTCAAGACCGTTTCCTTTATCACATTCATCTCGTCCCAAGAAAGTCGCTCACCTAGATTAATTTCAAACGTCCCTGCATTGATCATAAATGCAAATAGGATATTCGGAAGAACGACCGAAAGCATCAGCACGATCGCTTCAATACCTCCCCAACCGATCCCAAAAGATAAGCCACCCTTATAATCGTGGTATTTCTTCAGTAGCCAGATAAATAAAACAAATCTGCCCAACTCTTCAAAAATTCCCGCGGCCATCCCACCATACAACCCGAACAACCACGGATGATCTGCATAGTTAGGAAAATTGAGCACAACAACCACGTGCAACGCTTTTTCAAGTACCTGCGTCAAAACGATAAACCCGATACTGCCAATGATTAATGGCTTCAGCGCAATTCCCGTTCTCTTCTTATAAAAAAGAATTAAGCCTATAAATAATGCAAATGAAAAAATAATCGGTACAAACATGGAAACAATAACTGAATTGCTAACCACATCGATCACGCCTCTCCCTTAACCAATTTTTCACGATATCCCATTTAACTAAATACTTTCCAGTTCAACTTCACCATTATTATCATTATTAATAATGATAATAATGGTTCAGACTGGTTAAGTCAATCTTTTTTCATAAAAGTCTCCTCTCAAGTAGACATCTCCCCTATACCCATCTGATCCTACGCAAACTTCTCATCATATTCGAGTGATTTGATGGCAAAGGGTCAGCCACACCACTCCCCTTCATAAGTCCTTTTTTCGCTTCAAAAAGAGACCACTTAAGTAAAAAGTGATCTCTTTTCATATACATAATCTCTTGTCATTGGAAGCTTGTTATTCTGGCCTTCTAGGAACGATTGTCCACCATCTAGAAAAATCGCACAAGAGGATTCTTGCCATTGATACATGCACCAACAAGCAAAAGCCGACTAACACATCTAGTCAGCTTTCCCCTTTTACTCTGCCGTTGTTGCTTTCAATGCTTTGATCGTACCAGTATGTACCCCTTCATGGTACAACGTGAAGTTAAGAATTTCTCCAACCGTCGTCAGGGATAAGAAGGCTTCTGCTGCTTCATCATTTAGCTGTCCGCTCAACGCTTCCTTCAGTCTAGCCGGCTGTTTCTCAAGTTCCTGCTTCAGCTCAACGAGTGACGGGACGTCGCCCTGCCAATCAGCCGGTTTTGTTCCTGGTGCGAACAGTTTAAGGAAGAGGGAAGGTGTTTCGACCGATTTGCCACCGTACTTCGCAATCAATGCGTTTTGCACCACGTAAATGTGGCCAAGGTTCCAGCGGATCGTATTTCTAAACCCTTCCGGCTGTTTATCTGCCTGTTCTTCTGTGACACTTTCCATTACCTTCAACGTCGCTTTCCTTACCAGGTTGATCTGTTGAAAAATCTGTTCTTCGTTCATGTTATCATCTCCCTCCTTACCTATAATTCTAGCTTTCGACCTTCTGATCCACAACCATCCAGCTCGGATCTGCCGTGGTTTCACTAATTCTCTGAATACCGTAATCCAAATAATGAAAATTACTATAGCTACTATGAAAACGAACATATACCCAAATTCTGCTTACGATTTGGTGATTGCAGCAAAATTCCGCCCTCTAATTAGTAACAATACCCAGTCAATCTTCATATTTTGTTGGAGAAAGTGTTTCATTAGGTGATCGATAAGGAAAACGCAATTCATTCCAGACAATTGTGAATGAACGTCGATGGAGGTGAAATAGATGAATCAATTTCAAAATGATCTCCAACACTTAGATGTAGGAGAATACCATGCCCAGAATTTAGTTCCATGTGAGCAAACCAATTATACGCATACTGATCCAAATTCTTCTCGCTTAATTGGATTTGTTTGCTTTGGCTGTTTCCGCTGCGCAGGTTGTGTAGGATGTGCGGGATGCGGTGGTTGTGGTGGTTGTGGCGGTTGCGGTGGGTGCGCTCGTTGTGCTCGATGTGCAGGTTGTGCAAGGTGCGGAGGATGCGGTCGCTGCGGTGGACGCTGAATCGATAAGAATCCTGGCTTATCATTAAAGGGAAACTTTCCTATTTAAGATTAGTTGCTCCTCTATTGGTTTTGATTGACCTACGGTTTCAGGTGAGGATGTCACCTTAAATTGGATAAAGATTCATTTCACAAGAATCCCTGAAGAATTCTCCTTAAGGGGTTCTTGTTTTGTGTCCATACATATGAGACAAAGTGAATGACATAGACTCATAGTATGAAGTCAGATCAGTGGATCAGGAGGTGTGTCATGACGAATGTCCATTCTTCTATGTGTTTAAAGCTGAAGAAGGGTACTTTCTTCATGCCGGAACCGAGCGGGAGCGTTTATTTCAGGAACAATTCAGCTTCCTTTCGTATGGAAGGTAGCACGATTCATCAATGGATCGAAAAACTTCTCCCGATGTATACCGGGGAACATTCGCTAGCAAGCCTAACAGATGGCTTATCGAAACCCTATCGCGATCGGGTTTACGAGATTACCGATACCCTATTTACGAATGGATTTCTTCGTGACGTTAGTAGAGACCGTCCTCATCAGTTGAAGCAACATGTGGCGGAGAAATGCGCTGCACAGATTGAATTTATCGAGAGTTTCTGTGATTCAGGAGCCTATCGGTTTCAGCAATACCGTCAGAAAAACGTTTTAGCCATTGGAGAAGGACCCATGTTAATCGGACTGGTTTCATCATTGCTTACATCCGGCTTGCCTCGATTCCATACGTTACTTACAGATGAGAACACGAGTCACCAAAGAATAAGGGAACTAGAGACGGCTGCAAGAAAAACAGACCCTGACGTTTCCATTGAAATTTTATTAAAAAACGAAAAAGACCCGATCACCTGGGATGATCAGGTCGACCCATTCGATGCGGTTTTATATGTCTCACAGCAAGGAAACGTGAAGGAACTACGGAGCATCCTCCATGCCTGCAAAGAAAAGAGAAAACTGTTTCTCCCAGCTCTCTGTCATGGAGAGGTTGGAGCTGCTGGCCCACTTGTAAGTCCTGATAACGGTTGCTGGGAATCTGCCTGGCAGAGCATAAACCGGAAAGCACGAAACACTCATCAACCAAGTTCATTTTCATCTCCAGCCGGGGCCATGTTAGCGAATGTGATCGTATTTGAATTGTTTAAAAAGATCACAGGTGTGCCTGTGCTGTCGACCAACCAAATGTACCTGCTTACCCTCGAGACCCTTGAAGGCAAATGGCATTCCTATAAACCTCATCCGCTAGTATCCGCAAAACCCGAGGTGATAAGAGTAGAAAACGTATTAGAAAAGATTAGTACCAATGAGGGGAACAAAGATCAACACGAGCTGCTTTACTATTTCAGTACATTAACCTCAAGTCAATTAGGTATTTTTCATCGCTGGGAAGAAGGTGGGCTGAGTCAATTACCACTGTCTCAATGTGAGATTCAAGTAGTTAACGTAAAACCAACTGAGTCCTCTCCCCTACACCCGAGCCTTGTGAGTGCTGCTTTGACCCACGAAGAAGCAAGGCGGGAAGCTGGATTGATTGGAGTTGAGCAGTACGTAATGCCTTTAAAGGATGACATCATCTCCTCACTCCCCTCACAATTGGAAAAGTGTAAACAGATGCAAACCAACCTCTACTTGGGAGCAGGAGAAACGTTCGTTGAAGGTGTCGGCCGCGCACTGCAAACCATGCTAGAAGAGGAATGGAATGAGAAAGCGGATCAGTGTATAGAAAACGTATCGAAGCTTGCATTGCATAAGGTTGAAGACAATCTCTGCCGATACTATTTGAAGGCTTTAACCACTATGAAGAAAGTACCGGAGCTAGGCTTAGGAGAAGATACCAACGGTCTTCCTGTCGTGTGGAGAAAAGCGGAAGATAACCGCTGGTACGGAAGTGTCGGTTTTAATCTCACGCTGGCTTTGCGCTGCGCGCTACTTCATGCAGTTAAAGCAGAACAAAACAAATCAACTTCCACTGCTCCCTCTTTTTCAGAAATTCACTTTGAAGAACAAGCGATCCGCTCCATCGATATTCCCGCCTATGATTCGAACGACCATGCTGACGTTCTCCGATCAGTGGTAAACCTTTTCGAACAACATAAAAAGGAGCTTTCCTTTGTTAAAGTATGTCTCGAAACCTTTGAACAAGATGGCTATCTAGAAGTCTATGGTGTGTTGCCAGGAAGGGGGAGATGACGTGAGCACTGGCATTACCCTAGTAGGAAAAGGGATGTTACAAAAACGCGTAGCGGAAGAACTGGCTCCCCACTATCACCTGAACCTCCTTCAAGATTTAGATGGTACGATATCTAAGCGTACGAGATTGTTACTCGTCATAGATGATTATTGGAATCCAACGATCCACCGTAAAGCGGAAGAAGTGGCGCGCGAGCTCGGTATCAATTGGCTACGGGGCTTCTTATCATTTGGCGAAGGCGTGGTCGGTCCACTCGTTCGCCCCGGTAGAGAAGGCTGTTCCCAATGTGCCGATACAAGAAAGATGATGGCAGCGAACGACCGAGAAGATCTATGGAGTATCCAACAGGCATTAAGCGAGGCTGATAGCGGCATTCATGATGAATGGCTTTCTCAAACAGGCCTTCTCCAAATGGCTCAACTGATCAAAAATGAAGTCCAGCATCTGGTTGACTCAGAGACACCTCAATTAGAAGGGGCAATTCATCTTATCAATTTGAGCTCTCTTGAGAGCGCTCGCCATCGTATCTTACCAGACGCCTATTGTACCGTTTGCAGCCACCTTCCAGAAGACTCGCAAACGAATGCCGTGATTACGTTGAAACCAAGTGTAAAAATCAGCGAAGATAGCTATCGATGTCGCTCGATAAACGACCTGAGCAACGTACTTTCAAAAGATTATCTTGATCCACGCACAGGTCTTTTAAATCGTCTCATGATTGATTTTGAAACAGCGTTCGCCGATGCCATCGTCAACCTTCCTCTCTTTACCGGAAATGAAGGCTCGGCAGGAAGGACAAATTCGTATGCCATGAGTGAAATGACAGCCATATTGGAAGGATTGGAACGGTCTTGTGGCATTGATCCGAAAGGAAAAAGAACCGTTGTTCACGATTCCTATCGTAACCTGGACCGCGCCTTGAATCCCCTTCATCTTGGCGTTCATGCACAAGAGCAGTATGCGAAGAAGGCCTATCCATTTACCCCGTTTCATCCTGATCGAAAAATGAACTGGGTATGGGGCTACTCACTCATTAAAAACGAAGCCTATTCTCGTTCCGGAACGGCTCGCTTATTACAGCATGGGCTGCGGGGATGGGTTTGTGTTTGAAACGTCCAATGGATGCGCGATCGGAGGAAGTCTTGAAGAAGCTATTTTCTATGGAATGATGGAAGTGCTTGAACGCGACTCTTTTCTGATGACCTGGTATGCTCAGCTCCCGCTTCCGCAGATTGATCCTTACTCGTCAAACGACGAAGAGCTCCATCTGATGATCGACCGCATGCAGGATATAACGGGATACGAACTTTACTTATACAATGCGACGATGGAACACGGCATCCCCTGCATCTTAACGATCACGAAGAATCACACCTCTGATTCAGATCGCTTAAATCTCATGTGTGCGGCCGGTGCGCATTTGGATCCAGTTCGCGCTGTGAAAAGCGCGATTTTTGAAAGTGTGGGACTGATCACGCCATTAAATAAAGAATTTAAAAAGAAGAAAGACGAATTTTTAGCCATGTTCCATGACTCTTCGCTCGTCAAAAAAATGGATGATCACGGAATGCTTTACGGACTTCCTGAAGCAGAAGAGCGCCTTCAATTTTTATTAAACCAGGATCGCCCTCTGCAAACATTTTCTGAAGCTTTTCATGTGGCAAAACGTCATGCTGACCTAACAGATGATCTGAATATGATGTTACACGTTTTTCGCCGATTAAAATTAGATGTCATCGTTGTCGACCAAACAACACCCGAAATTAAACGGAATGGACTCCATTGCGCAAAGGTCATTATTCCAGGCATGCTGCCGATGACATTCGGCCATCACCTTAGACGTGTCACCGGCTTGAACAGGGTATTGAAAGTTCCGAAAGAACTCGGTTATGTTGACCGTGACTTAACGGTCGAGGAGCTCAACCCTTATCCGCATCCGTTTCCTTAACGTGGCAAGGAGGTAAGTGATGGATCTCGACCTGTTCTTACATCAGCTGCATTTCCAAAATGACCTTGTGACCCCACCGAACTGGGAAGTGGATTGGGACGATGCGCCACTTCCTTTCAAGATTTATCGCCATTTGCCGGAATACTCACTTCTCCATGATATTCCGCTCGCGCTCCAAGAACCGTCGTTTCACCCTACACCTGACCTTAAGACAATCGGGTATTTGCTTTGGTATGTTTATGGGTTGTCTCAGTTTAGCCAGACAGCTTTTCCCTCTCCAATGGAAGGAGAATCAGTTGAGACGATGCAATCATTCCGCCGCTTCCCTCCTTCAGGAGGCGGCTTATATCCAAATGAACTATACCTTTATTTAAAACTAGAGGAACTGCCGAACGGAATCTATCACTATGACGTTGCGCATCATCGTCTTCTCTTACTACGTAAGGGGAATTTTGATTCCTATTTCAATAGGGCACTTGGAAGTCGCTCTGACCTTACTAGCTGCTTTGGGGCCGTGATCATCACAACGATGTTTTGGAAAAACTTCTTTAAATACCACAACTTTTCGTATCGCCTTCAAGGACTGGATGCAGGTGCGCTCATCGGTCAGCTATTGGAGGTCAGTAAATGCTTTCGTTTTCATCCAAAGGTTTATTTTCAATTTCTTGATCGAGCAATCGATCACTTACTTGGGCTAGACGGTCAGGAGGAAAGCACCTACGCGATCATCCCGCTATCAGAGCATAAAGCCCTTCATGAGGAGGCGCTCCAAGAAACTACCGCAACAGAATTGGTTAAGGCTATTCCAATAATTAAAACCACGCATTACCAACGTTCCCAACAAGTATTGCCGTTTCCTGAAATCGCCCAGCTTCATCTCGACACGATGCTTGAATCTACCGGGTTGTTCGGGTGTCTAAAACAAAACGAAGAGATATTCGAAAGCAAGTCAAAGATCGCGTTACCTGAGGCAAAGGAGCTAACCAAAGATTTCGCTCATGTTTGCCAGCGACGATTTTCTCCTGAATTGGATTTCATCGCACAAAGAATCGATCAGTTTCAGATTGCTTCTCTTCTTAAAGAAACCATCGATTCCTTCACCTACCATAACGATTTGGATCAGGAAGAAAAGCAAATGCCTCGTGTCTCCATTTATGGGTGCTTTTATCAAGTTGCAGGAATTCCGAACGGCGCATACCGGTATGACCCCGCTTCTCATTCCCTGCTTACAATTAAGGAGGGTGACTTTCGTTTTGACCTCCAGGCAGGAATGTCCCTTCACAACGTCAATCTGCATCAAGTCCCAATCTGCCTTCATATCGTGGGAGACCGAACACACCACAAAGCAGATCTCGGATACAGAGGATATCGCGTTCAACATATGGAAGCGGGAATGCTCCTTCAGCGATTATTGTTAACGGCTAGCGCACTAGGAATGAACGGTCATCCCCTACTCGGATTTGATGTGAATGGATGTGATGACATTTACGAACTGGCAGCTTCACAAAAAACCACGATCATTCAAATTCCTGTTGGCTTCCATCGGCCAAAAAGTTGGTTGGTCGGTGAGATGCATAGTTGAGGGGGTCAGGTGCGGACCTGACCCCCCCCCCTCGAATGAAATTAACAAAAAAGTGATTTCCTATCGCTCACGTAATTATGACGCGAGCACCGTCCACATTTTTCTTTTGTTGAATGGTGAGACTTACAAAACACCGGGAAGCAAGCATCGACACAGAATTTCCCGTTAATGTTCCCCTCACCTAACCGATAAATAAAAATCGATTTAGCATCTTCCACGGTTGCCGAGAGGGTATTTCCAGGTGGCACAGTAAAATCGATACAGTTAGATGTTGTTGTATTGATTACTATATGAATAGAAGAATTACTAATGGCATTATTAAATACGGAAACTGTGACAGTAACACTTTTTTGAATCCTCTCTTTCCAAATTTCCAAGCTTTGAACTTGATCTGATAATAAAATATTTCCACACAAATCATGACATACAATTTCAAATTTATCCTTGCAACTTGACTTAGAAGTATTCAACTATGTCCCACCCTTTATCAATATTCTATATAATAAAATATTAGATCTAATCATTGTGGTTCGCCCTTTATTAATAAGTTACGTAAAATGATGAAATAGTTCGTTCATTCGAAAATAAAAAACACCCAAGCGGGTGTATTTTATACCTATTCAGAATTTTTTTTTGGAAGATTGAGTGGAGGAAACACGGATTTAAAGGAAGCGTTCCCCTTCATCTTCTCAGCTAAAGTAGAAGGGATTTTCAAACTACCCTTATTGCCACAATTACAACCAGAATTACCTTTTGAAGATTTCTTTGCCACTTTTTATCTCCTTTCACAAACTTCTTATCTTTGAAATCATAGCCCTTTTCTTCTCAAAGTAGAAAAGTATGAACGACTATGGACAATCGTCCTCCGAGACGACATCTAGTCTCGGAAGTAGTGATTAATTGAATCCCGGGGCTACCAGAACATCATAATGGAGATCAATACAATATTTCGCTCTACAAACGGTTCCATTTTCACCGTTACAAGTAATATCTACTTTCACGATGTTTAATAGACTGTAAGATCTCGTATTACCTGGAGGGATTTGAAACACTTTGGTTCCTCCAAGTCGATCTGTAAGCGTAACAGTTAGCAGGTCGTCGCAGCCCAAATCATAAAATACACTAACAGTTGCAGCAGTCTGTGCACCCGCTACAAAAAAACTATTATCCAATTGCCAAATTACCTCGTTTTTAGTTCCACAAGGTAGCAAGATATTACCACAAAAATTATCCGTTGCCAGATCACCTAATATCGTTGTATCCGGACAACATCCACTACAATTACCCAATCTATCATCTCCTATTATTCATTTCAGCTTGTTTCATCATTTACAAGCTATACAACATTAAATGATACTTCCTCATAAAATGTCATAATAAATCAGTCCAATTAGCAAGAATACAGTTATTTGTACCACTGAATTGTACTAGTGTTTAATGAAATGATAGAGTTCAATAGAATAGTCTCTTTGAAAAAATCAGCTTACTTACTTCTCTCGCCAGTAGTTTTATTCATGTTAATCAAGCCCCTTTTCCAACCATTCATGGTTTAGCTGAATTTAGTAATCAGTAAAATCTAGTTAATCGAAATAACCACAACTTCAAGGTCTTGATCGTGAAGTTTAACGATGTCCTTCTCAACTTATAAAATGGAAGGATTATGTATTTTTCTTACCGCTGGTTAAAGACCGCTAATCTCTGCTGTATTCATTCCCTGAAGAAACCTTTTAACCAGGGGAGGGGGTCAGGCACGTGCCTGACCCCCCTCCATCCGCTCATCTAACAATAAACCGGGT